>NZ_LMDO01000012.1:0-643473 GCF_001425105.1 Pseudomonas sp. Root401 | reverse complement strand
TGCTCCGTGGGCCCGCCGCGAAGGGCCATCCATGGCCCAGCGCGGCTAACCCGGCATCCATGCCGGGTTGCCCACTCCACAATGCCTGCGTTCGGCCAGCGTGGTTAACGGGGCGCCGAGATCAACGGCCTTTCCGAGGCGGCCTAGTAGCCGACCTGGCTCTCCCGGTCGTACACCCATCAGCTCTGTTTGAGCAGGACCTGTGGGAGCAAAGCTTGCTCGCGATAGCGATCGATCAGCTTGCATCAGCGCTGGATGTGCCACCGTCTTCGCGAGCAAGCTTTGCTCCCACAGATCTGACAGGTGTACGACCGCAAGAGCCAAGCCGGCTGTCAGGCCGCCTCGCGAGCAAGCTTTGCTCCCACACACACCTGCTCCCACAGGGGAAACGCGGTCCCCATTAAGAGCCAGGTCGGCTATAAGGCCGCCTCGGCGTGGACGTTGATCTCGGGCGCCCCGTTAACCACGATGGCTGAACGAAGGTGTTGCGCAGTGGGCACCTCGGCATGGATGCCGAGGTAGCCGCGCTGGGCCATGGATGGCCCTTCGCGGCGGGCCCACGGAGCAATGCCTTCGTTCAGGCATGCCGAGCCCTAGCGAGGCACCGAGTGGTGGGGCAAAAGCGTTTTGCTTACTTTTGCGCTCTTCAAAAGTGAGCCGCCGTCAGGGCGGAACCCTAAGCAGCCGTTACCCAAAAAACGGATCTACACACAAATCCAAAACATAAAAAAACCCGCATCACTGCGGGCTTTCTAACAACGCTAAAACATCAATTAACCTTAGCGTTCAACTCACCTTTCAAATACCGCTGATACATAGCCTCCAGCGAGATCGGCTTGATCTTGGAAGCATTACCCGCAGTACCAAACGCCTCATAACGCGCAATACACACATCACGCATCGCGGTCACGGTCGCACCGAAGAACTTACGCGGATCAAACTCACTCGGATTGGTCGCCATCAAACGACGCATCGCACCAGTAGAAGCCAGGCGCAGATCGGTATCGATGTTGACCTTGCGCACGCCGTACTTGATGCCTTCGACGATTTCTTCAACCGGCACGCCGTAGGTCTCTTTGATGTCGCCACCGTACTGGTTGATGATCGCCAGCCACTCTTGTGGAACCGAGGAAGAACCGTGCATCACCAAGTGAGTGTTGGGAATGCGCTTGTGGATTTCCTTGATGCGGTCGATCGCCAGCACGTCGCCGGTTGGCGGCTTGGTGAACTTGTAGGCGCCGTGGCTGGTGCCGATGGCGATGGCCAGGGCGTCGACCTGGGTCTTCTTGACGAAGTCCGCCGCTTCTTCCGGATCGGTCAGCATCTGGCTGTGGTCCAGCACGCCTTCGGCGCCGATGCCGTCTTCTTCACCGGCCATGCCGGTTTCCAGCGAACCCAGGCAACCCAACTCACCTTCCACCGACACGCCGCAGGCGTGGGCCATGGCCACGGTCTGTTGGGTGACGCGTACGTTGTATTCGTAGTCGGTCGGGGTCTTGCCGTCTTCGCCAAGGGAACCGTCCATCATCACCGAGCTGAAGCCCAGTTGGATGGAACGCTGGCAGACGTCCGGGCTGGTGCCGTGGTCCTGATGCATGCACACCGGGATGTGCGGGAATTCTTCGATCGCAGCCAGGATCAGGTGACGCAGGAACGGCGCGCCAGCATATTTGCGGGCACCGGCCGAAGCCTGGACGATCACCGGAGAGTCAGTCTTGTCAGCGGCTTCCATGATGGCGCGCATCTGCTCAAGGTTGTTGACGTTAAAGGCTGGAACGCCGTAGCCGAACTCGGCTGCGTGGTCCAGCATCTGACGCATGCTGATAAGTGCCATTGTGTCTCTCTCCCGGTCGAGGGTCGTTAATCGTGCCAGCCTGCCGGAGCGGCGGCGGCTATTCAAGTCATTGCGGATCGGGGGTCGGCCCGAGCTGCGTGTTCGGTATCGCTAAACCCAAATACTGACGCAATCCCTGTGGGAGCGAGCTTGCTCGCGATGAGGGCGGCACATGCGACATCACTGTCGCCTGATACACCGCTATCGCGAGCAAGCTCGCTCCCACATGGGTTCTGCTCCAGCCTCTGGATCCGTGTGGATCAATCTTGTCACTCGGCCTTGCAGCCACGCCCAATCAAGTCATTGGTGGCGACCCAATACACCAGGCCTTCCTCACCCTTGACGTGAAACGCCAGCATGTCATCGCTGTACAGTGAACCTTCAGCACCCGGCTCAAGCTTGAGGCGATAAACCTTATCGGCGCCGCCCAGGCGTACATCGACTTCCTTGTGGGCGGTGTCGGTGTAGCGCCAGAGCACCTTGGCCTCGCTGTCGCAGGTCCAGGTCGTCCAACCTTCAACAGGTTCGGACGTGTGCAAAAAGTCCAACTGCGCACAACCGCCCAGCAGTGCCAACGCCACGACGGCGATCAAGCCTTTCATCCGTGTTCCTCGACGGACGGCACACGCCGCCAGCCATGAGTTAAGAGTCAGCCCCGTCAAGGACAACCATGTTCCTTGGCCGGGGTTTGCGTCTCGTATTTGTCCAGGCCGTCCGGTCCGGAACGCTTGTTCAGCACCGGGTTGGTCTCGGCCTGCCAGTCGGCCTGGTAACAGCCGTCTTCGGGCGCCGGCGTGCCGGGTTGCGGGGCCGGAGCCTGCGGGCTGCTTGAGCAGGCCACCAGCATCGTCGCCGCCAACAGCAACGGGATCGTCTTGACCATCAGAACACTCCTTTGCCTGGTCAATGGTGCTTCAGGCCTTGGCCCGGCTTTCCAGGACTTCCACGGCAGGCAACACCTTGCCTTCGACGAACTCGAGGAATGCGCCGCCGCCGGTAGAAATGTAGGAGATCTGCGAGGCCACGCCATACTTGTCGATGGCCGCCAGGGTGTCACCGCCACCGGCGATGGAGAACGCAGCGCTGTCGGCGATGGCCTGGGCCAGCACCTTGGTGCCGTTGCCGAACTGGTCGAACTCGAACACGCCGACCGGGCCGTTCCACAGGATGGTCTTGGAAGATTTCAGCAGTTCGGCGAAGTTGGCTGCGGTTTGCGGGCCGATGTCGAGGATCATGTCGTCCTCGGCGACGTCATCGATCAGCTTGACGGTGGCGGTGGCGCTTTCTGCGAATTCCTTGGCCACGACCACGTCCACCGGCAACGGTACGCTGACCTTGGCGGCGATTTCCCGGGCGGTGTCCAGCAGGTCCGGTTCGTACAGGGATTTGCCGACCGGGTGACCCGCAGCGGCGAGGAAGGTGTTGGCGATGCCGCCACCGACGATCAACTGGTTGCAGACCTGGCTCAGGCTGTTGAGCACGTCCAGCTTGGTGGAGACCTTGGAGCCGGCAACAATGGCAGCCATCGGCTGGGCCGGGGAGCCCAGGGCCTTGCCCAGTGCGTCCAGCTCGGCAGCCAGCAACGGGCCTGCGGCGGCGACTTTGGCGAACTTCGCCACGCCATGGGTCGAACCCTCGGCGCGGTGGGCGGTGCCGAAGGCGTCCATCACGAACACGTCGCACAGGGCGGCGTATTGCTGGGCCAGTTCGTCAGCGTTCTTTTTCTCGCCCTTGTTGAAGCGCACGTTTTCGAACAGCACGACATCGCCGGCCTTCACGTCCACGCCGCCCAGGTAGTCAGCGACCAATGGCACTTCGCGGCCCAGGGCACGACTCAGGTAATCGGCCACAGGCTTGAGGCTGTTTTCCGCCGAGAACTCACCTTCGGTCGGACGGCCCAGGTGGGAGCAGACCATCACGGCCGCACCTTTTTCCAGGGCCAGCTTGATGGTCGGCAGCGAGGCCAGGATGCGCGCGTCGCTGGTGACAACACCGTCCTTGACGGGGACGTTGAGGTCTTCGCGGATCAGTACGCGCTTACCTTGCAGATCGAGGTCGGACATCTTCAACACGGTCATGGGTCGCAATTCCTGGGTAACTGTTTAGAGAGCAGGTTTTTTAGAAGCGGTTTGCAGGTAATGCTCGGCAACGTCCAGCATTCGGTTGGCAAACCCCCATTCGTTGTCGAACCAGGCCAGGATGTTCACAAGCCGCGGCCCGGAAACACGGGTCTGACTGGCATCGACGATGGCCGAATGTGGGTCATGGTTAAAATCACAACTGGCATGAGGCAACTCGGTGTAGGCCAGAAGACCTTTGAGCGGACCGCTGGTGGCGGCTTCGCGCAGGATCCGGTTGACCTCGGTGGCGTCGGTATCGCTCACGGTCTGCATCGTAATGTCGAGGCAGGACACGTTGACCGTCGGCACCCGCACGGCTTTGGCCTGAATTCGCCCCGCAAGTTCCGGCAACAGCCGTTCGATGCCGCGCGCCAGACCAGTGGACACCGGAATCACCGATTGGAACGCCGAACGGGTGCGGCGCAAATCCTCATGGTGGTAGGCGTCGATCACCGGCTGGTCGTTCATCGCCGAGTGAATGGTGGTGATCGACACGTATTCCAGGCCAATGGCCTGGTCCAGCAGGCGCAACAGCGGCACGCCGCAGTTGGTGGTGCAGGACGCGTTGGACACCAGCAGCTCTTCGCCGGTCAGGCAATCCTGGTTCACGCCGTAGACGATGGTGGCGTCCACGTCCGCTTCACTGGCCATCGGCTGCGAAAACAGCACCCGTGGCGCGCCGGCAGCGAGAAAACGCTGGCCGTCTTCGCGGGTGTGATAGGCGCCGGAGCACTCGAGCACCAGATCGACATCCAGGGACGCCCAATCGATGCCTTCGGGGGTGGCACTGCGCAAGACCTTCACGCAGTCGCCGTTAATATGCAGACAATCGCCCTCGACCCGCACTTCGCCGGGGAACCGGCCGTGGGTGGAGTCAAAGCGTGTCAGGTATTCGATGCTGGCCATGTCGGCCAGGTCATTGATCGCCACAATCTCGAAACCGGCCTTGGCCCCTCGCTCGAACAACGCACGCAGGACGCAACGACCTATCCGGCCGTAGCCGTTGAGTGCAACTTTGTAGGGACGCGGTTGGGGCATGGGGCTCTCGATAGTCGCGGGGAAACGAATTCGTGTTAACCACACAAATCCCTGTAGGAGCTGACGAGTGAAACGAGGCTGCGATCTTTCCCCTGACGCTTGAATCTCAAGTGAAAGATCAAGATCAAAGGATCGCAGCCTCGCTTCACTCGTCAGCTCCTACAGGAAGCGCGGTGGTCTCGACCACCGCGTCGTGTCTTAGTCTTCCAGCAGCTCTTCAGCCTGACCCAGGATATTTTCCAGGGTGAAGCCGAATTCCTCGAACAGCGCCGGCGCAGGCGCCGATTCGCCGTAGGTGGTCATGCCGATCACGCGACCTTCCAGGCCCACGTACTTGTACCAGTAATCGGCGTGAGCAGCCTCGATGGCGATCCGCGCACTGACCTGCAGCGGCAACACCGCTTGCTTGTAGCCAGCATCCTGGGCGTCGAACACGCTGGTGCAAGGCATGGACACTACGCGTACGTTGCGGCCCTGCTCGGTCAGCTTGTCGTAGGCCTGGACGGCCAGGCCGACTTCGGAACCGGTGGCGATCAGGATCAGTTCAGGCTCGCCGATGCAGTCCTTGAGCACGTAGCCGCCGCGGGTGATATCACCGATCTGGTCGGCATCGCGGTTCTGGTGCTGCAGGTTCTGGCGGGAGAAGATCAGCGCCGATGGACCGTCGTTGCGCTCGATGGCGTGTTTCCAGGCCACCGCCGACTCCACGGCATCGCAAGGGCGCCAGGTGTCCAGGTTCGGCGTGCAACGCAGGCTCGCCAGTTGCTCGATCGGCTGGTGAGTCGGGCCGTCTTCGCCCAGGCCGATGGAATCGTGGGTGAACACATACAGGATGCGTTTTTTCATCAGCGCCGACATGCGCACTGCGTTGCGGGCATATTCCATGAACATCAGGAAGGTCGCGCCGTAAGGCACCAGGCCGCCGTGCAGCGCCACACCGTTCATGATCGCGCTCATGCCGAACTCGCGAACGCCGTAGTACATGTAGTTGCCGCTGGCATCTTCCGCGCTGACGCCTTTGCAGCCTTTCCACAGGGTCAGGTTGGAACCGGCCAGGTCGGCCGAACCGCCCAGCAGTTCCGGCAGCAATGGGCCGAAGGCGTTCAAGGTGTTCTGGCTGGCCTTGCGGCTGGCGATGGTTTCACCCTTGGCGGCGACTTCAGCGATGTACGCCGAGGCTTTTTCGGCGAAGTCCGCCGGCAGCTCGCCACTGAGGCGACGCACCAGCTCGTTGGCCAGCTCAGGGAATTCGGCGGAATACGCGGCGAAACGCTGATCCCATTCGGCTTCGAGCGCGCGGCCTTTTTCCTTGGCATCCCACTCGGCGTAAATGTCGGCCGGGATTTCGAACGGGCCATGGTTCCACTTCAACGCGGCGCGGGTCAGGGCGATTTCCTCGGCACCCAGTGGCGCGCCGTGGCAGTCTTCCTTGCCTTGCTTGTTCGGCGAGCCGAAACCGATGGTGGTCTTGCAGCAGATCAGGGTCGGCTGGGCGCTTTTGCGGGCGGTCTCGATGGCGGTCTTGATCTCTTCAGGATCGTGGCCGTCGACGTTGCGGATCACCAGCCAGTTGTAGGCTTCGAAACGCTTGGGAGTGTCGTCGGTGAACCAGCCTTCGACTTCGCCATCGATGGAGATGCCGTTGTCGTCATAGAAGGCGATCAGCTTGTCCAGGCCCAGGGTGCCGGCCAGGGAGGCGACTTCATGGGAAATGCCTTCCATCATGCAGCCATCACCCAGGAACACGTAGGTATGGTGATCGACGACGTTATGGCCGGGGCGGTTGAATTGCGCTGCCAGGACTTTTTCTGCCAAGGCAAAACCCACGGCGTTGGCCAAGCCCTGGCCCAATGGACCGGTGGTGGTTTCCACGCCTGGGGTGTAGCCGTATTCCGGGTGGCCCGGGGTGCGGCTGTGCAGTTGGCGGAAGTTTTTCAGGTCATCGATCGACAGGTCGTAGCCGGTCAGGTGCAGCAGCGAGTAGATCAACATCGAGCCGTGACCGTTGGACAGTACGAAACGGTCACGGTCGGCGAAGGCTGGGTTGCTCGGGCTGTGCTTGAGGTAGTCGCGCCAAAGCACCTCGGCGATATCCGCCATACCCATGGGGGCACCGGGATGGCCGCTGTTGGCTTTCTGCACGGCATCCATGCTGAGGGCACGAATGGCATTGGCACGCTCACGACGGCTGGGCATCGCTGTTCTCCTGCGGGTATTGAATCGAGAATGAATAAAAATGGAACTGAAAAAAGGCGAGCATTTTCCCTCACCCACCCACCCCGGGGCAATGACAGATAGTCATCCTTGGGCGTTTTTCCGGTGGATAAAGTCGCATTCGCCAGGTGAAACCTTTCCGCTGATGGCTTGTAGAGTCAAGCACAGGTTGGGAAGTGCCATTTATCCACCAATATCAAAACTTTTTGATATTGAACTTGCGGTGATCCAAACCCCTCACTAGACTGCCGCACTATGAACTTACCTGCGCCCTCCATTCGCCATGACGACTGCGATGAGCTGGCGGCCCTTTGCAAGGCCGGCGGCGATCCGTTGCGGCTCAATGTATTGCGCGCCCTGGCCAACGACTCGTTCGGCGTGCTGGAGCTGGCGCAGATCTTCGGCATCGGCCAGTCCGGCATGAGCCACCACCTCAAGGTCCTGGCCCAGGCCGACCTGGTGGCGACCCGCCGCGAAGGCAACGCCATTTTCTATCGCCGTGCCCTGCCCCACACCGACCTGTTGGGCGGCAAGCTGCACGCGGCGCTGCTGGACGAAGTGGACGCGCTGAACCTGCCGACCGACGTACAGGCTCGCATCGCCCAGGTACACGGGCAACGGGCCGCCGCCAGCCAGGATTTTTTCGCCCGGGTCGCCGAGAAATTTCGCGCCCAGCAAGACCTGATCGCCGGCTTGCCGCAATACCGCGAAAGCGTCGTGGCGCTGCTCGACAAACTCAGCTTCGAAGCCACGGCCACGGCGATCGAAGTCGGCCCCGGTGATGGTGCTTTCCTGCCGGAACTGGCGCGGCGCTTCAGCCAGGTGACGGCACTGGACAACAGCCCGGCCATGCTCGAACTGGCGCGCCAGGTGTGTGAACGCGAGGCCCTGGCTAACGTCAGCCTGCAACTGGCCGATGCGCTGGATGGCATGAGCCTGCAGGCCGACTGCGTTGTCTTGAACATGGTGCTGCATCATTTCGCCGCGCCGGCCGATGCACTCAAGCACATGGCCGGCCTGCTGCAACCGGGCGGCAGCCTGCTGGTGACCGAGTTATGCAGCCACAACCAGAGCTGGGCCAGGGAGGCCTGCGGCGATCTCTGGCTCGGTTTTGAACAGGACGACCTGGCCCGCTGGGCCACCGCTGCGGGCCTCGTGCCCGGGGAAAGCCTCTATGTAGGCTTACGTAATGGTTTCCAGATCCAGGTTCGCCACTTTCAGCGGCCGACTGGCGACACTCACCAACGGTAACTTGTAGGAAAACATCGAGATGAGCGAATACTCCCTTTTCACCTCCGAGTCCGTGTCTGAAGGGCATCCGGACAAAATCGCCGACCAGATTTCTGATGCGGTGCTGGACGCCATCATTGCTGAAGACAAGTTCGCCCGCGTGGCGTGCGAGACTCTGGTGAAAACGGGCGTGGCGATCATCGCCGGCGAAGTCACCACGTCGGCCTGGGTCGACCTGGAGCAGATCGTCCGCGACGTCATCCTGGGCATTGGCTACAACAGCTCCGACGTCGGCTTCGACGGCGCGACCTGTGGCGTGATGAACATCATTGGCAAGCAGTCCCCCGACATCAACCAAGGCGTTGATCGGGCCAAGCCTGAAGACCAGGGCGCCGGCGACCAGGGCCTGATGTTCGGCTACGCCAGCAACGAGACCGACGTGCTGATGCCGGCCCCGATCACCTTCTCGCACCAGTTGGTTCAACGCCAGGCCGAGGCCCGCAAGTCCGGGCTGCTGCCTTGGCTGCGCCCGGACGCCAAGTCCCAGGTGACCTGCCGTTACGAAGGCGGCAAGGTGGTGGGTATCGACGCCGTTGTCCTGTCGACCCAGCACAATCCAGAAGTGTCCTACAAAGATCTGCGCGAAGGCGTGATGGAACTGATCGTCAAGCACGTGCTGCCTGCCGAACTGCTGTCCAAGGACACCCAGTTCCACATCAACCCGACTGGCCAGTTCATCATCGGCGGCCCGGTGGGCGACTGCGGCCTGACCGGTCGCAAGATCATCGTCGACAGCTACGGCGGCATGGCCCGTCACGGCGGCGGCGCGTTCTCCGGCAAGGACCCATCGAAGGTTGACCGTTCGGCGGCCTACGCCGGTCGTTACGTCGCCAAGAACATCGTCGCCGCCGGCCTGGCCGAGCGCTGCGAGATCCAGGTGTCCTACGCCATTGGCGTGGCGCAGCCTACGTCGATCTCGCTGAACACCTTCGGCACCGGCAAGATCGGCGATGACAAGATCATCAACCTGGTCCGTGAAGTGTTCGACCTGCGTCCATACGCCATCACCACCATGCTCGACCTGCTGCACCCGATGTACCAGGACACTGCAGCCTATGGCCACTTCGGTCGTACGCCGCAGACCAAGACCGTGGGTGACGATACGTTCACCACGTTCACCTGGGAAAAAACCGACCGCGCCGACTCCCTGCGCGCCGCTGCCGGCCTGTAATACCCGCGTGTAAAAAAAAGCCCCTGGCGACCGGGTCGCCAGGGGCTTTTTCATGCCAGGCTCTTGAGGCGAGAGAATTTATCTGTGGGAGCAAGGCTTGCCCGCGATGAGGACAACGCGGTCCCTGCGGTAACGAGGTGCCTGTATCGCGGGCAAGCCTTGCTCCCACAAAATCCCCTCGTCATGGCGCTCAAGTCCGCCGTGCCACCAGCAAAAACGAAGCCGCACTGGCCAGCAGCCCTGCACACATCCGATTGAACAGGCGCTTGCCACTGGGCCGGGCGAACAGCCGCCGCGCGTAAATGCCCATGTAGCAATACAGGCCTATGGCGATGCACTCCAGTGCCAGGAACAAACCTCCCAGCACGGCGAACTGTTGGGTGACGGTACCTGTTCGGTCGACGAATTGCGGCAGGAACGCGGTGAACAACAGGATCGCCTTCGGATTGCCGATCGCCACCAGGAACTCCTGGCGCGCCAGGCCAGCCCGGCTCATCGACGCGACCGCGGCTTCACTGCCGGCCTCAGGCTGGGCCCGCCACAATTGCACAGCCAAATAGAACAGGTAAGCGGCACCGACGAGCTTGATCCCCAGGAACAGCAACTCCGAGGTGTGCAGCACGGCGGTAAGCCCCACCGCTGCCAGGGCGATCATGATCGCAAACGCCAGTAGCCGACCGATGCCGCCGCTGCACGCCCGGACGAAGCCATAACGCGAGGCGTTACTGATGGACAGCAGGTTGTTCGGCCCCGGCGCCATGTTCAGCGCAAAGCAGGCCGGGATGAAAACAGCGAGCGTCGACAGTTCCATCGGGAGCATTCCAGGCAGCGGCGAATCGAAAGCCCATTTTGCGCCGGCCGTTGACGAGGACAAGGGACAGTTGCACGGCTAAATCGCCTCGCACTGTACCGCCGCGATTTTGCCACCAGGCCTCGCAAAATCCGGTAACGCTCCGGGCCTCGCAACTTCCGGGACGGTGGCTAGCCTTCAGTACTCAACCAAGCAAGGATGCTTCGATGCCACCGTTTTTGTATGCACTCGCCTGTCTTGTCTTCATTGTCACTCCTGCGCTCGCCGCGCCCTGTCCCGACTGGCCCACTGAACGCGCCCGGGCCGAGATCGCCGCGCTGCAACAGCAAATCGACACTTGGGACGAGCGCTATCACCGCCTCGGCCAATCGTTGGTGGCCGACGAACTGTATGATCAGTCCCGCGCACAGCTGGGCCAATGGCACAGTTGCTTCAACCTCACGGCGCCCGACGATCCGCTGCGCTCAGCAGGCGGGAAGGTACCGCACCCCGTGGTCCATACCGGCCTGGAAAAGCTGAAGGACGCCGACGCCGTGGGGGCCTGGCTGCGCGGCCGGGAGGACGTCTGGGCCCAGCCGAAAGTCGACGGCGTGGCGGTCACCCTGGTCTATCGCAAGGGTAGCCTGCATCAGGCAATCAGCCGTGGCGATGGCGTCCAAGGACATGACTGGACCACGAATGCGCGCAAGATCGGCGCCATCCCCCAGCGACTGCACCAGCCCGTAGACCTGGTCGTCCAGGGCGAGTTGTACTGGCGCCTGGAGGCCCATGTCCAAGCCAGCAGCGGCAGCGTAAACGCCCGCGGGACCATGGCAGGCTTGATGGCACGCAGCAATTTGACGGTACACGATGGGGTGTATATCGGCCTGTTTGTCTGGGACTGGCCGGAAGGGCCGGACACCCTGCCCGAGCGAATGGCCGCGCTGAACGCCTTGGGCTTCGCTGACACCCTCGACTACAACCAACCTGTGCGGACATTGGTCGATGCCGAGCAGTGGCGCGATCACTGGTATCGCACACCGCTGCCATTCGCCAGTGACGGGATCGTCCTGCAGCAGAGCCGCCGCCCACCCGCCAACCGCTGGCAGGCCAGGGCGCCGTTCTGGAGCGTGGCCTGGAAATACCCGTATGCCCAGGCGCTGGCCGAAGTGCGCAAGGTGCACTTCAAGGTCGGTCGTACCGGACGCATCACGCCCGTACTGGAGCTTGAACGTATCCGGCTCGACGATCGATGGATTCGTCGGGTAAGTGTCAGCTCCCTCAAGCGCTGGAAGGAGATGGACATTCGCCCCGGCGACCGGGTTGCTATCAGCCTGGCCGGGCTGACCATCCCACGGCTCGACAGCGTCGTGCTGCGCAGCGTCGAGCGGCAGGACCTCAACGCCCCTGCGGAAACCGATTATCACTTCTTGAGTTGCTGGCAACCGACACCTGGCTGTGAAAGCCAGTTCCTCGCGCGACTGGGCTGGCTCAGCGGCAAACAAGGGCTTGCCCTGCCCCACGTCGGCCCCGGCACTTGGGAAAAACTGCTGGCCGCCGGACGACTCGACGGATTGCTGGATTGGATGACCCTCGATGCCGCCGAGCTTGCTAACATTGCCGGCTTCGGCGAACACAGCAGCACCCGCCTGCTCGCCAGCCTGCACAGCGCCCGACAACGCCCTTTCGAGCAATGGCTCAAGGCCCTGGGCCTGCCGCCCGCTGGTGAGGCCCGGCTAGAGGGACCGTGGCAGGTGCTGGCCGAACGCACTACCGAACAATGGCAAGCCGAGGCCGGCATCGGACCGGGACGCGCCGCGCAACTGAGCGCATTTTTTCGCGACCCGCAGGTGCTGGCCTTGAGTGACGTATTACGCACTGCCGGGGTCGACGGTTTTTAATCCGGGCCCTGTGCGGTTGAACCCAAGGGGCAAGCATGCGTTCCAACAGCGCATCTGTACCGACCGCTCGCGATTTTTTACGGAGTTGCTATGAATTTCCTGTCCCCCGTTGCCCTGCTGGTCTTATGCAGTGCCATGGCCGCCCCCTTGATGGCGGACGAGCAAACCCCGGAGCTCACCGGTTGCGCGGCCAAGCGCCAGGGCATCATCAACCAGATCGAACTGGCCAAGTCCCGTGGCAACCAGGACCAGCAGGCTGGCCTGGAAACCGCGTTGGACGAAGTCACCAGCCATTGCACCGATGCGTCCTTGCGCAAGGAGCGTGAAAACAAGGTGCTCGATGCCAAGCACGAGGTCAGTCGGCGTCAGGCCGACCTGGAAAAGGCCATGAAGAAAGGCGACGCCGAGCGGATCAACAAACGCAAGGACAAGCTGGCGGCCTCCCGCAAGGAACTGCAGGAAGCGGTGGATGAGCTGGACAAGTGAACATTGAAAGGATCGCAGGCTCCTACAGGTTGAACGCGATTCCCTGTAGGAGCTGGCGAAGCCTGCGATCCTTCAAGACAAGTCAATGATCCCGAAACTCCTTATGACAGGCACTGCACGCATCCTCGACCTTTTGCACCGCCGGTCCCAAGTAGCTGGCCTTGTAGGGTTGGACTTTGCTGGCGGTCACCAACTCACCGGTGGCGGCTTCAAGGTTGCGGGCCATTTCCTGGAAACGCGCCTGCTTTTGCCAGACTTCATCCCGGGCGCTGGTGTGGTCTTGCTCGCGCACTTGCGGGAAGTGTTTCCACGGCTCATGGGAGAGTTGATCCAGTTGCGCCGCGCCTTCGGCAAATCGTGGGCCATCGAACGGGACTCGTCCACGCAACATGCCGCCCAACTGTTCGTTGGTCTTGAGCATCTGCTTGAAGATCGCCTTGCGCTGGCCAAGGGGAGAATTGGGATCGACGCCGCCACAGGCGGACAGCATCAGGCAGGCCAGTACGGCCATGGAAAATCGTTTTACAAACATCTTGGCCTCGGGGCAGGAAACGGCAGTTAGTATCCTCGGGTCATCGGCAAAGACCAATGGCCCTATCAACAATACGGGTTGTTCGAGCGCCTGACAGCGTTCGAATAACTGCAAAGGAAATCTTCATGAACAGCCGCATCAAGACCTGGCACAAAGGCCTGGCATTGACCCTACCGCTGATCGCACTGTTGGCCGGTTGTAATCGCGGCGAAAAGGTCGAAGAGCCTCAGACCCACGCCCTCGCCACCTATGTCAGCGCACCGTGGGAGGCGTTGCCGGCGGTGTCCGATGCAGACCTGCTGGCCGGTTTCGGCTCCTGGCGCAGTGCCTGCACCCGACTCAAGGCCGATGCGACCTGGGGCCCGACCTGCGCGGCAGCGGCCAATGTGCCGCAAACCCCACAGGATGTACGTAATTTCCTGAAACAGAACCTGGACGTCTACGGCCTGCGCTCGGGGGATAACAGCCCCAACGGCCTGATTACCGGCTACTACGAGCCGGTCTACCCCGGCAGCCTCACCCAGACCGCTACGGCGAATATCCCGGTCTACGGTGTGCCGGAGGACATGATCATTGTGTCGCTGGACAGCATTTACCCTGAACTCAAGGGCAAACGCCTGCGTGGCCGCCTCGAAGGCCGAGTGCTCAAGCCATACGACGACGCGGCTACCATCGAAACCAACGGAGTGAGGGCACCGGTCATCGCCTGGCTGACCGACCCCATGAACCTGCAATTCCTGCAGATCCAGGGTTCGGGACGCATTCGACTCGCCGATGGCCGCCAACTGCGCATCGGTTATGCCGACCAGAACGGCCACCCTTACCGCCCCATCGGGCGCTGGCTGGTCGAGCAGGGCGAGCTGAAGAAAGAAGACGTGACCATGGGCACCATCAGTGCCTGGGCCAAGGCCAACCCGAACCGCATTCCCGAATTGCTGGGCAGCAACCCCAGCTACGTGTTCTTCAACCGTAACCCCGACAGCAACGAAGGCCCGCGAGGCTCGTTGAATGTCCCGCTGACCGCCGGCTACAGCGTGGCGGTGGATCGCAAGGTGATTCCGCTGGGCAGCCTGCTCTGGCTATCCACCACGCGCCCCGACGGCAGCACCTTGAACCGGCCCGTCGCCGCCCAGGACACCGGCGGTGCAATTGCCGGCGAAGTACGGGCGGACCTGTTCTGGGGCACGGGCGAGGCGGCCGGGCAACTGGCCGGGGACATGAAGCAACAGGGCCAGATCTGGATGCTCTGGCCCAAGGGCATGGCGTTGCCGCAAGTGCCGCAGGTGGCGAATGCGGTGACCGCCAATCACTGAGGAGTTTGGTGATTGTCCCGGCCCCATCGCGAGCAGGCTCGCTCCCACAGTAGATATCAGTGAATACATATTTTGTGTACACACCAGATCCAATGTGGGAGCGAGCCTGCTCGCGATGGGGTCAGCACAGACACCGGGATTCAAGAATCAGGCTCAGACCGATACGAAGAAGAAACTCAAGACCAACCCCACCCCCACGAACCACATCAACGAACGTAGAATCGCCCAGTCAGCCAGGTAGCAAATGATGTAGAGCAGGCGACTGGTGATGAACAGCACTGCCAGCACATTGATGGTCACCAGCTCGGCATTGCCCGCCAGGTGCGCGACGATCACGGCGGCGGCAAAAAACGGGCTGATTTCAAAGCTGTTCAGTTGCGCGGCGTATGCCCGCCGAGGCGCACCTTCGAGTGAGTCCAGAAAGTCCCGAGGGTCGTGGTTATCTGCCAGCCTGTATCGTCCACCGATCTTGGCAATGGCGACGCACAGGTAAGGCAGCAGAAAGGCAATCAAAATACACCACAGGGCAACCGTCATTGACGCAGTTCCTTCTTTGAGTTTTATAGAAAATCGCGAGTTCGGGTGTCGGTCAGAACTTCATCACCAGCATGCCAACCAATACCAGCCCGCAGGCTAAGAGCCGCGGCAAGCCGAAAGGTTCTTTCAAGTAACGCATGCCGAACAGCACCACCAGGATCACGCTGATCTCCCGCAGCGCCGCCGCTTCGGCGATCGAGCCCAGTTGCATGGCCCACAGCACCAGAGCGTAGCTGAACAATACGCAAAATCCGACCGCCAACCCCAACCGCCACTGCTCACGCCAGAATCGCATGAAGGCCGGCCGCTTGCTCGCCAGCGCCAGCAACGGGAACGGCCAGGCACTGAGCAGCGTGACCCAGACCAGGTAATCCAGCGGATGGGACCAACGCCGCAGAGCGTGGCCGTCGATAAAGGTGTAGCACCCGATGCACAGGCCGATCAGCGCCACCACCGGCAGCATCGACCAGGGCAGCCGCTCGCCGCCACCGCCCTGCCACAACAGGCAAAGCATGCCGAACGGGATCAGCAAGATGCCGATGACCTGCTGGGTCGTCAGGGCTTCACCGGCGAATATAAATGTCAGGGCCAGCACCACCAGCGGCGACAGGCCGCGCATCAGCGGATAGACCAGCCCCAGGTCACCGACCCGATAAGCCTGGATCAGCAAATAGCGATAGAGCAGCTCGAATGCCGCCGACGCCAGGATCCATGGCCAGATCTCCAACGGCGGCAAGGCCACGAAACCCATTGCCAAGGCGACGAACAGCAAGGCGACGCTGTCCATGCACGCCACCACCAGCAAACGCTCGCCACTGAACTTGATCAGCGTATTCCACGCCGCATGCAACAGCGCCGCGACCAACACCAAGGCCGTTGCAAGCACGGCACGCTCCTTATCTTGTCCCCCGCCCCGTAGGAGCTGTCGAGTGCAACGAGGCTGCGATCTTTTGATCTTTCATTCCAGACTCAATTGTCAGTGGAAAGATCGCAGCCTCGTTGCACTCGGCAGCTCCTACAGCTCCTACAGCTCCTACGCTCAGTAAGGCTCATGAATTGATTTGCTATCGTTTATACTGCAAGCCGACCACGCCGCACTCAGTTGCGCATACACCTATTCCAATAATCTCGCTGTTGCCCCGCTCACTCGAATGGGGCGCCGGCATGCGTATGCCTGATCAGAGCGTCAAGACTACAGACAGAGACCTTGCGCATGCCACTCGCCTTGCTTGCTTTGGCCGTTGCCGCTTTCGGCATCGGCACGACTGAATTCGTCATCATGGGCCTGTTGCCCGATGTCGCCCGGGACCTGGCCGTGAGCATTCCCCAGGCCGGGCTACTGATTACCGGCTACGCCCTGGGCGTAGTGTTCGGCGCGCCGATCCTGGCGATTGGCACCGCCAACATGCCACGCAAGGCCACGCTGCTGGGCATGACGTTGATGTTCATCCTCGGCAATGTGCTCTGCGCCCTGGCGCCGAACTACGCCACGCTGATGGCCGCCCGGGTTATTACTGCGCTGTGCCACGGAGCGTTCTTTGGCATCGGTTCGGTGGTGGCGGCCGGGCTGGTGGCGCCGAACAAGCGGGCCCAGGCAATTGCCATGATGTTCACCGGCCTGACCCTGGCTAACGTGCTGGGCGTGCCGCTGGGCACGGCTTTGGGACAATACGCCGGTTGGCGTTCGACGTTCTGGGCGGTATCGGTGATCGGCGTGATCGCCGCCATCGCCCAATGGGTCTGGCTGCCCAGGGAAATCCCCATGGACAAAGCCAACCTGGCCAGCGAGTTCAAGGTGCTGGGCAAGGTCAACGTGTTGCTCGCCCTGGGCATGAGCGTGCTGGCCTCCACCAGTCTGTTCAGCGTGTTCACCTACATCGCGCCGATCCTGCAGGACATCACCGGTGTCAGCCCCCATGGCGTCACCATCATGTTGCTGTTGTTCGGTGTCGGCCTGACAGCGGGCAGTTTCCTCGGCGGGCGCCTGGCGGACCGGCGCCTGCTGCCTTCGCTGGTGGCCATGGCCCTGGCCGTGGTGCTGGTGTTGGCCGCGTTCAGCCAGACCAGCCAATCGGTGATTCCGGCGGCGATCACCCTGGTGCTGTGGGGGATCTTCGCCTTCGCCCTGTGCCCGATCCTGCAACTGCTGATCATCGACCAGGCCTCTGAGGCGCCGAACCTCGGTTCGACCCTGAACCAGAGTGCCTTCAATCTCGGCAACGCGGCGGGAGCGTGGATTGGTGGGTTGGTCGTCGCCAGTGGTGCCGACCTGGCGGATTTGCCGTGGACCGGGGCCCTGATGGGCGGGCTAACCGTACTGGCCGCGCTGTATTTTATTTATCGCCAGCGTCATCTCGGCGCCGCGGCAGGCCTTGCCGACTGAGGGGCGTATTGGTCTCGCTGCGCACCTGTGCGTGGCTGATCAGCGCAAAGATGAAACTGCCGCCGATGATATTCCCCGCCAACGTCGGCCCGGCAAACACCATCCAGAAATCCTCCCATGACAACTGGCCGGCGAACACCAGGTACGAAACTTCGGCCGAGCCGACGACGATGTGAGTGAAATCCCCGAGCGCCATGAGGTAGGTGATCAGGATAATGATCCACATCTTGGCGCTTTCCATGGACGGGATCATCCAGACCATGGTGGCGATCATCCAGCCGGAGATGATGCCCTTGGCGAACATCTGGCCGGTGTCGTTTTCCATGACCTTGCGGCCGATCTCCAGGAAAGCCTGGTCGGTGCGCTGATCGAAGATCGGCAAGTGCAGCATCACATAGGCCACCAGCAAGGTGCCGCACAGGTTGCCCACCAGCACCACGCCCCAGAGCCGCAACAGCCGGCCGAAGTTGCCCAGCGTGGGTTTGCTCATGATCGGCAGCACGGCGGTCAGGGTGTTTTCGGTGAACAGTTGCTGGCGGGCCAGGATCACCGCGAGAAAGCCGGCGCAGTAACCGAAACTGGCGATCACCTTGAAGCCTTCGTGGTCCGGCAGCCGGGAGTTGAGCAATCCCATTGCCATCAGCGACAGGCCCATGGTCAAACCCGCCGCCAGGGCCGACCACCAGAGCGCGGCGATACTGCGCTCCAGCTCCTGATTGCCCTGGGTGCGGATGATTTCGTGCAGCACCGCAGCCCGCGGTGGCTGATTGCGGTCGACTTCATGCTGCTCCTGAGCCGAAAGGTCAGGGGTCTTGCCTTCTTCATGGGTGTCCATACAGCTCCTGAACCGGTGGCGTGATGTACCTACGACACGCGGCGATCAGCGCTGTTCAGTTACCTCAGCCTGAAACCGCTATCGATCTCACTCGACGACAGCATCCTTGAACTGATCCTTGACGTATGTGATCTCGGTCCGTCCATGGGGCGCGGGCAAGCCATCTTCGCCAAGGTTGACGAAGACCATCTTTTCCACGGTCAGGATGCTCTTGCGGGTGATTTTGTTGCGCACCTCGCAGGTCAGGGTGATGGAAGTACGGCCAAACTCGGTGGCGGTGATGCCCAGCTCGATGATGTCGCCCTGGCGCGAAGCGCTGACGAAATTGATTTCCGAGATGTACTTGGTGACCACGCGCTGGTTGCCGAGCTGGACGATGGCGTAGATCGCCGCCTCCTCGTCGATCCAGCGCAACAGGCTGCCGCCGAACAGCGTGCCGTTGGGGTTGAGGTCTTCGGGCTTGACCCATTTGCGGGTGTGGAAATTCATGATCACTCCTGAGTGTCTGGCCGTTGGATTGCTGCATCATGGCAGACCGCACGGTCAGGCTCTACGTCGCGGGCCCTATGACGGTCATCGGCAATTACGATTTGCCGACAGAAACCCTTTTGGAAGATTCGATTAGCCCGTTATAATCGCCACCGTTTTACCTCGGTCCACGCTTTGGACCGTTCCCGCCACCTGTCCGAGGGGCGCTGCAGCAGGCTCGACCTGTCAGGCTCGGATGGGGCGTTGTTTGTACGGGGGCACCCCGCACGGACACTAAACGCACAACGGCGCCCATTCGCATACATTACGAATGGAGGCTCTTCATGAGCGCTGTTATCACGCCTGCCGATTTTACCGACTACAAAGTCGCCGACATGTCCCTGGCTGCCTGGGGCCGTCGCGAAATCATCATCGCCGAATCCGAAATGCCAGCCCTGATGGGCCTGCGCCGCAAGTACTCTGGCGAACAGCCATTGAAGGGCGCAAAAATCCTCGGCTGCATCCACATGACCATCCAGACCGCCGTGCTGATCGAAACCCTGGTTGCCCTGGGTGCCGAAGTGCGTTGGTCGTCCTGCAACATCTTCTCGACCCAGGACCAGGCCGCTGCCGCCATCGCCGCCGCCGGTATCCCGGTATTCGCCTGGAAAGGCGAGACCGAGCAAGAGTACGAGTGGTGCCTGGAGCAGACCATCCTCAAGGATGGCCAGCCGTGGGACACCAACATGATCCTCGACGACGGCGGCGACCTGACCGAGCTGCTGCACAAGAAGTACGCAGCCGTGCTGGAAAACGTCCACGGCGTGACCGAAGAGACCACCACTGGCGTGCACCGCCTGCTGGACATGCTGGCCAAGGGCGAACTGAAGATCCCGGCCATCAACGTCAACGACTCGGTAACCAAGAGCAAGAACGACAACAAGTACGGCTGCCGCCACAGCCTCAACGACGCCATCAAGCGCGGCACCGACCACCTGTTGTCGGGCAAGCAGGCGCTGGTGATCGGCTACGGTGACGTGGGCAAGGGTTCGGCCCAGTCCCTGCGTCAGGAAGGCATGATCGTCAAGGTCTCCGAAGTCGATCCGATCTGCGCCATGCAGGCCTGCATGGACGGTTTCGAACTGGTTTCGCCGTTCATCGACGGGATCAACGACGGCACCGAAGCCAGCATCGACAAGGCCCTGCTGGGCAAGATCGACCTGATCGTGACCACCACCGGCAACGTCAATGTCTGCGATGCCAACATGCTCAAGGCCCTGAAGAAGCGCGCCGTGGTCTGCAACATCGGTCACTTCGACAATGAAATCGACACCGCTTTCATGCGCAAGAACTGGGCATGGGAAGAAGTGAAGCCGCAGGTCCACAAGGTACACCGCACTGGCACCGGCAGCTTCGACCCACAGAACGACGACTACCTGATCCTGCTGGCTGAAGGCCGCCTGGTTAACCTGGGCAACGCCACCGGCCACCCAAGCCGCATCATGGACGGCTCGTTCGCCAACCAGGTCCTGGCCCAGATCTTCCTGTTCGGCCAGAAATACGCCGACCTGTCACCGGCCCAGAAAGCCGAGCGCCTGACCGTGGAAGTACTGCCCAAGAAACTCGACGAAGAAGTGGCCCTGGAAATGGTCCGCGGTTTCGGCGGCGTGGTCACCAAACTGACCAAGCAACAGGCTGACTACATCGGCGTCACCGTCGAAGGCCCGTTCAAGCCGCACGCTTATCGTTACTAAGCAGCTGCGAGCTTCAAGCTTCAAGCGGCAAGTAAGCGCGGTTTGTTTACTTGCGATTTGAGGCTTGAGGCTTACTTCTTTGTCGCTATTACGCAGCCGCGAGCTGCAAGCTTATTAAGCACAAGAATTCGGCGCACCGCCCTCTTGCGGCTTGTAGCTTGTAGCTTGCAGCTGGAGGCCCCCTCCATGTCCCAAGACCGTCGCTACAGCTTCGAGTTCTTCCCGACGAAGACCGATGCTGGGCATGAAAAACTGATCGCCACTGCCCGTCAGCTGGCCAGCTACAACCCCGACTTCTTCTCCTGCACCTATGGCGCCGGCGGCTCGACCCGTGACCGCACCATGAACACCGTGTTGCAGCTCGAAAGCGAAGTCAAAGTCCCGGCCGCCCCCCACCTGTCTTGCGTGGGCGACAGCAAGGACGACCTGCGCAACCTGCTGACCCAGTACAAGGCCGCTGGCATCAAGCGCATCGTTGCCCTGCGCGGTGACCTGCCATCAGGCATGGGCATGGCCAGCGGCGAGCTGCGCCACGCCAACGAACTGGTGAGCTTCATTCGTGAAGAAACCGGCGATCACTTCCACATCGAAGTGGCTGCGTATCCGGAAATGCATCCCCAGGCGCGCAATTTCGAAGACGATCTGCGCAACTTCGTCCGCAAGGCCAACGCTGGCGCCAACAGCGCGATCACCCAGTACTTCTTCAACGCCGACAGTTACTTCTACTTCGTCGAGCGCATACGCAAGTTGGGCGTCGACATTCCTGTGGTGCCGGGAATCATGCCGATCACCAACTACAGCAAGCTGGCGCGCTTCTCCGACGCGTGCGGTGCAGAAATCCCACGCTGGATCCGCAAGCAGCTGGAAGCCTACGGTGATGACTCCTCCAGCATCCAAAGCTTCGGCGAGGACGTCATCACACAAATGTGTGAGCGTTTGCTGCAAGGCGGTGCACCGGGGCTGCATTTTTATACGCTTAACCAGGCCGAACCCAGCCTCGCGGTATGGAACAACCTCAAGCTGCCACGCTGAATGATGCAACGCGGTGGAACAAAAAAGGCCTTGGCAAACACCAAGGTCTTTTTCATTCAGTGAGCGCAACGGCCCACCCCTGCAATGCGCCGCATCGGTGGGCGCCGCCAAGCCATCCATGAGCACTGGAGGCGGGCCACCAGGGCGCTGGCCAGAGCGCTCTAGCTATTTGATGAGCTCTCGTCGTAACCTCAGGCCATGCCCGTCATTGTCCAGCTGCTGACCACCCTTGTTCTCTTGTGCCTGAGCATGACTGCCCAGGCCGAGAAGTTGCGCATTGTCACCGAACCCTGGGCGCCGTATGTCTACGAAGAGAACGGCAAGATGCTCGGCCTGGACTACGAAACCACGGCCATCGTGTTCAAGCGCCTGGGTATCGACGTGGAATGGCAGTTCCTGCCGTGGAAGCGCTGCCTGGCGATGCTGGAGCAAGGGTTGGCGGACGGTGCGCTGGACATTTTCCACAGCAATGAACGCGATTCCATGCTGCTTTACCCCAGCGAACCGCTGTCGGACGTAGAGTTCGTGATGTTCTACGCCAATGCCCGGCCCCATCCGTTTCGCACGCTCGATGACCTGGGCGGCCTGACCGTCGGCACCTCACCCGGTTATCTCTACAGCCAGGCCTTCAGTGAGTCGACCCTGTTCACCCGGGAAACGGCGCCCACCCACGAAGCCAATTTCGGCAAGTTGCAGTTGGGACGCATCGACCTGCTCATCACCGACCGCAGGGTGGGCCGACATGTGCTCCAACAAATGCAGTTGGGCGACCAGATCACCGAAAACCCGATGGTCGTGAGCCGTCAAAGCCAATACCTGGCGGTGCGGCGCAACGCCGGGATGGATTTGCTGGTGCAACGCTTCAGTGCCGAACTCAAGCGTTTCAAGCGCGAACCCGCCTATGCCGAACTGAGCGCCCGCTACGGCGCCGGCCCAGTGGTCGAGGTCATCTCGCCCGGGCTGGGTCAACGTTGAAATAAACCGTTGAGCAGCAGGAAAGCGGCGCACGGCGTTTGCTCTGTTATACTCCGGCCTTCCCGCCAGGCTCACGCCCGGACGCCCGGCCTTGCAAAAGGCATCCCGACACCGCTACAGCGCCGCCTACGGCCCGCGCGAGCCTTGTCCGGATCCGCCTTCTTGGCCCGGCAGGACCGGACGGGATGACGTCTTCTTGTTGAACGTCATTCGCGCCCGGCAAGACTATCCCATTGGGCCAGGCCCTCACTAAAACAGGATTACTCATGTCCTTTGCTTCCCTCGGTCTCTCCGAGGCTTTAGTCGGCGCCATCGAAGCCGCCGGCTATACCCAGCCTACCCCGGTGCAACAGCGGGCCATTCCCGCCGTGTTGCAAGGTCGCGACCTGATGGTCGCGGCGCAGACAGGTACTGGTAAAACCGGCGGTTTCGCCCTTCCGATCCTGGAGCGGTTGTTCCCCAACGGTCACCCAGACAAGTCCCAGCGTCATGGCCCGCGCCAACCGCGCGTGCTGGTCCTGACCCCAACCCGCGAACTGGCGGCCCAGGTACACGAGAGCTTCAAGGTCTACGCTCGCGACCTGAAGTTCGTCAGCGCCTGCATTTTTGGCGGCGTGGGCATGAACCCCCAAGTCCAGGCCATGTCCCGTGGCGTCGATGTACTGGTTGCCTGCCCCGGTCGCCTGCTGGACCTGGCCGGCCAGGGCAGCGTCGATTTGTCCCACGTGGAAATCCTCGTGCTGGACGAAGCCGACCGCATGCTCGACATGGGCTTTGTCCATGACGTGAAGAAAGTCCTCGCTCGCCTGCCCGCCAAGCGTCAGAACCTGCTGTTCTCGGCGACGTTCTCCAAGGACATCACCGATTTGGCTGGCAAGCTGCTGCACAACCCGGAGCGCATCGAAGTCACGCCACCGAACACCACGGTCGAGCGCATCGAGCAACGCGTCTTCCGCCTGCCGGCCAGCCACAAGCGTGCCCTGCTGGCGCACCTGATCACCGCCGGCGCCTGGGAACAGGTCCTGGTGTTCACCCGCACCAAGCACGGCGCCAACCGCCTGGCCGAGTACCTGGACAAGCACGGCCTGCCGGCTGTGGCGATCCACGGCAACAAGAGCCAGAACGCCCGCACCAAAGCCCTCGCCGACTTCAAGGCCGGCGAAGTGCGCATCCTGGTGGCCACCGACATCGCGGCCCGTGGCCTGGACATCGACCAGTTGCCTCACGTGGTCAACTTCGAGCTGCCGAACGTCGATGAAGACTACGTGCACCGTATCGGCCGTACCGGCCGGGCCGGTCGTTCGGGCGAAGCGATCTCGCTGGTCGCGCCGGACGAAGAAAAGCTGCTCAAAAGCATCGAGCGCATGACCAAGCAGAAAATTGCCGACGGCGACCTGATGGGCTTCGACGCCAGCACCATCGAGGCCGAGAAGCCTGAAGTGCGCGAACGTCCGGACGTGCGCAATCCGCGCAATGCCCGTGGCCCGCGCGGCGACGGTCCGAATGGCGGCGGTGGTGGCGGCGGCCGCAAGGACAAAGGCAAGGACAAGGGCAAGGAAAAACCGGCCAGCAACAGCAATGGCCGCGGCGAACGCCCAGCCCGCGAGCAGAAGCCCCGCGAAGGCACGCCAGCCCGTGAACAGCAGCGTCCAGCCCCGCGCGCCGCAGCCGATCGTGCCCCGGACGAGTTCCTGGACGACGATATCGATAACTTCGGTAACCGCGTCGACTACGTGCCACAGCAGAAACCGGCCCAGGGCCGTGGTCGTCGCCCGGGTGCCCCGGCACAGGGTGCAGCTGCAGGCGCGCCGCGCAGCGGCCAGCCACAAGGTCGCCAGAATGGTCCGCGCAACAGCAACGGCTCGTCCACCGGCACACCACCGGCCAAGCGCAGCGGCCCACGCAACGGCGCCCCGCGTGACGGCCAGGCCCGTCGCGACGACACCCGCCCGCGCCGTCCGGCCCGTGAGGACCAGCCTCGTCAGGAACCCGCCGTGCAGAACCCGCGCGGCAACCAGCCGAAGATCATGCACAAGGAATCGAAAGCCGATCGCTTCCCGACGCCTGAACAGCTGGATCAACTGCCAAGCCGTCCACGGGGCGAAAAACCGGCATTGCTGACACGCAATCGCTGAGTTTTTCCAAGCCTTGAAAAATGCCCCAGGTCTCGCGACCTGGGGCATTTTTTTGGCCCAACACAATTCCAAATGTGAGAGCGAGCTTGCTCGCGATAGCGGTATGTCAGTCAACATCGAAGTCGGCTGGTATGACGCCATCGCGAGCAAGCTCGCTCCCACAGGGTTCTCTGTGTTGCCCGAATCCGCGGAATAAAAAACGCCCCTGATCGCAAGACCAGGGGCGTTTTTTGTCAGGCGCGAAGGTTACTTCGCTTTGACACCTTCAAACGAGATGTACAGCTCAACGGCGTCGGATTGTGGCCCCAGGTCCATCATCTTGCCGAAGTCGGAACGCTTGATGCTGGTGGTGCCCTCGAAGCCAGCACGGTAGCCGCCCCATGGATCCTTGCCTTCGCCCAGGAACGTGGCCTTGACCACGATTGGCTTGGTCACGCCGTGCAGCGTCAGGTCACCCGTCACGTCGGCAGTGTCTTTGCCATCAGCGTTCTTGCCGGTGGACTTGACGCTGGTGGACACGAACTTGGCATCGGCAAACTTGCCTACGTCCAGGAAGTCCTTGCTGGCGATGTGCTTGTCGCGCTCGGCGTGGTTGGTGAACACGCTGGCGGTACGTACGTTGAACTCGATCTTGCTGGCCTCAGGCTTGGCGGCGTCAAAGCTGAACTTGCCGTCGATGTCCTTGAAGGTACCGGTGATGTAGCTATAGCCCAGGTGGCTGATCTTGAAGTCGACGAAGGCGTGCTGGCCTTCCTTGTCGACTACGTAGTCAGCAGCCATGGCCTGGCCGGCCGACAGCAGGGCAGAACCGATTGCCAGGGCGGCGAGCGTCTTTTTCAACATGCTTTCTATTCCTTTGGAGTCGAGGTTGAACATCAGGCTTGGCGCCCCAGCATTCGCTTGAGGGTCGCGTCACGGTCGATAAAGTGGTGTTTCAATGCTGCCAACGCATGAAGGCCGGAGAAAATTACCAACGCCCACGCCAGGTAGAGGTGAATCTGGCCAGCGACGTCTGCCTGGTCGGGCAGTCCGGACACCAGCGCGGGTACTTCAAACAAACCAAACACCGGGATCCCGACACCGTCTGCGGTGGAAATCAGGTAACCGGCAATCATCACGGCGAACAACCCGAGATACAGTGCGCTATGACCGAGCTTGGCGCCGGCGCGGGTCAGGCGGCCATAGGTCGGCAGGGTCGGTGGCGGCGGGCTGACAACGCGCCAGATCACCCGCAGCAGCATGACCGCCAGCAGCACCAGGCCAATGCTCTTGTGCAGGTCCGGTGCGTCTTTGCGCCAGGTGCTGTAGTAATCCAGGCCAACCATCCACAGGCCCAGGGCGAACAGCCCGTACACCGCCAGCGCAACGCCCCAGTGCATAGAGATACTGACCCAGCCATAGCGAGAAGAAGAGTTGCGTAGCTGCATTGCTCATTTCCTGTAAAAACTGCGATCAAGACTAGCGAGTTATCTATCGATTTAAAGCGGAAAATTTCGCTTTGAAATATCGAGAAATACGATCATCAGTCTGGAGGGGGTGGGTTAAGGAAAGATTAAAACCAATACAAGGCGTTATATCAGGAAGGGCCCCATCGCGAGCAAGCACGCTCCCACACTGGCCGAGCGCAATCCCTGTGGGAGCGAGCTTGTTCGCGATAGCGGTTCTACGGGCAAAAAAAAGCGCGGCTGATACGCCGCGCTTTTTCTGCCGCCGAGCCTTACTGGGCCTTGGTCTCAGTCGCCGCCGGTGTTGTCGCTGCCGGCTTGGCCGCCGGTTTCTTCGCCGGAGTGGTTTTCTTCACTGGCGCTTTTTTAGCCGGAGCCTTGGCGGCTGGTTTTTTCGCTGCCGGTTTGGTCGCTGCTTTCTTGGCTGGCTCAACCTTTGCCGGGGCCGGTGCAGGTGGTTCCACCGGTGCCGGCGCAGGAGCGGGTGCAGGCACTGGAGCAGGCGCTACCGGCTCCGGTGCCTTGACCGGCTCTGGCTTCTTGTCGTCATCCGAGCCACCAAACAGGTTGGTGAAGAAGTTGCCCTTCTTCGCCGCCACCGCACCCGCAGCTGCTGCCGTTGCAACTGGCGCGACCTTGGCCGGCTCGAACGACTTGCCCGCCGCCAGGTCTTCAACCTGGCTGGCGGCCCGTTGACCGCTGCGCAGCGCGCCTTCCAGGGTGCCCGGATACAGGGTGTCGGTGTGTTCACCGGCAAAGGCTACGCGTTGCAATGGCTTTTCCCACAAGCGCCAGTACTTGCTGATCTGGCCCGGGCCAAAGGCCAGATACGCACCCCCCATGGACGGGTCGGTGCTGTAGCGGCGGATTTCGTAGCCGGTGAACGCGCCACGGGCCTGTGGATAAAACGCGTGCAGACGGATCAATACCTGATCGACCATCTGCTTGTCGCCGAAGGCCTGCATCACCCGGGCGTTGTCGCCGGACAGGTTGATGACCACGTTGGCACCGCCCTTCAAGGCCGGTTCGATCCACATCATGCCCAGGCCGGCATTGCTGTAGATCTCACCCGACATGCGCGCCTTGCTGTCCCAGACCGGGGTCTTGAACTTGAGCATGATCTGGTCGCGCCAGCCGTAGTTGGTGCCCTTGATCGCGCCTTGATGCTGGGCATCCAGGGCCGGGGTCAACTGGATCTTGTTCAGCGCCCGCAACGGCACCGCCAGCACCACGTAGTCAGCCTGGTAGCCAACGGCGCCAACCTTGACGGTCACCCCGTCCTTGTCCTGGGAGATGGCCGACACGGGCGAATTGGTCTTGATGGTTTTCAGTTGCTTGACGAACGCCTGGGCCAGGACCGGGCTGCCGCCGAGCAGGCGCGAGGCCCGCCGGTCGCGGTCGGAGACACCGCGATAGACGCGGTTCTGCTGGGCGAAATACAGCAGCGACAGACGCGAAGGTTCGTCATAGCGGGTGCGAATCTCCTGGTTCACCAACTGCCGCGCCGTGGCCGGCAGTTGCAGGCGGTCGAGCCAGTTGGACACAGTGATCTGGTCCAGCGCGTGCAGCGTGCTGGTCGCCGCCGGGTTCAGCGGGTCTTCGATGGAGCGCGCCAGGTCGTCCAGGGTGGTTTCGTAGCGCTTGAGGGCTTCGGCGGTGGCCGGCTGTTTGCTCGCCAGGTCCGCCGCGCTGAAATAGATGCCGTCGATCAGGTAGCTGGGGGTGCGCACGAACTCCGGAGCCGGCGTGGTGCTCAACTTGAAAGTGGAGACGTACTTGTTCAGCACCGGCTGGGTCTTCTCGTTGCCGATCCACTCGCTGGTGGCCATGCCCGAACGACCGCCCAGGCTCGGTTTGGCTTCCAGCAGTGTCACCGCCCAGCCTTTGTTCTGCAACTCATAGGCTGCGGTGAGCCCCGCCAGGCCGCCGCCAATGACGATGGCCGTCGGTTGTTTGTCCTTGGCCAGCGCCGAAACGCTGAACAGCCCTATCATCACCAGCGCACAGGCGCGCAGCCAACCAGCAGACATTCAACGAACTCCGGATGAAAACGTAGGAAATTTCAGTTTTGGAGCCTGGCGGCTCGCGGTTTTTCGAGCCAGTCGGCTCAGGGAACGGCGAAGAATACGTCAGCCATCAAAACGCCGCCAGCGGCGTCTATCGCCTCGTTCAAAGTAGTGGGAATGACACAATGGGTTGTCCGCGGGGCCGCCATTGCATAGGCTTGCGCGATTGTTTTGCCCGCGCCCGCCGCGAGCCGCCTCGAGGAGACTGTAAATGGGCCTGAATAACCAGTGGATGCAACGCGACCTCGCGGTGCTATGGCATCCCTGCACCCAGATGAAAGACCACGAACAGCTGCCGCTGATCCCCATCAAGCGCGGTGAAGGCGTGTGGCTGGAAGATTTTGAAGGCAAGCGCTATCTCGATGCCGTCAGCTCCTGGTGGGTCAACGTTTTCGGCCACGCCAACCCGCGCATCAACCAGCGCATCAAGGACCAGGTCGATCAGCTGGAGCATGTGATTCTCGCCGGCTTCAGCCATCAGCCGGTGATTGAGTTGTCCGAGCGCCTGGTGAAGATGACGCCCGAAGGCCTGACCCGGTGCTTCTACGCCGATAACGGCTCATCCTGCATCGAAGTGGCGATGAAGATGAGCTTCCATTACTGGATCAATCGCGGCCGGCCGGACAAGAAGCGCTTCGTCACCCTGAGCAACAGTTACCACGGCGAAACCATCGCGGCGATGTCGGTGGGCGATGTGCCGTTGTTCACCGAAACCTACAAGGCCTTGCTGCTGGACACGATCAAGGTGCCGAGCCCCGACTGCTACCACCGCCCTGACGGCATGGGCTGGGAAGAACATTCGCGCAACCTGTTCGCGGCCATGGAACAGACCCTGGCCGAGCACCACGACACGGTGGCGGCGGTGATCGTCGAACCGCTGATCCAGGGCGCCGGCGGCATGCGCATGTATCACCCGGTGTACCTGAAGTTGCTGCGCGAGGCCTGCGACCGCTATGGCGTGCACCTGATCCACGACGAAATCGCCGTCGGCTTTGGCCGTACCGGGACGATGTTCGCCTGTGAGCAGGCCGGCATCACGCCGGATTTCCTCTGCCTGTCCAAGGCCCTGACCGGCGGTTACCTGCCGCTGGCCGCGTGCGTGACCACCGACTCGGTCTACAGCGCGTTCTACGACGACTACCCGACCCTGCGCGCCTTCCTGCATTCCCACAGCTACACCGGCAACCCGCTGGCCTGCGCGGCGGCCCTGGCGACGCTGGATATCTTCGAAGAAGACAACGTCATCGAAAACAACCAGGCCCTTGCCCAGCGCATGGCCAGTGCCACCGCGCACCTGGCCGATCACCCGAACGTCGCCGAAGTGCGCCAGACCGGCATGGTGCTGGCCATCGAGATGGTCAAGGACAAGGCCAGCAAAACCGCCTATCCGTGGCAGGAACGGCGTGGCCTGAGTGTGTTCCAGCATGCCTTGGAGCGTGGTGCCTTGCTGCGGCCGCTGGGCAGCGTGGTGTATTTCCTGCCGCCGTATGTCATCACCCCGGAGCAGATCGATTTCCTGGCCGAAGTCGCCAGCGAAGGCATCGACATCGCCACCCGGGACAAGGTCAGCGTGGCGGTGCCGAAGGATTTTCACCCGGGGTATCGCGATCCGGGCTGAGCCCTGAACTTCTCGTTCCCACGCTCTGCGTGGGAATGCATCCCGTGACGCTCCGCGTCACATCCACAGCGGACGCAGAGCGTCCATGGCGGCATTCCCACGCAGAGCGTGGGAACGATCGAGAGAACAAAACATGAGACTGTCCCGCTTCTTCATCGACGCGCCCCTGAGCCTCGGCGACCACGAACTGCCTGAAGCCCAGGCCCACTATATCGGCCGGGTGCTGCGCATGGCCGAGGGCGATGCGGTGCAGGTGTTCGATGGCTCGGGCCAGGAGTTTCGCGGCACCCTGGCCGAAGTCGGCAAGAAACGCGTTCGAGTGCAATTGGACGAGCAGTTCGCCGGACAACCTGAATCGCCGCTGCGCATCCACCTCGGCCAAGGCCTGTCCCGAGGCGAGCGCATGGATTGGGCGATCCAGAAAGCCACGGAGCTGGGCGTCAGCGAGATCACGCCTATCTTCAGCGAACGCTGCGAAGTGCGCCTCAAGGACGAACGCGCCGACAAGCGCCTGCTGCACTGGCGCCAGGTGGCAATCAGTGCCTGCGAGCAGTGCGGGCGCTCAAGCGTGCCGGTGATCCACCCGCCGCTGCTGCTGGCTGACTGGCTGAAACAGACCGAGGCCGAGCTCAAGCTGGTGCTGCATCCGGTGGCCGAGCCCTTGGTCAGCCATGACAAACCGTCGACGCTGGCGTTCCTGATTGGCCCTGAAGGCGGCTTGTCGGACGCCGAAGTCGAACAGGCCAAGACCGCCGGCTACCACGCCGCCCGCCTCGGCCCTCGCGTGCTGCGCACTGAAACCGCGCCGGTTGTGGCACTGGCGGTGGCGCAGCAGCTATGGGGGGATTTCTAGAGTCAAATGTTGAACCCATGGCGCTAGAGCACGTAGAACAGAATCGCCACGAAGTGCAGCAAACTGCCGGCAATGACAAACAGGTGCCAGATGCCGTGGGCGTGGCGTAGCCGATGGTCGAGGGCGAAAAAGATAATGCCCACGGTGTACAACACGCCGCCCGAGGCCAGCCAGGCAAACCCGGCGCTGCCCAGGGCCGCCAGCAACGGCTTGACCGCCACCAGCACGATCCAGCCCATCACCGCGTAGATGACGATCGACAGGATCCGCGCTTCGGAGCGCGGCTTGATCTCCTGCAGGATCCCGATCAGCGCCAGCCCCCAGACGATCCCGAACAAGGTCCAGCCCCACGGCCCGCGCAGGGTCACCAGGCAAAACGGCGTATAGCTGCCGGCGATCAGCAGGTAGATCGAAAAGTGATCGACCTTCTGCATGATGGCTTTTTTGCGCCCGCGCACGCTGTGGTAAACCGTCGAAGCGCTGTACAGCACCAGCAGGGTGAACCCGTAGATCGCCACGCTGACGATCTTCCACGGATCGCCCGCCATCCCGGCAATCACCAGCAACCACACCGCCCCGATAAAAGCCGCCACCGCCCCGACCAAGTGCGTCCAGGCGTTGAGTCGTTCCCCGTGATACATCCAGTCCTACCTCACATTCCAGAACAGACGCCAAGGCTCAGGCCTGGCGCGTCAAAGTGCAATGCTTTGCTTGCTGTGGAAGCAAGGCTAATGATCGTTCCCACGCTCCGCGTGGGAATGCAGCCGGGGACGCTCCGCGTCCCGAAGCGGACGCAGAGCGTCCGTTGAGGCATTCCCACGCAGAGCGTGGGAACGATCACATCCCTAGGCCTAATGGGGCACAATCGGGCAATACGAATAAGAGTCCGCCCCATGCTGATCGACGAAGAATTGACCCTGAAGAAACTCGAGGTATTCCTGGCCTTCATGCGCACCGGCAACCTGGCGCGGGCGGCGGCCGAGTTGCAGACCAGCAATGTCAGTGTGCACCGGGCCATTCACTCGCTGGAGAGCGCCCTGCGTTGCCCGTTGTTCAAGCACGAAGGCCGCAACCTCACGCCGCTGGAAAGCGCCTATGTGCTGGAAGAGCGGGCGCAGAAGCTGATCCAGGACGTGGTCGAAAGCGTACGCCTGACCCGCGAAGCCGCCGGCTTCTCCGCCGAACGCTTCAAGCTCGGCTCGTTGTATTCGTTGACGGTCAAGACCGTGCCGCAACTGATCATGGGCCTGAAAATCCGTCGCAGCGAGCTCAATATCGACCTGATCCTGGGCTCGAACATCGACCTGCTGTACAAGCTCAAGAACATGGAGGTGGACGCGATCCTGATCTCCCTGGACGACAGCGTAAACGACCCTGACTGCGAGCATATCGAGCTGTTTTCCGATGACATCTTCCTCGCCACGCCGGCCGACTCGCCCTTTGCCCAGCGCAGCGAGGTCGACCTGGCCGAGGTGCGCGACGAGACGTTCATCACCCTGACCCAGGGTTTTGCCACGCACCAGGACGGCATCCGGGTGTTCAAGCAGGCGGGGTTCGAACCGAAGGTGGCGATGCAGGTCAACGACATCTTCACCCTGCTGAGCATGGTCAGCTCCGGGGTGGGCTATGCGTTGCTGCCGGGCAGGATTGCGGCGGTGTATGAGAACCGGGTGAAACTGATCCCGTTGCAGGAGAGGTATCGGCTACAACAGCGCATTGGCGTGGTGTTCCTGAAAGCCAAGGAGCGTGATCCGAATCTGCTGGCGCTGTTGGCTGAGTGCCGGATGTATGCCAATCGCCAGGTGTGAGACCGTGTTGCCTTCATCGCGAGCAGGCTCGCTCCCACAGGGACACGCGGTCAACTGTGGGAGCGAGCTTGCTCGCGATGGGGACAGTCCTGTCAACGAAGAGACTAAGCCCTAGCCCATCAACCCCCGCATGATCAGAAACAACAATGAAGGCCCCAACAAGCATCCAAGCGCCGTATAGAACGCCGCCGTCAGGCAGCCATACGGCACCAGCTTCGGATCGGTGGCCGCCAACCCACCGGCCACACCGCTGGAGGTGCCCATCAAGCCACCGAAAATCACCGCGCTGCGTGGATTATTCAGGCCAATCAACGGCGCCACGAACGGCGTCGCCACCATCACCAGGATCGCCTTGATCAACCCGGCAGCAATGGACAGCGCCATCACTTCGGAACTGGCACCAATCGCCGCCCCGGTCACCGGCCCGACGATGTAGGTCACCGCCCCGGCGCCAATGGTGGTCAGGCTCACCACATCGGTGTAACCAAACGCCATCGCCACACCCACGCCAGCAATGAACGACGTACCGACCCCGACGAACAGCGCCAGCACCCCAACGAAACCGGCTCGCTTGAGTTCTTCGATACTCACGCCAAACGCCGTGGCGACGATGGCAAAGTCCCGCAGCATCGCACCGCCCAGCAAGCCGATCCCGGACAGCAGTGGAATATCCACCACGCCCTTCTGCCCACCGGTCATTGCCCCGCCGATGTAGGAGAGCACCAGCCCCAGGAGAATGGCGATGGCCGAGCCATGCAGGCGGCCTTTAGTGAAGGTGTTGCTGATCCAGTAGGACACCCACATGGTGATGCCGACAATGGCGAAACCGCTGATCAGGCCGTAGCCGGTGATGACTTTCATCATGGATTCGTACATGGCAATCACCCGACCGTCTTAACGGAAACGTCGCCCTGGGGCCCTTTGTTGCCAATGCGCACCAGCACCGGTACCAACGCAAAGGCAATCACCACCGCCAGGGTCCCGGCCAGGATCGCCATTGGCCCACCCTTGAGCGCGCCGTAGACGTTTTGCTGCGCCGCCATCGCGACCACGATGGGGATGTAGACCGCGCTCCAGAATTCCACGCCGGCCTCGGATTTGCCCTTGAACAGGCCACGCTTGCTCAGGTAACTGCCCAGGCCGATCAACAACAGCATCGCAATGCCGACGCCGCCGACGTTGGCCGGCACGCCGATCAATTTGCCCAGCAGTTCACCGATAAAAATACCCGCCAGGGTACAAAAGGCCAAAAATGCCACACCGTAGATAATCATTGTTGTAGTCCTCAAAGTGCATCGTCGAAGTTGTTGTTTTTGTGCTTCGCCAGCTTGAGTCGGTGGTTTAGGGTTGGCGGTTTCCCTCCTCATGCAACAGCGCCTGCAGGGTGTCGAGCCGCGCGCCGTCGAAAGCCATGACGGTGCCCTGCTCGAACACCCGGCGCGCCAGGGCGGTCAGCACCGCACCGGGCGGCAGTTCGATCTGTAGTCGCACGCCGCGCTCGTAGGCGCTTTGCACGGTACCGCGCCAATCCACCACCCGGCACATGTTGAACGCCAGGTCGTCGCGCAAGGCCTCGGTGTTGATCAGCGGTCGCGCGCGGCTACCGCTGAGATAACCCAAGGCTGGTGCTTTCAACGGCACGTCGGCAAATGCCTGGGCCAATGCCCGGGCCGGTGCTTCCAGCAACGGGCAATGGGACGGCACGCTCACCGCCAGCCGACAGGCCTTCCCGGCGCCCAGGCTTCGCGCCTGCCTGGCAACGTTGCTCATGGCCTCGTCACTGCCGGCGATGACCACTTGGTTATCCGCGTTGATGTTGGCCAGGTAGACCGGAGTGCGGTCGCTGTGCACCTGCGCCAGCAACACTTCCACTGCCGCGAGGTCGAGGCCGATGATCGCGGTCATGCCGTAGCCTTGCGGATATGCACGCTGCATCAATTCGCCCCGCAGGCTGACCAGCCGCAACGCATCCTCGAACCCCAGCGCTCCAGCCACCACCGCCGCCGGATACGCGCCGATGGACAGCCCCGCCACGTAGTCCGGGGCAGGTGCCTGCTCCAACAGTTGACGAGACGCCGCCACACCGGCGATCAACAAACACAGCTGCACCGCGCGGGTCGATTGCAGCGCCTCGGCACTGTCCAACTGCAAGACGTCCTCACCAAGCACCTCACCCGCTTCGTCGAGGACTTGTGGCGCCAGGCCATGGAGCATGCCCACGCGCTGCGCACCCTGGCCGGGAAAGACGAAGAGGCTGCTCACGCGACTTGCTCCAATGAAGGCTGCCAAGGATCGCTCACCAGCCGTGCCTGCACGTCATCCTTGAGCAAGACCCGCCGCGACGAACCCGCCCACTCGCGCAAGGCGACGGCACCGCAGGGCGTTTGCAATTGCATATCCACGGTGCAAACCGAGGCATCCAGTTGCGCCAGCAACTCCCTGGCCTGGAGCCGATCGAGAAGATGCGGCACCCGCAGAATCAAATCCAGGTCGCTGCGCTCATGCAACGCCTCGATACCGGTGGCGAGCTCGAACCCGGCGCTGCCGCTGACGCCCCAGGCCCAGCCACTGGCATCGAGCAGCGAACGCAGGCAGGACAGCGCTTGCAGGGCTGGCAAGTCGCGAGTCGACGGGACGTGACAAAGGTCTTCCGGCCTGACGCGACGGGCAATCGCCGCGACCGCCATCGATGTTGCATAACGCTGCTCGCGCAAGCGCCCGCGCACGCCAACCGCGATTTGACCCGGCGCCATCAGCGAGCGCCGAACCACCACCGGTTGACCCGCGGCAATCGATTCGACCACCCATGCCGGCGCACCCGCAGGCACCTGCTCCGGGGTCATCCCCCAGAGCAGGTCATGGGCCAGATACGTATTCACCACTGTGCTCTCAGCAGTTGGCGCACGGTGCTGGAAGCCGCGCGATGAGTCGCACCGAGGCGACTGCTCAAATCGCGAGGCGCAGCGGCCACATCGTTGATCGCCTGTTGCAGACAATCCGTCACCCGGGCCAGATCCGCCGCCGTCGGTTGCTCGATTTGCTCCACCGACAAGGTTTCCCACAGCAGACCCAGGCTGGCAAAACTGTCGATGTCATAAGCCATCGGCGGCACGCTGGCAGCCAACGCCTCAAGCTCCTCGACGCTGCGCAGGGTGACCCGCGCCGCCGAGGCCTTGCCCATGGCGTGGATCATCACGCCCGGGTCGCGCAGGGCGATCAGGCGGTTGGCCTGGTAGCCGTGGGCCAGGAACGCCCCCGACATGGCCTTGCCCACCAGCAAACCGATCACCGGATGCCCGGCCAGTCGCGCACGGGCGTAGCTGTCCGCCGCGCCGGCCAGGGCCTGATGAATGCCCAGGGCTTCTTCGCGCCGGCCGTAGGCCTGGCTCGGTACATCGACAACGGCGATCAGCGGACGTTTGTTGACTGCATCGCGGTCGGCGTCGATGGCGTCATCCACCGCCTTGGCCAACCCCCAGCCCTCCAGCAAACCGACTTCGCCATTGCGAGCACGGGGAAAGCGACTGTCGGGATCCGCCACCACCGCCAGCAGGCGCACGGTTTGCTCGCCCAGCCTGGTGTCAGCGACTTTCAACGAAGCCGGCAGGCCTTCCAGCGGTTTGGCGTCGCCACTCAAGGCTTCGAACCAGCGCAAGCCTCTCAATGAATAGGCACTCATGAGCGTTCTCCCTGATACAGCTGGCGAACCGTGGCCGGTTCGATTTGCACGTCAGTGTCCAAGCGGGCCAGGCGTTGCAGGAACAGCTCGGCCTGGCCGCTGCGGTGTTGCGCGGCAACGCCCAGGTGCAGCAACTGGCCGACCTGTTGGCGGATCTGCGTCACATCGTCGGCCACATAACGATCCACCAATCCCGTGGCGAACCGCTGTTCACCGCCGGTCAGGCTCCAGATGAACGGCCGGTCGCGGGAGTCGTATTCGTCGATCCCGGCCTCCTGTTCGATCACTTGCGGGCCGTTCAGGCCCAGCCGCGCTTCCTGGGTCACCAGCAGATAACTGCACAGCCCGGCGGCGATGGACATGCCACCAAAACAGCCGACGCTGCCGGCCACCACACCGACCACCGGTTGGTATTGGCGCAAGTCGACAATCGCCGAATGAATCTCGGCAATCGCCGCCAACCCGAGATTGGCCTCCTGCAAACGCACGCCGCCGGTTTCCAGCAGCAACACGGCACGGGTCGGGATGCCCTTGCGGTTGTCCTCGGCGGCCAGCTCCAGCGCACCGGCAATCTTCGCCCCGCCGACTTCGCCGAGGCTGCCGCCCTGGAACGCGCCTTCGATGGCCGCGATCACCACGGGCAGGCCGTCGAGCGTGCCCTTGGCGATCACCACGCCGTCATCGCTTTGCGGCACCACACCCTGGCGCAACAGCCACGGCGACATGACTCGCTGGAACGGGTCGAGCAGTTCACGGAAAGTGCCCTCATCGAGCAAGGCCTTGGCCCGTTGCCGGGCACCGAGTTCGACGAAGCTGTGCTTGTTGAGCAACGCTGCACTGTCAGTCATGGCCGATCTCCTCGAAGCCTTGCTCCAGGCGCAAACGCACCACGCCGGGGGTGGCGCCGAAATCGTGGATGTCGATAGACAAGGCCGGCGGTGTCTGGCCGTCGAACATGCGGGCGAACAGGTGCTGCCAGCGTTGTTCACTGCCGTTGACCGAGGTCTGCACCTGGATGGTCAACTTGCCCGCCAGACCGGGTTCGATCAGCACTTCCAGGTCGCCCGAGCCGACACAGCCCACCAGCGCCCGGCCCCGTGGCGGCTGCCCGGCGGGGAATTCAAAGGATAAGGTTTCCATCAGCACACTCCAGGGAAGAGGCCATCGCCGCGCTCGATACGATCGAGGAACAGACAGGCGGCGAGCAGGTCGGCAGCGCCACCGGGCGAGGCGTTCAAGGCAATCAGTTGTTGGTCCAGCGCGTGCAATTGGCGACGACCGCCCAGGCTCGCGCTGCCACCGGCATCGAGCACCGCCTTGGCGCCCTGTTGCATGGCTTGCAAACCCGGCTCGCCGGCGCGATAAAGCACGCAGGTATCGGCCAAGGTGGTCATGATCGCCAGCAAGGCATCGAGCCGGGCGTTCTGCTCTCCCGCGCCCGCCGCGCGACTGCGCTTGAGTTGCGGCAGGCCCAGGCCGGTGACCGCCGGGAACGCCAGTTGCGCTTCCTCCCGGGCACCGCGCACGCCGTAGCGCTGGGCTACCTGGGCGCCGTGGCTCATGGGTTGGGGCGCATAACGGTCGTTGAGCAAGGCCAGGCGGGCAGCGCGTAAAGCGACTGCACTGGCGGCACTGGATTCAGGTTCCAGCGCCGTTGCAGCGACCAACAGGCCCAAGGCCCAGATCGCCCCGCGATGGGTATTCACCCCGCCGGTGGTGGTGAGCATCGCGGTTTCACCCTCACGGCCGATGCGCCCGAGGGCTTCGCGCAGCGGCAAACCGATCTCGCCACAGTCGAGGGCGGCTTCGGCCATTTCCTTGAATGCCGGCCACAGCGACAGCGCCGAAGCATGCATCAGGCCCAGGTGCAGGTCGGTATGGGCGCCATTGCCACGACGGTCCACCAAGGCCGGTTTAGGTGACAGGTCGGCTTCGTCGATCAGCGCATCCACCGCCATATCCGCCAGGCGCTCGGCCAAGGACAGTTTTTTCGGTTGCAGGTTGAAGGCGTGCATTTACCAGCTCCTGAACTTGGCGGGCGGGTTGTAGAGGCCACCGGACCACTCCACCAGATCGGCCACGCTCTTGGCCGCAAGCAGTTCGCGGGTGGCGTCGGTGCGGCGGATACCGAGGTCTTCGGGCAAGGCAATCAGCCCTTCGCGGCGCATGCGCGCGGTGTCTTTCGGGTCATGGCGCAGGCCAATGGCGGTGACGCCGGCCACGGCGGCGATCATCGCCTGGCGTTCTTCCAGGGAGCGGGCCTTGTACAGGTAAGCGATGCCCTCTTCGGTCAGCAGGTGGGTGACGTCATCGCCGTAAATCATGATCGGCGCCAGGGGCATGCCGGCTTTCTTCGCCACGTCCACCGCGTCGAGGGTCTCGACGAAGGTCGGTTTGCCGCCCTCCTGGAACGTCTCGACCATCTGCACCACCAGCTTCTTGCCGCGTTCGAGCAACGGCGCCTCGCCATCGCCGTGGCGCATGTCGAGCCAGGCTGGCGTGCCGTGACGACGACCGCGCGGGTCGTGGCCCATGTTCGGCGCACCGCCGAAGCCGGCCAAGCGGCCACGGGTCACGGTGGAGGAATGGCCGTCGCCGTCCACTTGCAGGGTGGCGCCGATGAACAGGTCCACTGCGTACTGCCCGGCCAGTTGGCAGACCATGCGGTTGGAGCGCAGCGAGCCGTCGTGGCCGGTGAAGAACACGTCCGGCCGGGCGGCAATATAGTTTTCCATGCCCAGCTCGGTGCCAAAGCAATGCACGCTTTCCACCCAACCGCTTTCGATGGCCGGGATCAGGGTCGGGTGCGGATTGAGCGTCCAGTTACGGCAGATCTTGCCCTTCAGGCCGAGGGATTCGCCGTAGGTCGGCAGGATCAACTCAATCGCGGCAGTGTTGAAACCGATGCCGTGATTGAGGGACTGGACGTTGTGCTTTTCGTAGATCCCGCGGATCGCCATCATCGCCATCAGCACATGCACAGGCTTGATGTGGCGCGGGTCGCGGGTGAACAGCGGCTCGATGTAGAACGGCTTGTCGGCCACCACCACGAAATCGACCCAGGACGCCGGGATGTCGACGCGCGGCAGGTCGCTGACGTCATCCACCAACTGGTTGACCTGGACAATGACGATGCCGTCGCTGAAGGCCGCCGGCTCGATCAGTGCCGGTGTGTCTTCGGTGCTGGGGCCGGTATAGATATTGCCGGCGCGGTCGGCCATGAAACCGGCCGAGAGCACCACGTTGGGAATCAGGTCCACCACCAGCCGGGCATAGAGTTCGATATAGGTATGGATCGCGCCGATTTCCAGCAAGCCATCTTCGAGCAACTGGCTGATGCGCAGGCTCTGGGTGCCGGCGAAGGAGAAATCGAGCTTGCGGGCGATGCCGCGCTCGAACAGGTCCAGGTGTTCGGACCGTCCAACGCTGGGCATGATCATGTGTAAATCGTGCAGCTTCGAAGGATCGACTTTCGCCAGGGAGCGGGAAAGGAAGTCCGCCTGCTTCTGGTTATTGCCCTCCAGCACCACACGGTCGCCGGGCAGGATCAACGCCTCCAGCGCCGCGACGATATTGTCGGTGGGCAACACCACACCGTTGGCCAGCCCCTTCACCAGCCCGAGACGCCGCTGCTTTTCGCTGCGCCGCCGCGTCCAGCGCGAGTCGGGGGATATTGTTGTTGTCATGACCACTCCACGGGTTCGCTGTCGTGGGGGTCACATTAGGAGTGTTGTGGCGCGGGCATCAATCAAGCTCGACGGTGGATCGTTACGGTTGGAGTAATGGTTGAACGCCATCCTGGTGGGAGCGAGCTTGCTCGCGATAGTGGTGGGTCAGCCAACGGGGTATCGAATGTACTGCCCCCATCGCGAGCAAGCTCGCTCCCACAGGGTCAAGGGGTTGGCTTCTGATCCTGTGGCGAGGGGATTTATCCCCGTTGGGGCGCGAAGCGGCCCTGGAACCGCTCCGTCAATGCGCAACCGCTTGTCGAATGACCGCTCTGACCTGTCAATCCTGACAGTATCCCGCCCGTCATTTACGGCGCCCAATAGTTGGTGCTACGACCTTCCATGCTCGGTTCAATAACTGGACGGAGCCTGACGCTGAACTCAATAAGTGGCATTCAGTCAGTTGGGGCTTTATCGGTATGCTGTTCGCGGATGGCTCGAAGCAAATCTGGATTGGTACACGAGGCGGGTCAGACTTCGAGACATTCCGTAAGGTGGACATTGATAACATCCGAGTCCGGCGAATTTCCTTGCAGTATGAATAGCGAGTCCCCAAAAGGGCCTGATCGGTCCCAGTTTGGGGCTGATCGTCAGTCGACAAAACAAGCATCTGACGCTCAACGTGGCCCACTTGATCCACATGGCCCGGTCGCTGGTGGACACGACGCCGGATTGACGGCATGCCTGAATTCCAATGATCAACACATCCCCCTGCTCGCGCCCACAAAGGTATGTGGTTCGACTCGAATTTGTTGCGAGGGGATCTAGCGAGGTGTCGCACCGCACCACTTGTCGGGTAACCGCTTCGACCTGTCATCTTTGACAGTAGCCAATCAACCAGTTGCAGCGCCGAATAAGTTGCGCTGCGATCATCAATGCCCCGGTTTCCTCGGGCAGGATCAAAAGCGCGGTGACTGGAGAAACAACATGAACCACGACAAGTACGGGCACGATTTTGAAGATGGAGAAAGGAACGGCTGGGAAAATGACGTTGGATCCCTGGATGGGGTACTCAAAACGGAAGAAACGGCAGAAGGCTCGAATACTTTCTGGTCCGGCAAGCTGGAATGGAGGCCCCCATACATCTTTCAGCCATCGCTCGCCAAGATGTTTACCCTTCCTGGCGGGGAACAGGAGAAAGGGTCTCTTTTCACAAGCTTCAGATACCGTGTCCACCCACCCGAGCCGGGGGAAGCAACAGAAACCGCAATCGTTGTTACTGCGAACGTATCACTGGGCTATTCCGCTTTTCCTATAGACCGGGGAACTCCAACCGGCAAGTGGCTGCAAAGTAATCGAATCGGAGTTCGCTACTCCGGTAGCAGGGCCCATGTATTGATCGGTACGGATTTCGGAGACGCTTTGTCCCGTAAGGTGGACATCGACGACATCACGGTTGTGCGAGTTCCCGATAGTAAATAGAAACTCACGAACGGCTGGCTGACTTGCAGGTGTTTTTACCCAGCAGAGCCAGACCCTATCAAGTTGAAATGATGACCCTGTGGGAGCGAGCTTGCTCGCTCCCACACAGGTCGTTTATAAGATCAGTGCCCACCGCTAATCCTGTGGGAGCCAAGCTTGCTCGCGATAGCGATGGGTCAGATTGCAAATGCAGAATGTGCCGCCTTCGCGAGCAAGCCCGCACACCATTTGATTGGGGTACACCTGCCAATAGCAGGTCGGCTGTCAGGCCGCCTCGCGAGCAAGCTTTGCTCCCTCAGGTTCTGCTCACACAAGTCTGGTTGGGGTACACCCGCAAGAGTCAGGTCGGCTGTCAGGCCGCCATCGCGAGCAAGCTCGCTCCCACAGTTTGATCGAAGTACAACCGGGAGAAACAGGTCGGCTCGCTCCCACATTGGAACTTCGTATGTCTCAGGTTTTGTAGGGTTGAATCAGGCCCGCAGCCATCACCAACTCCTCCAGCGCCAACAAATCCGGCACTTTCGCCACGTGTTCCCCAACTTGCACTGCAGCCTGTTCCAACCCACACAGCGGCACGTCGACGTAGCTCAATTGGCTGTCGAGCTTGTAGGAGCGCGGGATGCCTTGCACCAGCAGGGCAATGAAACGCAGCTCCGGCCTTCCGCCGAGGGCGTTGAGCACGACGATGCGCACGCGCTCGCCAATCACGGTCTTCTGGCCGCAGGCCGACTCGAAGCTCAGCAACGGGATTTGCCGTTCGCGCCAGCTCACCCAGCCCAGGAACCACGGCGGGGTGTCCATATCGAATACGCTGCTCTGGTAGTCGATCAGTTCGGCCACGGCCACGTTGGGCAACACCAGGTGCCGGTCAGCCAATGGCAACAACAGGCCAGTGAGCGGGCTGGTGCGCGAGTGAAGATGCAGGTCATGCATGGGTTTTGCTCCAGTACGCGATGCTGTCGAGCAGCACCGATTCCTGGTACGGCTTGCCCAGGTAGTCGTTGACGCCGATGGCCATGGCGCGGTCGCGGTGTTTCTGGCCGGTGCGGGAGGTGATCATGATGATCGGCAAATGCGCCAGGCGCGGGTCGTTACGCACTTGGGTGGCCACTTCGAAGCCGTCCATGCGCGGCATCTCGATGTCCAGCAGCATCAGGTCCGGGGCGTGCTCGGCCAGCAGCGCCATGGCATCCACGCCATCCTTGGCGGTCAGGACGTGCATGCCGTGGCGCTCCAGCAGGCGGCTGGTGACCTTGCGCACGGTCACCGAGTCGTCCACCACCAGCACCAGCAACGGCCGTTGCGATTCGCCCTCGCCTTCTACCGGCACTTGGCGGCGCGGGACCTGGTGGGGCAAGGCGCGGATCGGCGCCAGCAGGTCGAGAATCAACACCACCCGGCCGTCCCCCAGGATCGTCGCCCCGGACAGGCCTTGTACCGCCGAGAACTGCGGGCCGAGGCTCTTGACCACGATTTCCCGGGTCCCGGCGGTAGCGTCCACCTGCACGGCGACATGCCGCTCGTTGCACTGCACCAGCAGCACCGGCAATGGTTGACTCTGGCCCAGCAGTTTCGGCCGGGCGCCGGTTTTCAGCAGCTCACCGAGGTAGCACAACTCGTAACGCTGCCCGGCGTAGGTGTAGGTCGGCGGATCAAGCTGGTAATAGCCGTCCAGCTCGGCGGGCAACACCCGGACAATGCTCTCGATGGTGTTCAGCGGGATCGCGTATTGGTCTTCGTGACAGTGCACCATCAACGCCCGGTTCACCGCCACGGTAAACGGCAGGCGAATGCGGAAATTCACGCCCTGCCCCGGCGTGGAATCGATGACCATGCTGCCGCCCAGTTGCCGAACCTCTTCGTGGACCACGTCCATGCCGACGCCGCGCCCGGAGATCTGGGTGATTTTCTCGGCAGTGGAAAACCCTGGCTGCAAGATGAACTGCAGCACGTCGCGGTCGCTGATGTCGCTGTCCGGCGCCAGCAAGCCACGCTTGATGGCCTTGTTGCGCACGGCCTCCAGCGGCACGCCGGCGCCGTCGTCGCGGATGTCGAAAATGATGTCGCCGCCTTCCCGGGACAAATCGAGGCTGATACGTCCTCGGGCCGGCTTGCCGGCGGCGATGCGCACGTCGGCCGGCTCCAGGCCGTGGTCGACGGCGTTGCGCAGCATATGCTCCAGGGGCGCAGCCATGCGCTCCAGCACGTTGCGGTCCATCTCGCCGTCGGCGTTGCCGACCAGGAACTCCACGTCCTTGCCCAACTCCTGCGCCACTTGCCGGACGATGCGCTTGAGCCGCGGCAGCATGCGCTCGAACGGCACCATGCGCGTACGCATCAGGCCTTCCTGGAGCTCGGTGTTGATCCGCCCCTGCTGTTGCAGCAGGACCTCGGCATCGTGATTGCTGCGATCAAGGGTTTCCTTGAGCTCGAGCAAGTCCGAGGCGGACTCGAACAGTGCCCGGGACAACTGCTGCAACTGGGAGTGGCGGTCCATCTCCAGCGGGTCGAACTCTTCATAGCCCAGGCGCTCGGCCTCGACCTGCTGGCGACTGAGAATCCGCCCCTGGGTTTCGGTATCCAGGCGCCGCAACTGATCACGCATGCGCTCGATGGTGGTTTCCATTTCGCCCAGGGCCACGCGCCCGTCGTTGACCTGTTGTTCGATACGCCCACGGAAGATCGACGTTTCGCCCGCCAGGTTCACCAGGTCGTCGAGCAGTTCGGCGGAGACCTTGACCATGTCCGCACCGTCGCCCGCCGCGCCGGGGTCCGGTCTTGCAGGCGCCGCAGGCGGGCTGACGATGGGAGTGGGCAGCGGTTCCGGTGCCGAGACAGCCTGCAGTGCAGCATTCTCCTGGGAATGATTCACCGCCTGGATCTGCGCGATCAGCCGGTCCGCCAGCGGGCACGGGTGGCCGGCACGTACTGCATCGAGCATCTGCGCCAGTCGGTCATGGCTGCTTTGCAATAAGGTGAACAACGCCGGGGTCGGCTGAAGCAGGCCGGCCGACAGGCCTTCGTAGAGGTTTTCCAACTCGTGGGCCAGGTCGCCGATGGGCCCGATTTCCACCATGCGCGCACCGCCCTTGAGGGTGTGCAAATCCCGTAGCAAGGTTTCCACGGCCTGGCGATTCGACGGTTCTTCCTGCCAGCGCAACAGCGCCGCGCCCGAGCTGTCGAGGATGTCGAAGCCTTCTTCAAGGAAGATTTCCAACAACTCGGGATCATGGCCGGCGCCGTCGGCCTGGGCCGCTGCGCTCGTCTCGATGGCGTTCGGCTTGTCCTGGCGGAACCTTCGAATGGCGTCGATCAGCGCAACGGGATCGCCCAACGGCTGGCCCTGTTGCAACTGCCCAAGCAACAGGTCGAGGCGTTCATGGCTGCTGGCGAGCAGTTGCGCCAACTCCTCGCTGTAGCTGTAACGCCGGTCCACCAGTCCTTCGTAAAGGTTTTCCAACTCCTGGGCCAGATCGCTCACCGGCCGGATGTCGGCCATTCGCGCACCGCCCTTGAGGGTGTGCAAGTCACGTTGCAGCGAGGACAGCGGCGCGCCGTTATCCGGATCGGCCAACCATCGTTGCAAGGCCTGGGCGGCGCTTTCGAGGATGTCTTGGGCTTCTTCGAGGAAAATCGCCGCGAGGTCATCGTCCATCGAGGTATCGACGGGCGCGTCACGCTCCATTTGCGCCGTCGCGTGGCCCAGTTCGCGGATGCTCAGGGTGCGGCTGCCGTCGCTGCGGATCAGGCCGGTGGCTGACGGGTCAAGGCTCTCCTGGAGCAAGCGGCGCAAGGCCTGTACCCGTTCGGGCTGCGGATGCACATGCTGCCCGGCCGCCAGCTCATCGAGCATGTCGATCAGCGCTTCATGGGCGCGCTGGGCCTCCTGGAAAAATTCATCGCTGACCGCCAGGCTGCTTTCCTCTACCGCACCGTAGAGGTCGAGCAAGGCTTCGCAGAGTTCGTCTACCGGGTGCAAGTCGGCCAGGTGCGCGCCTTCGCCGAGGGTGGTCAGCTCATCGAGCAGCGCACTCAGCTCCTGGCCTTCGCCGGGGTGCTGCTGCCAGCGCTGCAAGAGGCTTTCGGCGTCCAGCAGGATGTCCATGCCCTGGGCGAGGAAGTTGTTGATCAGTTGTGGGTCGCGCTTGGTCCGCAGCGCTTTGTCCGGCGCGCTGTTGGCGGCGTGCAGACGCTCGGCCAGCAGGGCCTGGGCGCGCTGGATCAGATCCTCGGCGCCGGGGATCGCTGCCAGCGGCTCGCTGTGCAACTGGCGCAGGCCGCGGCGCAGCAACCCTTCGGCTTCCAGCAGCAGTTCGACCTCATCCAGGTCGAGGGCAATCAGGTGCGCCCGGTATTCCCGGGCCAGCTCATCCATCGCCCCGGCCAGCTCGGCGATCGGCAGCACGCCGGCCATCGACGCGCTGCCCTTGAGCGTATGCAAGGCCCGCTGCAACTCATCACTGGCCTGCAACGGCAGGTGGTCGGCCGACTGATCGAGAAAGCGATTGAGGCTGGCGAGGTGGCCCTGGGCTTCGTTGTCGAAGATCTTCAACAGCAGCGGATCGAGAGCGGCCACGTCCTGTTCGTCTTCATCGTCCTCGTCGCCGCCCTTGGCCAAGACATGGGCGCGGGCGGCCAAGCGGTCGACGTCGTCGCGCTGGCGCTGGTGATTGGCGGCGAATTCGGCCACCAGGGCCGGCAACAACTGCACCGTGTCTTCAATCAACTGGCGGACCGAGGCCTGCGGCTCGACGCTGCGCTCCAGGACCCGGTTGAGCAGGTTTTCCACGGCCCAGGCCAGCTCACCCAGCACCAGCGCCCGGACCATCCGGCCACTGCCCTTGAGGGTATGGAAGGCCCGGCGCAGTTCGCTCAGGGCGCCGTGGTCGTCGGGATGGGCGATCCAGCGCGGCAGGTATTCACGCAGGACGTCCAGTACCTCGCCGGTTTCCTCGAGGAAGACCTCGCGCAACTCGTCGTCCACCGGACTTTCATCCAACGGTGGCGGCAACAGGCTGCCCGGGGTGCTCTTGGCCGGCGGATTGACCGCCGAGATCGGGCTGGCCAGCACCTCGGCCAAGGATTGCACCGTCTGCGGGTCATCCCATTCCTGCAAGTCCTGCATGACCTGGGCTTCGTTGGGGCTCAACACATCGTCGAGCACCGGCACACGCGCTTCGTCAGGAAAATAACCGAGCGCAGCCAGGCTCCGCTCGACCCCGTCGAGCAACGGCTCGCCGGGGGTTTCCGGGTCCTCGCTCAAGCGCTCCAGGTAGTACTCGAGGCCGGTGATCACGTCGGCCAGGTGGTCGAGTTCTTCCCAACCCGGCTGGGCCTGGTCCAGCAACAGGTGGTCGCGGATGAAACCGTTGCAGGCCTCCACCAGGCTGGCGGCACGGCTCAGGGGAATCATCGCCAGCGCGCCGCGCACCTGGGTCAGCAGCGCCGGCAAGGGCTGCAGTTGCTCGCGGTTCCAGTCCGCGTCGATGTAGTCGACGATCATGTCCTTGGCCTGTTGCAGGCAGGTGTGGGCTTCCTTGATGACGATCTGGTGGATCTGGGTCAGGTCAGTGGTGGGCAGGTGGGTGTCTTCGCGGCTCTCGGGCTCGACGGTGCCGACCATGCCGGCCAGGGTCGCCTCGACGTAGAGCAAGGCCCCGGCGACGTCCATGAGGGTCGCGTCATCCGGCTTGCGCTGGCCCTGGGCGAGGCTCAGGACCACCGCCAGTTGATCGATGATGACCTTGCGCGGCTGGCCGAAACCGAGCACCGCCAGGGTGTCGGCGATCTGCCGCAGCGGCGCCAACAGGCTGTCCAACTCCGAGGCGTGCTGGCGATCGCTGCGCACGAACAGGTCCAGGCGCTCCTTGACCCGGACCAACTCCTCGCACAGCGCGGCAAGCACCGAGCGCATGGCATCGCGGTCGGGCCCGGCCAGGCGCGCGCGTTCTTCGTCGACCATGGCGCTGTCGGGCAGCGCGTCGTCCAGTGAGTAGCGTTCTTTCATGATCTGCATCTGCCCGCTGGGATGTTCGGCCTTGGCAATATAGAACAACAAACTCTTGAGCAGGTGGGGCGGTGCCGGCTGATTGATGCCTGGCATGCCTTGATCCAGCAGGCGCTTGAGTTCCTTGTCGGCTTCCTTGAACAGGCTGCGCAGCGCCGGGCTGTTGGCGATACGCCCGTCACGCATGCCTTCGACCAGCGCCGAGGCCACCTGCCATAACGCATTGAGCGGTGCCCCAACACACAAGGTTTCCAGGCGATGGAAGACCTTGGCCAGGTAACCGAGGTGGGTCGCGTCATCCTGTTCGCGCAGCAGGCCCACCAGGGCCATTTGCAGGGTCTGGCGCAATTTGCGCAAGGTGTTTGGCAGGTCAGCGGGTTCGAGGCGCTGCAAGGCCTCGTCGCTGAGCGGCGCAATATCGGGCAACTCGGGGCTGAACAGGCTGGTTTCCGACAACAGGCTCTCGCCCCGGGCACTGCGCAGGTCGTTGATCAAGGGCAGCACCACCAGCGGCAGGTCGCGACGGGCACCTTGTACGCGGTCCAGGTAGATCGGCAACTGCCCCAGGGCCTGGCTCAACAGGCTGATGGCTTCGTCGCGATGGGTGACGCGGTTGTCCTGCAGGGCGGCGCACAGCTGCTCCATCTCCTCGGCCAGCAGCGCCGCACCGTAGAATTCGACCATCTGCAGGCCGCCGTGGACCTGGTGAATGCAGGCCAGGCATTGCCCTAGGGCATCCGACGCCTGCGGATCGTCCACCAGGCGGTTGAGGGCCAGATGAGCCTGCTTCAGCGTTTCGGCAATCTCGCCCTTGACCCATTCCAGGGCCACATAGTCGTGCCGATCACCCATAACCACTCCAATCAGGAGAACACAACAGGCCTGCGGGGAAGGGATTTACCTGTGGGAGCAAAGCTTGCTCGCGATGCAAACACCTCGGTGCCCGAAGTACCGCGTTATCTTCATCGCGGGCAAGCCTTGCTCCCACAGAAACCTCCTCGCCACAAAAAGCCTTTTCCAACGGATGGATCCGGTTGGTCACCCTTTTTCCTCATCGCCAGCCGCTGCCGCCGCCGGCAACGTGAACCCCGACACCGAACGACGCAGCTGGCTGGCCATTTTCGCCAGGTTGCCAATGCTCTCGGCGGTGGCGGTGGAACCGGACGAGGTCTGCGAGGTGATCTGCTGGATCACGTTCATGGTCAAGGAAATCTGCCCCGCCGAGGTGGTCTGTTGCTGCGCCGCGTTGGAAATGCTCTGGATCAGCGCCGCCAGGGTCTTGGACACGCCTTCGATTTCTTCCAGGGCAACGCCGGCGTCCTGGGCCAGTCGCGCACCGCGCACCACTTCGGTGGTGGTCTGCTCCATGGAAATCACCGCCTCGTTGGTATCGGCCTGGATCGCCCGCACCAGGGTCTCGATTTGCCGGGTCGCCGCCGAAGAGCGCTCGGCCAGGCGCTGCACTTCATCGGCCACCACCGCGAACCCGCGCCCGGCATCACCGGCCATGGACGCCTGGATGGCGGCGTTGAGGGCCAGGATGTTGGTCTGGTCGGCGATGTCGTCGATCAGGCTGACAATGTCGCCGATTTCCTGGGATGACTCACCCAAGCGCTTGATACGCTTGGCGGTGTCCTGGATCTGCTCGCGAATGTTGTCCATGCCATGAATGGTGTTGTGCACCACCTCGTTGCCCTTGTTGGCAATCTCCACTGACCGCTCGGCCACCGCCGACGACTCGGCGGCATTGGCCGATACCTGGTCGATGGACTGGGCCATTTCATTAATTGAAGTCGAAGCTTCGGAAATTTGCTGGGCCTGGTGCTCGGAGGCCTGGGCCAGGTGCATCGCCGTGGCCTGGGTTTCCTGCACCGCAGCGGCGACCTGGCCGGCGGTGAGGTTGATGGTCGCCACCAGATCGCGCAGTTGATCCACCGAGTAATTGATGGAGTCGGCGATGGTGCCGGTGAAGTCCTCGGTGACCGAGGCCGTGACGGTCAGGTCGCCATCGGCCAGGTCTTCGATTTCATCCAGCAACCGCATGATCGCGTTCTGGTTGCGTTCGTTCTTTTGTGCGGTTTCGTGCAACTGGCGGTTGGTTTCGCGGACCATCACCAGGCCAATCAGGATGATCGACATCAGCGCCAGCAAACCCAGCACATAGCCGCCGATGGTATTGACGGAACGCCCACCGGCGAGGTTTTCGAAGGCCGTGGCCAGGTGCGAGGCCTCGTCGAGCAGGGTCTGCGACAGGTTGAAGATGTTGCCGGCCGATTCACGGACCTTGAACAGCTCCGGGGAGGTCTCGAGGATTTCGTCCACCGAACCGGAGACGAACTCGAAGAGCTCGCTGATTTCGCTCAGGCGTGCCCGGGCATCGCGGTCCTGGACCTGGGATATCTTCAGGGCCGGGTCACCTTGCAACATGCCATTGAGTACCTGGCCAAAACGCGCGGCGTCGCGACCGAAGGTATCAGCGGCCTGGCTGGCGTTTTCGTCCCCCGCCAGCACGGTATTCACCGCGCCGAGGATCCGCTCGGCCAGCAACGACTGGCGCTGGGCCATGGCCACCTGGGCGGCCGGTGCGCCGCGTTGCAGCAGGATCTCGACGACTTTTTCGTACTCGACCTGCAACTGCGGCACGGTTTCGGCCAGGGTCGCCGCCACCTGGTGCAGCGACAACACGGTCTGTTCACTGGAGAGGATGGCATCGGTGTTCTTGAGCAGGCGCTCCCAATCCAGCTGCACGGCGCGCATCTGCGGACGCAGGGTGGCCGGCGCAGGGGGCAGGCCGGTCACCGGGTCGCCCTGTTTCAGGGAGCCCCAGCGCTGGGCGAAGTCATTGCGCGCATCGCTCAGCAGCTTGAACGCCGCGGGCTTGCCGGCGGCGGCCTCGGTGGCGTTCTTGGCGATGCGCTGGGACAGCACCCGCAGCTCACCGGCGTGGCCGATGTACTGTTTGTCATAGGTGGATTGGGTGTTGAGGTAAGCGAAGTTGGCGAACAGCAGCATGATGAAGACGATCAGCGCGACGAACAGCACGATGATCTGCGAACGACTGCGCGACGCTTCCAGTGGCTTGCCTGTTTTTGCTTTGATCATCGGTTCTCGCCTGTACTGCCCAATCCACAATTCCAAGCCCGACCAAATTCCCGTAGGAGCTGCCGAAGGCTGCGATCTTTTGATCTTAGGGCTTATGTCAAAGCAAGCTGTCTGTTGGAAAGATCAAAAGATCGCAGCCTTCGGCAGCTCCTACCCTGAGTTGTGCAGTCACCTAAATCGCCACATCCATGAACCCCGGCGACCGCGCCAGGGCAAACGGGCTGAACACTTGCCACTCGCGCTCGCCGCCAAACCGGCCCTTGACGAAGGCCGCTTCCGGGCCGTCGAGGTCGTCCACCAGCGTCGGTTCCAGGCTGTCCTGGGCAAAATGCTGCAGCCCGAGGACCTCGTCCACCAACAACCCGGCGAACACCTCGTCGTGATCCACCACCAACACGCGCCGCTGCTTGCGCACGCTCGACAGCTCGTGGCCAAAGAACCCGCACAAGTCCATCAACGGCAACAAGCGCCCGCGCAGGTTAGCCACTCCACGCACCCACGGCTTGACCCCGGGCAAGTGCGTGTGACGTGGTTCGTGCAGCACTTCGCTGACTTCGCCCATCGGCGCCACGTACCAGTGCTCGCCCAAGCGAAAGCCGATGCCGCTCCAACCGGCGCGATGGGTCGGCTGGGAGGGCAGGTCCGCCCCCAGCAACCGGCAGCGCCGGTCGATCTGCAGCAGCAGTTCGAATGCGGTCAGGGATTGGCTCATGGCCGCGCCGTCAGCCAGCCAGCACTTTGTTCAGGGTCGCGATCAGGGTTTCTTCGTCCACCGGTTTGGTCAGGTAGTCCTTCGCCCCTTGGCGCGTCCCCCAGACCTTGTCGGTGTCCTGGTCCTTGGTGGTGATGATGATCACGGGGATGTGGCCGGTGTCCGGGTCCTTGGTCAGCTGGCGCGTGGCCTGGAAACCGTTGAGGCCGGGCATGACGATGTCCATCAGCACCGCATCGGGTTTTTCCTGGCGGGCCAGGGCCACGCCATCGGCGCCATTCTCGGCCTTCAGGACCTGATGGCCGTGCTTTTCCAGCATGCCGGTCAGTTTGTACATTTCAGTCGGCGAATCATCGACGATCAGAACTCGTGCCATGGTGTTCCCCATTTTCTTGTTGACCCCAGGCCCGTTGGCCAAGTGTCATTAATGTGCCTGGTGCGGCTGGACAGCGGCAAAGCCCGGAACATGGGCCTGTATCGCGCCCAGCAGTTCTTCCTTGCTGAACGGCTTGGTCAAAAACTGATCGGAACCGACGATGCGTCCCTTGGCCTTGTCGAACAACCCGTCGCGGGACGACAGCATGATCACCGGCGTGGCCTTGAACGCGCTGTTGTTCTTGATCAGGGCACAGGTCTGGTAGCCATCGAGGCGCGGCATCATGATGTCGACAAAAATGATGCCCGGATGATGGTCGGCGATCTTGGCCAGGGCATCGAAACCATCGACGGCCGTGATCACCTCGCAGCCCACGTTGCGCAGCAAGGTTTCGGCGGTGCGGCGGATGGTCTTCGAGTCGTCGATGACCATGACCTTCAAGGCGCTGGGTTGCTGCTGCGTGAGATGCTCTGCCATTGCCACTGCGAACCGGTTTTTAACGCGTAAGTGTGATCGACAGCGCAAACCCTTGATGTTCAAGGCCCGCACGTCACATGGCAGCCTTTTTAGCACAGTCTCCATCGCCGATCTATCGGCCGCTCGGCGCGGTGGTTTTTCCTTGACCGCCAATCTTCCGGGCGCCACTCTGACGCCACTTTTTCGCACCAATATGTGCCCATCACATTTCGAGGAACCAAGCCATGAGCGTACGCGTCGGCATTGTCATGGACCCTATCGCCAGCATTTCCTATAAAAAGGATAGCTCGCTGGCCATGCTGCTGGCCGCTCAGAAGCGCGGCTGGGAGCTGTTCTACATGGAGCAGCGCGACCTCTACCAGGCCGAAGGCCAGGCTCGGGCGCGGATGAAGCCATTGAAAGTCTTCGCCAACCCCGAGAAGTGGTTTGAGCTGGGCACCGAGAGCGACGCGCTGCTGAGCGACCTGGACGTGATCCTGATGCGCAAGGATCCGCCGTTCGACATGGAGTTCGTGTACTCCACCTACCTGCTGGAGCAGGCTGAAAACGCCGGCGTGCTGGTGGTCAACAAGCCCCAGAGCCTGCGCGACTGCAACGAAAAGCTGTTCGCCACGCTGTTCCCGCAGTGCACGCCGCCGACCATCGTCAGCCGTCGCCCGGACGTGCTGCGCGAATTTGCCGACCATCACGGCGACGTGATCCTCAAGCCCCTGGACGGCATGGGCGGCTCCTCGATCTTCCGCCACACCGCCGGCCACCCGAACCTCTCGGTGATCCTGGAAACCCTGACCTTGCACGGCAAGCAGCAGATCATGATCCAGGGTTACCTGCCGGCCATCGTCGATGGCGACAAACGCATCCTGATGATCGACGGCGAACCGGTGGACTATTGCCTGGCGCGCATCCCGGCAGCCGGCGAAACCCGCGGCAACCTGGCGGCTGGCGGGCGTGGCGAGGCGCGTCCGTTGACCGACAAGGATCGCTGGATCGCCGCCCAGGTCGGCCCGACCCTGCGCGAAAAAGGCCTGCTGTTCGTGGGCCTGGACGTGATCGGCGAGCACCTGACGGAAATCAACGTCACCAGCCCGACTTGCATCCGCGAGATCGACAATGCCTTTGGCACCGACATCGGTGGCATGCTGATGGAGGCCATAGACAAGAAGCTGCAAGCGGCAAGCTTCAAGCGGCAAGTTTGATGCAGCTTGTCGCTTGCAGCTTGAGGCTTGAAGCTAAAAACCAACATTGCGTTATCATGCCCGGCCTGTGAAACCCGCGATGTTGGTTTTTTTGTCATGACACTCCCGTCCGATCTGCCCCAAGAGCTCGCCCATCGTGGCGTGCGCCCGGCCGATCGCCTCGGTTTTACCCTGTTCCTGGCGGCGCTGATCCACCTGGCCCTGCTGCTGGGCGTCGGTTTTGCCACGGTCGAGCCCAAGCAGATCAGCCAGACCCTGGAAATCACCCTGGCCACCTTCAAGAGCGAGACCAAACCCAAGAAGGCCGACTTCCTCGCCCAGGAAAACCAGCAAGGCAGCGGCACCCTGGAAAAAAAGGCGATCCCCAAGACCACCGAGATCGCGCCGTTCCAGGACACCAAGGTACAAAAAGTCACCCCGCCGCCAGCCGCCAAGCCCGAAGTGCAGGAGACGGCGCCCAAGGCAGCCGTGACCACCGTGGCGCCGAAGCCGAAAAAGGCCCCGGTCAAGGAAGAGGTCAAGCCTGATCCCAAACCCAAGGCCCCCGAACCCACCTTCGACAGCTCGCAGTTGTCCAGCGACATCGCCAGCCTGGAAGCCGAACTGGCCCAGGAGCAACAGCTCTATGCCAAGCGCCCGCGTATCCACCGCCTGAGCGCTGCCTCGACCATGCGCGACAAGGGTGCCTGGTACAAAGACGAATGGCGCAAGAAGGTCGAGCGCATCGGCAACCTCAACTATCCCGACGAAGCCCGGCGCAAACAGATCTACGGCAACCTGCGGCTAATGGTCTCGATCAACCGCGACGGCTCGCTGTATGAAGTGCTGGTGCTCGAATCCTCCGGCCAGCCACTGCTGGACCAGGCCGCCCAACGGATCGTGCGCCTGGCCGCACCGTTCGCACCGTTTACCGGGGACTTGTCGGACATCGACCGGCTGGAAATCATCCGCACCTGGAAGTTCGCTCGCGGCGACCGGCTTTCCAGTAACTGAACCGCCGCCGAGCCCTGCAGGCTTACCCCAGATCGAATGTGAGAGCGAGCTGTGTGGGAGCAAGGCTTGCCCGCGATGAAAACGCCGCAGTCTCTTGAGGACCGCAGCGCCTGGATCGCGAGCAAGCTTTGCTCCCACAAAGCTCGCTCCCACAGGGGATGGGTGACAGTCCCAGGCATTTCCCGGCTTGTCAGTTCGCCCCCGCCCCGCCACACTAGCGTCTATGAAAAACGTCAGCCCCACCTACCTCAAGCATCACTTCCTGATTGCCATGCCGCACATGGCCGATCCGAATTTTGCCCACACCTTGACCTACATCGTCGAGCACACGGCCAACGGGGCCATGGGGCTGGTAATCAATCGCCCGCAGGAATTGAACCTGGCGGACATCCTGGAGCAGTTGCGCCCCGAAGTGGAACCGCCACTCTTGTGCCAGCACGTGCCGATTTTCATCGGCGGCCCGGTGCAGACCGACCGCGGTTTCGTGCTCCATCCGTCGGGCCCCAAATACCAGGCCACCGTGGATCTGGACGGGGTGTCGCTGTCCACCTCCCAGGACGTGCTGTTCGCCATCGCCGACGGCGTCGGCCCTGAGAAAAGCCTGATCGCCCTCGGCTATGCCGGTTGGGAACCCGGGCAACTGGAAGCCGAACTGGCCGACAACGCCTGGCTGACCTGCCCGTTCGACGCCGATATCCTGTTCAACACCAGCAGCGAATTGCGCCTGGAAGCGGCGGCCAGCCGGTTGGGGGTCAACCTCAGCCTGCTCACCAGCCAGGCAGGACACGCCTGATGGCCCTGCGCTTGCTGCTGGGCTTCGATTACGGCACCAAACAGATCGGCGTAGCGGTCGGCCAGGTCATTACCGGCCAGGCCCGCGAGTTGTGCACCTTGAAGGCGCAGAATGGCGTTCCGGACTGGAACCAGGTCGAAGCGCTGATCAAGGAGTGGAAACCCGATGCCGTGGTGGTCGGCCTGCCGCTGAACATGGACGGCACGCCCAGCGACATGTGCCTGCGCGCCGAAAAGTTCGCCCGCCGCCTCAATGGCCGCTACAACCTGCCCTTCTATACCCATGACGAGCGCCTGACCACCTTCGAGGCCAAGGGCGAGCGCCTGGTGCGCGGCGGGCAAAAAGGCAGTTACCGCGACAACCCGGTGGACGCCATCGCCGCCGCCCTGCTGCTGCAAGGCTGGCTCGACGCCAACGCCGCCCTGTTCGAAACCTGATTTTTTGAAAGCGCCGCCAAGGCGCTTTCTCTTAGCGATAGACCGCGCCATTCACCACCGGCCCGGGAACCTGAAGGAGCCAGCATGAGCCTGCCCAATCCTGCCGAACTGATCAGCCAGATGGCGATTCGTCTCAAGGCACACCTGGAACACCGCGGCATCAGCGACCCGCGCTACATCGGTATTCGCACCGGTGGCGTCTGGGTCGCCCAGGCCTTGCTCGAAGCACTGGGCAGCCAATCGCCATTGGGCACCCTGGACGTGTCCTTCTACCGCGACGACTTCAGCCAGAACGGCCTGCACCCACAAGTGCGCCCCTCGGCCCTGCCGTTCGAGATCGAAGGCCAGCACCTGGTACTGATCGACGACGTGCTGATGAGCGGCCGGACCATCCGCGCCGCCATGAACGAACTGTTCGACTACGGCCGCCCGGCCAGCGTGACACTGGTATGCCTGCTGGACCTGGACGCCGCCGAGCTGCCGATCCGGCCGAACGTGGTCGGTGCGACGCTGACGCTGGCCGCCCACGAGCGAGTCAAGCTCTCCGGCCCGTCGCCGCTGCAACTCGAACTGCAAGACCTTGCCCTTTAACTGCCCTTGTAAGAGTCCATCGCGATGACGCCTCTCGAAACCAAGCGCCCGCTGCAGCTCAACGATCAGGGCCAGCTGCGGCACTTCCTGTCCCTCGACGGCCTGCGCCGCGAGCTGCTGACGGAAATCCTCGACACTGCCGACTCGTTCCTCGAAGTCGGTGCCCGGGCGGTGAAGAAAGTCCCGTTGCTGCGCGGCAAGACCGTGTGCAACGTGTTCTTCGAAAACTCCACCCGCACCCGCACCACCTTCGAACTGGCGGCCCAGCGGCTGTCGGCGGACGTGATCACCCTCAACGTGTCCACGTCCTCGGCGAGCAAGGGTGAAACCCTGCTCGACACCCTGCGCAACCTCGAAGCCATGGCCGCCGACATGTTCGTCGTGCGCCACGGCGACTCCGGCGCGGCGCACTTCATTGCCGAACACGTCTGCCCGCAAGTGGCGATCATCAACGGTGGCGATGGCCGTCATGCCCACCCGACCCAGGGCATGCTGGACATGCTGACGATCCGTCGGCACAAGGGCAGCTTCGAAAACCTGTCTGTGGCCATCGTCGGCGACATCCTGCACTCGCGGGTGGCCCGCTCGAACATGCTGGCCCTCAAGACCCTCGGCTGCCCGGACATCCGCGTGATCGCGCCGAAAACCCTGCTGCCCATCGGCGTCGAGCAATACGGCGTGAAGGTCTACACCGACATGACCGAAGGCCTCAAGGATGTGGACGTGGTGATCATGCTGCGCCTGCAACGCGAGCGCATGACCGGCGGCCTGCTGCCCAGCGAAGGCGAGTTCTACCGCCTGTTCGGCCTGACCACGGCGCGCCTGGCCGGGGCCAAGCCGGACGCCATCGTCATGCACCCGGGGCCGATCAACCGTGGCGTGGAGATCGAGTCGGCGGTGGCCGACGGGCCGCACTCGGTGATTCTCAACCAGGTGACCTACGGCATCGCCATCCGCATGGCCGTGCTGTCCATGGCCATGAGCGGGCAAACGGCCCAGCGCCAATTCGACCAGGAGAACGCCCAGTGAAGCTCAGCATTCTCGGCGCACGCGTGATCGATCCAGCCAGTGGCCTGGATCAAGTGACTGATATCCATATCGATGCCTGCAAGATCGTCGCCCTTGGCGCGGCGCCGGCCGGTTTCGTCGCGGTCGAGACCCTCGACGCCCAAGGCCTGGTGGCCGCTCCCGGCCTGGTGGACCTGAACGTCGCACTGCGCGAACCGGGCTACAGCCGCAAAGGCAGTATCGTCAGCGAAACCCGGGCCGCCGCTGCCGGTGGCGTGACCAGCCTGTGCTGCCCGCCGCAGACCAAACCGGTGCTGGACACCTCGGCCGTGGCCGAACTGATCCTCGACCGTGCCCGCGAGGCCGGCAACACCAAGGTCTTCCCGATTGGCGCACTGAGCAAAGGCCTGGACGGCGAGCAACTGGCTGAGCTCATCGCCCTGCGTGACGCCGGTTGCGTGGCGTTCGGCAACGGCCTGAACAGTTTCCGCAACACCCGCACCCTGTGCCGCGCCCTGGAATACGCGGCAACCTTCGGCCTGACGGTGATCTTCAACTCCCAGGACCACGACCTGGCCGAAGGCGGCCTGGCCCACGAAGGCCCGACCGCCAGTTTCCTCGGCCTGCCGGGCATCCCGGAAACCGCCGAGACCGTAGCCTTGGCCCGGGACCTGCTATTGGTCGAGCAAAGCGGCGTGCACGCCCACTTCAGCCAGTTGACCAGCGCTCGCGGTGCGGCACTGATCGCCCAGGCCCAGGCCCGCGGCTTGCCGGTGACCGCCGATGTGGCGCTGTACCAGTTGATCCTGACCGACGAAGCGCTGATCGATTTCAACAGCGTCTACCATGTCCAGCCACCGCTGCGCACCCGCGCCGACCGCGATGGCCTGCGTGAGGCGGTAAAATCCGGGGTGATCTCGGCCATCTCCAGCCATCACCAACCCCATGAGCGCGATGCCAAGCTGGCACCGTTCGGCGCCACCGAGCCGGGCATCAGCAGCGTCGAACTGCTGCTACCGCTGGCCTTGACGCTGGTGGAAGACGGTTTGCTGGACCTGCCGACCCTGCTCGCGCGCCTGAGCGCCGGCCCGGCCCAGGCGCTGCAACTGCCGGCGGGGAAACTCGCGGTTGGCGCCGCGGCGGACCTGGTGCTGTTCGACCCTGCCGCCTCCACCGTGGCCGGTGAAGCCTGGCGTTCCAAGGGTGACAACTGCCCGTTCCTCGGCCATAGCCTGCCGGGGGTGGTGCGCTACACCCTGATGGATGGGCGGATTACCCACCAGGCCTGAAAAACTGCGTCGCCTGCTTCGCGAGCAGGCTCGCTCCCACATTGGATTGGAGGTGTTCACAAAATAATGTGTTCACTGAAGATCCCTGTGGGAGCGAGCCTGCTCGCGAATGCAGGCAACTCGGTCTGACTGATTAATGAAAAGCCCCACGCTTCTGCGCATTACGAATCGACACCTGATCATTCAGCGTCCAGAAGTCATACAGCACCCCCAGGAAAAACACCCCGCCGGTCAGCAGGTAGAGAATCCCGCTGAGCCATTTGCCCTGGTACATGCGGTGTACGCCCAGCACCCCGAGAAACGTCAGCAGAATCCACGCCACGCTGTATTCGATAGGCCCCGGGGTGAAACGCAGGTCCGCTTCGCGATCCATGGCCGGAATCAGGAACAAGTCGATCAGCCAGCCAATGCCCAGCAGGCCGAAGGTGAAGAACCAGATCGTGCCCGTGACCGGCTTGCCGTAATAGAAACGATGGGCACCGGTGAAACCGAAAATCCACAGCAGATACCCAATGACCTTGCTGTGAGTATCGCGGATTGCATCCTGCTGATAGCTGTTCATGAATGGCCTCTTTTGCCTCGATAGATAAATTTTTTCGGAGTTTTTGTGACTTTTTCGTGTCTGACCGACAAGCGGTCCTGGGCGACTCGGACCGACGAAAGCCCCGTGGTATAGGGGCTCTGTCGGACAATCAGGTCAATTTGTCGCATTTTGCTGGGTTTTGCGCTGCGTTTCGAATCGACAAACGGCCTCGGAAACGCAAAAAAAGCTGTTATAAAGTTGCGCGCTAACCTTTAAGAGCCTTGCCTAATGCGTCCATTTTTCAAGACATGGCTAACCATTTGCCTATTATTGCCACTGGCCGCCCACGCCACCAATCGTGAGCAACGTCTTCCCAACGTCAACGGCTATACCCCGAAATCCCATGTTTCTGCTTCCTTGAGCAAGAACAAGCCAGGCGCCCAGCGCGTGAGCACAGCCAACAGCAAGCTGGTCCCGCCGATGGCGACCAAAGCGAGCAGCAATGTGTTGAGTCGCGCCGTGAATGTACTTGGCACACCTTATCGTTGGGGCGGCAGTAGCCCAAGTAAAGGTTTCGATTGCAGCGGACTGGTGAAATACGCCTTCAACGACGCCACCTTCGACCTTCCGCGCACCTCCAACGCCATGGCCGCCGGTCATGGCGAGAAAGTCGAGCGCAAGGACCTCAAGCCCGGCGACCTGATCTTCTTCAAGCTCAAGAGCCGCCGGGTCAACCACGTGGCCATCTACCTGGGCAACGACCGCTTCATCCACGCCCCGCGCCGTGGCAAGTCGGTGAGCATCGACACCTTGAACAAACCGTACTGGAACACCCACTACGTGGTGGCCAAACGTGTGCTGCCGAAAGAGCCAGGTGCGATGCGCGTGGTTCAGCGCTGATTCAAGGTGTACATGGCCGCTGTGGCGAGGGAGCTTGCTCCCGCTGGGCTCTGTAGGAGCTGGCGAAGCCTGCGATCTTTTGATCTTGATCTTTCGCTCTCGACTCAATTGTCTGGGACAAGATCGCAGCCTCGTTGCACTCGACAGCTCCTACAGGGACTACCACCTCCCGGCCTCTCTAGAAATTATCCGGCGTACGCGCCCGCTCCCGCGCATGCTCGCGGCTGATCAGCCCTTTGTTCACCAAGTCCTTCAGGCACATGTCCAGCGTCTGCATCCCCAGCGAACCGCCGGTCTGGATCGCCGAGTACATCTGCGCCACCTTGTCTTCGCGGATCAGGTTCCGGATGGCCGCGGTCCCCAGCATGATTTCATGCGCCGCGATCCGGCCGCCGCCGATCTTCTTGACCAGCGTCTGGGAAATCACCGCCTGCAACGATTCCGACAGCATCGAGCGGACCATGGACTTCTCGTCCCCGGGGAACACGTCCACCACCCGGTCAATGGTCTTGGCCGCCGACGTGGTGTGCAGGGTGCCGAACACCAGGTGCCCGGTTTCCGCGGCGGTCAGCGCCAGGCGAATGGTTTCCAGGTCGCGCATCTCCCCCACCAGGATCACGTCCGGGTCCTCCCGCAGGGCCGAACGCAGGGCCGTGGAGAAACCCTGGGTGTCGCGGTGCACCTCACGCTGGTTGATCAGGCATTTGCGCGGTTCGTGAACGAATTCGATAGGGTCTTCGATGGTGAGGATGTGATGGTGCTTGTGGCTGTTCAAGTAATCGATCATGGCCGCCAGGGTGGTGGATTTGCCTGACCCGGTCGGCCCGGTCACCAACACCAGCCCGCGCGGCGATTCGGTCACCTTGCGAAACACCTCGCCCATCCCCAGGTCTTCCATGGTCAGGACTTTCGACGGAATGGTGCGGAACACTGCTCCCGCACCGCGATTCTGGTTGAAGGCGTTGACCCGGAACCGCGCCACGCCCGGCACGTCGAAGGAAAAATCGGTCTCCAGAAACTTTTCGTAATCTACTCGTTGCCGGTCGTTCATGATGTCGTAGATCAGTTCATGAACCTGCTTGTGGTCCAGTGCTGGCAGGTTGATGCGCCTGACATCGCCATCGACGCGGATCATCGGTGGCAGCCCGGCGGACAGGTGCAGGTCCGACGCGCCCTGCTTGGCGCTGAACGCCAGTAACTCAGTGATATCCATAGCGCTCCTCAATTCCAGTAGAATGCCGCGAACCTCACCGCTGGCGCTTCTTTATGTCCACGATAGCAGACAACATCGCTCAGGTTAGTTCGCGCATCCGCGCTGCGGAGCAGGCCGCCCAGCGTGCCGAACACAGCGTCCAACTGCTGGCCGTGAGCAAGACCAAACCCGTCCAGGCCCTGCGCGAAGCCTATGCCGCCGGCCTGCGGGACTTCGGCGAGAACTACCTGCAAGAAGCCTTGGGCAAACAGCTCGAACTGACCGACCTGCCCTTGATCTGGCACTTCATCGGCCCCATTCAATCGAACAAGACGCGCGCTATCGCCGAACATTTCGACTGGGTGCATTCCGTGGATCGCTTGAAAATTGCACAGCGCCTGTCCGAGCAACGTCCAGCCGACTTGCCACCGCTGAACATCTGCATTCAGGTCAACGTCAGCGGTGAAGCCAGCAAATCCGGCTGCACCCCGGCGGACCTGCCCGCCCTGGCCAACGCCATCAGCGCGCTACCCCGCCTGAAACTGCGCGGGCTGATGGCGATTCCCGAACCCACCGAAGAACGTGCCGCCCAGGATGCCGCCTTCGCCGCCGTTCAACGCTTGCAAACCAGCCTGGACCTGCCGCTGGACACGCTTTCCATGGGCATGAGCCACGACCTCGAGTCGGCCATTGCCCAGGGCGCCACTTGGGTGCGCATCGGTACTGCCCTGTTTGGCGCCCGCGACTACGGTCAATCCTGAAACATGGCCGACTCATCTCTTTATAAGGACCTGTCATGAGCAACACGCGTATTGCTTTCATCGGCGCCGGCAACATGGCCGCCAGCCTGATCGGCGGCCTGCGGGCCAAGGGCCTGGACGCTTCTTTGATCCGCGCCAGCGATCCGGGTGAAGAGACCCGCACCCGGGTGAGCAGCGAACACGGCATCGAAACCTTCGCCGATAACGCCCAGGCCATCGACGGCGCGGACGTCATCGTGCTGGCAGTCAAGCCGCAGGCGATGAAAACCGTCTGCGAAGCCCTGCGCCCAAGTCTCAAGCCTCATCAACTGGTGGTGTCGATTGCCGCCGGCATCACGTGCGCCAGCATGAACAACTGGCTCGGCGAGCAGCCGATCGTACGCTGCATGCCCAATACCCCCGCACTGCTGCGCCAGGGCGTCAGCGGCCTGTTCGCCACTTCCCAAGTGTCCGCTGCACAACGCCAGCAGGCCGAGGAACTGCTGTCGGCTGTCGGCCTGGCACTGTGGCTGGACACCGAACAGCAACTGGACGCCGTCACCGCCGTCTCCGGCTCGGGCCCGGCGTACTTCTTCCTGCTGATCGAAGCCATGACCGCCGCCGGCGAGAAACTCGGCCTGCCCCGGGAAACCGCCGCCAGGCTGACCTTGCAGACCGCCCTCGGTGCCGCGCACATGGCGGTGTCCAGCGACGTCGATGCGGCCGAGCTGCGTCGCCGCGTGACCTCGCCGGCCGGCACCACCGAAGCGGCCATCAAATCGTTCCAGGCCGGGGGCTTCGAAGCCCTGGTGGAAAAAGCACTCGGCGCCGCCGCGCACCGCTCGGCCGAAATGGCCGAACAACTGGGCCAATAAGGAGCCATTCATGATTGGATTGAACACTGCAGCGGTCTACGTGCTGCAAACCCTCGGCAGCCTGTACCTGCTGATCGTGCTGCTGCGCTTCGTGCTGCAACTGGTGCGCGCCAACTTCTACAACCCGCTGTGCCAGTTCATCGTCAAGGCCACCCAGCCACTGCTCAAGCCCCTGCGCCGGATCATCCCGAGCCTGTTCGGCCTGGACATGTCGTCGCTGGTCCTGGCGATCCTCGTGCAACTGGCGCTGATGGCCCTGACCCTGCTGCTGACCTACGGCACCACCGGCAACCCGCTGCAACTGCTGATCTGGTCGCTCATTGGCGTGACCGCGCTGTTCCTGAAGATTTTCTTCTTCGCCATGATCATCAGCGTGATCCTGTCGTGGGTCGCACCGGGCAGCCATAACCCGGGTGCCGAGCTGGTGAACCAGATCTGCGAGCCGGCCCTGGCGCCGTTCCGCCGCATCCTGCCGAACCTCGGTGGCCTGGATATCTCGCCGATCCTGGCGTTCATGGTGCTCAAGCTGATCGACATGCTGGTGATCAACAACCTGGCGGCGATAACCATGATGCCGGAAATCCTGCGCCTGTTGATCTGACCCGGGTGAGCTACTTTCGCTGGGATGGCGACGACCTGATCCTGGAGTGTCACCTGCAACCGGCCGCCCGCAGCGATGATTTCGCGGGGCTGCACGGTGACCGCCTGAAGATCCGCCTCACCGCCCCACCGGTCGAGGGCAAGGCCAACGCGTACCTGATGGCGTTCCTGGCCAAGGCGTTTGGCGTGTCCAAGAGCCAGGTCAGCCTGATCAGCGGCGAATTGAACCGGCAGAAACGGGTGCGCATCCATTCGCCGAAGAAACTGCCGGAGTTGCCGGGCCTCGTCCCCCGCCAATGATCCTTCCCACGCTCCGCGTGGAAATGCATCCCGCGACGCTCTGCGTCACACCCTGAGCGGAACGCGGAGCGTCCCTGGCAGCATTCCCACGCAAAGCGTGGGAACGATCGGCGCAGTCTATGATTTCCTTGGTTGCCGCCTGCCACAGCGGTCTTTAGACTTACGCCTCATTTCAACGCGAGCAGGGTCGATGCCAGCTGCCTTTCCCCCCGATTCCGTTGGTCTGGTGACGCCGCAAACGGCGCATTTCAGCGAGCCCCTGGCCCTGGCCTGCGGCCGTTCGTTGCCAGCCTATGACCTGATCTACGAAACCTACGGCACCCTCAATGCCACGGCGAGCAATGCCGTGCTGATTTGCCACGCCTTGTCGGGGCATCACCACGCCGCCGGCTACCACAGCGTCGACGACCGCAAGCCCGGTTGGTGGGACAGCTGCATCGGCCCGGGCAAGCCCATCGATACCAGCAAGTTCTTCGTGGTCAGCCTGAACAACCTGGGCGGCTGCAACGGCTCCACCGGCCCCAGCAGCCTCAACCCGGACACCGGCAAACCCTTCGGTGCCGATTTCCCGGTGCTGACCGTGGAAGACTGGGTCCACAGCCAGGCGCGCCTGGCCGACCGCCTCGGGATCGGCCAGTGGGCAGCCGTGATCGGCGGCAGCCTGGGAGGCATGCAGGCCCTGCAATGGACCATCACCTACCCGGACCGCGTGCGCCACTGCCTGGCAATCGCCTCGGCGCCCAAGCTGTCGGCACAGAACATCGCCTTCAACGAAGTGGCGCGCCAGGCGATCCTCACCGACCCGGAGTTCCATGGCGGCTCGTTCCAGGAATACGGCGTGATCCCAAAGCGCGGGCTGATGCTGGCGCGGATGGTCGGGCACATCACCTACCTGTCCGACGACTCCATGGGCGAGAAATTCGGCCGTGGCCTCAAGAGCGAAAAGCTCAACTACGACTTCCACAGCGTCGAGTTCCAGGTCGAAAGCTACCTGCGTTACCAGGGTGAAGAGTTCTCCGGGCGTTTCGACGCCAACACGTACCTGCTGATGACCAAGGCACTGGACTACTTCGATCCGGCGGCGAACTTCGACGATAACCTGGCGAAAACCTTCGCCAACGCCACCGCCAAGTTCTGCGTGATGTCGTTCACCACCGACTGGCGCTTCTCCCCGGCGCGCTCGCGGGAGCTGGTGGACGCGCTGATGGCCGCGCGCAAGGACGTCTGCTACCTGGAAATCGACGCGCCCCAGGGACACGACGCCTTTTTGATCCCGATCCCGCGCTACCTGCAGGCGTTCGGCAACTACATGAACCGTATAACGCTGTGAGGACGCCATGAGAGCCGATCTGGAAATCATCCAGGAATGGATCCCCGCCGGCAGCCGCGTGCTCGACCTGGGCTGCGGCAACGGCGAACTGCTGACCTGGCTGCGGGACAACAAGCAAGTCAGCGGCTACGGCCTGGAAAACGACCCGGACAACATTGCCGAGTGCGTCGCCAAGGGCATCAACGTCATCGAGCAGGACCTGGACAAGGGCCTGGGCAACTTTGCCAGCAACAGCTTCGACATCGTGGTCATGACCCAGGCGCTGCAAGCAGTGCACTACCCGGACAAGATCCTCGACGAAATGCTGCGGGTTGGACGCCAGTGCATCATCACCTTCCCCAACTTCGGCCACTGGCGTTGCCGCTGGTACCTGGCGAGCAAGGGCCGCATGCCGGTTTCGGAGTTCCTGCCCTACACCTGGTACAACACGCCGAACATCCACTTCTGCACCTTCGAGGATTTCGAGGCGCTGTGCCGCGAGCGTGAAGCCAAGGTCATCGATCGCCTGGCCGTGGACCAACAGCACCGCCACGGGTGGGCCAGCAAGCTATGGCCTAATCTGTTAGGTGAGATAGGCATCTATCGGGTCAGCAGCCCGAGCCTTACCGATTATCAGGTCGCGGTGTAAGCCCCCGGCCTTACCAGGAGCATGACATGAACCGTCTAGCGTTGTTTCTCATCACCGCTTGCCTGAGCGTTGGCGCCATGGCCGCCGACGCGATCAAGGGCGAGCGCAAGGAAGTGTTCGGTGATATCACCGTGCACTACAACACCTTCAACTCCACTTTCCTGACACCGGACATCGCCAAGGCCGCCGAGCTGATTCGCAGCAAGCAACAAGGCGTGATCAACATTTCGGTGCTCAAGGATGGCAAACCCTTGATGGCCCAGGTCAGCGGCACGGTAAAAGACCTCACCAGCCAGAGCGTCCCGCTGCAGTTCAAGCAGGTGACCGAGCCAGGCGCGATCTACTACATCGCCCAGTATCCGGTGGATCAACAGGAAGTCCGGACCTTCGAAATCAAGGTGCAAACCGGCGACAAGATCAACACCATCAACTTCAACCAGGAACTGTTCCCGGGCCAATGATCAACTTCACCCAACTCGTACTGGCCAGCCACAACGCCGGCAAACTCAAGGAACTGCAAGCCATGCTCGGCGGGTCGGCGCAGTTGCGCTCGATCGGCGAGTTCAGCCAGGTGGAACCGGAAGAGACCGGCCTGTCGTTCGTCGAGAACGCCATCCTCAAGGCCCGCAATGCCGCACGCATCTCGGGCCTGCCAGCGCTGGCCGACGATTCCGGGCTGGCCGTGGACTTCCTGGGCGGCGCGCCGGGCATTTACTCGGCCCGCTACGCCGACGGCAAAGGTGACGCGGCGAACAACGCCAAGCTGCTCGACGCCCTCAAGGACGTGCCCGAAGCCGAGCGCGGCGCGCAGTTCGTGTGCGTGCTGGCCCTGGTGCGCCATGCCGATGATCCATTGCCGATCCTCTGCGAAGGCCTGTGGCACGGGCGCATCCTCACCGAAGCCAGCGGCGAGCACGGTTTTGGCTATGACCCGTTGTTCTGGGTGCCGGAGCGCAATTGCTCCAGCGCCGAGCTGGGGCCGGTGGAAAAGAACCAACTGAGCCACCGCGCCCGCGCCATGGCCCTGCTGCGTCAACGCCTGGGCCTGCAATGATCGACGACGCTCCCGCACCGCTGATTCATGGCGGTGTACAAACGCCTCGGGCACCGCTACCGGTGCTGCCGCCCCTGGCGTTGTACGTCCACATCCCGTGGTGCGTGCGCAAATGCCCGTATTGCGACTTCAACTCCCACACCGCCAGCCCACAGTTGCCGGAAGAGGAATATGTCGACGCCTTGCTGGCCGACCTCGACCAGGATTTGCACGCGGTTCATGGTCGGCCGTTGAGCTCGATTTTTTTCGGCGGCGGCACCCCGAGCCTGTTCAGCGCCCAAGCCCTGGGGCGATTGCTCAAGGGTGTGGAAGCGCGGATACCGTTCGCCCAGAACATTGAAATCACCCTGGAAGCCAACCCCGGCACCTTCGAGCAAGAAAAATTCGTCGCTTACCGAGCCTTGGGCATCAATCGCCTGTCCATCGGTATCCAGAGTTTCCAGCAGGCCAAGCTCGAGGCCCTGGGCCGGATCCACAACGGCGACGAGGCGGTGCGCGCCGCTGGCATGGCCCGTCAGGCCGGTTTCGACAATTTCAACCTGGATCTGATGCACGGTTTGCCCGACCAGTCCCTGGAAGACGCCTTGAGCGACCTGCGCCAGGCCATCGCCTTGAAGCCGACGCATTTGTCCTGGTACCAGCTGACGCTGGAGCCGAACACGGTGTTCTGGAACCAGCCGCCGACATTGCCCGAAGACGACACGCTGTGGGACATCCAGGAAGCCGGGCAAGCCTTGCTGGCCGAACACGGCTACGCCCAATACGAGGTTTCGGCCTACGCCCAACCCGGCTGGGCGGCGCGGCATAACCTCAATTACTGGAGCTTCGGTGACTTCATCGGCATCGGTGCCGGCGCCCACGGCAAGCTCAGCCATCCGGACGGGCGCATCGTGCGCACCTGGAAGACCCGCCTGCCCAAGGACTACCTCAACCCGGCCAAGAGCTTCCAGGCCGGCGAGAAAACCCTGGCCAACGCAGAGCTGCCGTTCGAGTTCCTGATGAATGCCCTGCGCCTGACCGAGGGCGTGGAAGCGCGGCTGTACCCGGAGCGCACCGGATTGCCCCTGCAAAGCCTGGCCGAAGGCCGGCGCGAGGCCGAACAAAGCGGGTTGTTGCAGGTCGAACCGACACGTCTGGCGGCCACCGAGCGCGGACAGCTGTTTCTCAACGACTTGCTGCAGACATTTCTGAGCTGATAAAAACAAGGAAATCGAATGGATCTGGTACTCGACCTGCTGGCCACCGTGTCCCGCTGGAGCCGCAGCAACCTGTCGGAAATCTCCCTGGCATTGGTAGGCTGCCTGCTGGTGCTGTTTGGTGCCGATATCAAGGGCTGGGTCGAACAACGCCTGGGCAGCATCGCCGGCGCCTTGCGCGTCCCGCTGATCGCCCTGCTGTGCATGATCGGCAGCGGTGCGGCACTGATTTACGCCACGCCGTGGATCGTCAGGGGCTTGAGCCAGTTCAACAACTACAGCCTGGCGCCGGTGTTGTTGGTGGTGCTGGTGTTGATAGGCGTAGTCGCGGATCGACGCTGAACTTCAATACGCCGCAAAACGAAATGTGGGAGCAAAGCTTGCCCGCGATAGCAGCGCCTCGGTACCCACTTGAACCCGAGTTGCCTGCATCGCGAGCAAGCTTTGCTCCCACAAAGCCTTGCTCCCACAAAAGCTCAGCTCCCACATTGAGTATTGCGTGATGTTTAAGCCACCTTCTCGAACTTCAAATCCCAAACCCCGTGCCCAAGGCGTTCGCCTCGGCGCTCGAATTTGGTGATCGGCCGTTCGGCCGGGCGTGGCACGCACTTGCCGTCTTCGGCCAGGTTGCGATAGCCCGGGGCGACGTTCATCACTTCCAGCATGTATTCGGCGTAGGGTTCCCAGTCGGTGGCCATGTGCAACACACCGCCGACCTTCAACTTGCTGCGCACCAGTTCAGCGAACGACGCCTGGACGATACGGCGCTTGTGGTGGCGGCTTTTGTGCCAAGGGTCCGGGAAGAACAGCATCAGCCGGTCGAGGCTGTTGTCGGCCACGCAGCGGTTGAGCACTTCGATGGCGTCGCAATCGTAGACCCGCAAGTTGGTCAGCCCTTGGGTCAACACGCCATTGAGCAGCGCACCGACACCAGGACGGTGGACTTCCACACCGATGAAATCCTGCTCCGGCGAAGCGGCGGCCATTTCCAGCAACGAATGGCCCATGCCGAAGCCGATTTCCAGCGAGCGCGGGGCCGAGCGGCCGAAGACCTGGTCAAAATCCACCGGGGCATCGGCCAGCGGCAGGACAAACAGCGGCGCGCCCTGCTCCAGGCCGCGCTGCTGGCCTTCAGTCATGCGCCCGGCGCGCATCACGAAACTCTTGATGCGGCGGTGCTGGCGCTCTTCGCCTTCTTCCGGCAGGACCGGCGTGTCGTTCGATTCAGTCATCAATGGCTCTTACTTGATCAGACCATCCAGCGGCGAGGAGGCGCTGGCGTAAAGTTTTTTCGGCATGCGGCCAGCCAGGTACGCCAGGCGACCGGCGACGATGGCGTGCTTCATGGCTTCGGCCATGAGGATCGGCTGCTGGGCGTGGGCGATGGCCGAGTTCATCAGCACCGCTTCGCAACCCAGTTCCATGGCGATGGTGGCGTCGGAAGCGGTACCGACACCGGCATCCACCAACACCGGGATCTTGGCTTCTTCCAGGATGATCTGCAGGTTGTACGGGTTGCAGATCCCCAGGCCTGTGCCGATCAGGCCGGCCAGCGGCATGACCGCGATGCAGCCGATTTCCGCCAATTGACGGGCGATGATCGGGTCATCGCTGGTGTAGACCATCACGTCGAAGCCTTCCTTGACCAGCGTTTCAGCGGCCTTGAGGGTTTCGATCACGTTGGGGAACAGGGTTTTCTGGTCCGCCAGCACTTCCAGCTTCACCAGGTTGTGGCCGTCGAGCAGCTCACGGGCCAGGCGGCAGGTGCGCACGGCCTCGATAGCGTCGAAACAACCGGCGGTGTTCGGCAGGATGGTGTAGCGGTCCGGCGGCAGGATATCCAGCAGGTTCGGTTCGCCCGGATTCTGGCCGATGTTGGTCCGGCGCACGGCGACGGTCACGATTTCGGCGCCCGAGGCTTCGATGGCCAGGCGGGTTTCTTCCATGTCGCGATATTTGCCGGTGCCTACCAGCAAACGCGACTGGTAGGTACGACCGGCCAGGACGAAGGGCTTGTCGCTACGAACGATGCTCATGGGAAATCCTCTGTTGGGGTGAGGTTCTTGCGAAATGCTGCGAAACCGAGGCGACTAGCCGCCACCAATGGCGTGGACCACTTCGACGCTGTCACCATCGTTCAACGTGGTTTCGGCGTGCTGGCTGCGCGGGACGATATCCAGGTTGAGTTCCACCGCGACGCGGCGTCCGGTGAGTTCCAGACGGGTCAGCAGGGCCGCAACGGTTTCACCGTCGGGCAGATCAAGGGGTTCGCCGTTCAACTGAATGCGCATGCAGGATGCCGCCATCATTTTTAGGGGCTGGCATTCTAGCCCGATCAGTCTGGGTGACCCAAGCCCCTTGGTCAGCTACGAGCGACAAGCTTCAAACCGCAAGTTGCAAGCGCCAGGCCGCAATGCCCAGGCACAACCAGCCGATCAGGAAGGCCACACCGCCGAACGGGGTGATGATGCCTAGCTTGCTGATCCCGGTGAGGGTCAGCAAATACAGGCTGCCGGAGAACAGCAGGATGCCAATCACGAACGAAGTCCCGGCCCATGTGACGATTCGGCCGGGGATGTGCGTAGCCAGCAGCGCGACACCGAGCAGCGCCAGGGTATGCACCAGTTGATAGGTGACACCGGTGTGGAAAATCGCCAGGTAGTCGGCGCTCAGGCGGCCTTTCAGGCCATGGGCGGCAAACGCCCCCAGTGCCACGCCCGTGAAGCCGAAAAAAGCAGCCAGCATCAGAAAGCTACGCAGCATGAGAACTCCAGTCAGACTCGGTGGACAGGGTCTGTATAATGGCCCGCTCGACGGGTTCGGCCAAGCCATCTCTATGCTGCGTTTATTATTTCGACGATTCCTTAAAGCCCTGCTCTGGTTCGCCGTTGGCAGCGTTGTGCTCGTGCTGTTGTTTCGGGTGGTACCGCCGCCGTTCACGGCGCTGATGATCGAGCGCAAGGTTGAATCCTGGTTCGGCGGCGAACCCATCGACCTGCAACGCACCTGGCAGCCTTGGGACCAGATCTCCGATAGCCTGAAAGTGGCGGTGATTGCTGGCGAAGACCAGAAATTCCCAGAGCACTGGGGCTTCGACATCGGCGCGATCCAGGCCGCGTTCGCCCACAATGGGCGTGGCGGTTCGATTCGCGGCGCCAGTACCCTCAGCCAGCAAGTGTCCAAGAACCTGTTCCTGTGGTCGGGCCGCAGTTGGCTGCGCAAGGGGCTGGAGGCCTGGTTCACCGCACTGATCGAAGTGTTCTGGCCCAAGCAGCGGATCCTCGAGGTGTACCTCAACAGCGTCGAGTGGGATGACGGCGTGTTCGGGGCCGAAGCGGCAGCACGGCATCATTTTCGCGTAAGCGCCGACGCCTTGTCCCGGCAACAGGCCAGCCTGCTGGCGGCGGTATTGCCCAACCCGCGGAAATGGAGCGCCAGCCGGCCGAGCCCTTACGTACTGCGGCGGGCGAGCTGGATTCGCCAGCAGATGAGCCAGTTGGGGGGCGACAGTTATTTGCTGGAACTCAATAATTCGCGGCGAGCGCCTTGGGCCCAGTAAACCAAGACACCGCAAATGATCGTTCCCACGCTCCGCGTGGGAATGCAGCACGGGACGCTCCGCGTCCCAAAGCGTGACGCGGAGCGTCACAGGATGCGTTTCCACGCAGAGCGTGGGAACGATCACAGCAGGGGATTGCATCGCACACACAAAAACGCCCCGATCATCACTGATCGGGGCGTTTTTTATGGCCGCTATCGCAGTCAGGCAGCGATCGACACCTTGAGCTTGTTCATCGCGCTCTTCTCAAGCTGACGAATCCGCTCGGCCGACACGTTGTACTTCTGCGCCAGGTCGTGCAGCGTGGCTTTTTCCTCGGCCAGCCAGCGCTGGTAGAGGATGTCGCGGCTGCGCTCGTCCAGCACTTCCAGGGCTTCGTGCAGGTTGGTGTTGGAGTTGTCGCTCCAGTCGGCGTCTTCCAGTTGACGCGCCGGGTCGTACCGGTGGTCTTCCAGGTAGTTGGCCGGCGATTGGAAAGCGCTGTCGTCGTCCGCTTCGGCGGCCGGGTCGAAGGCCATGTCATGGCCGGTCAGGCGGCTTTCCATCTCGCGCACTTCCCGAGGCTCTACGCCCAGGCTCTCGGCAACACGATGGACTTCTTCGTTGTTCAGCCAGGCCAGGCGCTTCTTCTGGCTGCGCAGGTTGAAGAACAGCTTGCGCTGGGCCTTGGTGGTCGCGACTTTCACGATGCGCCAGTTGCGCAGGATGAACTCGTGGATTTCCGCCTTGATCCAGTGCACCGCAAACGACACCAGGCGCACACCCATTTCCGGGTTGAAACGCTTGACCGCCTTCATCAGGCCGACGTTGCCTTCCTGGATCAGGTCGGCCTGGGCCAGCCCGTAGCCGGAATAGCTGCGGGCGATATGTACGACAAAACGCAGGTGGGCGAGCACCATCTGCCGAGCCGCCTCAAGATCCTGCTCATAATAGAGACTCTCGGCCAGTTCACGCTCCTGCTCGGGGGTCAGCAATGGAATGCTGTTGACCGTGTGCACATAGGCCTCCAGGTTCGCACCCGGGACCAGAGCATAAGCAGGTTGCAAAGAAGTGGTCATACGAAAAAACCTCCGACTCACATAACTCGTGCAGTTCAGCACTGCGAAAATTGACCGGGAACCCTAGGACAAGTTCCCACAAAAACTGAAAGGTCAATACACGCAAAAAAACACTTATTTTGGCGCAAGCTCACGCAAGTGGCGTGCGACCGCAATCCATGCACCGATATAACCCAACAGCACCGCGCCAAGCAAGAGCGACAGACCGTCGGCGGCTGGCACACCGGCCAGCGAGAAATCACTGCCGTACAAACCGGCCAGCCCTGTTACCGCATCGTTCAGCCAATCCAGGCCGAACGCCAATACACCCCAGGACAGAATCCCGGCACCGAAGCCATATAGCGCGCCCATATAAAGGAAGGGCCTGCGTACATAACTGTCCGTACCGCCGACGAGTTTAATCACTTCTATCTCGGTGCGGCGGTTTTCAATATGAAGACGAATGGTATTGCCTATCACCAAAAGTAATGCAGAAACCAGCAGCACCGTCAGACCGAAGACAAACCGGTCGCCGAGCTTGAGGATCGCCGCAAGACGCTCGACCCAGACTAGATCAAGTTGCGCCTGTTGTACCTTCGGCAACTCGGAAAGTCTTTGTCTTAATGCTTCAAGGGTCGGCTTGTCGACTTCATTTGGCGTCACCAGCACCACGCCCGGCAGCGGGTTCTCCGGCAGTTCCTTGAGGGCTTCGCCCAGGCCGGACTGCTGCTGGAATTCCTCAAGCGCCTGTTCGCGCCCGATGTATTCGGCATCGGCCACGCCCGGCATGGCCTTGATCTGCTCGCGCAACGCCTGGCCTTCGCCGGGGCTCGCGTCCATCTGCAGGTACAGGGAAATCTGCGCCGCGCGCTGCCAGGAGCCGCCCAGGCGCTCCACATTACTTAGCAATAATGACAGGCCCATGGGCAGGCTCAGGGCAACCGCCATCACCATGCAGGTAAAGAAGCTGCCGATGGGTTGCTTGCCCAGGCGCCGCAGGCTGTCCAGCAGGCTGGCGCGATGGCTTTCGATCCAGGCGCGCAGCAGCGTGGCGAAGTCCGGGCCGTCGTCATCGTCGCGTTTTTTCTTTTGCGGCTGCGGATCGGAGGCCTTCGGGGCCACGCGTTCGGCCACTTTCGGGCTGCGAGTAGCACTCATACGCCAGCCTCCCCGTCACCAATCAGGCGTCCGCGCTGCAACGTGAGCATGCGGTGGCGCATACGCGCGATCAACGCCAGGTCGTGACTGGCAATCAGCACGCTGGTGCCCAGGCGGTTGATGTCTTCGAATACGCCCATGATCTCCGCCGCCAGGCGCGGGTCGAGGTTACCGGTGGGTTCGTCCGCCAGCAGCAAGGCCGGGCGATGGACGATGGCGCGGGCGATGCCGACGCGTTGCTGTTGGCCGGTGGACAGGTCGCCCGGGTACAGGTCGGTCTTGTCCGACAGGGCCACACGCTCCAGGGCCGAGTCCACGCGCTTGATGATCTCGGCCTTGGACAGGCCCAGGATCTGCAACGGCAACGCCACGTTGTTGAACACCGTGCGATCGAACAGCAACTGGTGATTCTGGAACACCACGCCGATCTGCCGCCGCAGGTAGGGGATCTGGGCATTGCTGATGGTGCTCAGGTCCTGGCCGGCCAACAGCAGTTTGCCGGTGGAGGGCCGTTCCATCGCCAGCAGCAGGCGCAGCAAGGTACTTTTACCGGCGCCGGAATGGCCGGTGACAAACAGAAACTCGCCCCGACGGACCCGAAAGCTCAGCTCATGCAAGCCGACGTGACCGTTCGGATAGCGTTTACCGACCTGTTCGAAACGAATCATGAATGCTCCCGTTCGGCAAACAGTGCCTGGACAAAGGGCTCGGCTTCAAAAGTGCGCAAGTCGTCGATGCCTTCACCCACGCCGATATAGCGGATAGGCAGGCCGAACTGCTTGGCCAGGGCGAAAATCACCCCGCCCTTGGCGGTGCCGTCGAGCTTGGTCAGGGCCAGCCCGGTCAGTTCGACGGTCTGGTTGAATTGCTTGGCCTGGTTGATGGCGTTCTGGCCGGTACCGGCGTCCAGCACCAGCAGCACTTCGTGAGGTGCGTCGGCGTCGAGCTTGCCGATCACTCGGCGCACCTTCTTCAATTCTTCCATCAGGTTGTCTTTGGTGTGCAGGCGACCGGCCGTGTCGGCGATCAACACATCGATGCCACGGGCCTTGGCGGCCTGCACGGCGTCGAAAATCACCGAAGCGGAGTCGGCGCCGGTGTGCTGGGCAATCACCGGGATCTTGTTGCGCTCGCCCCACACTTGCAGCTGTTCGACCGCGGCGGCGCGGAAGGTGTCGCCCGCCGCCAGCATGACTTTCTTGCCTTCGAGCTGCAGCTTCTTGGCCAGCTTGCCGATGGTGGTGGTCTTGCCAGCACCGTTGACACCGACGACCAGGATCACGAACGGCCTGTTCTGCGAGGCAATCACCAGCGGTTTTTCCACCGGCTTGAGCAGGCTGGTCAGCTCGCCTTGCAGGGATTTGTACAGTGCATCGGCGTCGGTCAGCTGCTTGCGCGCGACCTTCTGGGTCAGGCTCTGGATGATCACCGAGGTGGCCTCGACACCGACGTCGGCGGTCAGCAGGCGAGTTTCGATGTCCTCCAACAATTCGTCGTCGATGACTTTCTTGCCCAGGAACAGGCTGGCCATGCCTTCGCCGATGCTGGCGCTGGTCTTGGACAGGCCCTGCTTGAGGCGGGCGAAGAAGCCGACCTTGTTTTCCTCGGCGCTACGGACGGGCTCGACGGGGGCGATGGTTTCCAACAGGGCAGGTGCCGGCTCGGGCGCGGCTTGCGCAACCACGGGTGCAACGACGGCAACCGGCGGCTCAATGACAGCGTCGACGACTGGCGCCTCGACAACCTGCGTCGACGCTGGAATCGGCGGGGTGATATGGGGCGCCGTTTCCTCGACCAGCGCGACCGGCTCTTCCGCCACCGGCAAGGTCAGCCAGGGGGTTTGCTCGGAGGGCGGGGTCAGCGGTTGCTCGGCCACCGGCTCAGCAGCGGTCTCAAGCTCGACCGGTTGCAGCACCGGCTCGGCAATCGGCAGGACGATGGGCGCGGTTTCTTCGGCCACGGCCTCGGCGGCGGGCTCAGGCAGCGGTTGTGGCTGTTCGACGACGGTTTCCTGCGGCTTCTTGCGCAGCCATCCGAACAGGCCTTTTTTCTCGCCAGCCGCAGCTGGGGTCTTCTTGTCGTCGTTGGAACCAAACATGGAGGACGGCTATCTCACGGTAGCGACGCGCCACAAGGGCGCCTCGGTGATAAATATTCAATGCTGAACAGACTGCGTTTCATCCAGCTTGTTCACGCGCAACATTTTGTCGAGGCGTCCCAAGGACACCCCAAAGTCGATTTTTTCGAAGGACTGGTACGGCATCATCGGCGAAAACGCCGGGATCAACGAGCAAACCCGATGTTTCTCCGGGGAACCCAGACAACCCCGGGCCGATAAAAGGCCCGATAGGCGTGGCCGCCAGTAAAACGGACCGTTATCCTAGCACCCTCTCGCCTGCCGACGCTAAGACCTAGCAGGCAACCCAACAGGTTTAAACACGAATGAATGCTCTTGCCCGCCGCGCCGCAGGCCTGCTGCTCAGCACAGTTTGTCTGCCCTTTTCAGCCTTGGCTGCCGACCCACAACCCACCCACGAATTTACCCTCGACAACGGCCTGAAGGTCGTCGTGCGCGAAGACCATCGTGCGCCGGTGGTGGTCTCCCAGGTCTGGTACAAGGTTGGCTCCAGCTACGAAACGCCAGGCCAGACCGGTTTGTCCCACGCCCTTGAGCACATGATGTTCAAGGGCAGTGAAAAAGTCGGTCCCGGCGAAGCGTCGCTGATCCTGCGCGACCTCGGCGCCGAAGAGAACGCCTTCACCAGCGATGACTTCACCGCCTATTACCAGGTACTGGCCCGCGACCGCCTGGGCGTGGCCTTCGAACTGGAAGCCGACCGCATGGCCAGCCTGCGCCTGCCGCCGGAGGAGTTCAGCCGCGAGATCGAGGTGATCAAGGAAGAGCGCCGCATGCGCACCGACGACAAGCCCATGTCCAAGGCCTACGAGCGCTTCAAGGCCATGGCTTACCCGGCCAGCGGCTACCACACGCCGACCATCGGCTGGATGGCCGACCTGGACCGGATGACCGTCGAGGAGCTGCGTCACTGGTACGAATCCTGGTACACCCCGAACAACGCGACCCTGGTGGTGGTCGGCGACGTGACGCCGGACGAGGTCAAGTCCCTGGCCCAGCGCTATTTCGGCCCGATTGCCCGGCGCGCGGTGCCGGTGGCGAAAATCCCCCTGGAACTGGCCGAACCCGGCGAGCGCCAGATCACCCTGCATGTGCAGACCCAACTGCCCAGCGTGATACTGGCCTTCAATGTGCCGAGCATCGCCACCGCGACGGACAAGGGTTCAGTCAACGCGCTGCGGCTGATCTCGGCCCTGCTGGACGGCGGCTACAGCGGGCGGATCCCGACCCAGCTGGAGCGCGGCGAAGAGCTGGTGTCCGGCGGTTCGTCGAGCTACGACGCCTACACCCGTGGCGACACGTTGTTCACGTTGTCGGCGACGCCCAACACGCAGAAAAACAAAACCATCGCCCAAGCCGAAGCCGGCCTGTGGCGCTTGCTTGAACAGTTGAAAACCACCGCGCCGACCGCCGAAGAACTGGAACGCGTGCGCGCCCAGGTCATCGCCGGCCTGGTCTATGAGCGCGACTCGATCACCAGCCAGGCCACCGCCATCGGCCAGTTGGAGACCGTCGGTTTGTCCTGGAAGCTGATGGACACCGAACTCGCCGAACTGCAAAGCGTGACCCCGCAAGATATCCAGAAGGCAGCCCAGCTGTATTTCACCCGCTCGCGCCTGAGCGTTGCGCATGTCCTGCCCGAGGAGAAAGCTCATGAGTGAGCGCAAATCACGGCGCCCGGTGCTGATCGGCCTGGCGCTCATCGTCCTGGCCGGCTCCCTGGCGTTCTATCTGTCGCCGACCACCGACGTCACCGCCAGCCAGGCATTGGATAACGCCAAGTCCGGCAAACAGCTGCAATCATTGGCGGAACTGGACGGTAAGGCCCCCAGCCACCGCCAGCTCGACGTGCAGACCTGGAAAACCGCCGACGGCGCCAAGGTGCTGTTCGTCGAAGCCCGGGAATTGCCAATGTTCGACCTGCGCCTGACCTTCGCCGCTGGCAGCAGCCAGGACGGCGAAGCCCCCGGCCTCGCCCTGCTGACCAACGCCATGCTCAACGAGGGCGTGGCCGGCAAGGACGTCAGCGCCATTGCCCGAGGCTTCGAAAGCCTCGGTGCAGACTTCGGCAACGGCGCCTACCGGGACATGGCCGTGGCCTCCTTGCGCAGTCTCAGCGCAACCGACAAGCGTGAGCCGGCATTGAAGCTGTTCGCCGAGGTCGTCGGCAAACCGACCTTCCCTGCCGACTCCTTCGCCCGCATCAAGAACCAGATGCTCGCCGGTTTCGAATACCAGAAACAGAACCCAGGCAAACTGGCCGGCCTCGAACTGATGAAGCGCCTGTACGGCGAGCATCCTTATGCCCATTCCAGCGACGGCACCGCCGACAGCATCCCACCGATCACCCTGGCCCAGGCCCGGGCTTTCCACGCCAAGGCCTATGCCGCCGGCAACGCAGTGATCGCGCTGGTGGGGGATTTGTCCCGCGCCGAAGCCGAAGCGGTTGCCAACCAGGTATCCGCCGCGTTGCCCAAAGGCCCGGCCCTGGCGAAAACCCCGCCACCGATGGAGCCCAAGGCGAGCATTGGCCACATCGAATTCCCGTCCAAACAGACCAACCTGATGCTCGCGCAACTGGGCATCGACCGCGACGATCCGGACTATGCCGCCGTGTCCCTGGGCAACCAGATCCTCGGCGGTGGCGGCTTCGGCACTCGGCTGATGACCGAGGTGCGGGAAAAGCGCGGCCTGACCTACGGCGTGTACTCCGGCTTCACGGCGATGCAAGCCCGCGGCCCGTTCATGATCAACCTGCAGACCCGTGCGGAGATGAGCGAAGGCACCTTGAAACTGGTGCAAGACGTGTTCGCCGACTACCTCAAGAACGGTCCCACCCAGAAAGAACTCGATGACGCCAAGCGTGAGTTGGCCGGCAGCTTCCCGCTGTCCACCGCCAGCAATGCGGACATCGTCGGCCAGCTCGGCGCCATGGGTTTCTATGACTTGCCGCTGAGCTACCTGGAGGACTTCATGCGTCAGTCCCAGGAACTGACGGTCGAGCAAGTCAAGGCCGCGCTGAACAAGCACTTGAGCACCGATAAAATGGTCATCGTCACCGCCGGTCCGAGCGTGCCGCAAAAGCCGCTGCCGCCCCCCACTGACAAACCTGCCGAGCAGCCGCTCGGGGTTCCGGAGCACTAATGGCCCGCCCATCGAATACCAGCAAGAAACCCGTGCACAATGGTGTGAACCAGTTGCGCATCATCGGCGGCGAATGGCGCAGCCGGCGCCTGAGCTTCCCGGATGCCCCGGGCCTGCGCCCCACTCCCGACCGCGTGCGCGAAACCCTGTTCAACTGGCTCGCACCCTATGTGGCAGGTGCCCGGGTGCTCGACCCGTTCGCCGGCAGCGGCGCGCTGTTTCTCGAGGCCCTGTCCCGTGGCGCCGCCATGGGCCAGGCGCTGGACGCCAGCAACCTGGCGGTCTCCAGCCTGAAAGAACACCTGGGCACGCTTCGCTGCACCGTCGGCCAGGTGCAGACCGCCGACGCCCTGCGCTACCTGGACAGCCAACCGGCGACGCCTTTCGACCTGGTGTTCCTCGACCCGCCTTTCAACCAGAACCTGTTGCCGACGGTCTGCGCCTTGCTCGAGGAACGTCAGTGGTTGGCCGAGGATGCCTGGGTCTACACTGAAAGCGAGACTGCCCCGTCCACCCTGGGCTTGCCGGGCAATTGGCGCTTGCATCGCGAGCAGAAATCCGGACGGGTGTATTACGCGTTGTGGCAGCGTTTGGCAAAGGACATTGACTGAACGGCTGACCAGTGCATCGAGAATAATAATGATGTCCGCCGCATCCGAACGTTTCGTCCCTGCCCCGGGCCTTGGCAACCCGCACTTGCAAACCCTCTGGGGCCCATTGTGGCGCCAGACCACCCACATCGAGCGCCAACGCGAGCGCTTGTGGCTGGAAGACGGTGATTTCCTCGACCTTGACTGGCACGGCCCCCACAGCGCCGAGGCACCACTGGTGCTGGTGCTTCACGGGCTGACCGGCTCTTCCAACTCGCCTTACGTGGCCGGGCTGCAACAGACCCTTGGTCGCCAGGGTTGGGCCAGTGCAGCCTTGAACTGGCGTGGCTGCTCGGGTGAGCCGAACCTGTTGCCCCGCAGCTACCACTCGGGCGTCAGCGAAGACCTGGCCGCCGCCATCACCCACTTGCGCGCCCGACGCCCCCTGGCGCCACTGTTTGCGGTGGGTTATTCACTGGGCGGCAATGTGCTGCTCAAGCACCTGGGGGAAACCGGCCGCGACAGCCAGTTGCAAGGGGCGGTGGCGGTCTCGGTGCCGTTTCGCCTCGACCAGTGTGCCGATCGCATCGGCCAGGGATTTTCCAGGTTCTACCAGGCGCATTTCATGCGTCAGCTCGTGGCCTATGTGCGCAACAAGCAACGCCAGTTCCAGCACGACGGACGCCACGAAGGCCTGGCGACCCTGGCGGCGCTTGGCCCGTTGGAAAACATGCGCACCTTCTGGGATTTTGACGGCCGGGTGACGGCGCCGCTGCACGGGTTCTCCGATGCCGCGGATTACTACCGCCGTGCCTCCAGCCGTTATTTCATGGCTGGTATCAGCACGCCGACCCTGGTCATCCAGGCCGCCGACGATCCTTTTGTGTTTCCTCACAGTCTGCCAGAACCGGACGAATTATCCGCCTCGACCCGGATTGAACTGCACGCCCGGGGCGGGCATGTGGGGTTTGTCGACGGAACCCTGCGGCGCCCGGGGTATTACCTGGAGCGGCGGATTCCCGATTGGCTGGCCAGCCTGGGGCGCGGCTGAGCGCTATGGTTCATGACCAACACACATCCCCTTTGGGAGCGGGCTTGCTCGCGAAAGCGGTATGGCAGTCAGTGAAGATGTTGAATGTCAGGCCGCCATCGCGAGCAAGCTTTGCTCCCACAGGGTATCTGGGTTGCCTATAAATCTGCGGTCAAGCCCGCTCCCACATTGGTTCCGGGTGTTTGTTATTCGCCCGTCGCCACTCCCCGCTGGGGATCATTGATCCACTCACTCCACGAGCCGGCGTACAGCCCCCCCAGCGGATAGCCTGCCAGGCACAAGGCAAACAGGTTATGACACGCCGTCACGCCGGAGCCGCAATAGGCCACCAGGTCGGTGGGCGAGCGCTCGCCCAGTTTTTCGGCGAAGCGCTGCTTGAGCTGGTCGGCCGGCAAGAAGCGGCCATCGGCACCCAGGTTGTCGGTGAAGGCCGCGCACTGGGCGCCCGGGATATGCCCGGCTATCGGGTCGATCAGCTCGACTTCACCTTTGAAACGCGGCAATGCCCGGGCATCCAGCAGGGTCATGTCCGGTTGGCCGAGGCGTTGTTGCAGCGCTTGGGCGCTGAGCACCAAGTTCGCATCCGGTGCCCCGCTGAAGGTTCCGCGACTGTTCTGCGGCGGATCCAGGCTCAAAGGCAAGCCAGCGGAGTGCCAGGCCTTGAGCCCACCATCGAGGATGTACACGCCATCGCGCTTGCCCAGCCAGGCCAGCAACCACCAAGCCCGCGCGGCATAGGCGCCGGGACCGTCGTCGTACAGCACGACATCGCTATCGTTATCGATCCCCCAGGCCTTGAGGCGCTCGATCAACGCCTCGGGCTCCGGCAGCGGATGACGCCCGGTCACACCTTTGGTCACCGGCCCGCTCAGGTCACGCTCAAGGTCCGCAAACGCTGCACCGGCGATGTGGCCCTCGGCATAACTGCGCTGACCGTAATCGGGGTCTTCCAGGGCAAAACGGCAATCGAGGATGACCAGCCCGGGCTGTGATCGCCGCTGTTCGAGGGCTTGAGGGCTGATGAGTTGCGCAATGGGCATGGTGAGCTCCTGTGGCTAAGTCGGGGGTCGATCCTACTGCCCTTCCTCCAGGGTCTGGGCCAGGGGGACGTAATACTCTTTGAACAGTGCATCCACCTCTTCGCGGGCCTGATCGGTCACGAAACCGGCCTCCAACACCAGCACCTGATACACGCCACGCTTGATGGCCTGCTCGCTCAGGTGGCTGAAGTTTTCCCGCGTGGTGCACAGGAACCGCACCCAGGACGTAAGAATGATCCAGGCGTTGAGGGTCAGGGACTCGATCTGCACCCGGTCCATCTTCAGGATGCCGGCGGCAACGAAGCCTTCATAAATAGCAGTGCCGTGGATCAGGCTGCGCTGGGAGAACCGTCGATAGCGCGCCGCAAGGTCCGGGTCGCTGTCGAGCAGATGTTCCAGATCCCGGTGCAGAAAACGGTAGCGCCACATGGCCGCCAGCAGCTCCTGCAAATAGAAACGCTTGTCTTCCACCGTGGCCGCGCGGCCCTGGGGCGGGCGCAAGAAACTGTCCACCAGGTTCTCGTATTCACTGAACAACACGGCGATGATCGCCTGCTTGTTGGGGAAGTGGTAATAGAGGTTGCCCGGCGACATGTCCATGTGGGCGGCAATGTGGTTGGTGCTGACGCTGCGCTCGCCTTGCTGGTTGAACAGCTCGAGGCTGTTTTGCACGATGCGCTCGCTGGTTTTCATTCGTGGGGCCATGGTTTGGGCTTTAATTCGACGAAGGCATTGATCGGCATCTTACGACCTATCGGTCACAGGAAAAACCCATCGCCGTTACGGATGCCATTGACTTTCTAGAGTATAAGCTCTAGAAAACACTCACTCTAATAATATCCGGTGCCCGACGATGCCTGCCGACGTTGCCTACCTGCACGAGTCTCAACAACAACTGGACGAGCTGCAGTCTCTCTTCGATGCCCAGCGCCAGGCCTACGCCGCCCATCCAAGGCCCCCAGCCGAACAGCGCCGACAATGGCTCAAGGCACTGCGCGAGGTATTGAGCAACGAACGACAAGCCTTGATCGACGCCATCAGCCAGGATTTCAGCCACCGCAGCGCCGACGAAACACTGCTGGCCGAGCTGATGCCAAGCCTGCACGGAATCCATTACGCCAGCCGACATCTCCAGGGTTGGATGAAACCCTCCCGGCGCAAGGTGGGCATGGCCTTCCAGCCGGCATCGGCCAAAGTGGTGTACCAGCCGCTGGGCGTGGTCGGCGTCATCGTGCCGTGGAACTACCCGCTGTTCCTGGCCATCGGGCCGCTGACGGGGGCGCTGGCGGCGGGCAACCGGGTGATGCTCAAGCTCAGCGAATCGACACCGGCGACCGGCTTGCTGCTCAAGCAATTGTTGGCCCGGGTCTTCCCCCAGGACCTGGTCTGCGTGGTGCTTGGCGAGGCGGAAATCGGCATGGCGTTTTCCAAGCTGCCCTTCGATCACCTGCTGTTCACCGGCGCCACCAGCATCGGCAAGCATGTCATGCGTGCCGCTGCCGAAAACCTGACCCCGGTCACCCTCGAGTTGGGTGGAAAGTCGCCGGCCATCGTGTCGACCGATGTGCCGCTCAAGGACGCCGCCGAACGCATCGCTTTCGGCAAGACCCTGAATGCCGGGCAAACCTGTGTCGCCCCGGACTACGTGCTGGTACCGCAGAACCGCGTCGGCGGGTTCGTTGAAGCGTATCGCGAGGCGGTTCGCGGGTTTTATCCGACCCTGGCGAACAACCCGGACTACACCGCAATCATCAACGAACGACAGCTGGCGCGGCTCAACGGCTACATCAGCGACGCCACCAGCAAGGGCGCGCTGCTGATCGAACTGTTCGACCAGGGCCAGGACCGTCGCATGGCCCACAGCCTGCTGCTCAACGTCAGCGATGAAATGACCGTCATGCAGGACGAGATCTTCGGCCCGCTGCTGCCCATCGTGCCTTACGAGCATCTGGACCAGGCGTTTGCCTACATCAATCAGCGACCCCGCCCGCTGGCGCTCTACTACTTCGGCTACAACAAGGCCGAACAGAATCGCGTACTCCACGAAACCCATTCCGGTGGCGTCTGCTTGAACGACACGCTGCTGCATGTCGCCCAGGACGACTTGCCATTCGGCGGCATCGGCCCCTCGGGAATGGGGCATTACCACGGGCATGAGGGTTTCCTGACCTTCAGCAAGGCCAAGGGCGTGCTGACCAAACAGCGGTTCAACGCCGCGAAGCTGATTTATCCCCCTTACGGCAAGCCGTTGCAGAAACTGATCCAGAAGCTGTTTGTCCGCTGACGCGTCTCTTCCCGGGTAATCACAATAATGAACCCAAGCCTCACCGATACACCCGCGCTGTCACGGCGCGGCCTGCTGAAGTTCGGCCTCGGCGCCAGCGCCTTCCTGGCCACCGTCGGTGTGGGCGCCAGCCTGAGCGGTTGCTCGCCAAGCCAACCGGCCAACGGCCTGGCGGCCCTGCGCGACAGCGACCTGCCATTTTTACGCAGCGTCATCCCCGTGATGCTGGATGGCGCAGTGGCCGTCGGACAGATTACTGCCGCCACTGACGCGACCTTGCGAAGCCTGGACAGCAGCCTGGCCCACCTGTCCCCCGCCATGCTCAAGCTCACGCGCCAGCTGTTCGACGTGCTCACGCTGGGCATTACCCGCGGGCCGCTGACCGGGGTCTGGGGCCCGTGGGAAAACGCCAGCGCCGATGACATCCACCAGTTCCTCGAACGGTGGGAAAACAGCTCGCTGGACCTGCTGCGACAAGGCCACAGCTCGTTGCTGCAACTGGTGATGATGGCCTGGTACACCCAATCCGAAGCCTGGGCGCACTGCGGCTATCCAGGACCGCCAACGGTCTGAAAACCAAGTTAAACCCTGTGGGAGCGAGCTTGCTCGCGATTGCGGTGCGTCAGTCAATACAGTTGCTGCTGATCCGACGCCATCGCGAGCAGGCTCGCTCCCACAGGGGTACCGCAAACTCATAACAATAAGAGAGCCCTGAACATGCCCGTACCCGATCCCTTCCGCGAAGGCCTGGCCCGTGGCTGGACCACCTACAACGGCGCGCAGCTGACCCAGGACCTGACCCTGGAAGCGGACGTGGCCATCGTCGGCAGCGGTGCTGGCGGTGGCACCACGGCAGAAATTCTCAGCGCCGCCGGCTACCGCGTGTTGCTGATCGAGGAAGGTCCGCTCAAGACCAGTCATGACTTCACGCTGCTCGAAGACCAGGCCTACAGCAGCCTGTATCAGGAAGGCCTCGGGCGCATGAGCAAGGACGGCGCCATCACCATTCTCCAGGGCCGGGCCGTCGGCGGCACGACGCTGATCAATTGGACCTCCAGCTTCCGCACGCCCGACCAGACCCTCGACCACTGGGCCGCCGAGCACAGCGTAAAAGGCCACGGTCGTGCTGAAATGGCGCCCTGGTTTGCGCAGATGGAACAACGCCTGGGCGTGGCGCCATGGCTGATTCCGCCCAATGCCAACAACGACGTGATCCGCAAAGGTTGTGAACAATTGGGCTACGCCTGGCACGTCATCCCGCGCAACGTACGCGGCTGCTGGAACCTGGGCTATTGCGGCATGGGCTGCCCGACCAACGCCAAGCAGTCGATGCTGGTCACCACCATCCCGGCCACCCTGGACAAGGGCGGCGCGCTGCTTTACCTGGCGCGGGCCGAGCGTCTGACGATCAAGAACGATGCCGTCATCGGCCTCGAGTGCCAAGCCATGGACGAACGTTGCGTGGCGCCGACCGGGCGGCGCATCACCGTCAAGGCGCGGCATTACGTGCTGGCGGGCGGCGGCATCAATAGCCCCGGATTGCTGCTGCGCTCCGATGCGCCAGACCCGCATGAACGCGTGGGCAAACGCACCTTCCTGCACTTGGTGAACATGTCCGCCGGGCAATTCGACGAGGTGATCAACCCGTTCTACGGCGCGCCGCAATCGATTTATTCGGATCATTTCCAATGGCAGGACGGCACCACCGGCAAAATGTCCTACAAGCTTGAAGTCCCGCCCTTGCACCCGGCCCTCGCCGCCACGCTATTGGGCGGGTTCGGCCCCGAGAACGCTTTGCACATGTCCCGACTGCCCCATACCCACGCCATGTTGGCGCTGTTGCGCGACGGTTTTCATCCGGACAGCCCCGGCGGCAGCGTCGAGTTGCGCAGCGACGGCACACCCGTGCTCGATTATCCCGTTACGCCGTATGCCTGGGATGGCTTGCGCCGGGCCTTCCACAGCATGGCCGAGATCCAGTTTGCCGGCGGCGCCAAGGCAGTCATGCCTTTGCACAGCGATGCCCGCTACGTAACGACCCTGGCCGAAGCCCGCACACTGATCGACGGACTCGACCTGGCCTTGTACCGCACGCGCCTGGGCAGCGCCCACGTGATGGGCGGTTGCGCCATGGGCGAAGATCCGAAAACCGCCGTCACCGACAGCCTTGGCCGTCATCACCAACTGGCCAACCTGTCGATCCATGACGGATCGCTGTTCCCCACCAGTATCGGCGCCAACCCGCAATTATCGGTGTACGGGCTGACCGCGCAATTGGCGACGGCCCTGGCCGAACGCCTGAAAAATCCATGAATATCCGGATTATTCGCACCGTCTATAGTGCTTTCTTACACAACAGCCGACTTGGCCGACCGAGAAGGCTGCGATACCATCCGACTCCCCAACGGACTCCCGCCAGGACGACGCGATGAACCGAGTGTTGTACCCAGGTACCTTCGACCCTATTACCAAGGGCCATGGCGATCTGGTCGAACGCGCCGCGCGCCTGTTCGACCATGTGATCATTGCCGTCGCCGCCAGCCCGAAGAAAAACCCGCTGTTCCCGCTGGAACAACGTGTGGAACTGGCCCGCGAGGTCACCAAGCACCTGCCCAACGTGGAAGTGGTCGGTTTCTCGACGCTTTTGGCGCACTTTGCCAAGGAAAAGAACGCCAATGTGTTCCTGCGCGGCCTGCGGGCGGTCTCGGACTTCGAGTACGAGTTCCAACTGGCTAACATGAACCGCCAACTGGCACCGGACGTCGAGAGCCTGTTCCTGACGCCGTCGGAGCGCTACTCCTTCATTTCCTCGACGCTGGTCCGGGAAATCGCGGCGTTGGGCGGAGATATCACCAAGTTCGTCCACCCGGCCGTGGCCGATGCGCTGACCCTGCGCTTCAAGAAATAACCCGCGGGCTGCGACCCACTTCGCGGCCCAGCACAGCGCAGTCCATCGCGCCCGCGTGCACTGCGCTCGCCAATGCGGCACAATTGCGCCCATACGTTTTTCATATGCCCGGGCCCAACGCCCCGGCAGGAGCCTGCATGTCCCTGATCATCACCGACGACTGCATCAATTGCGACGTCTGCGAACCCGAATGCCCGAACGAGGCCATTTCCCAAGGCGAAGAGATCTACGTCATCGACCCGAACTTGTGCACCCAGTGCGTCGGCCATTACGACGAACCCCAGTGCCAGCAGGTCTGCCCGGTGGATTGCATCCCTCTGGACGAGGCTCATCCGGAAACTGAAGAACAGTTGATGGCGAAGTATCGCAAGATTACTGGCAAGGCTTGAGCCAGGTAGTTCTTTAGCGTCTGTACCGGCCTTATCGCGAGCAGGCTCGCTCCCACAAGGGATTTGCTTAGGACACAGACCATGTGAACTCAGTAGATCCCTGTGGGAGCGAGCCTGCTCGCGATAGGGCCAGCAGCTACACCATAAATGCACATACCTGACGACTACTCCTGCCGCTCAAACCCCTCCCCAATACACCCCAGGCACCGCACAAAGGTGGCCTTCGCCGGGTCCACCACCAGCGCCTTGCCCGCATCGCCGACCCCGCCGCCCAGCGCGGTAAAGGGCAACGACACCACGAATGCCCCGGCGCCAATCACTGTGGCGGCCAGCAGCAGCGGTCGGGCGATCAGCAGGTCGCCGAGCATGGCGAAGGCCGGCGGGTTCTGGATGGTGTAGCGCGGGTCGCCGCTGCCGTCGCTTGCCAGGGCAGGCAAACCGACACTCAGCAGCAGCGCTAGAACGACAGGTCGAAGCAGTTTCATGGGCGATCCTTCGGCTAAATACTACTGACTATAGACCGTAGGACAAATCAGCTCTGGCAGCGTGGACACCAGACGCTCGCACGCTGGCCCAGGCGGATTTCCCGCAGCCCCGTGCCACAGACTTTGCACAGCTCCCCGCCCCGGCCATAGACGAATAGCTCCTGCTGGAAATAGCCGGGCTGGCCGTCCCCACCGATAAAGTCCCGCAGCGTGGTGCCACCGCGCTCGATGGCATGGGTGAGGATGCGCTTGATCTCGATCGCCAGCTTCAGGTAACGCGCCCGGGAAATGCCTCCGGCAGCCCGGCGTGGGTCGATCCCGGCGGCGAACAGGGCCTCGGTCGCGTAGATATTGCCCACCCCCACCACCACCGCGTTGTCCATGATGAACGGCTTGACCGCCATGGAACGCCCCCGCGAAAGCTGGAACAACCGTTCGCCATCGAACAGGTCGGTCAACGGCTCGGGACCCAGGCGAATCAACAGCTCGTGATTGAACGGGTCGAGGCTCCAGAGCATCGCGCCAAAGCGTCGCGGGTCGGTGTAGCGCAAGGCCAGGCCGGATTCCAGCTCGATGTCCACATGCTCGTGCTTGGCGGCCGGCATGCCGACTTCCACCAAGCGCAGGTTGCCGGACATGCCCAAGTGGCTGATCAACGTGCCGACCTCGGCATTGATCAACAGATACTTGGCCCGCCGCTCCACCTGCACGATGCGCTGGCCCGAAAGCCGCACGTCGAGATCTTCCGGGATCGGCCAGCGCAGGCGGCGGTCGCGGACCACCACGCGACTGACCCGCTGGCCTTCAAGATGGGGCGCGATTCCGCGACGGGTGGTTTCGACTTCCGGCAGTTCTGGCATGAGGCTCTCGAGTCAGGCGAAGCCCCGCACTCAACGAGTGGCGAGGTCGCGAATTTCCTGTTTCTGGGTCTGGAAGTCGTATTCCGACAACCCGATGTAATCGAGCACAAGGCTCCCGACGCTATCCCACTCGTGGTCTTCGGCCTGATTGCCGAGCACCCGGTGGGACGCACAGATGTTCTCGGACATCTTCAGGATCGCCAGCAGGTTCTTCAACTGGCTGTTGTTGCGTGAAGACTCGTCGCTGAAGATCGCCAGGGCGTTGTGGTGGTTGGCGATGGCCTGGCTGACGTGATCCGGCAGGCGCCAGGATTTGGAGGTGTAGTAACCGACCACGGCATGGTTGGTGTTGAACTCACGGTTCTCGGTGTCCACCACCCGGCACTCGGCGCTGGCATTGGCGTAGGCCTCTTCCAGCACGCCCATGTAGTTGGGGAACTGCTTGAGCATCAACGGCACGCCGCAGTCGTGGAACAACCCCAGTGCATAGGCTTCGTCACCGTTTTCCAGACCGACGCGCTTGGCCAGGGTCAGGCAAGTCATCGCCACATCCTGGGCGGTATCCCAGAAGCGGTTCAGGGTAACGATGGCGTCGTCGTGCAGCTCGCCCTTGATCGACTGTGCATTGATCAGGTTGATGATCGAACGACTGCCCAACAGGTTCACCGCGCGCTGGATCGAGGTGATCTTGTTGCGCAGGCCGTAGTACGGCGAGTTGACGATCTTGAGCAAGGCCCCGGAAAGGCCCGGGTCGTGGGAGATCAGCTTGGCGATGGTCTCCAGGTCCGGGTCGGGCATGTACTGCTCCATCTGCAGATCCACCATGATCTGCGGTTGGGGCGGCACGCTGATGCCTTGCAAGGACTGTTGGATCTGTTCGGCGGAAAGTTCTTTGGACATGAGTACACACTCCGGTGTCAGGCGGGGATTCTAACCCTTAAAGATGGATCCGATACACCGCCGGGTAGATCGGCGGAACTTTCCTTCAGGCATCGGCTTCGGACTTTACAGGGCCGACAGCCAAGCCTGCATAAGGCTTGAGTCGGCAATCCAGCCACTCAGCTTGAGGAGATTTTTCATGCCTGGCTCCCTGAACAACAAACGTGTCGCCATCCTCGTGACCGATGGTTTTGAACAGGCCGAACTGACCGGCCCCCAACGGGCGCTGGAACAGGCCGGCGTCAAGGTAGACATCGTTTCGGCCCGCGAAGGCCAGGTCAAAGGTTGGAACCATGACCAGCCGGCCGACGACTTCCGGATCGACCTGACCTTCAAGGCCGCCAATGTCGAACAGTACGACGCCGTGGTGCTGCCCGGTGGCGTGCAGAACTCCGACACCATCCGCATCGACGCCGAGGCCCAGAAACTGGTCAAGGGCTTCGAGGCGGCGGGCAAGCCCATCGCGGTGATTTGCCATGGCGGCTGGCTGCTGGTGTCGAGCGGATTGGTCAAGGGCAAGACCATGACCAGCTACAAGACCCTCAAGGATGACCTGGTCAACGCCGGCGCGAACTGGGTCGATAAGGAAGTGGTCAAGGACGGCACGTTGATCAGCAGCCGTCAGCCCGATGACATTCCGGCGTTCAACCGCGAGTTGATCAGCGCGTTGTCCGCCTGAGCCTGCTGCGCTCTGTGTAGGAGCTGGCGAAGCCTGCGATCTTTTGATCTTGATCTTGATCTTGATCTTGATCTTGATCTTGATCTTGATCTTGATCTTGATCTTGATCTTGACTTACGATTCAAGTGTCTGGGGAAAGATCGCAGCCTCGTTTCACTCGACAGCTCCTACACAGCTTCTACATAGCTTCTACATAGCTTCTACATAGCTTCTATGGCCAAGCGAGAGTGTGCTTGCTCACCACATGTCCACCACGAGCCCCGCCAAGGTTGCAACACGGTATACTCCCGCTCTTTTTTCCGGAGCGACGTCATGTCCCTGCCTAGCCTGCGCCTCAAAGCCAACGCCGACCGTCGCCTGCGCGCCGGCCACCTGTGGGTCTACAGTAACGAAATCGATGTAGCCGCCACCCCGCTGCACGGCTTCAAGGCCGGCGACCAGGCCATCCTCGAAGCCGCCGGCGGCAAGCCGCTGGGCATCGTTGCGATGAGCCCCAACAACCTGATCTGCGCCCGGCTGCTGTCCCGCGACGTGAAGCTGCCGCTGGACAAGTCCCTGCTGGTGCATCGCCTCAACGTGGCGTTGTCCCTGCGCGAGCGGCTGTTCGACAAGCCGTTCTATCGCCTGGTCTACGGTGATTCCGACCTGTTGCCAGGCCTGGTGGTCGACCGTTTCGGCGACATCCTGGTGGTGCAGATCGCCTCGGCCACCATGGAAGCCCACAAGGACGACGTGATCGCCGCCCTGACCCAGGTGCTCAAGCCCAGCGGCATCCTGTTCAAGAACGACTCCGCGGCCCGTGACGCCGAAGGCCTGAACCGCTACGTCGAGACCGTGTTCGGCCTGGTGCCGGAATGGGTCGCCCTGGAAGAGAACGGCGTGAAGTTCGAAGCGCCGGTCATGGAAGGCCAGAAAACCGGCTGGTTCTACGACCACCGCATGAACCGCGCACGCCTGGCCCCGTACGCCAAGGGCAAGCGCGTCCTGGACCTGTTCAGCTACATCGGCGGCTGGGGCGTGCAAGCCGCGGCGTTCGGCGCCAGTGAAGTGTTCTGCGTCGATGCCTCGGCCTTCGCCCTCGACGGTGTCGAGCGCAACGCCGCGCTGAACGGCTTCGCCGAGAAGCTGACCTGCATCGAGGGCGACGTGTTCGAAGCCCTGAAGGAGCTCAAGGCCAGCGAAGAACGTTTCGACGTGATCGTGGCCGACCCACCCGCTTTCATCAAGCGCAAGAAAGACCTGAAAAACGGTGAAGGCGCCTATCGCCGCCTCAACGAACAAGCCATGCGCCTGCTCAGCAAGGACGGCATCCTGGTCAGCGCGTCGTGTTCGATGCACCTGCCCGAAGACGACCTGCAAAACATCCTGCTGACCAGCGCTCGCCACCTGGACCGCAACATTCAACTGCTCGAACGCGGCGGCCAGGGGCCAGACCATCCGGTACACCCGGCCATTGCCGAAACCCGCTACATCAAGAGCATCACCTGCCGGTTGTTGCCCAACAGCTGAGGCCGGACGGGGCCAGGGCCGTAGCGCTGTGCCCCGCACACTCCAATTGCATTCTGATCGCAGCCTTGGCTGCGATTTTTTTTGCGCGTCTGGAAAGTACTGCATTGAAGTTTCTGTAAGAAGCTCCCCACGACATTATTAGAACTTTCCTACTCAAAATTTATTTGCCAATTACTCATTAATAACTATGATCAAACTGTCACAACGCAAGTGACACCCCATAGAAAAAACACATCAACAAAGTAAAGGAGTTTAACAATGAAAACAATTCATCTAGAAGCTAATAAAATTGCAAACCTGGCGAGCCTGATCGTTCCAAAAGCCGCTAAGTAAGTAATAAGTGGGGCCGAGGAGTGCCGGCAACTCAGCCCCATTCAACTTATGAGCCACTGCGGGATCAAAATCAATGTATATAAATCCGAGCCTCTTTATACTTGCGCACCCGCCATGCCAGATTGTCTGGAACTACGAACACCACACCCAGCATGAACTCGAACTCGACTATTCTACACGTCTAGCTCAACTCATTAGTGACCCCACTTTATTCGACAAGCACAATCCCATTGATGTCGATCTATTAGAAGCTGGGATACTTATAGCAGAACCCAAAAAATCTTTAGATTGGAAATGGGATTCATTGTCTAAGATATTCCATATCGGCACAAAAAATATTCCTTGCGAAACTGTTCCCCAAAACGTGAACGAATGGGCAAAGCTTTATCTGGAACATTGCAACGAAGTCCTCGAGTCGCCAGCACCTCCGGCCAAGATAAAACCGGACTTGAGCGAGCTTATTTTCCTTTCGCCCTGCTCGTGGGAGGACCTCCAGGAGGTTTCTCTGGCGCAGACGCTTGTCGACCGCCGCACGTCTCGCTCATTCAGCGAAGAGTCCATTTCGCTAAAGCAGGTCAGCACCCTGCTTTATCTGACGCTAGGTTACCTGAACGAACGACCTTTCGTTCCCGGAGCTGAGCAGCCGGAAACCTTGGGCGCGCGACGCAGCAGTCCCTCTGGTGGAGGTTTGAATGCCTGCGATGGCTACCTTTACGTGCGCAACGTCGAGGGGTTGAAAGCCGGTGTCTACGCTTATTACCCGGATAAACATGCCTTGAGCCTGATCGGCCCGCTACCGGCAGAACCTTTGGGCCTGTTGTTAAGCGGACAACATTTCATCAATGCGCTGCCATTCGGGCTATTCCTCACCTCCCGATTCGACAAACTCTGGTGGAAATACGAACACTCCCGCACCTATCGGATGGCTTTTATCGAAGTGGGACACGTGTCTCAGGTATTCCTGATGGTCGCGACCGGTCTTGGACTCGATACGTGGCTGACCGGAGCGCTAACCGATTGCAAGGTGGAACAACTGCTGGGACTTAAAGAAAGTCCCGAGCAACCATTGTTTTTTGTCGGTTGTGGCCGGGGCGACGGGCAAGTGCATTGCGAAGCACTGAGGGCATTGGCCAATACCCAGGACATTACCCCATGACTGGCTCAACCTTTACGCAAACGCCTTGCTACACCCTAGGCGACTGGGACAACAAGGCAGCGGTGCGCGTGCGCAAGGACGACTACCGCCTTCCCGAGGATCTGGAGCAACAGCTGCGGGTCAAGGACTGGTTCCCGCCGGCGTTCGTCCCCTATATCGAACACCCGCTGATCAAGGCAGCTGGACGTTCCATCGTCCAGCGTCTTGAGGCTAATCACCTAGTGTATTTCTTAGACTACACCACGTTGCTGGAACACCGGGTCGTCAACCGTTCCGTGGAGACCATCGTTCATGGCGAACTTGACGTGACGATTCCGAACATGATGAAAACTGCCGCGCTGCAGCTCTATACCGATGAAGGCTATCACGCGCTGTTCTCCAATGAAGTAGCCGAGCAGGTTGCCGCCATGTATGGCATCGGTGATCGTCAAACGCCGAGACGCATTGAACGGCTGCTGGGCATGATCGACACAATCCATTCGACGCATCGTCCCCTGGCATGGTTCCTGATGGGATTCGTCTCTGAAACAATAATCGCCAAAGAGCTGCTGGCCATCACCCGCGAAAGCTTGGTTTCCACGGTGTACCGAATGCTCAGGAATCATCTTGAGGACGAAGCACGCCACAGTCGCTACTTTAGCGAAGTGTTCCAGTTTCTGTGGGCCGTCCTGGCCTCACCACAGCGCGATCAGGCCGCAAGGATGTTACTGGAGATCATAGGGCTTTATTTCGAACCAGACGTGTCCTGGCTAATGAGTAGCCTTGCCAGCGTAGGCTTCGACGAGCAGTCATCCCGACTGATCATCGCAGATCTCTTGCAACCAGACGCCCATATACAACGGCTTCGCTCCGGCACGGTATCGACGTTCGCAGCCATGAAGAAGGCGCGCTTCTTCGACAACGAACACAACCGACAGCTTTTTTCTCAAGCGGGGTTTATCGATGGCTGACACCAAGATCCTTACGCAGACCCGCAAACCTGCTGCCGTCGGTTTGCTACTGACGCTGGCCTTGCTTGGCGTGTTTCCGATAGATGTAGTGCTGCCCTCGTTCCCTGCACTGTCCGAACACTTTCAGAGCCCATCATCCGATATCGCCCTGTCTGTCAGCCTGTTCGCGGTGGGCATCGCCCTTTCGCAACTGCTGATCGGTCCGCTTTCCGACGTTATGGGACGAAAAAACCTGCTGTTGATCGGGATCGCCGTTTCAGCGGTTGGAGCAACAGGTTGCGTACTCGCCGACAGTTACTGGTCCTTTCTCTTCTTCCGTGTCGTCCAGGCCTTGGGGTGCGGTTGTTTCGTGCTGTCCCAAGCGTTGATCCAGGACCTGTTCACCGGACAGGAACAGCAGCGATTGCGAGTCTTGCTGGTCACCTGCGGCGGGATTTTTATTTCCGTTTCGCCCCTGGCTGGCACCGGGCTGCAAAGCTGGATGGGCTGGCGCGGCAGCTTCCTGGTGTTCATTGCCCTGGCAGCTGGCGTATTCGCAAGCGCCTGTCATTTGCTTGAATGCCCCCCGGCCGGCAGTCAACCCAGGCGTTTCAATATCATCGCATCCTATCGAAAGGTCTTCGGTGACTTCAGTTTCGTCGCTTATTGGTTAACCTCGGCGCTGGCTTTTTCCTGCCATTTTTCGTTCATCGTCATTTCACCGCTGGTCCTGATCGACCGGTTGCACTTATCGCCCGAGGCTTTTTCGCTGGTACTGCTGGGCTATGGTCTGGCCTATATCGGCGGGGGCGCGGTGGCGTCCGTGCTGAGCAATCGAATCGATCCACAGGCGCAAATCGTCACGGGTCTGGGCCTGATCCTTGCCGCAGGCCTCCTGATGCTGGGGCTCGCCAATTACCTAGGCTTGTCGATCACTACTCTGTTAGCGCCCATGATCGTTTGCACCGCCGGAACGACCATTGCCAGGGCGGCAGCCAACAACCAAGCCATGACGCTATTTCCGGCGCAGGCCGGCACGTCCGCCTCGGCCGGTAGCGTACTGATCTTTATTGTCGGCGGGCTAACCAGTGCCGTGATCAGCCTCACCCCGCTGGACTTACAGCTGGCCCTGGCCCTCTGCCTGATCCTGCTTAGCCTGCTGGGGCTGGCACTCAATGCCCTGGTCCGGCATCGCTACCGGGGGTTGTTGGCCGACTGAAGCCTGCCAGTCGTCATCCCGCGCACGACATTGGCGCCCGATCAGCGCTTTGCGTCATTTCATCCTGGCGCCAGCGGTGTAGAATCGCGACATTCATCGCCATTCATCCCCGGCGGGTTTATGAGCTCATGCTGAGGCGCGCAGTGATCCTGCAAAGTCATCAGCCACTTGCGGACACACGGCCAAACCCGGGTGCTCCAGACGTCGACAGAAGCTCACTTCCCCATTGATACCTGATAAGTACCTGATTAGCCGCCCGGAGTGCTCCATGCCTGATTACCGCTCGAAAACATCCACCCATGGCCGCAACATGGCCGGCGCCCGTGCCTTGTGGCGCGCCACGGGGATGAAGGATGACGACTTCAAGAAGCCGATCATCGCCATTGCCAACTCCTTCACCCAGTTCGTACCGGGCCACGTCCACCTCAAGGACCTCGGCCAACTGGTTGCCCGGGAAATCGAACGTGTCGGCGGCGTAGCGAAAGAATTCAATACCATCGCCGTGGACGACGGCATCGCCATGGGCCACGACGGCATGCTCTATTCGCTGCCGAGCCGCGAGATCATCGCCGACTCCGTCGAATACATGGTCAACGCCCATTGCGCCGACGCCATCGTGTGCATCTCCAACTGCGACAAGATCACCCCGGGCATGCTCATGGCCGCCCTGCGCCTGAACATCCCGGTGATCTTCGTCTCCGGCGGCCCGATGGAAGCCGGCAAGACCAAGCTCGCCAGCCACGGCCTCGACCTGGTCGACGCCATGGTGATCGCCGCCGACTCCAGCGCTTCTGACGAGAAGGTTGCCGAGTACGAGCGCAGCGCCTGCCCGACCTGCGGTTCGTGCTCCGGCATGTTCACCGCCAACTCGATGAACTGCCTGACCGAAGCCCTGGGCCTGGCCCTGCCGGGCAACGGTTCGACCCTCGCCACCCACAGCGATCGCGAACAGCTGTTCCTCCAGGCCGGCCGGACCATCGTCGAGCTGTGCAAGCGCTACTACGGTGAGAACGACGAGTCGGTGCTGCCGCGCAACATCGCCAACTTCAAGGCGTTCGAAAACGCCATGACCCTGGACATCGCCATGGGCGGTTCCACCAACACCATCCTCCACTTGCTGGCCGCTGCCCAGGAAGCCGAGATCGATTTCGACCTGCGCGACATCGACCGCCTGTCCCGTCACGTGCCGCAACTGTGCAAGGTCGCGCCGAACATCCAGAAGTACCACATGGAAGACGTGCACCGTGCCGGCGGGATCTTCAGCATCCTCGGCTCCCTGGCCCGTGGCGGCCTGTTGCACACCGACCTGCCGACCGTGCACAGCAAGACCATGGCCGAAGGCATCGCCAAGTGGGACATCACCCAGACCACCGACGAGGCCGTGCATCACTTCTTCAAGGCCGGCCCGGCGGGCATTCCGACGCAAACCGCGTTCAGCCAGTCGACCCGTTGGGAAACCCTGGACGACGACCGTGAAAACGGCTGCATCCGCAGCGTCGAGCACGCGTACTCCAAGGAAGGTGGCCTGGCCGTGCTGTACGGCAACATCGCCCTGGATGGCTGCGTGGTGAAAACCGCAGGCGTCGACGAGTCGATCCATGTGTTCGAAGGCAACGCGAAGATTTTCGAAAGCCAGGACAGCGCCGTGCGCGGCATCCTCGCTGACGAAGTGAAGGCCGGCGACATCGTGATCATTCGCTACGAAGGTCCGAAAGGCGGCCCGGGCATGCAGGAAATGCTCTACCCAACCTCCTACCTGAAGTCCAAGGGCCTGGGCAAAGCCTGCGCCTTGCTGACCGACGGCCGGTTCTCCGGCGGCACCTCGGGCCTGTCCATCGGCCACGCTTCGCCGGAGGCAGCCGCTGGCGGCGCCATCGGTCTGGTACGGGACGGTGACAAGGTCCTGATCGACATTCCGAACCGCTCGATCAACCTGTTGATCAGCGACGAAGAACTGGCCGGGCGCCGCGTCGAACAGGACAACAAGGGCTGGAAACCGGTGGAAGTGCGTCCACGCAAAGTCACCACGGCCCTCAAGGCCTACGCCCTGCTCGCCACCAGCGCCGACAAGGGCGCGGTGCGTAACAAGGCGATGCTTGACGGCTTGTAAGCGTCGACAACGCATCGAGTAGGAGGCGGATTCTGATCGTTCCCACGCTCTGCGTGGGGATGCCTCAAGGGACGCTCTGCGTCCAGTGACGCGGAGCGTCACGGTATGCATTCCCACGCAGAGCGTGGGAACGATCATTGCTGGCTTACTGGATATCTTCCGGTTTGACGATCACCCAGTTCTTGTCCGCCGTCACCGGCAGTCCTTCCTTGGCCTGGGCGGCAGCGTGCTTGGCCATCATGCCGTTAATCTGGGTCATGTATTTGTCCTTGCGGTTGACCCACAGGTGGATACCGCCCTTGGCCACGTCCACATCGTGGAACAGCATGTAGCCGTCACTGCTCGGCGTGTCACCCGCCACCAGCACCGGTTTTTTCCATTCATCGATGTACGTCAGGATCGCCGCGTGCTTGCCGGCCATCCAGGTCGCCGGGGTCCACAGGTAAGGTGTGTACTCCAGGCCAAGGTTGGCCTTCTCGTCATATTTGCCCGCGGTGATTTGCTTGCGGGCGGTGGTCAGCTCGCCACTCTTGCGGTCCTTGAGCAGCGTGGTCACGCCGATCACGTTCTGCGGCTTGAGGTTGTAGCCGTACTTCGGATCCGAGGCGACCATGCGCACCAACTCTTCGGAAGCGGCGGTCATGACATAGACCTCGATGCCGTTTTCCATCAGCTTGTTGTACAGCTCGGCCTGGCCGGTGAAGATTTTCGGCGGGTTGACGTTGTACTGGACCACCTTGTCGCCATCGTAATAGGTGGTCGGCACCGGCTTGCCGGACGCCATCAGCTCGTCGACATAGCCCTTGAGCTCCTTGAGGGTAAAGCCGGAAAACACCTGGGCCACCCACGGGTAGCAGACCATGTCATCGACTTCGCACAGGCGGTAGTAGTAGCTGAACAGGCTTTCCTTGTGGTCGGCGGTGTCCTTGAACGGCATCAGCTTCAAAGACGGGTCCAGGGTTTCCCGGGTGATGAGGCCCTTGTTCTCCATGAACGGCAGCAACGACTCTTCCAGATCGTAGCGGTAACTGGTGTTGTCCATGTCGAACACCGCGTAGTTACCCTTGTTGGCGTTGGCCGCGATCATCGTCTCCAGGGCCTTGGCTTGTTCCGCCGGCCAGTGTTTGAGATCGGTGGCGAGTGCCTGGCCGGCGAGACCAAGACTCAAGGCGACAGCAAGAAAACGAGGTACGAGCTTCATCGGCATTTCTCCCGGGTTCAAAAGAACTCGACGCTAACAAATGCTTGTGACAGTCCTCGCCTACCCGCGACCGCTTGCGTCTTGATTGCGCCAGCGACATATCCGTAAACGTCGCAGCCTTATTCCATAAACGACAATCCACATGCGTTTTTAGTATTAATTCATTAGTTATCAGGCTGTTAGGCTTCCCGGCTCACAGTCGCGGCTTCGGGCGACTGGCACGTCTTATCGGAGTCTCTTTTGATGAATCTGCCGCTGATCCTCAATCTTCTGGTGTTCCTCGCCTTGCTGTTCGGCCTGGCACAAACCCGTCACCGCACCTGGAGCCTGGCCAAGAAAGTCCTGCTGGCATTGGTACTGGGCGTGGTGTTCGGTCTCGCCCTGCACACGATTTATGGCGCCGGCAACCCGGTGCTCAAGGCCTCGATCGGCTGGTTCGACCTGGTGGGCAACGGCTACGTACAGTTGCTGCAAATGATCGTAATCCCGCTGGTCTTCGCCTCGATCCTCAGCGCCGTGGCCCGCCTGCATAACGCCTCGTCCCTGGGCAAGATCAGCTTCCTGACCATCGGCACGCTGCTGTTCACCACCGCCATCGCCGCGCTGATCGGCATTGGCCTGACCAACCTGTTCGGCCTCACCGCCGAAGGCCTGGTGGCCGGCACCCAGGAACTGGCGCGCCTGCAAGTGATCCAGAACGACTACGCCGGCAAGGTCGCCGACCTGAACATCCCGCAATTACTGCTTTCATTCATCCCACAGAACCCCTTTGCCGACCTGGCCCGGGCCAAGCCGACCTCGATCATCAGCGTGGTGATCTTCGCCGCGTTCCTCGGGGTCGCGGCGTTGCAGTTGCTCAAGGACGACGTGGAGAAAGGCCAGAAAGTGATCAACGCCATCGACACCCTGCAAAGCTGGGTGACGCGCCTGGTGCGCCTGGTGATGAAATTGACGCCGTACGGTGTACTGGCGCTGATGACCAAGGTGGTGGCTGGTTCCAACCTGCAGGACATCATCAAGCTCGGCAGTTTTGTCGTGGTGTCGTACCTGGGGCTGGGCCTGATGTTCGTGGTCCATGGCCTGCTGGTGTCCGCTGCCGGGATCAACCCGTTGCGCTTTTTCCGCAAGATCTGGCCGGTGCTGACCTTCGCCTTCACCAGCCGCTCCAGCGCGGCCACCATCCCGTTGAGTATCGAAGCCCAGACCAGCCGCCTCGGCATTCCACGGGCGATTGCCAGCTTCAGCGCCTCGTTCGGCGCCACCATCGGCCAGAACGGTTGTGCCGGCCTTTATCCGGCCATGCTGGCGGTGATGGTCGCGCCGACGGTGGGCATCAATCCGCTGGATCCGGTGTGGATCGCGACGCTGGTGGCGATCGTGACGTTGAGTTCGGCCGGGGTGGCCGGGGTCGGTGGCGGCGCGACGTTCGCCGCGCTGATCGTGCTGCCGGCCATGGGCTTGCCGGTCTCGCTGGTGGCGTTGCTGATTTCCGTCGAACCGCTGATCGACATGGGCCGTACAGCGTTGAACGTCAGCGGCTCAATCACCGCCGGGGCGATTACCAGCCAGGTGATGCAGCAGACTGACAAGGCGTTGCTCGATACCGAGGAGCATGGGGAGCTGGTGCACGCTTGATTGCCCTGATACCTGTGGGAGCAAGGCTTGCCCGCGATGAAAGCGACGCGGTCTTCCATGGATCGAGGCGCCCGGATCGCGGGCAAGCCTTGCTCCCACAGGCATTGCTCACACAGGGCTTACAGCTTTTCCCACACCTCAAAGCTATAGGCCGGCTTGTCCCCTTCGGCCGGGTTCGGCTGGTTCGAAACCAGCGTCCACTGGCTCGAATCGAACTCAGGAAACCACGCGTCACCCTCAGGACTCAGCGCCACGCGGGTCAGGTACAGTCGATCCGCCTGTTCCAGGGCCTGGGCGTACAGTTGGGCACCGCCGATCAACATCAACTCGTCGACGCCCTGTTCCAGTGCCCACGCCTCGGCCCGCGCCACCGCAGCCTCCAGGGTGGAGAACACTTGCGCGCCTTCCAGCACCAGGCCCGACTGGCGGCTGACCACGATGTTCAGGCGTCCCGGCAACGGTCGACCGAGGGAGTCCCAGGTCTTGCGCCCCATGATGATCGGCTTGCCCAGGGTGGTGGCCTTGAAGTATTTGAAATCCCCCGGCAGGTGCCAGGGCATGCTGTTGTCGACGCCGATCACACGGTTTTCACCGAGGGCTGCGATCAGGCTTAAGGGGAGAGTTTTGTTCATGGCCGCGAGGATACCAGAGGCTCGGCGTACCCCGACAGGCATCACAGCGGTTATGCTCAACCCTCATTCGAGCAACGGAAGCACTCGTGACAGTACTGCAGAACCTCTGGTTGACCGAGACGATACGCCTGCGTGAAGAACACGCCGGCCCGCTCGAGGACCAGGAAGCCAATCGCCTGGCCCGTGGGGCCGGCGGCGACTTAGCCACGCGCATCCGCCACCGCGCCCGCTGGCTGGCCGAACGCGATGGCCTCACCGAAGCCCTGCGCCATTGGCTGCAAGGGGCGCGCCTGGCGCTGATCGCATTGGCGCTGCTCGCCGTCGTCAGCGGCGCCGGCCTGGGCTTTGCCGCACTTGGCAACGGGCAGGCAACGGTCAATGTGTTCTGGGCCTTGGGCAGCCTGTTGGGGCTGAACCTGATCCTGCTCAGCGGCTGGGCCTTGGGCCTGATCTTCGCTGGCGAGCAAGGTGCCACGTTGGGACGCCTGTGGCTGTGGCTCAGCGAAAAATTCGCCCGCGACGCCAAGGCCGCCCAACTGGCGCCGGCCCTGCTGCTGTTGCTGCAACGGCACAAACTCAATCGCTGGGCCCTCGGCGTGTTGGTCAATGGCCTGTGGCTGCTGGCGATGCTCAGCGCGCTGGTCATCGTCCTGCTGCTGATGGCGACCCGGCGCTATGGCTTCGTCTGGGAAACCACCATCCTCGGCGGCGAGACCTTCGTCGCCATGACCCAGGCCCTCGGCGCGCTGCCCGCCCTGCTGGGCTTCAGCGTGCCGACGGTGGAAATGATCCGCGCCAGTGGCGACGCCGCCCTGAACATCGAGAGCGCCCGCCAGGCCTGGGCTGGCTGGCTGGTCGGTGTGCTGCTGGTCTATGGCCTGTTGCCGCGCCTGGGCCTGGCACTGCTGTGCCTGTGGCGTTGGCGGCGCGGCCGCGCCACGCTGCGCCTGGACCTGAACCTGCCGGGCTACGCCCAATTGCGTGAACGGCTGATGCCCAGCAGCGAGCGACTGGGCGTCAACGACGCCGCCCCCGCGCAACTGCATCCCATCGAAAGTGCTGTCAGCGCCATGAACAGCGACGGCGCGCTGCTGGTGGCAATCGAGTTGGACGACCGGCCCTGGCCGCCCAAGCTGCCCGAAACCGTAAAAAGCGCCGGCATTCTCGACAGCCGCGAGTCGCGCCACAAACTCCTCGAACAACTGTCGCGCTTTCCGCCGGCACGCCTGGCAATTGCCTGCGACCCACGCCGTTCACCGGACCGCGGCAGCCTGGCGCTGATCGCCGAGCTGGCCCGCAGCGCCAGCGCCACCCGCGTCTGGCTGTTGCAGGCGCCGCCCGGCGAAGCGCTGGATGCCGAGCGCCTGGGCGACTGGCACACCGCACTGCAACAGTTGCAGTTGCCCTTCGCCGACTGCATGCCCTTGAACTGGCTGGAGACCGGCCATGACTGAGCCCATGAAGCCGCTGAAGCTGGCCGTGGTCGGCCACACCAATGTCGGCAAGACCTCGCTGCTGCGTACCTTGACCCGCGACGTCGGCTTCGGCGAAGTGTCCCATCGCCCGAGCACCACCCGGCATGTCGAGGGTGCGCGCCTGTCGGTGGACGGCGAAGCGCTGCTGGAGCTGTACGACACGCCGGGCCTGGAAGACGCCATCGCCCTGCTCGATTACCTCGAGCGTCTTGAGCGTCCTGGCGAACGCCTCGACGGTCCGGCGCGCCTGGCCCGCTTCCTCGAGGGCAGCGAGGCGCGGCAACGCTTCGAACAGGAAGCCAAAGTGCTGCGGCAACTGCTCGCCAGCGACGCCGGGCTGTATGTGATCGACGCCCGGGAACCGGTGCTGGCCAAGTACCGCGACGAATTGGAAGTCCTCGCCAGTTGTGGCAAGCCGCTGCTGCCGGTGTTGAATTTCGTCAGCAGCGCCCACCATCGCGAGCCCGACTGGCGCGAAGCCCTGGCGCGACTGGGGCTGCACGCCCTGGTGCGCTTTGACAGCGTCGCCCCGCCCGAGGACGGCGAGCGACGTCTGTATGAGAGCCTCGCGCTGTTGCTGGAAAGCGCCCGCGGGCAGCTGGAACGCCTGGTCGCCGACCAACAAGCCCAACGCCTGGCCCGCCAGCAGAGCGCGGCACGCTTGATCGCCGAACTGCTGATTGACTGCGCCGCCTGCCGACGCAGCGTCGCCAGCGACGCCGAACTGGAACGCGAGGCCATTAGCGAACTGCGCAACGCGGTGCGTCAGCGCGAGCAGCGCTGCGTCGAGGCCCTGCTCAAGCTCTATGCTTTCCGTCCTCAGGACGCCGCCGCCAGCGATTTGCCGCTGCTCGACGGGCGTTGGGGCGATGATCTGTTCAACCCCGAGACCCTCAAGCAACTGGGCGTACGCGTCGGTGGCGGGATCGCGGCGGGTGCGGCGGCCGGGGCCGGCGTGGATTTGCTGGTGGGCGGCCTGACCCTTGGCGCCGCCGCCCTGGCCGGGGCCATTGTCGGCGGCACCCTGCAAACCGCCCGCAGCTATGGCAACCGGCTGATGGGCAAGCTCAAGGGGCAACGGGAATTGACGGTGGACGACAGCGTGCTGCGCCTGTTGGCCCTGCGCCAATGCCAACTGCTGCAAGCCCTCAACCAGCGCGGCCATGCGGCAATGGACAGCATCCGCATCGCCACGCCCCAGGACAAGACCTGGCGCGAAGGCAAGCTGCCCGAAGCCTTGAACAAGGCGCGGGCACATCCGCAATGGTCATCCCTGAATACTCAACCGCGATTGAGCCAGGCAGAACGCCAGGAGCTGATTGAGCAGTTGGCTGAGCAGCTATAGCCCCTGTAGCAAGAGATTTTGTGGGAGCAAGGCTTGCCCGCGATGAAAGCGATGCGGTCTTTCAGAGACCGAGGCGCCTGTATCGCGGGCAAGCCTTGCTCCCACAGAGAGTTCCTTGCCGCTGAGAACTGCGCGGCTCAAGGTTACTTGTTGTTCAGGGCCTTGAGGGCCGCCGCCGCTTCAGGCAACTCCAGCTCACTGAACACCTTCACGCCATGCCGCTTGAGCAACGCCGCCGTCACGCCTTCGCCGCTGACCTTCACCCCGCTGAACGTTCCGTCATAGGTCAACAGGTTGCCGCACGACGGGCTGTTGGCCTTGAGCACGGCGATGCGGATGCCGTTTTCACGCACCCGTTCCAGCGCTTGATACGCGCCCGACAGGAACTGCGCACTCACATCCTCGCCGTCGGTGGTGATAACCAGTGCCTGGCCGTCGAGCACTTGTCCGCCCTGCCCGCCTGGAATCTCCGCCGCCGCCCGAGGCGTGGGCAAGCCGCCGGCGACTTCCGGGCACAGCGGCACGATCCGGCCTTCGTCGAGCCACTGCTGAAGTTGATCGAACGGCCCGCTGGCACCGCCGTCGTAACGCACGCGATGCCCGAGCAGGCAGCGACTGACCAGGATCTTTTCCATCGTCAGAACAACTCGTTGCCGCGACGGCGGAACCAACCGGTCAAGGACAGGCGATCGCGCGTGGCCGGCAGTACTTCATGGGGAATGTCCCCCGACAGGAACACCACCAGGCAACCGCCAATGGGCACCACGTCCTGTTCGAGGCTTTCGTCCAGGTACATGCGCAACTGGCCGCCGTGTTCCGGCAACCAGTCATCATTGAGGTAGAGCACCGCCGAGACCATGCGGCGGTCGTCATCGCGGAAGCGGTCGACGTGCCTGAGGTAGAACGCGCCGGGTGGATAGAGGGCAAAGTGGCTTTCGAAGTCTTCCAGGCCCAGGAACAACCCGCGATTCATCGCCTCGCGCAGGCTGTCCATCAGCGCCAGGTAATGGTCGCAGGCTTGCGCCTGGCCGGGTTCGATCCACTGGATGTGATCACCCCGGATCCCTTCGCGGATCTCCGAGAACGGCCCGCGCCCGACCGCTGCCGGGGCGAGTTCGCCCTCGACGGCACGCTGGCGGCATTCGGCCGCCAGGGCGCGCGTCAGCGCATCCGGCAGGAAGAGGTTCTGCTGCGACCAGCCGCGCTCGGCCAGGTCGTCGACGATACGTAACAGCAGCGGGTGATCAGAAGGTATTTGCATGGCGCGCATAGTATGCCTGTGCCTGCAAAACCGACAGCGCCACGCAGCGGGTTCGCTGTGTCGGTTCGCTGCGTCAAATTGCACCGCCGTACGAACTTGATACGAATTCTCGACAAGACCCCACACCCCACGGAGAATAGTCGGCTGCTGACAGGAGTCCCTATGCGCCGTTTGCTTTTCTCACTGTTGATGTTCTGCGTTTTGCCCGCCTGGGCAGACAGCTACGACCAGTTGTACAAGGTCGCCGGCTGGCCGGAACAGCGGGCGCATTTCAATGACGCCTTGAGCGCCGCCCAGCAGCGCTATCAGAGCAGCCTCCCGCCGGCAGTGTTCCAGGCCCTGGTGAACAACAGCAATCAACGTTTCGCCCCCCAGGCCATGGACCAGCGGGCCGAGACGCAGATGCGCAAGAATCTGCGTGACCCCAGCCCGGCCCTGAGCTTTTTCCAGTCACCCCTGGGCCGCAAGGTCGTCGCGGCTGAGTTGCTGGCGACCCGGCGTGATCAATTGGCGAAAAACGCCAAGGGCCTGCCGAAGATGCCCGCCAGCGACAACCGCCTGTTGATCATCGGCCACCTGGCCCAGGCCCTGCCAGCACGCGAGGCCGGCGCCGAAGTCAGCCTGGCGATCGCCGGCGTGGCGGCCGACAGCCTCAGTTCGATGATCCCGGGGCTCTTGGGTGCAGGCCAGGCCCAGGGCATGTTGAATGGACAACGCCAACGGTTAATGGAACAGATCGGCGCGGACCTGAACAACACGCTGTTGTACGTCTACCGTGACCTCACGGATACCGAGCTGGAAGAGTTCGCCACCTTCGCCGAATCGACCGAGGGCCAGGCTTATTATCAAGCGGCCCTGGCGGCGATTCGGGCGGGGTTGGCGGTGGGGCAGAATCTTGGGCAGTAGTTCAGCGCCGCCATCGCGAGCAAGCTCGCTCCCACATTGGATCTAGCAGCTCAATACCCTGTGGGAGCGAGCTTGCTCGCGATAGCAATAACCCAGTCACCGCCGAACTCGGCTCATCCGCTTCGTCAGAAAACCAAACATCTCCTGCCGCAACGCCAGCGCCTCATTCGCCAGATGATGGCGTCCCTCGGGCAACATCAACACCTGCGGCCGGTCGAACTTGCTGCGCAGCACTTGCAGGTTGTGCGCCCAATCCACCGTCATGTCCGCCTGCCCCTGCACGATCAACGGTTGGCGCTGGCTGCTCGGGGCGGCTTCGATACGTTTGATCCATTGCCCCAGCGCGCCCACCCAGGCGGTGGGCAGGCGCAGCGGTTGCAGCGGGTCGGCTTGCAGGAACGGCAGGAAGTCCGGGTCGGTGGAGTTCTCGCTGAAGCGTCGCGCAATCCCCCTCACGAAGGGCTTGAGCAGGTAATAACTCAGGCGCGACCAGCCCCAGGCCCGCGGCCGCACCAGGGGCGACAGCAGGATGACCTGGCCCTGGGCCGGGCTCTGCGCACCCTGGTTGAGCACGTGATCGACGACGATGGCCCCGCCGGTGCTTTGCCCGCACAGATGCCAGGGTTGCGGCAGGCCCAGCGTCCCGGCCTCGGCCAACAGGCCCTGCAAGGTGGCCTGGTACTCGGCAAAATCCTCGATACTGGCGCGCTCGCCACTGGACAGGCCGTGGCCCGGCAGGTCGCAGGCGATCACTGCGAATTTCTGCTCCAGGGCCCACTCGATCAAGTGGCGATACAGCCCCATGTGATCGTAATAACCGTGGAACACAAACAAGGTCGCCACGGCTTTTTCCGGCCACCAGACCTGGCTGACCAACTCATACCCACCCACCTCGAAACGCCCCAATCCCTTGCGCACGCTGCGCTGGGGAAAGTCCAGGCCATAGAACCGCTGGTAGGCCTGGGCTTGCTCGGACAGGGCTTGCCACTGGGCCAGCGGCTGCAGGCTGGCTCGCAGGAGATCGGGGTCGAAAGTGGCAGGCATCAAGATTTCCAGGCATAGGCGCATCGCGCGAAACAGACTTTGTAGGCCTGCGATATTCATCTGTCGCGGCAGGCATGGCAAGCTACGCGGCTTCAGAGGATCGACTCCATGCGCCCGTCCCACCGCACGACCTTGCTTGCCAGCCTGCTTGCCCTCGGATGCGCCGTCGTCTTGTGGACGGCCTATGACTGGTTCCAAGGCCGTTTCCTGCGGGCCTTCAGCCAACACACGGCGGTGTTTTCCGGCGACCCGCTGCGTCTGCCTGCCGATCTGGCCGGCCCTGGCGCGATACGCCTGGTGCATTTCTGGGACCCAGCGTGCCCGTGCAACGTCGGCAACCAGCAACACCTTTCCGAGCTGGTCGATAAATATGTACCGCAAGGCGTCGAGTTCTATGCGGTACAAAAGCCCGGCAGCCAGGGTCAATTGCCGGCCACCTTGAATAGCCTCAAGCCGCTCCCGAGCCTGCCCGGCTCAAACCAGATTCCCGCCAGCCCGGCCGTGGCGATCTGGGATCGCAGCGGCCAGCTCGCGTATTTCGGTCCCTACAGCGAAGGTTTGACCTGCAATTCGAGCAACAGCTTCATCGAGCCGATTCTCGAGGCGTTGAGCGGTGGTCGAGCGGTCAATGCAACCCACACAATGGCGGTGGGTTGCTATTGTCCGTGGGCCCAGGACAAATAGGGAAAGGAATAAGACGGCGAATCCCCCCGAGGAGCGATGCGAAGTCGCGTAGCGACATGTTAAACATGGAATAAACAGCGAGGCCCTGGGACCGCTGTCACCAGAATAAGGAATCACCATGAAACGCACCCTCATCGCCTTCCTGTCATTGGTCGTCACCGCGATCATCGTCGCGGGCGGCTACCTCTACAGCAAGCAGCCCACCCGCCAAGGCACGGTGCAGTTGCAAGGGCTGCATGGCTCGGTGACAGTGCGCTACGACGAACGCGGTGTGCCGCATATCCGCGCCGAGAACGAAACCGACCTGTACCGCGCCCTCGGTTACGTCCATGCCCAGGATCGGCTGTTCCAGATGGAGATCATGCGCCGCCTCGCCCGTGGTGAGCTGGCCGAGGTGCTGGGGCCGAAACTGCTCGACACCGACAAGCTGATGCGCAGCCTGCGCATCCGTGAGCGTGCCGCGGCCTACGTGACCGAGCAGGACCCACAATCCCCGGCCTGGATCGCCATGCAAGCCTATCTGGACGGCATCAACGCCTACCAGGACAGCCACACCCGGCCCGTGGAGTTCGATGTGCTGGGCATTCCCAAGCGCCCGTTCACCGCCGAAGACACCGTGAGCGTTACCGGCTACATGGCCTACAGCTTCGCCGCGGCCTTTCGCACCGAACCCCTGCTGACCTACGTGCGCGATGTGCTGGGTGCCAACTACCTGAACATTTTCGACCTCGACTGGCAGCCTCAGGGCGTGCTGGCCGAAGGTCGCAAAAGCGGCCTGCCGCTGGCGGCCGCCGACTGGAAAGACCTTAATGCCCTGGCCCGCCTGAGCGAGCAGGCCCTGGCCGACAACGGCCTGCCGCAGTTCGAGGGCAGCAATGCCTGGGCGGTTTCCGGCAGCCGCACCCACAGCGGCAAGCCGTTGCTGGCGGGTGACCCGCACATCCGTTTCTCCACGCCTTCGGTGTGGTACGAGGCGCACTTGTCGGCCCCGGGGTTCGAACTCTATGGGCAGTACCAGGCGCTGCTGCCCTTTGCGACGCTGGGCATGAACCGGGATTTCGGCTGGAGCGTCACCATGTTCCAGAACGACGACCTGGACCTGATCGCCGAGAAGGTCAACCCGGACAATCCCGAACAGGTCTGGTATCGCGACCAATGGGTGGACATGACCCGCAGCGAGCAGCAGATCGCGGTCAAGGGCCAGGCGCCGATGACGCTGGTGCTGCGCCAGTCGCCCCATGGTCCGATCGTCAACGATGCCCTCGGTGCGAACGCCGGCAAGACCCCGGTCGCCATGTGGTGGGGATTCCTGGAAAGCCGCAACCCGATCCTCGAGGCCTTTTACCAGCTCAACCGCGCCGACACCCTCACCAAGGCTCGCGGCGCTTCGGCCAAGATCCACGCACCCGGGCTGAACGTGGTGTGGGCCAACGCCAAGGGGGACATCGGCTGGTGGGCCGCCGCGCAACTGCCCAAGCGGCCAGCCGACGTGAAGCCTGGCTTCATCCTCGACGGCAGCAGCCCGGAGGCGGAAAAGGAAGGTTTCTATCCGTTCAGCAGCAACCCGCAGGAAGAGAACCCGGCGCGGGGCTACATCGTCTCGGCCAATTTCCAGCCGGTGTCGGCCAGCGGCATCGAGATCCCGGGTTACTACAACCTCGCCGACCGCGGCCAGCAACTCAACCAGCAGCTCAGCGACAAGCAGGCGAAGTGGGACCTGGAGAGCACCCAGAAACTGCAACTGGGCACCACCACCGCCTACGGCCCTCGCCTGCTCGCGCCTTTGCTGCCGGTGCTGCGTGAGGTGGTCAACGACCCACAGGAACGCAAATGGGTGGAACAACTGGCCCAATGGCCGGGCGATTACCCCCTGGACTCCACCAGCGCCACGCTGTTCAACCAGTTCCTGTTCAACCTGGCCGACGCGGCCCTGCACGATGAACTGGGCGACGGCTTCTTCGAAACCGCCCTGTCGACCCGGGTGATCGACGCAGCCCTTCCACGCCTGGCGGCCTCCGAAGACTCACCGTGGTGGGATGACCGCACGACCCTTGGCACGGAGACCCGCGCCGACACCGTGAAAAAGGCCTGGGACAAGAGCCTGGCGCACCTGAAGGCCACCTTCGGCGACGATGCCACGCAATGGCAATGGGGCATGGCCCATACCCTGACCCACGGCCACCCGCTGGGCCTGCAAAAGCCGCTGGACCGGATCTTCAACGTCGGCCCGTTCGCGGCACCGGGCACCCACGAGGTGCCCAACAACCTCTCCGCCAAAATCGGCCCGGCGCCGTGGCCGGTGACCTATGGGCCTTCGACGCGGCGCATCATCGACTTCGCCGACCCGACCCACAGCGTCACCATCAACCCCGTCGGCCAGAGCGGCGTGCCGTTCGACAAGCATTACGAAGACCAGGCCGAGGCGTACATAGAGGGGCTGTATCACCAGGCGCACCTGGCCGAGGAAGAAGTGACGGCCAATACCCATGGCACCTTGAAACTGTTGCCGGCCCGGGCGCCCTGAAGCGGGCGCGCAAGTCTTTTTCATCGCCACCCGGGCTTGGTCGTCATTGATGGTCAAGACTACAAGGGCGCAATCCCGCCTTTCCCACTAGGAGTCAACGCTATGTTCAACAATTGGTCCGAGCTGCTGCCTACCATCAAGAGCGCCTTTGGCGCCCTGGGCAAAAGCAATCCGAAGATGGTCAAGGCCTATATGGCCCTGGATGAAGCCGCGGCTGAAAACGACGTGCTCGATGCCAAGACCCGTGAGCTGATCTCCATCGCCGTCGCCATCACCACGCGCTGTGACGGTTGCATCGGCGTACACACCGACGCCGCCATCAAGGCCGGCGCCACCCGCGAAGAAATCGCCGCCACCCTGGCCACCGCGGTGTCCCTGAATGCCGGCGCGGCGTACATCTACTCCCTGCGCGCGCTGGAGGCCCATGACGCGTTGAAGAAGTGAAAGGCCAATACCTGCCCACCGCTATCGCGAGCGAGCTCGCTCCCACAATGGGATCTGCGTTTGGCCGCGGATTTGTAGGCGCCCCAAAAAACCTGTGGGAGCCGAGCTTGCTCGCGATGGCGGCCTGACATTCAGCATCTTCGCTGACTGACACACCGCTATCGCGAGCAGGCTCGCTCCCACATTGGATCTGCGTTTGGCCGCGGATTTATAGGCGCCCCAAAAAACCTGTGGGAGCAAAGCTTGCTCGCGATGGCGGCCTGACATTCAACTCTTCATTGACTGCCACACCGCTATCGCGAGCAGGCTCGCTCCCACAATGGGATCTGCGTTTGGCCGCAGATTTATAGGCGCCCCAAAAAACCTGTGGGAGCCGAGCTCGCTCGCGATGGCGGCCTGACATTCAGCATCTTCGCTGACTGACACACCGCTATCGCGAGCAGGCTCGCTCCCACAATGGGACCTGCGTTTGGCCGCAGATTTATAGGCGCCCCAAAAACCCTGTGGGAGCAAAGCTTGCTCGCGATGGCGGCCTGACATCGCGAGCAGGCTCGCTCCCACATTGGATCTGCGTTTGGCCACGGATTTATAGGCGCCCCAAAAACCCTGTGGGAGCAAAGCTTGCTCGCGATGGCGGCCTGACATTCAACTCTTCATTGACTGCCACACCGCTTTCGCGAGCAGGCTCGCTCCCACAATGGGATCTGCGTTTGGCCGCAGATTTATAGGCGCCCCAAAAAACCTGTGGGAGCAAAGCTTGCTCGCGATGGCGGCCTGACATTCAGCATCTTCGCTGACTGACACACCGCTATCGCGAGCAGGCTCGCTCCCACACTTAGACCGGCGCGGTCTCTGCCCGGCGTACTTCCGGTTGTTTCCAGGAGTCGGCGGCGCTTTCTTCGATGGCTTGCTGGATCGCGCGCTTGCGATTTTCTTCGGCGCGGCGGCTGAAGAACCAGACCAGGAAAGTCACCAGCGACACCGCCAGCAGGATCAGGCTCGCCACGGCGTTGATTTCCGGTTTCACCCCCAGGCGCACCGCCGAGAAGACTTCCATCGGCAAGGTCGTCGAGCCGGGGCCGGAGACGAAGCTCGCCAGTACCAGGTCATCCAGGGACAGCGCGAACGACATCATGCCCCCCGCCGCCAGTGACGGCGCGATCATCGGGATGGTGATCAAAAAGAACACCTTCCACGGCCGCGCACCGAGGTCCATGGCCGCTTCTTCGATGGACAGGTCCAGCTCACGCAAGCGCGCCGAGACCACCACCGCCACATAGGCCGCGCAAAACGTGGTGTGGGCGATCCAGATCGTGACGATGCCACGCTCCTGGGGCCAGCCGATCATCTGGGCCATGGCCACGAACAGCAGCAACAGCGACAGACCGGTAATCACTTCCGGCATCACCAACGGCGCGGTGACCAGGCCGCCGAACAGCGTGCGGCCCTTGAAGTGGGTGATGCGGGTCAGCACGAAAGCCGCCAGCGTACCCAGGGCCACCGCGGCAATCGCCGTGTAGCAGGCGATTTCCAGCGAGCGCAACACCGAACCCATCAGTTGGCTGTTGTCCAGCAGGCCGACGTACCACTTGATCGACCAGCCGCCCCATACCGTCACCAGTTTCGAGGCGTTGAACGAGTAGATCACCAGGATCAACATTGGCGCGTAGATGAACAGCAAACCCAGCACCAGCATCAGGCTTGAAAAACTGAAGCGCTTCATTCCTTGCCCTCCATTTCTTTGGCCTGACTGCGGTTGAACAGGATGATGGGCACGATCAGGATCGCCAGCATCACCACCGCCAGGGCGGATGCCACCGGCCAGTCACGGTTGTTGAAGAATTCCTGCCACAGCACTTTGCCGATCATCAGGGTTTCCGGGCCGCCCAGCAGTTCCGGGATCACGAACTCGCCCACCACGGGGATGAACACCAGCATGCAACCGGCGACGATGCCGTTCTTGGACAGCGGCACGGTGATTTTCCAGAAGCTGTTGAAGGTGCTCGAACCCAGGTCCGACGCGGCCTCCAACAGGCTGGCGTCATGTTTCACCAGGTTGGCGTACAACGGCAGGATCATGAACGGCAGATAGGAGTAGACCACCCCGATATACACCGCCAGGTTGGTGTTGAGGATTTGCAGCGGTTCGCTGATCCAACCCATGCTCAGCAAAAAGCCGTTGAGCAAACCGTTGTTACTGAGGATGCCCATCCACGCATAGACGCGGATCAGGATCGCGGTCCAAGTCGGCATCATGATCAGCAGCACCAGCACCGTCTGCATCTCTTTGCGGGCATTGGCGATGCCGTAGGCCATCGGATAACCGATCAGCAGGCACAAGACGGTGCTGATCAGCGCCATCTTCAGCGAGCCAAGGTAGGCGGCGATGTACAGCTCGTCCTCGCTCAGCATCGCGTAGTTGGCGAGGTTGAGCAGCACCTGCAGCTTCTGGTCGACGTAGCTGTAGATCTCGGTGTACGGCGGGATGGCTACGTCGGCTTCGGCGAAGCTGATCTTCAGGACAATGAAGAACGGCAGCATGAAGAACAGGAACAGCCAGATGAAGGGCACCCCGATGACCAACTGGCGGCCACCGGGCGTTATTCGATCGAGTCGGCGTTTGAGTTTGCGCATGTTCATGAGCGAAGTACCACGCCGCTGTCGTCTTCCCACCAGACGAATACCTGGTCGCCCCAAGTCGGACGCTGGCCGCGGCGTTCGGCGTTGGCGACGAAGGACTGCACCAGCTTGCCGCTCGGCAACTCGACGTAGAACACCGAATGGCCGCCCAGGTAGGCGATGTCATGGACCTTGCCGCTGGACCAGTTGTGCTCACAGGTCGGCTGCTCGGACGTGACCAGCAGCTTTTCCGGGCGAATGGCGTAGGTCACAGACTTGTCCTGCACCGAGGTGCTGATGCCGTGGCCCACGTAGATGTTGCGGTCCAGGTCCTTGCAGGTCAGCACCGCGTGGCCTTCGGCGTCGTCCACCACTTCGGTCTCGAAGATGTTGACGTTGCCGATGAACTCGCAGACCAGCCGGCTGGTCGGGGTTTCGTAGATGTCGATCGGGCTGCCTATCTGGGCGATCCAGCCCAGGTGCATGATCGCGATGCGCTCGGCCATGGTCATGGCCTCTTCCTGGTCGTGGGTCACCATGACGCAGGTCACGCCAACCCGCTCGATGATCTCCACCAGCTCAAGTTGCATTTGCGAGCGCAGCTTCTTGTCCAGCGCCCCCATCGGCTCGTCGAGCAACAACAGCTTCGGCCGCTTGGCCAGGGAACGGGCCAGGGCTACACGCTGGCGCTGGCCGCCGGAGAGCTGGTGCGGCTTGCGCTTGGCGTACTGGCTCATCTGCACCAGCTTGAGCATTTCAGCCACGCGGGCATCGACCTCGGCTTTCGGGATCTTGTCCTGTTGCAAGCCAAAGGCGATGTTCTGCGCCACAGTCATGTGGGGGAACAAAGCGTAGGACTGGAACATCATGTTGATCGGCCGCTCGTAGGGCGGCATATCGGTGATGTCCACGCCATCGAGGAAAATCCGCCCTTCGGTAGGCCGCTCGAAACCGGCCAGCATGCGCAGCAAGGTGGATTTGCCCGATCCCGAACCGCCGAGCAAGGCGAAGATCTCACCTTTCTTGATTTCCAGGGACACATCGTCCACGGCAATCGTCTCGTCGAACTTTTTCGTGACCCGGTCGATTTTGACCAACACCTGCTTGGGTGTCTGGTCGCCCTCGAGGGCTTTCTTATAGGCGCCGGAGGCAACTGCCATTTACGAAACTCCCACAGAATTTGCAGTTCGCCCCACGCGGACGAACCTAAGAGTGTTGACGTTATTTACCCGACTTGACCTTGGTCCAGCTGCGAGTCATGAGTCGTTGGATCTTGGGCGGCAACTCGGAGTTGACGTAGAGCTTGTCGACGACCGCTTGCGGTGGATAAACCGCTTCGTCGGTGCGTACTTTCTGGTCCATCAGTTCGCCAGCCTTGGGGTTCGGGTTGGCATAACCGACGACATCGCTGACCTGGGCGATCACCTCAGGCTTGAGCAGGTAGTTGATGAACGCGAGCGCTTGCTTGACGTTGCTGGCGTCGCGCGGGATCGCCAGCATGTCAAACCACAGGTTGCCACCTTCCTTGGGAATCACGTAGGCGATATCGACGCCCTTGCCGGCTTCGCTGGCACGTTCGCGGGCCTGGAAGATGTCGCCGGAGAAACCGGCGGCCACGCAGATCTCGCCATTGGCCAGATCGGAGATGTATTTGGAGGAATTGAAGTAGGTCACGTAAGGGCGGATCTTGAGGAGCTGGGCCTCGGCCTTCTTGTAGTCTTCAGGGTCTTCGCTGTTGGGATTCAGGCCCAGGTAATTGAGCATCGCCGGGATCATCTCGTCGCCCGAGTCGAGGAACGAAACGCCGCAACTGGACAGCTTCTTGATGTTTTCCGGCTCGAACAGCATGGCCCACGAATCGATCTTGTCGACGCCCAGGACTGCCTTGATCTTCTCGACGTTGTAGCCGATGCCGTTGGTGCCCCACAGGTAAGGCACGGCGTACTGGTTGCCCGGATCGTTCTTTTCCAGGCGCTTGAGCAGCACAGGGTCGAGGTTGGCGTAGTTGGGCAACTGCGCCTTGTCGAGCTTCTGGAACGCCCCGGCCTTGATCTGCTTGCCCAGGAAGTGGTTGGACGGCACCACCACGTCGTAACCGGTGCGCCCGGCCAGCAACTTGCCTTCCAGGGTTTCGTTGGAGTCGAACACGTCATACACCGGCTTGATGCCAGTGGCTTTTTCGAAATCCGCCAGGGTGGTCTCGCCGATGTAGTCCGACCAATTATAAATATGCACGGTGGAGGCGGCCTGGACGCTGACGGCGAGCGTCAAGCCGGCGCCGACCAGCAAGGCGTTGCGTAACAAAGAAAAGACTGGCACGTGGAGGTCCTCTTAAATAGTTGGGCCCAAGTTGCCCCCGTTACTTGGCCAAGAGAGGCCCTGCAACAAAACCGGCGCGCAACTTACCCTCGATAAACCGATCCAGCAAAACTTTTAATTATTTAATTGCTCCTGTTGCCGCCGCCGCGATGGCAGCGACAACAGGAAGATGCTTCAGGCCGGCTTATTTACCGGATTTGATCTTGGTCCAGCTGCGAGTCATGATCCGCTGGGTCACGGCTGGCAGGTCGGCAATCGCGTAGAGCTTGGCTTGCACGTCCGCCGGCGGGTAGATGCCCGGGTCGCTGGTGATTTCCTTGCTGACCAGCGGCGTAGAGGCCGCGTTGCCGTTCGGGAAGCTCACGGTGTCGGTGATTTCAGCCATGATTTCCGGCTTTTGCAGGAAGGTCATGAACTTGTAGGCACCCTCGACGTTCTCGGCATCCTTGGGGATGGCGACCATGTCGAAGAAGCTGCCAGCACCTTCCTTCGGAATGTTGTAGCTGACTTTAACCTTGCCGCCGGCTTCGGCAGCACGGGACTTGGCCTGGTAGATGTCGCCCGAGTAGCCGACCGCTACACAGATGTTGCCGTTGGCCAGGTCGGAGATGTACTTGGAAGAGTGGAAGTAGCCGATCGAAGGACGGATCTTGAGGAACAGTGCCTCGGCTTCAGCCAGTTGTTTCTTGTCCTGGCTGTCGGTCGGATAGCCCAGGTAGTGCAGCGCCACCGGGATCATCTCGGTCGGCGAGTCGAGGAAGCTGATGCCGCAGGCTTTCAGCTTGGCGGCGTTTTCCGGCTTGAACAGCAGGTCCCACGAGTTGGTCGGCGCGTCGGCACCCAGGGCCGCCTTGACCTTCTCGGCGTTGAAACCAATGCCGATCGAACCCCACATGTACGGGAAGGCGTGTTCGTTGCCCGGATCGCTCACCGAAACAGCCTTGAGCAGGTCGGTGTTCAGGTTTTTCCAGTTGGGCAACTTGGACTTGTCGAGTTTCTGGTAGACCCCGGCCTTGATCTGCTTGGCCAGGAAGTTGTTCGACGGCACCACGATGTCATAACCGGATTTGCCGGCCAGCAACTTGGCTTCCAGGGTTTCGTTGCTGTCGAACACGTCGTAGACGACTTTGATCCCCGATTCTTTCTCGAACTTGGCGACGGTGTCCGGCGCAATGTAGTCGGACCAGTTATAGACGTGCAGCACTTTGTCGTCCGCCTGAACAGCACCCGCCATCACGCCCATCAGGGACATGGCGAGGAGGGTCTTGCCAGCTATCTTCATACCTAATGCCTTCATGAAAAAATGCTCCAGTTATTCTTCTTAGCCACAGTTCAGTAGCCGGCTCACGGGCGACTTGAACAGCCGGTAGTCTGGCAAGTTACAGGCCAGGCTTTCAACACAAGCCCAGCCTTTTATTCTCGCTGGGCGAGGCCCTTGCAGGCGCCTCGCTCAGAGCCTAGCACTTAGCCTTGCAACGCACTGAGCGTCAGGTCCAGGCACTGCCGCGCCTTGGTCACCAATTCATCGATCTCGGCCTTGCTGATCACCAGCGGCGGCGCAATGATCATGGTGTCGCCCACCGCGCGCATGATCAGCCCGTTATCGAAACAGAACTGCCGGCAGATCATGCCCACACCCTTGCCTTCGTAGCGCTTGCGCGTGGCCTTGTCCTCAACCAGCTCGATCGCCCCCAGCAAACCGACACCGCGCACTTCACCCACCAGCGGATGATCGTTCAGTTCCCGCAAACGCTTCTGCAAATAGGGTGCCGTTTCAGCATGGACGCGCTCGATGATCTTTTCGTCGCGCAGGATGCGGATGTTTTCCAGGGCCACCGCAGCGGCCACCGGGTGACCGGAATAGGTAAACCCGTGGTTGAAGTCGCCGCCTTCGTTGAGCACCGCGACCACGTCGTCACGCACGATCAGCCCGCCCATGGGGATGTAGCCGGAGGTCAGGCCCTTGGCGATGGTCATCATGTGCGGTTTCAACCCGTAATGGTCGGTACCGAACCACTCACCGGTACGACCGAAGCCGCAGATCACTTCGTCGGCCACGAACAGGATGTCGTACTTGGCGAGGATTTCCTTCATGCGCGGCCAGTAGCTGTCCGGCGGCACGATCACGCCGCCGGCGCCCTGGATCGGCTCGGCGATGAAGGCGCCGACGTTGTCCACGCCGAGCTCCAGGATCTTTTCTTCCAACTGGTTGGCCGCCCACACACCGAACTCTTCGGGGCTCATGTCGCCGCCTTCACCGAACCAGTAAGGCTGGGCGATGTGGACAATGCCCGGGATCGGCAAGTCGCCCTGTTCATGCATATAGGTCATGCCGCCCAGGCTCGCGCCGGCCACGGTCGAACCGTGATAACCGTTCTTGCGGCTGATGATGACTTTCTTGTTCGGCTGCCCCTTGATCGCCCAATAGTGGCGGACCATCCGCAACATGGTGTCGTTGCCTTCGGAGCCGGAACCGGTGAAGAACACGTGGTTCATGCCTTCAGGGGCGATGTCGGCGATGGCTTTGGACAATTCCAGCACCGGCGGGTGGGCCGTCTGGAAGAACAGGTTGTAGTACGGCAGCTCGCGCATCTGTTGGCTGGCGGCGTCGGCCAGTTCCTCGCGGCCATAACCGACGGCCACGCACCAGAGGCCGGCCATGCCGTCGAGGATCTTGTTGCCTTCACTGTCCCAGAGGTAGACACCCTTGGCGTGGGTGATGATGCGCGGGCCTTTCTCTTTGAGCTGCTTGAAGTCACTGAACGGCGCCAGGTGGTGATCGTTGCTCAGGGCCTGCCATTCACGGGTTTGCGGATTGTTGCGGGTCATGCCAATTCTCCTTTTATCGGTGAGGGCGAAGCTGCCGAGGCAGCCCCGCCCGGCGCTTCAGACGGCGAAGAGCAGGAATTCCCGCTCCCACGAACTGATGACGCGCTTGAAGTTTTCATGCTCGGCCCGCTTGACCGCGACGTAGCCTGTGATGAATTTCTTGCCCAGGTATTTCTCGATGGTGGTGCTGTTTTCCATGCGTTCCAGAGCGTCTTCGATGGTCAGCGGCAAACGCAGGTTGCGGCGCTCGTAGCCTCGGCCCACCACCGGCGCGCTCGGGTTGATGCCTTCGACCATGCCAATGAAGCCACACAGCAGGCTGGCGGCAATCGCCAGGTACGGGTTGGCATCGGCACCCGGCAAGCGGTTTTCCACCCGACGGTTCTGCGGCCCGGCATCCGGCACGCGCAGGCCCACGGTGCGGTTCTCTTCGCCCCACTCCACGTTCACCGGCGCCGACGTGTCCGGCAGGAAGCGGCGGAACGAGTTGACGTTGGGGGCGAACAGCGGCAACAGCTCGGGGATGAATTTCTGCAGGCCACCGATGTGGTGCAGGAACAGATCGCTCATGGTCCCGTCTTCATTGGAGAAGACGTTCTTGCCGGTTTCCTTGTCGATGATGCTCTGGTGCAGGTGCATCGCACTGCCCGGCTCGCCGGTCATGGGCTTGGCCATGAAGGTGGCGGCCACGTCGTGCTTGAGTGCCGCTTCGCGCATGGTGCGCTTGAACACCAGGATCTGATCAGCCAGGGACAGGGCATCGCCATGACGGAAATTGATTTCCATCTGCGCCGTGCCGTCCTCGTGGATCAGGGTATCGAGGTCCAGCTCCTGCAGTTCGCACCAGTCGTAGACGTCTTCGAACAGCGGGTCGAATTCGTTGGCCGCTTCGATAGAAAAGGACTGGCGACCGGTTTCCGGGCGACCGGAGCGGCCAACGGGCGGTTGCAGCGGAAAGTCCGGGTCGTCGCTGCGCTTGGTCAGGTAGAACTCCATTTCCGGCGCGACGATCGGCTGCCAACCCTTGTCGGCGTAGAGCTTGAGCACTTTCTTGAGCACGTTGCGCGGCGACAGCTCGATGGGGTTGCCCTGCTTGTCGTAGGCGTCGTGGATAACCTGGGCTGTGGGCTCGATGGCCCAGGGCACAAGGAAGACTGCGTTCTCGTCCGGGCGGCAGATCATGTCGATGTCGGCGGGGTCGAGCAGTTCGTAATAGATGTCGTCTTCGACATAGTCGCCCGTAACGGTCTGGAGCAGAACGCTCTCGGGCAGGCGCATGCCTTTCTCGGCAATGAACTTGTTGGTCGGCGAGATCTTGCCCCGGGTGATACCGGTGAGGTCGCCAATCATGCATTCGACTTCTGTGATCTTGTGGTCTTTCAACCAATCGGTGAGCTGGTCGAGGTTGTTACTCATAAATGCCTCTAGGCGTGAGTTTCCTGACTGCTATTAGTCGTCAGGCGTTGTTTGACGCATCGGCGTCGCGTTGTATTGCCCTTGCTCGGCAGGCATCGCCAAATGCCTGGAAAATCGCAAGGTAGTGCGGGTTAGAGCTTACCTCCCATTCGGGGTGCCATTGCACACCTAAAGCAAAAGCCTTGCCTTCTGGCACCGAAACAGCCTCGATCAGGCCATCGGGGGCCACCGCTTCGGCCCGCAACCCCGGTGCCAGGCGCTCGATGCCTTGGCTGTGGATCGAGTTGACCTCTATTAGCTGGGGCAGTCCCAGCCCTGCAAGTACGCCGCCAGGCTGGATATGCACGGCGTGGGCCGGGCCGTATTGAACATCCACCGCTTGAGTATCGTCTTCACGATGATCGATGAACGTTCCGACTTCATGAACTTTCTGATGCAGGCTGCCGCCAAAGGCTACGTTCATCTCCTGGAAGCCTCGGCAAATGCCCAGCACCGGGATGCCCGCCTCGACAGCGGCGCGGATCAGCGGCAAGGTGGTGGCATCCCGTGCAGGATCATGAGCAGTGCCCGGCGAACTGGCCGGGCCCTGGTAATGAAAAGGTTCTACATTGGAAGGAGAGCCGGTAAAGAGAATACCGTCCAGGGCGTCCAGAATATCGGACGGTGGGAACAGATCCGCCAGGGACGGGAGCAGCACGGGCAGGCCCTTGGCGGCTGTCGCGACAGCCCGGGAATATTTATTGCCACTGATGTGATATGCATGCAGACCAATCTGCCTGGAGCAGGTGGTGACGCCGATTAACGGCAGGCGAGACATGAAGCACCCCGGTATTATTGCTGTTATGGGTTTGAATCGAGCTTAGCCTTGTTCATTTTTTTACACAACACCCCCGTAAAAAATACAACACGGCCCGCTCAAGCCCGCGGGCGCCAAGACCCTTAAAGGGAAAAAAACGCCCTAAATTGCCTCAAAAAAGCCCTGAAGGTGCTTTTTTAGGGCAAAAAAGGCCCTGCTTGACTTCGGCATGCCGTTCGGGTTGACTGGCTTTCGAAGAGATCAATGATTGATATTTTTAACAACAAAGGTGTTGCATCATGTCGGTACCCCCGCGTGCCGTTCAGCTTAACGAAGCGAACGCGTTCCTTAAGGAACATCCTGAGGTTCTGTACGTTGACCTTCTGATTGCGGATATGAATGGTGTGGTGCGCGGCAAGCGCATAGAACGCACCAGCCTCCACAAGGTTTACGAGAAAGGCATCAACCTGCCGGCCTCTTTATTTGCCCTGGATATCAACGGCTCTACGGTGGAAAGCACCGGCCTGGGTCTGGACATCGGCGATGCCGACCGGATCTGCTATCCAATCCCTGACACCCTGTGCAACGAACCTTGGCAGAAGCGCCCTACTGCGCAACTGTTGATGACCATGCACGAACTCGAAGGCGAACCTTTCTTCGCCGACCCGCGTGAAGTCCTGCGCCAAGTCGTGACCAAGTTTGATGAACTGGGCCTGACCATCTGCGCCGCATTCGAGCTGGAGTTCTACCTGATCGACCAGGAGAACGTGAATGGACGCCCACAACCGCCTCGCTCGCCGATCTCCGGCAAACGCCCGCACTCGACCCAGGTCTACCTGATCGATGACCTCGACGAATACGTCGATTGCCTCCAGGACATTCTGGAAGGGGCCAAGGAGCAAGGCATTCCCGCCGACGCCATCGTCAAGGAAAGTGCCCCGGCGCAGTTCGAAGTGAACCTGCACCACGTGGCCGACCCGATCAAGGCCTGCGACTATGCGGTCCTGCTCAAGCGGCTGATCAAGAACATCGCCTACGACCATGAAATGGACACCACCTTCATGGCCAAGCCTTATCCGGGCCAGGCGGGTAATGGTCTGCACGTCCACATCTCGATTCTTGATAAAGATGGCAAGAATATCTTTGCCAGCGAGGATCCCGAGCAGAACGCCGCACTGCGTCACGCGATCGGCGGTGTGCTCGAGACCCTGCCCGCGCAGATGGCTTTCCTCTGCCCGAACGTCAACTCCTACCGTCGTTTCGGCGCACAGTTCTACGTGCCGAACTCGCCGACCTGGGGCCTGGACAACCGCACCGTGGCCTTGCGCGTCCCTACCGGTTCGGCCGATGCCGTGCGCCTGGAGCACCGCGTCGCCGGTGCCGATGCCAACCCCTATCTGTTGATGGCCGCCGTGCTGGCGGGCGTACACCATGGCCTGACCAACAAGATCGAGCCCGGTGCGCCGGTGGAAGGCAACAGCTACGAGCAGAACGAGCAAAGCCTGCCGAACAACTTGCGCGATGCCCTGCGCGAGCTGGACGACAGCGAAGTCATGGCCAAGTACATCGACCCGAAATACATCGATATCTTCGTGGCCTGCAAGGAGAGCGAGCTGGAGGAGTTCGAACACTCCATCTCCGACCTCGAGTACAACTGGTACCTGCATACCGTGTAAGCGGTTGTGGTAAACAAGAAACGCCGCAGGCCTTATGGCCTGCGGCGTTTTTTTGTATCTGGGGGGATGGCCGCCTTCGGCGGATCGCGAGCAAGCTCAGCTCCCACAGGGGTTCTTCGTGATCATTTGGTCTCATTCACAAAGCTCCCACAGGGGGGTTTTGTGATCATTTGGTCTCATTCACGAAGCTCCCACAGGGGGGCTTTGTGGTCATTTGGTCTGATTCACAATGTATTGCTCTGTGGGAGCAAGGCTTGCCCGCGATGAGGGCCTGGCAGACAACACAGAAATCGACTCGTACAATGCCCGGCAGCCCCGCAGGAGACGTCCATGACGCGCATCGCCACCCCCCGCAAACCCCGCGCACGCAGCCAGGCCCGGATCGACACCATTCTTGATGCCGCCCGTACGCTGCTTGCCGCCGAAGGCGTGGCCAGCCTGTCGATCTACAGCGTCGCCGAGCGCGCCGGGATCCCGCCCTCTTCCGTGTACCACTTCTTCGCCAGCGTCCCGGCCCTGCTCGAAGCCCTGACCGCCGACGTCCACGCCGCCTTTCGCGCCTGCCTGCAAGCACCGATCGATCATGGGGCGTTGAACCATTGGCACGACCTGTCACGGCTGGTGGAACAGCGCATGCTCACCATCTACAGCCAGGACGCCGCCGCTCGCCAATTGATCCTGGCCCAGCACGGCCTGACCGAAGTCACCCAGGCCGACCGCCAGCACGACCTCGAGCTGGGCGACCTGATGCATAAGGTGTTCAACCACCATTTCGAACTGCCGAGCTTGCCCAAAGACGTCGACGTGTTCGCCCTGGCCATGGAACTGGGCGACCGCGTCTACGCCCGCTCGGTACAACAACACGGCCAGATCACCCCGCGCATGGCCGAAGAAGGCATGCGGGTGTTCGACGCGTACCTGGGGCTGTATCTGCCGCCGTATCTGCCCAAGCGCTCCGCTTGATCGTTGATCGTTCCCACGCTCCGCGTGGGAATGCAGCCAGGGACGCTCCGCGTCCCCAAGAGCCGAACGCGGAGCGTCCGTAGAGGCATTCCCACGCAGAGCGTGGGAACGATAAGCCCCGAAGGGCTCACGCCATCCGGGGCTGTGGGTGACGCATCGCTCACAACTTGGCGATAGACACCTCGGTGGATTTGACGAAGGCGATCACTTCGCTGCCGATCGCCAGTTCCAACTCCTTGACCGAGCGAGTGGTGATGACCGAAGTGACGATGCCCGACGCGGTCTGCACGTCGATTTCCGACAGCACGTCGCCTTCGACGATTTCCTTGATGGTGCCTTTGAACTGGTTGCGTACGTTGATGGCTTTGATGGTCATACGATTTCTCCTGGGGTAGAAATGAGCTGCAAGCTTCGAGTTACAAGCTGCAAGTAAAAGCACCGCATTTCTTCTTGCGGCTTGTAGCTTGCCGCTTGAAGCTGCTTCATTGCGCCCAACGCAATTGCGTAGGCAAGGGTGAAACGGGTTCCGGTTCCGGCGGTTGGCCGGGCAAGGACAGCACACGGTTGAGGACTTCGGTTTCCAGGCTCGCCAGGCGATGAGAACCGCGAGCCCGTGGGCGCGGCAGGTCGATGGGCAGGTCGAGGCCGATCTGGCCGTCCTCGATCAGGATCACCCTGTCGGCAATCGCTACCGCCTCGCTGACGTCGTGGGTCACCAGCAACACCGTGAAGCCGTGCTGCTGCCAGAGGTTTTCGATCAGTTGCTGCATCTCGATACGGGTCAGTGCGTCCAGCGCCCCCAAGGGTTCGTCGAGCAGCAACAACCGTGGCTGATGAATCAGCGCGCGGGCCAGGGCCACTCGTTGTTTCTGCCCGCCGGACAGCGCCGCCGGCCACTCATGGGCACGGTCGGCCAAGCCGACGGCTTCCAGTGCCTGCAGCGCCTGCGGGCGCCAGTCGCCCTTTAGTCCAAGGCCGACGTTGTCGATGACTTTTTTCCAGGGCAGCAAACGCGCTTCCTGGAACATCAACCGCGTGTCCTGTTGCGCGGCACTCAACGCTGCCGAGCCCGCCAACAGTTGGCCATCGGTGGGTTGATCGAGGCCGGCCAGCAACCGCAGCAAGGTACTTTTGCCACAGCCACTGCGACCGACCACGGCCACGAACTGCCCGGCCGGGATATGCAGGTCGATGTCGCGCAACACCTGGCGCGTGCCGAAGGTTTTTTGCAGCTTGCACACCGCCAGCGGGATGCCACGCAGCAGGCGCGGAGGTTGTTGGGCGGTCATGCGGCACCTCCCTTGCTCACTTGGTAGGCCGGGTGCCAGCGCAGCCAGACCCGCTCAAGCCCACGGGCGGCAAGGTCGGCCAATTTGCCCAGCACGGCGTACAGGAGGATCGCCAGCACCACCACATCGGTTTGCAGGAACTCCCGGGCATTCATCGCCAGATAGCCGATGCCGGCGCTGGCCGAGATGGTTTCCGCTACGATCAGCGTCAACCACATGAAACCCAGGGCAAAGCGCACGCCCACCAGGATCGAAGGCAGGGCGCCCGGCAGGATCACCTGGCGAAACAGCCTGAAGCCGGACAAGCCGTAGCTGCGGGACATTTCCACCAGCGCCGGGTCGACGTTGCGAATGCCGTGGTAGGTGTTGAGGTAGATCGGGAACAACGTGCCCAGGGCCACCAGGAAAATCTTCGCCGACTCATCGATGCCAAACCACAGGATCACCAACGGAATCAGCGCCAGGTGCGGGATGTTCCGGAGCATTTGCACGGAACTGTCCAACAGACGTTCGCCCCATTTCGACAAACCGGTGATGAAGCCCAGGGCCAGGCCGATGCCACCGCCGATCAGAAAGCCCACCGCTGCGCGCCAACCGCTGATTGCCAGGTGCGTCCAGATCTCGCCGCTGCGCACCAGATCGACTCCGGCCTCGATCACGGCCACGGGTGCTGGCAGGATCCGCGTGGACAACCAACCGGCCGATACCGACAGTTGCCATACCGCCAGCAACAGCAGCGGCACCGCCCAGGGCGCGAGGGTGTGGATGATTTTCTTCATGGCCGCCTCAGCTCTGGGACGCGGCTTTGGGAAGAATATCGTTGGCGACCATTTCACCGAACGGGCTCACATAGCCCTGGCTCTTGGGCAACTCCGGGCGCTCCACGTCCAGGTGAGGGAACAGCAGTTCCGCCACGCGGTAGGACTCTTCCAGGTGTGGATAACCGGAGAAGATAAAGGTGTCGATGCCAAGATCGGCGTATTCCTTGACCCGCGCCGCCACGGTCGGGCCATCACCCACCAGCGCCGTACCGGCACCGCCGCGAACCAGGCCGACACCGGCCCAGAGGTTGGGGCTGACCTCCAGCTTGTCGCGACGGCCACCGTGCAGGGCAGCCATGCGTTGCTGACCCACCGAGTCGAAGCGCGCCAGGGACGCCTGGGCACGGGCGATGGTGTCGTCGTCCAGGTGGGAAATCAGCCGGTCGGCCGCTTGCCAGGCCTCGGCGTTGGTTTCCCGCACGATCACATGCAGGCGGATGCCGAAGCGTACCGTGCGTCCCAATTTCGCAGCCTTGGCCCGCACTTGTTCGATCTTTTCCGCCACGGCTGCGGGCGGCTCGCCCCAGGTCAGCACCATTTCCACCTGCTCGGCTGCCAAGTCCTGGGCGGCTTCCGACGAACCACCGAAATACAGCGGCGGACGCGGTTGCTGGATCGGTGGATAGAGCAGCTTGGCGCCTTTCACACTGATGTGCTCACCGTCGTAATCCACGGTTTCGCCTTCCAGCACGCGGCGCCAGATGCGGGTGAACTCCACCGACGCCTGGTAGCGTTGCTCGTGGTCGAGGAACAGGCCGTCGCCGGCCAACTCATCCGGGTCGCCACCGGTCACCAGGTTGAACAACGCACGTCCGCCGGACAACCGGTCGAGGGTCGCGGCCTGACGCGCGGCCACCGTCGGGGAAATGATCCCGGGGCGCAGGGCAACGAGGAATTTCAGGCGCTGGGTCACCGGAATCAACGAGGCAGCCACCAACCAGGAGTCCTCGCAGGAACGCCCGGTGGGGATCAACACGCCGCCGAAACCCAGTCGATCCGCTGCTTGAGCGACCTGTTGCAAGTAACCGTGATCGACGGCGCGAGCGCCTTCGGCAGTACCAAGGTAATGGCCGTCGCCATGGGTAGGCAGGAACCAGAAAATATTGAGGCTCATGGAGTGGTCTCCTAAGGGGTCGAATTACTGCGCGTTCGCAACGGCCGCCGGCGGCGTCCAGATCACGTCCTTGATGCTCAAGGGCTTGGGAATCAATTTGAGCTGATAGAAGCTGTCGGCGATTTTCTGCTGCGCCGCCACCACTTCCGGCGTGAGGAACAACGCCCCGTAGCCTTGGCGTTTCACCGCCGTCAGGGTGATGTCCGCCGGTAGGCCAAGCAGCGGCGAGACCTGCTTGGTCACGTCATCAGGATTGGCCTTGGACCACTCCCCCACTGCGCGCACTTCTTCCACCAGGGTCGTGATGACCTGGGGATTTTTTTGCGCATAGGGTTTGGTGGCGAGGTAGAACTGGTGGTTGTCGACGATGCCTTTGCCGTCACGCAGGGTGCGCGCCTGCAACTGCTGTTCGGCGGCCGCCTGGTACGGATCCCAGATCACCCAGGCGTCGACGCTGCCCCGCTCGAACGCGGCGCGGGCGTCGGCCGGCGGCAGGAAAACGGTCTGGATATCGGAATACTTCAGGCCAGCATCTTCCAGCGCCCGCACCAGCAGGTAGTGGACGTTGGAGCCTTTGTTCAACACGACTTTCTTGCCCTTGAGGTCCTGCACCGACTGGATCGCCGAGCCTTTGGGCACCAGGATCGCCTCGCTGGTGGGCGCCGGTGGTTCGTAGGCGACATAAAGCAGGTCGGCGCCTGCGGCCTGGGCAAACACCGGTGGGGTTTCACCGGTCACGCCAAAGTCGATGGAGCCGACGTTCAAGCCTTCAAGCAGCTGCGGGCCGCCGGGGAACTCGGTCCATTGCACGTCCACGCCTTGGGCGGCGAGGCGTTTTTCCAATGTTCCCTTGGCCTTGAGCAGCACCAGGGTGCCGTATTTCTGATAACCGATCCGCAAGGTCTCGGCTTGAGCTTGAGTAATGACGCCGAGGGACACAGCCGCAGCAAACAGAGCGACCAGCCCGCGACGCAAAATGACAGTGCGCATGGCGCCTCTCCTTTTTGCTGTGGGGTTTTGGCTGCACCTGCTGGGCCGTTGGCGGCTGAGTAAGGTGAGTTGAATCAGGGTGTTCGGGGGTCAAATGCTCCAGCGAGCACTCAACAAACGTTCGTTCAATACACTGGGGTCCAGCGGCCTGGGCCGACGGGCCATGGCGCTGAAAAACTGTTCCAGCGCCTCGTCCAGGCGCTGTTGCAGGGCCGGTGCCAATTGCGCCTGGGCGCTGCCTTCGCCGTAAGCGATCTGGTTGTCTTCGGCAAAGATCCCGTGGAGCATTTCCTGGGCCTTGAGCGCCGACAACACTGGCTTGAGGGCGTAATCCACCGCCAGCATGTGGGCGATGCTGCCGCCGGTTGCCATCGGCAACACCACTTTATGGGCCAGGGCGCGCTCAGGCAGCAGGTCCAGCACAGTCTTCAGCGCACCGGAAAAAGACGCCTTGTACACCGGCGTGGCAATCAACAGGCCGTCGGCATTTTCGATCTGCTGGAGCAGGTCGATCACCTTCGGGCTGTCGAAACGGGCATGGAGCAGATCTTCGGCCGGGAAGTCGCGCACCTGATAGCTCACCACTTCCACACCTTGCTGCTGCAACCAGCGTTGCGAGCGCTCCAGCAGCACCCCGGAGCGGGAGCGTTGGCTGGGACTGCCACCGAGTGAGACGACCAACATGCCTGCTATTCCTTAACTGTCACGTGCGATTCGCGGTGGGCGATCTCGCTGTATGGGTCAAACCATAACAGGGGATCAATATATCTTTAAATCATATTTATTCATTTGGTTATTCAATTTAGAGATATGAAATTCACTTTCCTTGACGCAATAAAAAAGGCCGTCGAAACGGCCAAAACCCTTGGTGCACAGGTACTGATCGTTCCCACGCTCTGCGTGGGAATGCAGCCAGGGACGCTCTGCGTCCCGAAAGCCGAACGCGGAGCGTCCGTTGAGGCGTACCCACGCAGAGCGTGGGAACGATCGTCGTCGATGGCTACCTGTTGGGCTGCGGGGTCAGGCGCAGGTAAGGCTTCACGGCGCGGTAGCCCTTGGGAAAGCGCTGCTTGAGTTCCTCTTCGTCCTTGAGCGACGGCACGATCACCACTTCATCACCGTCCTGCCAGTTGGCCGGGGTGGCGACTTTGTAGTTGTCGGTCAGTTGGAGCGAGTCGATCACCCGCAGGATCTCATTGAAATTGCGCCCGGTGCTGGCCGGGTAGGTAATGGTCAGGCGGATCTTCTTGTTCGGGTCGATCACGAACAAGGAGCGCACAGTCAAAGTGTCGCTGGCGTTGGGATGGATCAGGTCGTACAGGTCCGACACCTTGCGGTCGGCGTCGGCCAGGATCGGAAAATTGACCACGGCGTTCTGGGTCTCGTTGATGTCCTCGATCCACTTGTGGTGCGAGTCCACCGGGTCGACCGAAAGGGCAATGGCCTTGACCCCGCGCTTTGCGAACTCGTCCTTGAGCTTGGCGGTGAGGCCCAACTCGGTGGTGCATACGGGCGTGAAATCCGCCGGATGGGAAAACAGCACACCCCAGCTGTCACCGAGCCATTCGTGGAAGCGGATCTTGCCGGCGCTGGAATCCTGTTCGAAGTCGGGGGCGATGTCGCCGAGTCTGAGGCTCATGGTGCGGCTCCTGGATGGTTGTTGTGGGACCAACTGTGCACCGGTTTTCATTGCTTTAAAAAGAATGAATACCCATTTATTTAGATCATTAGTGAATATAAAAAACTGTTCACTGGCGCCCTGGCGCATAGCGGCCCAAGATCATTTCCGAGGTTCGAGAAGGCCTCGAGTTGCTGAAAAGAGGAGAAGGTTCGGGGAAGGCTACAGGGGTGGGCCAGACCCGAAACGCAAAAGCCCCGCCCGGCGTGTTGCCGGGCGGGGCTTTTTTTGTTTTGTACCCACACTACGGAAATTATTGACGCGATTTCAGGACGAGCGGCTAGGATAGGCAGCATGAACACTCAAGCCTTGTTGACTCATCTGCAAAACCAACTCCCTGGTCTGCTGGCGGTTTACCTGTTTGGTAGCCATGCACAGGGGACGGCCGGGCCTGACAGTGATGTCGATTTGGCCGTGCTCTTGTCCGGCGAGATCGACCCTGTATCGTTATGGCAGCTTTCAGGGGATTTGGCGGATATCGCCGGCAGTCCGGTGGATCTGATTGACCTACGTGCGGCAAGCACCGTCATGCAATATCAGATCGTGACCCGAGGCCAGAGACTCTGGGCCCGCGACGTACAGGCGGGGTTGTTCGAGTGTTTTATTCTCAGCGAAAAAACCGCTCTCGACGAGGCTCGGGCAGGCCTGCTCAAGGATATTCAGGAAGAAGGCAGCGTGTATGGCCGATGACGTACTGATCAACAAAGCTGCGAGCATCGAGCGTTGCGTCGCCAGGGTGCGGGAGGAATACGCGAAAGATCCCGCTACGTTTGCCACCGATTTCACTCGCCAGGACTCGGCAGTCCTGAACATCCAGCGTGCGTGTGAAGCGGCACTGGATATGGGACAGCATTTGATTCGACGTGAGCGATTGGGTGTCCCGCAAAGTGCCCGCGATACATTCGAGTTGCTTTTCCAAGGAGGTTGGGTGGAAGAAGGTCTGGTGAAAAACCTGAAGAACATGGTGGGTTTCAGGAATATCGCCGTGCATGACTACCAAGCCCTGCAATTGCCGATCATGGTCGCGATCATTACCGGACATTTGGATGATTTTCTAGCGTTCAGTTCATTCATCCTGCTTAAGGACGCGGCGAAGTCTGCAGGATAGCGGAGAACCCTCTCGCGTTCCCAGAAAACGCAAAAGCCCCGCCCGGCGTGCTGCCGGGCGGGGCTTTTTTTACTTCGCTACGTCTTACATGAAGTTGTAAGTGTAGTTGAAGATCAGGCGGGTCTGATCCTGGCTGTCGCCTGCACCGCTGCTGCGGTAGGTACCCTGACGCAGAGTGGTGCCGAAGCCCTTCAACGCGCCCTGCTGGATGACGTAATCCACGCGCATGTCGCGTTCCCACTCGGAGTAATCGCTTGCGCCGCTGGTGGTTTTGACGTCGTCACCACGCAGGTAGGAAACCGAGGCTTTCAGGCCAGGAACGCCCAAGGAAGCGAAGTCGTAGGAGTATTGGCCGAAGGTGGTGTTTTCACCGGCACGGACAAACCCGTTGATCATGCTGTCGGTGAACAGGTAGAAGCTCGCGCCACCGGCACCTTCCGGACGACCGTTGCCGTCAACTACGTTGGCCTGGTTCAGGTATACGAAGCCACCGTCATCACCGACTTGCTGGTGACCCAGCAGGAAGGCGCTGCCGCCCAAGGTGTAAGTGAACATGGCGCTCCAGGTCTTGTTATCGACCTCGCCCGGGTTCTTGGCATATCCGAGGTTATTGTTGAAAAAATGGGTGGAGTCCCCGTTACGGCCATCCGAACTGCTGTCGAAGTAACGCAGGTCAGTCTTGAACGACTGGCCTTCGCTGATCGGGAACACATGAACCGCACCCAGGAAGTGCTGCTTGTAGTAATCCTGCAGGTTGGCGTAGTAGTACTGCAGGGTCAGGTCCTTGGTGACCTTCCAGTCAGCACCGGCGTAACGGAACTGGTTGCTGTCCTGAGTACCACCTGCCACTGCCAGACCGGTGCTGTTGCTCGACGCACGACCAGTGGCATGTTCCAGTTGACCGGCATTGAAGGTTACGTTGTCGATTTCCTTGGAGGTGATGGTGCCACCTTCAAAGGTCTGCGGCAGCAGACGGGCATCGTTGGCCACCAGAATCGGCAGGTTAGGCGCCAGTGCGCCACCCACGTGAGCTTCGGTCTTGGAGAAAAGCGCCTTTACGTTACCGGACAAACGGCTCCATTCATGTACCGCCGAACCATCAGTATCGGCTGGCATATAGGAACCGTTGTTACGCCCGTCCCCCCCATCGAGACGAATACCCACCAGCGCCTGAGCGTCGATACCGAAACCCACAACACCTTGCGTGAAGCCGGACTTGTAGTCGAACTTGAGGCCGGTACCCGTTTCGCGCAGGTCCTCTTTGCCCGTCTCACGGTTATCGTTATTGAAATACAACGTACGAGAACTGACGGATGCCTTGCTGTCCTCGATAAAACCGGCGGCGCCTGCCTGCTGCGCCAAAACCCCAACGGCCACAGCCAGGGCCAAGGTGGACTTGTTCATGCTTCGCTCCTCTCGTTTTCTAATTCTTGTGTGTCTTTGGTTCCGGATCGAACGCCCGGATTCCGCGGATGCGCGATTAGCGCCAGACCGTGACTGACAAGTCAATCGTAAGCATTTATGACTACGACTATGGTCTAACCCCTCTACACCGGCCCGCAGGATAATGGATTCTTTATAATTCCAAAAAGAATTGTTTCAACAGTTTTCAGCTCGTTTGGAAATATAGCCGTCATCTGCGCTTCGTAAACCGTGACCCGGCGTATCGGCCAGCCTGCTGATTACTGAATGGTTTTCTGTCGGGACCTCCCAAAAAGGAAATCCCCGGCATAGAGGCATGCTCTTGATGTTCATTGGCTACGCGCCGGGAACTGCGAAGGTTGCGATCTTGATCGCTATGCGTCTGACGATTCATTGTCTGAAATCAAAAAGACGCAACCTGCGACAGTCCCACGCAGGTAGGAATGACCAGGGGATTACAGGGCCTTTTCGAAGATCTTCGAATTACGCTGATAGTTGTAGAGCGAAGCCCGCGCCGCCGGCAGGCGCTCGACACTGCTGGGTTCAAAGCCACGTTCACGGAACCAGTGGGCAGTCCGGGTCGTCAGTACGAACAACGTCTTGAGCCCTTGGGCGCGGGCCCGGGTTTCGATCCGTTCCAGCAGCTCATCGCCGCGGCCACCGTGGCGGTACTCCGGGTTCACTGCCAGGCAGGCCAGCTCCCCGGCGTCCGAGTCGGCGATCTGGTACAACGCCGCGCAGGCGATGATCATGCCTTCGCGCTCGACCACGCTGAACTGTTCGATCTCGCGCTCCAGCACTTCGCGGGAGCGACGCACCAGGATCCCCTGCTCTTCCAGCGGGCTGATCAGGTCCAGCAGGCCGCCAACATCCTCAATGGCCGCCTCGCGTACCACCTCGAATTGCTCCTGGGCCACCAACGTACCGCTGCCATCGCGGGTGAACAGTTCGGTCAGCAGCGCACCGTTCTCGGCATAGCTGACGATATGGCTACGCGCCACCCCGCCACGACAGGCCTGGGCCGCCGCGTCCAGCAGTTCGGCCTGATAGTCGCTGCCCAGGCGTTGCATATGGCCCGGAACCTGTTGCGGGCGCAATTCGCGAACCAGCCGCCCGTCCTCACCGATAAGTCCCTGCTCGGCCCCGAACAGCAGCAGCTTGTCGGCTGCCAGGTCGATGGCTGCCCGGGTGGCAACGTCTTCACAGGCCAGGTTGAAGATCTCGCCGGTGGGCGAATAACCCAACGGCGACAGCAGCACGATGGAGCGTTCGTCCAGCAGGCGATTGATACCCTTGCGATCGACCCGGCGCACTTCACCGGTGTGGTGATAATCCACGCCTTCGAGCACACCGATGGGACGCGCGGTGACCAGGTTGCCGCTGGCGACCCGCAGCCGCGAGCCCTGCATGGGCGAGGACGCCATGTCCATGGACAGGCGGGCCTCGATGGCGATGCGCAACTGGCCGACCGCGTCGATCACGCACTCCAGCGTCGCGGCATCGGTGATGCGCATGCCGTGGTGATAATGGGGCGTGAGGCCCCGTGCAGCGAGGCGGGTCTCGATCTGCGGGCGCGAACCATGGACCAGCACCAGGCGCACGCCGAGGCTGTGCAGCAGCACCAGGTCATGGACGATGTTGCCGAAATTAGGGTGTTCCACCCCGTCGCCGGGCAGCATGACGATGAAGGTGCAATCGCGGTGGGCGTTGATGTAGGGCGAAGCGTGACGAAGCCAATTGACGTATTCGGGCATGAACCTGGACCTGTAATAAATAACAGCCAAAAAAAGACGAAACAGAACGCACAACGGGGCTGGTGGTTATCGTCGGAACAGGCTTGGCGACACGCGCGCTCTCCTCATGTGATGAATACGGCCCCGCAAGGGCGCAATTTAACCGGCCGTGGCCGGCGTCAGGCAGTAATGGCCGATCAACTGCCGCAACAACTGTACGGTAGGTTGCAGACGTGACATTTCAAGGTACTCGCCCGGCTGGTGGGCGCAGGCGATATCGCCAGGGCCGAGCACCAGGGTTTCGCAGCCAAGGCGCTGAAGATAAGGCGCTTCGGTGCCAAACGCCACTGCTTCGGCACGATGGCCGGTGAGTCGCTCGGCCACCCGTACCAGCTCGCAGTCTTCGGCCTGCTCGAAGGGTGGCACTTCGGGGAACAGCGGTGCGTAGTCGATCTTGACTTTATGGCGTTCGGCGATGGGGTCCAACTTCTGTTGGATCGCCGCCCGCAGCACCTGCGGGTCCATGCCCGGCAAGGGGCGCAGGTCGAATTCCATGGAGCACTGGCCGCAGATGCGGTTGGGATTGTCGCCACCATGGATGCAACCGAAGTTCAGCGTCGGTTGTGGCACGCTGAACTGCGGATTACGGAACTCACGCTGCCATTGCAGGCGCAGGCCGCGCAATTCGCCCATGGCATCGTGCATGGCTTCCAGCGCGCTGTGGCCCAGGCTCGGATCGGAGGAGTGACCGCTGCGCCCGAGAATGTCGATGCGCTCCATCATCACGCCTTTGTGCAGGCGAATCGGCCGCAGGCCGGTCGGCTCGCCGATCACCGCCGCGCGCCCCAGTGGTCGGCCGGCATCGGCCAGGGCACGGGCGCCGGCCATGGAGCTTTCTTCGTCACAGGTCGCGAGGATCAGCAATGGTTGCTTGAACGGTTGGTCCAGCAGCGGCTTGACCGCTTCGATGGCCAAGGCGAAAAAACCCTTCATGTCACAACTGCCCAGGCCGACCCAGCGGCCATCGACCTCGGTGAGCTTCAGCGGATCGGTCTGCCACAACGCGCCGTCGAACGGCACCGTGTCGCTGTGGCCGGCCAGCACCAGGCCGCCGGGACCGCTGCCGAAACTGGCCAGCAGGTTGAATTTGCCAGGGCTGACCTGCTGGATATCACAGCAGAACCCCAGCTCAGTGAGCCAGCCTGCCAGCAGCTCGATCACGGCACTGTTGGACTGGTCCAGCCCAGGCTGGGTGCAACTGACCGAAGGTGCGGCGATCAGGGCAGCGAATTGATCTTTCATGGACGGCAAAGGCATCGCTGACTCCGGGCTTACAGATTGACGTTCATCATAGAACCATCTGGACCCAGGAATAAACCTAGGGCGAGTGAGTCCTGTACACTGCACGGCCTTGGCAGCCACACCTTCCCCCGGCTGCACACCCGATCCCTGGATTTTCCGGCCATGCAGAAAGAAACCGAAATCAAACTCCGCGTCAGCCGCGAGACCCTGGCAGCCTTGCGCGAGCATCCGCTGCTGAAAAAACGCAACAAGAGTGGCTGGGAACGCCACGAACTGATGAACCAGTATTTCGACACGCCGGAGCGTGACCTGGCCCAGGCCAAGGTCGCCCTGCGTCTGCGTCGCGACGGCGAAGAGGTGATCCAGACCCTCAAGACCCGCGGCCAGAGCATCGCCGGCCTGTCCGAGCGCAACGAGTACGATTGGCACCTGCCCAAGGCCAAGCTCGACCTGAAGAAGCTCGACGGCGAATGCTGGCCCGAGGCCTTGGCCGAACTGGACAAGAAAACCCTCAAGGCCATCTTCACCACCGATTTCGTTCGCGAGCGCGCTGAAATCGCCTGGGGCCGTGGCAAGAGCAAAGTGGTTATCGAAGCCGCCCTGGATCTGGGCCACGTGGTGGTCGGCAAGCAGAAGGAAGAAATCTGCGAACTGGAGCTGGAACTGCGCGAAGGCGAGCCCGCCGCCCTGCTGGAACTGGCCGCCGAGCTGGCCGCGACCCTGCCCTTGATGCCTTGCGACATCAGCAAGGCCGAGCGTGGCTATCGCCTGTATGACGCAGGCAGCTACGCCCTGAGCCTGCCCGCCCCGCAACTGACCGCCGAAACGCCGCTGGATGACGCCTTCGCCGCGCTGAGCTGGCATCTGCTCGGCAGCAGCCAACGCCTGGCCGAGCAATACCGTTTCAACGGCCACTGGCGCCTGCTGCAGGACTGGGTGGAAAACCTCGCCGAACTGCGCGCCCTGCTCAGCAGCCTCGGCCAGGCCGCACCGCGCCAATCGACCCACGACTTGCGCCTGGCCCTGGACGCGTTGCTGGAAGACTGGCGCCCACTGGTCCAGGCCGGCCTGGATGACGAAGACGTGCGCAAGGCGGCGCCGGAACAGTTCCTTGAAGAGCTGCAAGACCCGCGTTGGGGCCTGTTTTCCCTCAACACTTCCCGCTGGCTGCTGGCGCGCAGCTGGGCCGCCGAGCGCAACACCCGTGGCAATCGCCAGGGCGCGGCGCAACTGGGCAGCTGGCTGCCGCGCCTGCTCGGCGAAGAGTCCTCGTCCCTGCAACTGCAACGCTATCAGCAGCAGCCGGAAGACCTGGCCGAGCAACTGCCGCGCATCGAACGCATCCAGGCCTGGCTGCACCACGCCCGCCATGTACTGGAGATCCCGGAAATGGATCGCCTCTATGGTGAACTGAACAAACTGGCGCAACTGGCCAACCAACCGATCACCGACGAAACGCTGGATGCGCGCAAGCAACAGGCGATTGCGGTTTACCAGAATCGGGCCTGGAAGACGTTGCTGCGCCTGTAATACCGCCATCGCGAGCAGGCTCGCTCCCACATTGGATCAGTGTTGTACACACATCTTGTGGCCACTGAAGATCAACTGTGGGAGCGAGCTTGCTCGCGATGAGGCCAGCACAAACACCGCAGAAACAAGCTCAGCGCAGCACCGGCAAACTCGTCGTCGACTTGATTTCCGACAGCGCCACGATCGAGTTCACTTCCTGGATCCCCGGCACCATCGACAGCTTTTCGAAAAAGAATCGCTCATACGCCTCGATGTCCGCTGTGACGATGCGCAACAGAAAATCCACTGAACCCATCAGCACGTAACACTCCAGCACTTCGGGGAAGCCGCGGATCGCCTCGGTGAATTCGGTGAAGTTCGAACGACCGTGGGCGTTGAGCTTTATTTCGGCGAAGATCTGCGTGTTAAGACCGATTTTCTTGCGATCCAGCAGGGTCACCTGGCCGCGAATGATGCCCTCCTCCTTCATCCGCTGGATCCGTCGCCAGCATGGCGATTGAGACAAGCCGACCTGTTCGGCGATCTGCGCACTGGACAGCGAGGCATCCTCCTGCAGCAGCGCCAGTATCCTGCGGTCGTAGCTATCCAATTCGCTGTGCATGATCAAACCCGAAATGATTGATTTAGAGAATCAAGCGATTCAAAACCTCACCAGAATCACTCATCTTAGATAAGAAATACCCCGGCTCGCATGTAAATATTTCTCCCGCCACCAAGGAGACCGAACATGCCCCCACTCGAAGCCGTTGCCACGACCCCGACCCGCGCCGACGTCTGGCACGCCGCCAATACCCATTGCCGGGTGCAGTACCAGATATTGGCCGAAGCCGAACCGGATTTACTGTGCCGGGCGTTGAACCTGTTTGCCTTGCAGGGCCTGACGCCGCAGCAGGTTCATGTCGAACGCCCAGGCGATGTGCTGGCGCTGGACATCGTCATGGATGGGCTGAGCTGGCACCGTGCCCAGGTCATCGCTGAAAAACTACGTAACCTGATCAGTGTCTGTTCGGTGGACCTGCAAGACGCTGATATTGCGCACGTTGGGCCGGCCCATGCAGCGGGATGAGCCTTCAAGGGCAAGATTTCGCAACGCATTGGTCGGGTAGTGGCCCAACGGTCTACTGCGTCGGGACTATTCTTTTGCAGACCGAGCGAGGACGCCGAGGCGTCTGTATCGCGGCTTTGCTGCAATTGTCCAATAGGAACCCGCATGTCCACCAAACACGCCACTCAGGACCGCTGGCTGGACCTCAACGATCTGCTGCGCCAACTGGTCACCCAGGGCCTCATCAGCCAGGATTCAGCCGAAACCGCGCTGAACGCCCGCCGACGCCACAGCGCCAATAGCCAGTTGCATCCGCTGGAGTTCATCGCCAACCAGCATCTGGACGACCTCAGCCGCCCCGGCAAGCGCCTGGACCTGGAGAACCTGACCCTGTGGTTGTCCCAGCAGGTCGACCAACCCTACATGCGCATCGACCCGTTGAAAATCAACGTCGCGGCCGTGACGCCCTTGATGTCCTATGCCTTTGCCCAGCGCCACAAGATCCTCGCGGTGGCGGTCGATCGCGACGCCGTCACCGTCGCCAGCGCACAGCCCTACGTCAACAGCTGGGAAGCCGACCTGACCCACGTGCTCAAGCTGCCGATCAAGCGGGTGGTCGCCAACCCGGTGGACATCCAGCGCTTGAGCGTGGAGTTCTATCGCCTGGCCAAATCGGTCAGCGGCGCCACCACGGTCGATCAGCAACCAAGCAACCTGAGCAATTTCGAGCAGTTGCTCAACCTGGGCGCCAGCGACCAGGAGCCGGACGCCAACGACGCCCACATCGTCAATATCGTCGACTGGCTGTTCCAGTACGCCTTCCAGCAGCGCGCCAGTGATATCCACATCGAACCGCGCCGCGAGCAGGGCACCGTGCGGTTTCGCATCGACGGTGTGCTGCACACCGTCTATCAGTTCCCGCCGCAGGTCACGATGGCAATCGTCAGCCGTCTCAAGAGCCTGGGGCGGATGAACGTCGCGGAAAAACGCAAACCCCAGGACGGCCGGGTCAAGACCAAGACCCCGGACGGCGGCGAAGTGGAATTGCGCCTGTCGACCTTGCCCACCGCGTTCGGCGAAAAAATGGTCATGCGGATCTTCGACCCGGAAGTGTTGCTCAAGGACTTCGACCAACTCGGCTTCTCCGCCGACGACCTGCGTCGCTGGCAGGACATGACCCGCCAGCCCAACGGCATCATCCTGGTGACCGGGCCCACCGGTTCCGGCAAGACCACCACGCTCTATACCACCCTCAAGAAGCTGGCGACGCCGGAAGTGAACCTCTGCACCATCGAGGACCCGATTGAAATGGTCGAGGCGTCCTTCAACCAGATGCAGGTCCAGCACAACATCGACCTGTCCTTCGCCGCCGGGGTGCGGGCGCTGATGCGACAAGACCCGGACATCATCATGATCGGTGAGATCCGCGACCTGGAGACCGCCGAAATGGCGATCCAGGCGGCGCTCACCGGGCACCTTGTCCTGTCGACGCTGCACACCAACGACGCGCCGAGCGCCATCAGTCGTCTGCTGGAGCTGGGTGTGCCCCATTACCTGATCAAGGCCACCGTGCTCGGGGTCATGGCCCAGCGGCTGGTGCGCACCCTGTGCCCTCAATGCAAGGCCCCCCTGACCCTGGATGAAGACGACTGGCAAACCCTGACGCGGCCCTGGCAAGCGCCACTGCCGAGCAACGCCCAACAGGCCGTCGGTTGCCTGGAATGCCGCGACACCGGTTACCGCGGTCGCGCTGGCGTCTACGAAATCATGCAACTGACCGACAGCGTCAAGGCCTTGATCCACCCCGACACCGACCTGCTGGCGGTACGCCGCCAGGCATTCAAGGAAGGCATGCGCAGCCTGCGCCTGTCGGGGGCGCAAAAGGTGGCGGCAGGCTTGACCACGGTCGAGGAAGTGCTGCGGGTGACGCCGCAGAGCGAGCAGAAGTAGCGGCGGGGAATTGATCCCCGCTGAGCCGTAGGAGCTGTGTAGGAGCTGTCGAGTGCAACGAGGCTGCGATCTTGTCCCACACAATTGAGCCGGAAGTGAAAGATCAAGATCAAAAGATCGCAGCCTTCGGCAGCTCCTACAGGACTCAATGTGTCGCTAAATCCCCTAGCCACAAGGACCATAGCGAAGATAATGGCCGCTTGCCCTACACTCAGGGCTCGCAGGTCCATCTCAATTCGCACAGGGAACCGTCATGCAGATCGGTAGTGTACTTTTACTTTTCATCGGCCTCGTGGTCGCCATCCTGTTCATGGGTTTCAAGGTCGTGCCCCAGGGCTACCAATGGACCGTCGAGCGGTTCGGCCGCTACACCAACACCCTCAAGCCCGGCCTGAACATCATCATCCCGGTGATGGATCGCATCGGGCGCAAGATCAATGTCATGGAAAGCGTGCTGGACATCCCGCCCCAGGAAGTCATCACTGCCGACAACGCCACGGTACAGATCGACGCCGTGTGTTTCTTCCAGGTGGTCAATACAGCCCAGGCGGCCTACGAGGTCAACAACCTTGAACACGCCATCCGCAACCTGCTGCAAACCAATATCCGCACCGTGCTGGGGTCCATGGAGCTGGACGCGATGTTGAGCCAGCGCGACGGTATCAACGAAAAACTGCTGCGCACCGTCGATGAAGCCACAGCGCCGTGGGGGATCAAGATCACCCGGATCGAGATCAAGGACATCAGCCCGCCGGCCGACCTGATGGCCGCCATGTCGGGGCAGATGAAAGCCGAACGTATCAAGCGTGCCCAGATCCTCGAAGCCGAGGGCCTGCGCGCGTCGGCGATTCTCACCGCCGAAGGCAAGAAGCAGGCGCAAATCCTCGAGGCCGAGGGCAGCCGCCAGGCCGCGTTCCTGGAGTCCGAGGCCCGCGAGCGCCAGGCACAAGCCGAAGCGCTGGCCACCCAAGTGGTGTCCCAGGCGATTGCCGACGGCAACGTCCAGGCCGTGAACTACTTCGTCGCGCAGAAATACATCGATGCGCTGGGCAAACTGGCTTCGGCCAACAACAGCAAGGTGATCCTGATGCCGCTGGAAGCCAGCCAGGTCATCGGTGCGGTCGGCGGCATCGGCGAAATCGTCAAGGCCACCTTCGACAGCAAGAAAGCCTGAGGCGCGCATATGTGGGGGTTCCTGCAAAACATGTCGTACTGGGACTGGCTGGCGCTGGGCGTCATCCTGCTGATTCTTGAAGTGTTCGGCGCCGGCGGCTACTTGCTGTGGATCGGCATGGCCGCCGCGGCGGTCGGCGTGCTCACGTTCATCCTGCCGCAGATGCCGTGGGAGCTGCAGTTCCTGTTGTTCGGCCTGTTCGCCATCGCAACAGCGCTGTACTGGTGGCGACGCCAGCGCAGCGCGGTGCGCGAAAGCGATCAGCCACACCTGAACCTGCGCGGGCAAGAGCTGATCGGCAAGGTTTTCCAGGTTCATGAGGCGATTGTCGATGGCCGCGGCAAGATCAAGGTGGCCGACAGCGTCTGGCTGGCCAAGGGGCCCGAGTCGTCCGTGGGCACGCGGGTCAGGGTGGTGGCGCAGGAAGGCGCGGTGCTGCAGGTGGAACGGGCTGACTGACAAGTCATGGAACTGAATAGAGACGCAGGTAATCCAACGTCATAGTTAACCCAGTGGAGTCACCTATCATGCGTCTCAAACTTGCTGTCGCTACCCTAGCCTTGCTGTCTCTTCCTGTTGGCTCGGCAATGGCCGACACGTTTTGGCGTAACGTCATTTCATCCGGTGCGACCACCGGTTCCACCTACCTGACCTTCAAGGATCACAAGCTGATCGTCGCCGCCCAAGACGACGCCGGCAGCTTCGTCGCCAGTGACGGCGGTATTCGGGGCCCTTACCTGGAAGCGGCGATGCAGAAAGTGCGTGCCGACAACCCAGGCCTGCAAGCCACCGACATGGAACTGGCCAACGCGATCCTGGCGAAAAACGCCGTCGCCCAGGACTGATTCCCGGCCAATAAAAAATGCCGCTCGATTGAGCGGCATTTTTTTGCCCGGTGGACACCCCAAGGCTTTCCCAACCCCTGTGGGAGCGAGCTTGCTCGCGATAGCAGCGTGTCAGTCAACATCAATGCTGCTGATCCATCGCTATCGCGAGCAAGCTCGCTCCCACAGGTACAGTCGTCCTTATTCGCCGATAGCGGACTTGTAGCCTGCCGCATCGAGCAGCTTGTCCAGGTCGGCCTTGTCGCTTGGCTTGAGCTTGAAGATCCAGGCGCCATACGGATCGGAGTTCAGCAGCTCCGGCGAACCGCTCAGCTCTTCATTGACCGCAATCACTTCACCTGCAATCGGCGAGTAGATATCGGAAGCAGCTTTGACCGACTCAACCACACCCGCCGGGTCATTGGCGGAAAAAACCTTACCGACTTCTGTCAGCTCGACAAATACCACATCGCCCAAGGCTTCCTGCGCATGATCGCTGATGCCCACGGTGACGGTACCGTCAGCTTCCAGGCGTGCCCACTCATGACTTTCGGCAAAACGCAGTTCGGCAGGGATATCACTCATATTCTGTGTCCTCAAGAGAAAGTGTCAGCGGCCAGCGGCCCGCCGCAAAAGGTTAGATCAGGGTTTTGCCATGGCGGACGAAGGTCGGTTTGACCACCCGTACCGGGTACCACTTGCCGCGAATTTCTACCTCGGCACGATCGGCGGTAGCCATCGGAACACGTGCCAGGGCGATCGACTTGCTAAGCGTAGGAGAAAAACTACCACTGGTGATCTCCCCTTCGCCAACATTGGCGATGCGAACCACCTGATGGGCGCGCAAGACACCCCGCTCTTCCAGCACCAGCCCGACCAGTTTGTGCTGCACTCCGCTGGCAAGCTCGGCTTCCAGCGCACTGCGCCCGATGAACTGACGGCTGGCCGGTTCCCAGGCGATGCTCCAGGCCATGTTCGAGGCCAGCGGCGAAACATCCTGATTGATGTCCTGGCCGTAGAGGTTCATGCCGGCCTCCAGGCGCAGGGTATCGCGGGCGCCAAGGCCGATGGGCGAAATGCCGGCGCCTACCAGGTCGTTGAAGAAACTCGGGGCCTCCTGGGCGGGCAGGACGATCTCCAGGCCATCTTCGCCGGTGTAGCCGGTCCGGGCGATGAACCATTCGCCGTCGGCGCGACCTTCGAAAGGCTTGAGTTGCTGGATGATTTGCCCACGCGGTTGCGTCACCAGTTCGGCAATCTTCTGCCGGGCCTGGGGGCCCTGGATAGCCAGCATCGCCAGTTCGGGACGCTCATGCAGTTGCACGTCGTAGCCACCGAGTTGTGCCTGCATCCAGGCCAGGTCCTGATCGCGGGTCGAGGCGTTGAAGACCAGCCGATAGCCGTCCTCGACCCGGTAGATGATCATGTCGTCGACGATGCCGCCGCGCTCATTGAGCATCGCGCTGTACAAGGCACTGCCTGTGTCTTGCAAACGATCGACGTCATTGGCCAGCAAACGCTGCAGCCAGACCTTGGCCTGGACGCCTGCGACATCGATCACGGTCATGTGGGAGACATCGAACACACCGCAGTCGCGACGCACCTGATGGTGTTCCTCGACTTGCGAGCCGTAGTGCAAAGGCATATCCCAACCGCCAAAATCGACCATCTTCGCGCCGAGGGCGAGATGAAGGTCATACAGAGGCGTACGCTGTCCCATGGGTTTCTCCTTCCGGGCTTGGCGAAGGTGCGGACGGGCACTGCATAGCGCGAACGTCTGAAAAAAGGAGTTTTCTGACGTTCTCAGTTGCCCGGTCCGACAGACGGACCGCACCGAATGCCGCGCATTGTAGCCGCATGAGGTAGGACTGACACCTAGCTGTTTCGATGGGCCGAACGTCGTATCAATCCGATGACCGGCAACAACCCCACCAATACCAACGTCAGCGCCGGCAACGCGGCCCGGGCCCACTCCCCTTCGCTGGTCATCTCGAAGATCCGCACCGCCAGCGTGTCCCAGCCGAACGGGCGCATCAGCAGAGTCGCGGGCATTTCCTTGAGCACGTCGACGAACACCAGCAACCCCGCGCTCAAGGTACCGGGCAACAGCAACGGCAGATACACTTTGAAAAACAGTCGTGGCCCACTGACCCCAAGACTGCGTGCCGCCTCGGGCAACGACGGACGAATTCGCGCCAGGCTGCTCTCCAGCGGACCGTAGGCCACGGCCAGGAAGCGCACCAGGTACGCCAGCAGCAGCGCCGACAGGCTGCCCAGCAGCAACGGCTTGCCTGCACCGCCGAGCCAGGTCGACAGCGGGATGACCAGCTCACGGTCCAGGTAGCTGAATGCAAGCATGATCGACACCGCCAGCACCGAGCCGGGCAAGGCATAGCCCAGGTTCGACAGGCCGACGCCGGCACGAATCGGACGGGTTGGCGCCAGCCGCCGGGCGAACGCCAGCAGCAAGGCCACGCAAACGGTGATCAGCGCGGCCAGGCCGCCCAAGTAGAGAGTGTGGACGATCAGCCCGGCATAACGTTCGTCCAGGTCGAAACGACCGCGCTGCCAGAACCACGCCAGCAACTGCAGCACCGGAATGACAAACGCGCAGGCAAACACCAGGAAACACCAACCGCTGGCTGCCACGGCCTTGAGACCGCGCAACGTATACAAAGCCTTGGCTCGGGGACGCTCGTTACTGGCTCGGTGGGCACCACGGGCCCGACGTTCGCCGTAGAGCACCAGCATCACCGCCAGTAACAGCAGGCTGGCCAGTTGGGCAGCGCTGGAGAGGCTGAAGAAGCCATACCAGGTCTTGTAGATCGCGGTGGTAAAGGTGTCGAAGTTGAACACCGACACCGCGCCGAAATCCGCCAGGGTCTCCATCAGCGCCAGCGCCACGCCCGCACCGATGGCCGGCCGGGCCATCGGCAGCGCCACACGCCAGAACGCCTGCCAGGGCGACTGCCCGAGTACCCGGGCGGCTTCCATCAGCCCCTTGCCCTGGGCCAGGAAGGCGCTGCGCGCCAGCAGATAGACGTAAGGGTAAAAGACCAGCACCAGCACCAGGATCACCCCACCGGTGGAACGGACCCGGGGCAGGCGCAGGCCGCTGCCGAACCATTCCCGCATCAGCGTCTGCACGGGGCCGGCAAAATCCAGCAGGCCAACGAAGACAAACGCCAACACGTAGGCCGGAATCGCAAACGGCAGCATCAACGCCCAGTCGAGCCAGCGTCGCCCGGGGAACTCACACAGGCTGGTGAGCCAGGCAAGACTGACGCCCAGCAACGTCACCCCGACACCCACACCAAGGATCAACGTGAGGGTGTTGCCCAACAAGCGTGGCATTTGCGTATCCCACAAGTGGGACCAGATCTGCTGATCAACGCTCTGCCAGGACAGCAGCAAGACGCTCAAGGGCAACAGGACCAGCGCGGCAATGGCAAAGACCAGGGGGTACCAACGACGTTGGGCGGGGTGGGCCAAGGGGTGCTCTCGTTTAAATGATGATGCCCGCGCATTCGCGCGGGCACCTATCTTACAACCGCCACAGGGAGCCGTGTCTGACTTGGATTAATTCCAGCCAGCGCGATCCATCATGCGAATGGCTTCGGCCTGGCGTTTACCCGCGACTTCCACCGGCAGGGTGTCGGCCTTGAACTTGCCCCAGGCTGCCACTTCCTTGGACGGCTCGACTTTCGGGTTGGCCGGGAATTCCTGGTTCACGTCAGCGAAGATGTTTTGCGCTTGCGGCGTGGTCATCCACTCCACCAGTTTCTTCGCGGCTTCCGGATGCGGTGCATGCTTGGTCAGGCCAATGCCCGAGAGGTTGATGTGCACGCCGCGGTCGGCCTGGTTCGGCCAGAAAAGCTTCACCTTCAGGTCCGGCTTCTGCTGGTGCAGGCGGCCATAGTAGTAGGTGTTGACGATGCCGACATCGCACTGGCCAGCGTTGATTGCTTCAAGCAACGCGGTGTCGTCGGAGAAGACGTCGGTGGACAGGTTCTTGACCCAGCCCTTGAGGATTTCCTCGGTTTTTTCCGCGCCGTGGGTTTCGATCAGCGTGGCGGTCAGGGACTGGTTGTAGACCTTCTTCGAGGTCCGCAGGCACAGGCGGCCTTCCCACTCTTTGCCAGCCAGCGCTTCATAGGTGGTCAATTCGCTGGGTTTAACCCGCTCGGTGGAGTAGACAATGGTCCGCGCCCGCAGGCTCAAGCCGGTCCAGGCGTGGGAAGAGGCGCGGTATTGGGACGGGATGTTGGCGTCGATCACCGGTGACGTGAACGGCTGGAGAATGCCCATCTGCTCGGCTTGCCAAAGGTTGCCGGCATCGACGGTAAGCAGCAGGTCGGCAGTGGCGTTCTCGCCTTCGGCCTTGATCCGCTGCATCAGCGGCGCTTCCTTGTCGGTGATGAACTTTACCGACACGCCGGTTTTCTTGGTGTAGGCATCGAAGACCGGCTTGATCAGTTCGTCGATGCGCGAAGAGTAGACCACCACCTCATCGGCAGCCTGGGCGGCAGTGGTACCGATCAGGGTCAAGGCGAGGGCGGACAGCAGGCGCTTGGTTGCCAACATGGTAGCGGTCTCTGGATTATGAACGAAGCGCAAATGATAAGGACTCACATTTGGCATCTCAATCGAACAATGGCTGGACACATTTCCAAATGTTGCAGCTTTGAGATGGGCGGTATTCTGGGTCCGCCATCGCGGGCAAGCCTTGCTCCCACAAGCTCTTGCTCCCACAGGTGTGCAATGTGGGACAAGCTTTTGTGGGAGCAAGGCTTGCCCGCGATAGGGCCATAAGCCCCAATACACCTCTCAGGCCTTGGCCAGATCCGGCAAATCCCCAATCAACCCCAGCGCCTCGCGCACGAACAGCGCCTTGGCCTCAGGCATGCGGTCCACCAGCTTCAGCCCGGTATTACGCAACCAGCGCACTGGCAATGGATCGGCCTGAAACAAACGCTCGAAACCTTCCATCGCCGCCATCAGCGCCAGGTTATGGGGCATGCGTCGCCGCTCGTAGCGGCTCAGCACCTTCACGTCCGCCAGTCGCTCGCCACGCCCGGCCGCCTGCAACAGCACTTCGGCCAGCACGGCGGCGTCGAGGAAGCCCAGGTTCACGCCCTGCCCGGCCAACGGATGAATGGTATGGGCCGCATCGCCGATCAACGCCAGCCCTTCGGCCACATAGCGCTTGGCATGTCGCTGGCGCAGCGGCACACACAGCCGTGGGTCGGCACTCAGTACCGTGCCGAGCTGGCCTTCGAAGGCCCGTTCCAGCTCGCTGCAGAATTGAGTTTCATCGAGCGCCATCAAGCGCTGCGCTTCACCGGGGGTGGTGGACCAGACAATCGAGCACCAATCGTGCTGGCCGTCACGCTCAAGTGGCAGGAACGCCAGCGGACCGTTGTCGGTAAACCGTTGCCAGGCCGTCATTCGATGCGGCCGGGCGCTGCGCACGCTGGTGACGATGGCGTGGTGCAGGTAATCCCATTCGCGCGTGGCAACGCCGGTCAGGCGGCGTACAGCGGAATTCGCGCCGTCAGCCGCGATGACCAGGGGCGCGCGCAACGTGCGGCCATCGGCCAGGGTCAGCAGCCAGTCGTCACCGGAACGACGCATCTGTTCCAGCCGGGCATTGGCCAGCAGGCCCAGGTCGCAGTCATGCAGTCGATCCAGCAAGGCGTCCTGCACAACACGGTTTTCAACGATGTGCCCAAGCGCCTCGGCGTGCAGGCTGGCGGCCGAGAAATGGATCTGCCCGGTGCCGCTGCCGTCCCAGACGTGCATGTCGGTATAGGGGCTGGCGCGTCGGGCGGTGATGCCGTCCCAGACACCCAGGCGATCGAGGATCCGCTGGCTGGCCGTCGACAAGGCACTGACCCGGGGCTCGAACGCGGCCTGGGGATCGAAAGGTTTGACGCTCATCGGGCTGCCGTCGAGCAACAGCACTTGCAGGCCACTGCCCTGCAACGCCAGCGCCAGGGCGCTGCCGACCATACCGGCGCCGACAATCAGCAGATCTGCACGCAATTCCATGCTCTAAGCCTGTTTTGCTGGCGACATCGGTCGCCCATGAAAAGAAATGACAGCCCCGGGCTCAAGCATCGGGACGCGTCCCCAGCCCCATGGCCTGGCGGGCGAACCAGCGCTTGGCCGGCGGCAGCAAGTCGAGGCCCAACAGGCCGAGGTTGCGGCCCAGGGACACCAACGGCAGGTTGCTGGCGAACAGCCGCGTGACCTGGTCGGAGAAGCCCACGGTCAGGACCTGATCCATTCGCTGGCGCTCGCGATAGGTTTGCAACACGGCAAAATCCCCAGGCTCGCTTTCGCTGTCGAGCAAGGCATCGGCCAGGGCCTGGGCATCGCGCAGGGACAGGTTGAACCCCTGCCCGGCAATCGGGTGCAGGCTGTGGGCGGCATTGCCCAGGATCGCCAGGTGCGGACGGACCTGTTCTTCGGCCTCCACCAGCGCCAGTGGGTACAGATGTCGCACGCCCACCTGTTTCAGGGTGCCCAGGCGATAACCGAACACGCCCTGCAATTCACTGAGGAAACTGCGCTCGTCGAGGGCCGCCAACCGTTGTGCGTCCATGCCCTGGCGGGTCCAGACCAGCGCGCAACGATTCTCCGGCAGTGGCAACAAGGCCATCGGGCCGTCATCGGTGAAACGTTCGAAGGCCATGCCGTTGTGGGCTTCGCTGGGGGTGATGTTGGCGATCAAGGCGCTCTGGTCGTAGGGTCGACTGCGCACGCCGATACCCAACTGCTCGCGCAAACTGGAGCGGCCGCCATCGGCCAGTACGGCTAGGTCGCATTCCAGGGTGGTTTCGTCGTCCAGGGTCAGGCGATAACCGCCGACCAGCGGTTCCATGCGGGTGACCTGCGCCGGGCAGCGCCAACTGACCACCTCCTTGTCCAAGCCTTGCCACAGGCACTGGCCGAGCCAGGCGTTCTCCACCACGTAGCCCAGCGCCGGCACGCCCTCTTCCATGGCCGACAACCGCGCCGTGGAAAACCGCCCGCGGTCGGACACATGGATCTGCTTGATCGGTTCGGCGCGGCGGGAAATCTCCTGCCAGACACCCAAGCGTTGATAAATCTGCCGGGCGCCGTAGGACAATGCCGAGGACCGGGCGTCGTAGCTTGGCTGCCAGGCATCGCCGGGAGCGAAGGGCTCGATCAGCATGATCTTCCAGCCCCGGGCCTTGGCACCGGCCTGCAGGGCCAGCGCCAGGCTCGCGCCGACCAGGCCGCCGCCGACGATCGCCAGATTGACCCGGCTCATGCCGCTTGCGTCCGGGCGGCGGCCATCAGGGCCTCGATGTCGGCGACCGTCTTCGGTACGCCGTGGCTCAGGATTTCACAACCGGTTTTGGTCACTACCACGTCATCCTCGATGCGCACGCCAATGCCGCGCCATTTTTTCGCTACGCTGCGGTTGTTCGGGCCGATGTAGATGCCCGGCTCCACCGTCAGCGTCATGCCAACCTCAAGTACCCGCCACTCGCCGCCGACCCGATATTCGCCCACGTCGTGCACGTCCATGCCCAGCCAGTGGCCAGCGCGGTGCATGTAGAACGCCCGGTAGGCCTCGCTGGCGATCAGCGCATCCACCTCACCCTCCAGCAGCCCAAGGTGCACCAACCCCTCGGTAATCACCCGTACCGTCGCTTCGTGGGCCTGGTTCCAGTGTTTGTCCGGCGCGATCTGGGCAAACGCGGCTTCCTGGGCAGCCAGCACCACTTCGTAGATCGCCTTCTGCTCGGGTGAGAACTTGCCACTGACCGGCCAGGTTCGGGTGATGTCGCTGGCGTAGCAGTCGATTTCACAGCCGGCGTCGATCAGTACCAGGTCGCCGTCCTTGAGCAGCGCGTCGTTCTGCTGGTAGTGCAGGATGCAGCTGTTGCGCCCCGCCGCGACGATCGAACCATAGGCCGGCATCTTCGCCCCGCCCTTGCGGAACTCATAGTCCAGCTCGGCTTCCAGGCTGAACTCATGCAGCCCCGGACGCGCCGCCTGCATCGCTCGGATGTGCGCCTGGGCGGAAATCCGCGCCGCTTCGCGCATCACTTTCACTTCTGCCGCCGATTTATACAGGCGCATGTCATGCAGCAGATGATCCAGGGCAACGAATTCGTTCGGCGGTTGGGCGCCGAGGTGGGCCTTGGAGCGAATCACGTTGATCCATTCCATCAGGTGCCGGTCGAATTCCGGGTTGCTGCCCATGGCCGAATACACCCGGTCGCGGCCTTCGATCAGGCCCGGCAGGATGTCGTCGATGTCCGTGATGGGAAACGCGTCGTCGGCGCCGTAGTCACGGATCGCCCCTTCCTGGCCGGCACGCAGGCCGTCCCACAACTCACGTTCGGCGTTGCGCTCGCGGCAAAAGAGGATGTATTCGCCATGGGCGCGGCCCGGCATCAGCACCAGCACCGCTTGCGGCTCGGGAAAGCCGCTGAGGTACTGGAAGTCACTGTCCTGGCGGTAGACGTGCTCGACGTCGCGGTTGCGGATCGCAACGGCGGCGGCGGGCAGGATTGCGATGCTGTTGGGTTCCATCTGCGCCATCAGGGCCTTGCGGCGACGGCTGTATTCCGATTTCGGGATATGAATCATGGGCAGACGGTGTTCCCTCTACAAATTAATGCAAGGACGGCTTGGGGGCCGCTGCATCGGTTTTCTTGGTCTCGGTGAACAGCAGCAATGGCGCGACCCGCAGGTACTCCATCACTTCCATGTAGTCGCTTTCGCCGTCATCGGACTCTTCCAGGGCATCCTGGACCTGGGAGATCGCGGCCAGGTCCTGCAACACTTCCTTGGCCTCTTCGCTCAAGGCGTATTCGCGGCGGGTCAGGCCGAAGCCGGCGAGGAAACCCTGGCACCACTGGCCCAGCGCAGCGGCGCGGTCGGCCAAGGGGGCGTCGTCAGTGGGCAGCAGCAGGACGACGGTCATGTCGTCGCTGGTCAGCTCGCCCTTGACCATTTCCTGCAGGCCGATAAGCGCGTTGCGGACGTTGTCCGCCGGCTCGCCTTCCAACAACTCGGCGGCGTCGGCCAACCAGCCGGCGGCATCGAAACCGGCGCCGGCGCAGCTGCGACCGAGCAGCAGGCCATGCAGTTCGGCAGGCGAGACAGGATGACCGCTGGTGCTCAGCAGGGTGGCGAATGCTTGATACGGGGAATTCTGAATGGGCATGGGCAGCTAGGCGCCAGACGGCGCTATGTCTAGAATGGAGGCCTTGTATCCTACATCGACAGACTCGCCAAGACTATCAGAGGCTGTGCGACCCATACCCTCCATCAGACACAATCTTCAGTGGACACAATGGAAGACACCGACCTGCAAGCGCTGATGGCCAGACTCGAACTGCTAATTGACCGGGTCGAGCAACTTAAGAGCCAAAACGGACTCCTATTAGCTCAGGAAAAAACCTGGCGCGAGGAACGCGCGCACCTCATTGAAAAAAACGAAATCGCCCGGCGTAAGGTCGAATCGATGATTTCGCGCCTCAAGGCCCTGGAGCAAGACTCATGAGTTCAAGCAATAGCGTTACCGTGCAGATCCTCGACAAAGAATATTCGATCATCTGCCCCCAGGAAGAGCGTAGCAACCTGGTGAGCGCCGCCCGTTACCTGGACGGCAAGATGCGCGAGATCCGCAGCAGCGGCAAAGTCATCGGTGCCGACCGCATCGCCGTGATGGCCGCCTTGAACATCACCCACGACCTGCTGCATCGCCAGGATACGCCTGACCTGCAGGTCAGCGGCTCGACCCGTGAACAGGTGCGCGACCTGCTCGATCGGGTGGATCTGGTGCTCGCCACCGATCCAGACGTCAGCAAGGGCTGATTCGCGAGGCTGCCTGGGGTATACTCGCATCACTCCCTGGGGTGCTTGCCAGTTGGTGATGTCCCTGAGCCGATACGCACAACCACGGGGGTTGCACGTTGGGGCCGGTGTGCATGTCCGCTTGACGGAAAGCCTTAACGCCCCCTGCAACTTCCACCTTGAACTTTCGGGTTCAAGGGCTAAGCCGACAGCGGTTCATCCGGGGAGCCTGATTCCAGACAATGCCAGTCCATGCGGACTGGCATTGTCGTTTCCGGCGCCGGCATTTCTGAGTAGCCTGTTTTGCGGTTACGCTGTGGCATCGCCACTGCGTGAAGCACTGATATGACCGAACCTGCGCTGCTGCCCCGCCCGCAACTTCGACGCCTGCTGCGCCAGGCCCGTCGCGCCCTGACGCCGGCCCAGCAACGGCAAGCCGCACGCGGGCTGTACAAGCAACTGGCCCAGCATCCGCTGTTTCGCCGTGCGCGGCACATCGCCCTGTACCTGCCCAACGACGGCGAAATCGATCCGCGCCTGCTGCTGCGCGCAGCCCAACGCCGGGGCAAGGCCACTTACCTGCCCGTGCTCAGCCCATGGCCGCAGACCAAGATGGTCTTCCAGCGCATCCACCCCGGCGAAAAAATGCAGCCCAACCGGTTTCGTATTCCTGAACCGCGCAAGAACCTCGCCCGGCAACGCAAGGTCTGGACGCTGGACCTGGTGCTGTTGCCACTGGTGGGGTTTGACGATGCGGGGGGTCGATTGGGCATGGGCGGCGGCTTTTATGACCGCAGCCTGGCGTATCTGGCGCGACGCAAGCAGTGGCGCAAGCCGACGCTATTGGGGCTGGCCCATGAATGCCAGAAAGTCGAACGATTGGCGCAGGCAAGCTGGGACGTGCCGCTGCAGGGAACGGTCAGCGACAGGCATTGGTATATCGCAGGGTAGGCGCCGCAGTCATCAGCGGCGCCAGGAAAGCGGATTCAGCGTTTGAACGATGACGCGGGTTGGGTGATTTCCACCGGCGCGTCGGTCTTGTTGGCCCACAGGCTTTGGGCGTAACCCGTGGTCACGACACCCAGACCGAACAGAATGACCAAGATCCACAACAAATCCGGTTTGCGTTTCATCGATTGCCCCCCTCAAGGCATATCACACACGATGACAGCAGCGGTTTTCTTATTGGCCGTGCAGCAGCGTCAAGCTTGGAAGGCCGGCATTTTGCGGCAACCGGCCCCGACACGCAAACTCTGGCGTCAACCGACTGTCGGTTTGTCATAAAATCGCTGAACTATTTTTTTCAACACCGCCAAGGAGTAGCAATCATGGCCTATTGGCTGATGAAGTCCGAGCCCGACGAATTATCCATCCAAGGCTTGGAAAAGCTCGGCCAGGCACGCTGGGACGGGGTTCGCAACTACCAGGCGCGTAACTTCCTGCGGACCATGGCGGTGGGCGACGCGTTCTTTTTCTACCACTCCAGTTGCCCCGAGCCAGGCATTGCCGGGATCGGCCGGATCGTCCGCGCGGGCTACCCCGACCCGACAGCGCTGGAACCCGACAGCCATTACTTCGACCCCAAGGCCGGCCCGGACAAAAATCCCTGGACCGCGATCGACGTAGCCCACGTCGAAACGTTTCCCCTCGTGCTGAAGCTCGACTACCTCAAGCAACAGACCGCCCTGGCTGAAATGCCATTGGTGCAGAAAGGCTCGCGACTGTCGGTGATGCCTGTCACGGCCGAACAGTGGGCCGCGGTGATTGCCCTGCGCTGATCGCCGATGAGTTGATGGATATCAAGCTGGATTGGTCATTGATCCCGCAGACTTCGATGCTATAGCCGCAGGATGCCGGACATGTCGACGAACCATCGTACCTCGCGTTTTTTTGCCTTTGCCTTGATGACCGTGTTGCTGGCCGCCGGCGGTTTCGGCTACTGGAAGTCACTTCACGATCGCCTGCCGGAAGGCTTGAGCATGGGCAACGGTCGCCTGGAGGCCACCGAGGTCCAGATCGCCAGCAAGACGCCCGGACGCCTGGCCGAGGTTCATGTCGACGAAGGCGACAACGTCATCAAGGGCCAAGTGCTGGCGCGCATGGACACCCGCACCCTGGAGGCCCAGCGCAACCAGGCCGAGGCCGAAGTCGTGCGTGCCCGGCAGAACCTTGCCGCCACCGAAGCCAACGTGCAGTTGCGCCAGAGCGAACAATTGCTCGCTCACCAGGAACTCAAGCGGACCCAGGAACTGTTCAAGCGCGGTTATGCCAGCGGCCAGGTCATCGACCAGCAACAAGCCCGCGTCGACACCGCCAACGCCGCTGTCAACGCCGCACGGGCCCAGGTATCGGCAGCGAATGCGGCGATCGGCGCGACCCTGGCCCAAGTGGCCCAGCTCACCAGTGAAATAGATGACAGTACGTTGCGGGCGCCACTCGACGGCGTGATCCAGTTGCGCCTGGCCGAGCCGGGTGAAGTACTGGGCGCAGGCGGCCGAGTGCTGCTGATGATCGATCCGAACGACCAATACATGAATCTCTACCTGCCGGCCTCGGTGGCCGGGAAACTGGCGGTGGGCGATGAAGCACGACTGCTGCTCGACGCCCTGCCCGAGCGACCGCTGCCGGCCAAGGTCAGCTTCGTCGCGGCCAAATCCCAGTTCACCCCGAAAGAAGTCGAAACCCGTGATGAGCGCCAGAAACTGGTGTTCCGCGTCAAGGTACACCTGACCCGACCCGGCGAAGTGCCCCAGGCCAAACCTGGCATGCCCGGCGCCGGCTATGTGCGCACGGCCCCCATCGACTGGCCGGCCAACCTGCAATGAGCACCGCCCGCGACGAGGCATTGCACGCCTCGGGCATCGAGCATCGCTACGGCCAGCAGATGGCGTTGAGCGATATCGCCTTCAGCCTGCCCGTCGGCACTCGCTGCGGCCTGATCGGCCCGGACGGCGCCGGCAAGTCGAGCCTGCTGGGGCTGATTGCCGGAGTGAAGAAACTCCAGCACGGCCAACTGGACGTGCTCGGCGCCTCGATCGACGACCGACGCCATCGCAACACCCTCTACCGACGCATTGCCTTCATGCCCCAGGGGCTGGGAGGCAACCTTTACCCGGACCTGTCGATACGCGAGAACATCCGGTTCTTCGGCACGTTGTTCGGGTTATCGCGGGCAGACTGCGAACAACGCATGGGCACTTTGCTGCTGGCCACAGACCTGCAGCGTTTTGCCGATCGCCCGGCGGGCAAGCTCTCCGGCGGCATGAAACAGAAGCTCGGCCTGTGTTGCGCGCTGATCCATGAACCGGACCTGCTGATTCTCGACGAACCCACCACCGGCGTGGACCCGCTGTCCCGGCGACGCTTCTGGGAACTGATAGAAGACGTGCGACGACAACGCCCGCAACTGACCCTGCTGGTCGCCACCGCGTACATGGAGGAGGCCGAACAATTCGAGCACTGCCTGATGCTCGACAACGGTCGCTTGATCGCCAAGGGCTTGAGTGCGGAGCTGGCCAAGGTCACCCCGGACGGCAAGCTCGATTCGGCCTTCACCCATTTCCAGGGCGACAGCGGTCGCGACGCCGAACCGCTGGTGATTCCCCCCAGGAGCGCCAACACCACCGACATTGCCATCGAAGCCCACGACCTCACCCTGCGCTTCGGTGATTTCACCGCCGTCGACAACGTCAGTTTCGCGATTGGTCGCGGTGAGATCTTTGGATTCCTGGGTTCCAACGGTTGCGGCAAGACCACCACCATGAAGGTGCTGACCGGGTTGATCCCCGCCAGCGAAGGCAGTGCCCGGCTGCTGGGCAACCCGGTCAATGCCAAGGACCTCGCCACCCGCAAGCGGGTGGGTTTCATGTCCCAGAGCTTTTCGCTGTACGGCGAACTGAGCGTGCGCCAGAACCTGGAACTGCACGCAAAACTGTTCGACCTGCCCACGGCGGAGAGCCGCCAACGCATCGACGAACTGATCCAGCGCTTCAATCTCCAGGCGTTGGCGGACCAGCCTTCCGGCGCGCTGCCGTTGGGCCTGCGTCAGCGTTTGTCCCTGGCGGTGGCGGTGTTGCATCGCCCGGAAGTGCTGATCCTCGATGAGCCGACCTCGGGTGTCGACCCGGCTGCGCGGGATGACTTCTGGCGGCTGCTGATCGAGCTGTCTCGCGAACAGGGCGTGACGATTTTCCTTTCCACGCACTTCATGAACGAGGCCCAGCGCTGCGATCGCATTTCGCTGATGCACGCCGGCAAGGTCCTGGCTTGTGACACGCCGGCAGCCTTGCAGGCGCAGTTCAACGGCCAGACGCTGGAAGCCGCGTTCGTCACCTGCCTGGAAAAAGCCCAGGGCGAGACGCAGCAAGACGCCGCCCCCGTGACCCTCGACAGTGCCGACGCCCCCCGGGACCGGCGCGGCCTGAGCCTCGGTCGCCTGTGGGCCGTCGCCAGCCGTGAGGGCAAGGAGCTGCTGCGCGACAAAGTGCGGATGGCGTTCGCCTTGCTGGGCGCCTTGTTCATGATGGTGGTCTTCGGCTTCGGTATTTCCCTCGATGTGGAGAAACTGGCCTTCGCCGTGTATGACCAGGATCAGAGCCCGCAAAGCCGTGCCTACCTGGAAGCGTTCCGCAGCTCACGCTACTTCGAAGAGCAGCCGATCATCCGCGACGCAAAGGAGCTGCACCGACGCTTGCAGCGCTCGGAGATCAAGCTGGCCCTGGAAATCCCCCCCGGCTTCGGTCGTGACCTTTACGCCGGCCGCCAACCGACGGTGGGCGCCTGGCTGGACGGCGGCATACCGTTTCGAGCCGAGACCAGTCGCAACTACGTCCAGGCCGTGCACCAGGCCAACCTTGAGCAACTGGCTGAATTCAGCAGTCGCGCGCCGACCCGGCAACCCGGCGCGACGCTGGAGACGCGCTTTCGCTATAACCAGGACGTGGTCAGCGTCAACGCCATCGGCCCCGGGGTCATGGCGCTGATCCTGGCGTTCATTCCGGCCATGTTGACGGCGCTGGGCATCGTGCGGGAGAAGGAGCTGGGCTCGATCACCAATTTCTACGCCACGCCGCTGACCCGCCTGGAGTTCCTGCTGGGCAAACAAGTGCCCTACCTGGCGGTCAGCCTGATCAACCTGGCCCTGCTGACAGCGATGAACCGCTGGCTGTTCGGTGTGCCGTTCAAGGGCAGCGGCCTGACGCTGGCGGTGGGCGGCCTGCTCTATGTACTGGCAACCACCAGCATGGGAATGCTGATCTCGGCGTTCACCCGCACCCAGATCGCGGCAATCCTCGGCACCATGATCATCACCAGCCTGCCGACCATCCAGTTTTCGGGGCTGATCGTGCCGCGTTCGTCCCTGGATGGCGCCGCTTCGGTGATGGGTCAGTTGTTTCCCGCCGGTTACTTCCTCGATATCGCCGTCGGCACCTTCACCAAGGCCCTGGATCTACGCCAGCTATGGCCGCAATGCCTGGCGCTGGGCGGGTTTTTCCTGGCCTTCACCGGGCTCAGCCTGATCATGCTGAAAAAGCAGGAGGCCTGATGCACACGCTTTCACATATCTGGCGTCTGGGGCTCAAGGAGCTGACCAGCCTGCGCTACGACTCCGTCCTGCTGCTGTTTTTGGGCTACGCCTTCACGGTGGCGATCTACATGCCGGCCGCCGGTTCGGTAATCGGCGTCCACAACGCCAGTGTCGCAATAGTGGACGAAGACCAGAGCCATCTCTCGCGCCAATTGGCCCAGGTCCTGCAACCGCCGGAGTTCCAGAACCCGGTGGCCTTGCCCTATGCCGAACTGGACAAGGTCATGGACAGTGGCCGCTACACCTTTGTCATTAACGTGCCCGCCAACTTCCAGGCCGACCTGCTCGCAGGACGCGAACCGACGCTGCAACTCAACGTCGACGCCACGGCCATGAGCCAGGCGTTCATGGGCGCCGGCTACATCGGACGGATTTTCCAACAGGAACTGACGACCTACGCCGGCCAGGCACAAACGAGCGAAGCAACGCCCGTGAGGCTGACCACGCGCTCGCTGTTCAATACCAACCTGGAAGGTGGCTGGTTCCTGGCGGTGATCCAGATCGTCAACAACATCACGATCCTGGCCATCATCCTGACGGGGACCGCGCTGCTGCGCGAGCGCGAGCACGGCACCCTCGACCACTTGCTGGTGCTGCCGCTGACGGCATTGGAAATCATGCTGGCGAAAATTTGGAGCAACCTGCTGGTGGTGGTGCTGTGCACCTGGGCGTCGCTGGAAATCATCGTCAAGTTCGCCCTGGGGGTTCCACTCGCCGGCTCCATGGTGCTCTTCCTGCTGGTGACCGCACTCTACCTGTTCGCCAGCACCTCACTGGGCATCTTCCTCGCCACCCTCGCCCGTTCGACGCCGCAATTCGGTTTGCTGGCGATCCCGGTCATCATCCCGATGCTGCTGTTGTCGGGCGGCAGTACACCGCTGGACAGCATGCCGCAGTGGTTGCAATGGGTGATGCAGGGCTCGCCCTCGACGCATTTCGTCAGCCTCAGCGCGGCGATCCTGTTCCGCGATGCCGGCCCTGGCGTGATCTGGCCGGACCTGCTGGCGCTGGCGGCCATCGGGCTATTGTTCTTTGCAATCGCCCTGGCCCGGTTTCGGAAAAGCCTGGCGTCTTGACGAAAAAAAGCAGCCTTGGGCAGCGCCAGGAGATCCGGGCACTGCCAAAGGCTGCGATCGAGCCGGTTTACTGAATGATCAGATTGTTGAACAACAGGTCATCGACCATCGGCTTGCCGGTTTCGTCGCTCATCACCTGCTGGGTCTGCTTCAACGCTTCCTGGCGCAGCTTTTCCTTGGCTTCCAGGTTATTCATGGCCTCGGTGGTCTGCTGGGCGAACAGCGCCACCAACTGGTTGCGGATCAGCGGCTCGTTGGCCTTGACCGCCGCAGCGGCGGCGTCACCGGTCACGCGCAGGGCCACATCGGCCTTGTAGACCCTCAGCTTCGCCGAACCGTCGAGCCCATAGTTGCCGACAAAGGGTGGGCTGAGGGTGATGTAGCTGACCTTCGGCGCCTCGCCTTCCTTCGCTTCCTTGCCCTCTTCGGCCATCGCTGCCACAGGCAACGACAGGGCCAGCATCAACATGATCCACGCTTTCACAATTGATTCCTCATCCGGTTTGCGGCCCAGCATACCGCCCCGCCGTTCAAGCACAAGCTTATAGCCGGCTATCAGGGCAGGGCATGCTCGTTGACCCGTTGTCTCTCACACCTACACTTATCGGCCATCACTCCCAAAGGAATAGCCCTGATGAAAGCCGTGCTGTGCAAAGAATTCGGCCCCGCCGAATCGCTGGTGCTGGAAGACGTCGCCAGCCCCGTCGCCAAGAAAAACGAAGTGCTGCTGGACGTGCATGCCGCCGGGGTGAACTTCCCTGACACGTTGATCATCGAGGGCAAATACCAATTCAAGCCACCCTTCCCGTTCTCCCCCGGCGGCGAAGCCGCTGGCGTGGTCAGCGAAGTGGGAGAGAAAGTCAGCCACTTGAAGGTTGGCGACCGGGTGATGGCGCTGACCGGCTGGGGCAGCTTTGCCGAACAGGTGGCGGTACCTGGCTACAACGTGTTGCCGATTCCTGCGTCCATGGACTTCAACACCGCCGCCGCCTTCAGCATGACGTACGGCACCTCGATGCACGCCCTCAAGCAACGGGCCAACCTGCAACCCGGCGAGACCCTGCTGGTGCTCGGTGCATCCGGTGGTGTCGGCCTGGCGGCGGTGGAGATCGGCAAGGCCATGGGCGCCCGGGTGATCGCCGCTGCCAGCAGCGCGGAGAAACTCGCCGTGGCCAAGGCGGCCGGCGCTGACGAATTGATCAACTACACCGAAACCAGCCTGAAGGATGAAATCAAGCGTCTCACGGACGGCCAGGGTGCCGATGTGATCTACGACCCGGTGGGTGGCGACCTGTTCGACCAGGCCATCCGCGCCATCGCCTGGAACGGCCGGTTGCTGGTGGTCGGTTTCGCCAGCGGACGCATCCCCGAACTGCCGGTGAACCTGGCGCTGCTCAAGGGCGCCGCCGTGGTGGGCGTGTTCTGGGGCTCCTTCGCCCAGCGCCAGCCCCAGGACAACGCCGCCAACTTCCGGCAATTGTTCGGCTGGTTTGCCGAGGGCAAGCTCAAGCCGCTGGTGTCGCAGGTGTACCCGCTGAGCAATGCCGCACAAGCCATCAATGATCTTGGCCAACGCAAGGCGGTCGGAAAAGTGGTGATTCAGGTTCGCTGATTGCTTACCTGAACTTTTTTAAACCGGGTCGAAGCCCTACGACCCGGTCCCGCCATTCCCATACCGCCCTTCATTTATACCTGAGCGACATGTTCATAAAAGAACACAAGATCTCCAACATTCCGGCTTTTTTGTTGATGCGAACCGATGCTATTTTCGGTAACGAAACTGTAACATTCGCATCCGCAGTCAAAACAAGAAATTTGGAGCTCTTGAATGTTTGCTTTCTTTCGACCTGCCGCACACCAGGCAGTCCTGCCTGAAGAAAAAATAGACAGCACCTACCGACGCCTTCGCTGGCAGATCTTCGCCGGGATTTTCATTGGCTACGCCGGCTATTACCTGCTGCGCAAGAACTTCTCCCTGGCCATGCCATACCTGATCGACGAGGGTTACACCCGCGGTCAGTTGGGCCTGGCCATGTCGGCCATCGCCATCGCCTATGGGCTGTCGAAGTTCCTGATGGGCCTGGTGTCCGACCGTTCCAACCCGCGCTATTTCCTGCCCTTTGGCTTGCTGGTCTCGGCAGGGGTGATGTTCGTGTTCGGTTTCGCGCCCTGGGCAACCTCCAGCGTGACCATGATGTTCATCCTGCTGTTCATCAACGGCTGGGCCCAGGGCATGGGCTGGCCGCCCAGCGGACGGACCATGGTGCATTGGTGGTCGCAGAAAGAACGCGGCGGCGTGGTGTCGGTGTGGAACGTGGCGCACAACGTCGGCGGCGGCCTGATCGGCCCGTTGTTCCTATTGGGGATGGGCTGGTTCAATGATTGGCACGCGGCATTCTATGTGCCCGCCGCTGTAGCACTCGTCGTTGCGGTGTTTGCCTTCGTGACCATGCGCGACACCCCACAATCGGTGGGCCTGCCGCCGATCGAGAAATACAAGAACGACTACCCGGAAGGCTACGACGCCAGTCACGAGAACGAATTCAGCGCCAAGGAAATCTTCGTCAAATACGTGCTGCGCAACAAAATGCTCTGGTACATCGCCATGGCCAACGTGTTTGTCTACCTGCTGCGCTACGGCGTGCTGGACTGGGCGCCGACCTACCTCAAGGAAGCCAAGGGCTTCACGGTGGACAAGAGTTCCTGGGCCTATTTCTTCTACGAGTGGGCGGGCATTCCCGGCACGCTGCTGTGTGGCTGGATGTCGGACAAGATCTTCCGCGGCAACCGTGGCCTGACCGGCATGGTGTTCATGGCCCTGGTGACCGTGGCGACGTTGGTGTACTGGCTGAACCCGGCCGGCAACCCCGCCGTCGACATGATTGCCCTGGTTTCCATCGGTTTCCTGATCTACGGCCCGGTGATGCTGATCGGTTTGCAGGCACTGGAACTGGCGCCGAAGAAGGCCGCTGGTACCGCCGCAGGCTTCACCGGTTTGTTCGGTTACCTGGGTGGTTCGGTCGCGGCCAGTGCCGCCATGGGCTACACCGTGGACCATTTTGGCTGGAACGGTGGTTTTGTGCTGTTGATCGGTGCCTGCCTGCTGGCGATGGCCTTCCTCGCGCCTACCCTGTGGCACAAGCAGATCGCCAGTCAGAGCCGCGAAGCGGTCGCCTGATCCAGCGCTGATTTGCAGCGTTTGAGCCGCGCCTCCAGATTCCGGTCTGGCATGGCGTGGCTGCGCAGGGCGTGGATGGTCTGCTCGACGTAATCGCGAGTGGTGCCGTAACGCCCACAGGCGCTTTCAAACACCTGGCTCAGCACATGGTCCGGCAGGTTGCCGGCATAGCTGGGCAGGTGTCGCTCCAGCACGAACCCCAAGGCTTGCACCCGGCTGCCATCCTCGAGACGGCAACTGAGCCAGTGCGGGCGATAGGACGGGACCGGCATCTCGCGCTGCCACAGGGCAAACAGCGAATCCTCGAGGTTCTCCTCCGGCAATCGGTAGGCGAAACCGCTGCACGAGCCGCCGCGATCCAGCCCGAACACCAGCCCCGGCAACTCCGGCGTACCGCGATGTTCGTGGGACCACAGATACAAACCGCGATGATAACCATGGACCCGGCCACGCATCCGCTCCACCGCCGTGCATTCGGGCCGCCAGATCAATGAACCGTACGCGAACAGCCAGACCGGACCGCCCTGGTGGAGGCTCATGGTCAATTGCATCGAGGCGAGCAATTGCTCACGGGTCAGTTGCGGCCCCAGCTCGAGTCGTGGCGGGTACAAGGCACAGGTAATGGCGGATTCGATAGCGGTCATGGCCGGTAGCGGTTGGCTCCTCGCGGGTCAAAGAGTTCGGTCGCGCGCCGTCATGATGCTGGCGCACATAGAGATCAAGGCAAGTTGGATGCCACTCCTGCCTATGATGTTGGCATATACCTTAACGACATCTAAGGCGCGCGCTAAATATTGAATCGATATATCGTCAGGCCTATAACCCTGTGGGAGCAAGGCTTGCCCGCGATGAGAGCGATGCGGTCTTTCAGAGACCAAGTTGCCTGTTTCGCGGGCAAGCCTTGCTCCCAAAAAGCGGAAACTCCCTCGCCACAAAAGCAGACCTCAGGCAAATTTCAAGAGTGGCTCAAGCCCGCGGCGCATACGCAAACACGTCGGCGCGCATTTGATGGGCGTCCATTCCGGCTTCCACCAGCGCATCGAGCGTGGCGTAGATCATGGCCGGCGAGCCGCTGGCGTAGACGTGCACGCCGGAAAGATCGCTGATGTCCTCGCACACGGCTTCGTGGAGCATGCCGCAGCGCCCTTTCCAGCCGCACAAGTCGCTGACGACTTTATGCAGGAACAGGTTCGGCAGTTTTTTCCATTCGTCCCAATGCTCGATTTCATAGAAATCTTCCGGCCGGCGCACGCCCCAATACAGGTGCACCGGGTGCTTGAAACCCGCTGCCCGGCAATGCTCGATCAGGCTGTGCATCTGCGCCATGCCGGTTCCGGCGGCGATCAACACCAACGGTCCATCGGGCAGTTCGGACAAATGCGTGTCGCCAAAAGGCATCTCGATACGCACGCTGGGGTTGCGCCGCAGTTGCTCCAGCAAGGCTTGTGCACTGCTTTCGCGCACCAATACGTGCAATTGCAGCTCGCGCCCCGAATGCGGCGCCGAGGCCAGGGAGAAGGCCGATTTTTCGCCGTTCTCCCGTTCGATCATCAGGTACTGCCCGGCGTGATAGCGCGGTGGCTTGCCGGCCGGCGCCCGCAGGTGCACGCGCCAGACATCGCCTCCCATGTCGGCGCACTCGACCACCTGGCACGCCAGGTTGCGCACCGGTAGCTCACCCGGCGAAAGCACGCCATCCCACAACACCACGCAGTCCTCCAGCGGCTCGGCGATGCAGGTGAAGATCTCACCATGATCGCGCACCTCGCCCGCCTGCTCCACGCGGCCTTCCACCAACAACGCGCCACAGACGTGGCAGTTGCCGTTGCGGCAGCTTTGCGGGCATTCATAGCCCAGGCGCCGCGCGCCATCGAGAATCCGCTCGGCGGGCCGGATCTCCAGCACCGCCCCGGAAGGCTGCAAGGTTACACGCATCAATCTATTCCTAACTGATTCCAGATGGCATCGATCCGTTGGGTAACGGCCTCATCCTTGACGATAACCCGGCCCCACTCACGGGTGGTTTCACCGGGCCATTTATGCGTGGCATCGAGCCCCATCTTCGACCCCAGGCCGGACACCGGCGAGGCGAAGTCGAGGTAGTCGATCGGCGTATTCTCGATCATCACCGTGTCGCGCTTGGGGTCCATGCGCGTGGTGATGGCCCAGATCACGTCGTTCCAGTCCCGTGCGTTGATATCGTCGTCAGTGACGATAACGAACTTGGTGTACATGAACTGTCGCAAAAACGACCAGACACCAAGCATCACCCGCTTGGCGTGCCCCGGATACGACTTCTTCATGGTCACCACGGCCATGCGATACGAACAGCCTTCCGGCGGCAAATAGAAATCGGTGATTTCCGGAAACTGCTTCTGCAGGATCGGCACGAACACTTCGTTCAGCGCCACCCCCAGAATAGCCGGCTCATCAGGCGGACGACCGGTGTAGGTGCTGTGGTAAATCGGCTTGATCCGATGGGTGATGCGCTCGACCGTGAACACCGGGAAACTGTCGACTTCGTTGTAGTAGCCGGTGTGGTCGCCATACGGACCTTCATCGGCCATTTCACCAGGATGGATCACCCCTTCGAGGATGATCTCGGCGGTGGCCGGCACTTGCAGGTCGTTGCCGCGGCATTTCACCAGCTCGGTGCGGTTGCCTCGCAACAGGCCGGCGAACGCATATTCGGAGAGGCTGTCGGGCACCGGCGTGACGGCGCCGAGGATGGTCGCCGGGTCCGCGCCCAGGGCCACCGACACCGGGAATGGCTGGCCGGGGTGTTTTTCACACCACTCACGGTAGTCCAGTGCACCGCCGCGATGGCTCAGCCAGCGCATGATGACCTTGTTGCGACCAATCACCTGCTGACGATAGATGCCCAGGTTCTGGCGATCCTTGTTCGGGCCTTTGGTCACGGTCAGGCCCCAGGTGATCAGCGGCCCCACGTCGCCCGGCCAACAGGTCTGCACTGGAAGCATGGCCAGGTCGACATCATCGCCCTCGATCACCACTTCCTGGCAAACCGCGTCCTTGACGACTTTCGGCGCCATGGCAATGATCTTGCGGAAAATCGGCAGTTTGGACCAAGCGTCTTTCAGGCCTTTGGGCGGCTCGGGTTCCTTGAGGAACGCCAGTAGCTTGCCGATTTCGCGCAGTTCGCTGACGGCTTCGGCGCCCATGCCCATGGCCACGCGCTCCGGCGTGCCGAACAGGTTGCCCAAGACCGGAATGTCGTAGCCCGTCGGGTTTTCGAACAACAGCGCCGGGCCTTTGGCCCGAAGCGTACGGTCGCAGACTTCCGTCATCTCCAGCACTGGAGAGATGGGAACCTGGATGCGTTTCAACTCGCCGCGCTGCTCAAGCTGCTGCACGAAATCCCGAAGATCCTTGAATTTCATTGAGATGCCACCCCGAAAATAGGCGTACATCCTACCTGCTCTAACGTCCAAACAGCAGCCCGAGCATGCATGGCCGCGATCAATTGTCAGTCGTACCCAGCAGCATCGGGGTAAACAATGGGCTCAGCCGGGCGCTGCCAAGGTCAGACAGATGATCCTCGTCCCTGTACTGAGAATAGCCGTTGACCTCTATGCTGCAGATTTGGCCCGAACACATCAGCGGGGTCGGGTCGATGACATGCACCCCCGGATCGGCAGCGCTCATCGAATCGAACAAGGCACTTAGAAACCCCTGGCGTGCCAAGTGTTCCTGCAGTGGACGCCCCAACCCCTCGGCCGAACGCCCGACACGGGCCAGGCTGGTCAATCGACTGATAGCCCCCTTGCGCTGCAACGGGACTTCCTTGAACAACCACACTTGCACGCCCGCCTCCCTCAACATTGCCACCCGTGCCTTGAGCGCCGCAGCCATACGCGCCTCGGCCTCGCCCCTGTTGTCACGAGGATTGAGCAACACCTTCTTGTCGCCATCCTCGCGACCGTAAACGTAAAGACTCCAATTGGAGGCCAGCACCACATCTTTGATCTGCAGACGGCGAACCTGCTCCATGGTGTTTTCGTTAAAATCCCTGCAACGCTGACGCAGATCGTCGCTCAGGATCGGCGGGCAGGCGCTCATGCTGTAGAGCCATACCGGGCGCCCCTCACGTGTGGCGTTATCTTCAATCGCCGGCAACAACGCCGCGGCATGGCTGTCACCCCAGAACAGTTGAGTCGCCGGGGTTTCTTTGCTCCCGCCAATCAGGCACGCCTTGTCCAGACTCTTGTCCGAGGTCACCAGCATGCATTCCATCTGCCCGGCCTTCCAATCCAACGCCTGCGCATATTCCAGCGCCTTGCCGGTAAGGCGTTGTGGAAAGCCATCCGCCGAACGCACCACCGAGCCTGTCACCGCCAGGGCAACCATGGCCAGCAAACCTCCTACCAACACAGGCTTGCGTCCGGGCAGCAAGCGTTTCTCACGAAACGGAAGTTCGACGAAACGCCAGCTCAGCCAGGCAAGACTCAACGCCAGCAACATCCAGCCCACCGCCTCCAGATGCTCGATACCGTCGATGGAAACAGCATTGGCGTAGACATAGACCGGCCAATGCCACAGGTAAAGGGAATAGGAAATCAAACCAATCCAGACGAGCACCCTGGCACCGAGCAGTTGAGCGACCCAGGTCGAACCCTGCGCCCCGGACCAAATCAGCGCGGTGGCGCCGAGAACAGGCAGTAGAGCGGCCCAACCCGGGAACGTCGTAGTCCTGTCAAAGGTGAAAACAGCCAGCAGCACCGCCGCCAACCCGGCCACACCCGCCAACTGATAGAGCCACGGCCTCACAGCGTGTCTGGAGGTGGGCAATACCGCGAGCATCGCACCGCACAACAGCTCCCAGGCGCGTGTCGGCAAGGAGAAAAAAGCGACGTCAGGCTTGCGGTCGATATAAGCGATGTTCAGCCCGAAGGAAATCAGCAAGACGGCAAACAGCATCCAGCGCCAATGACGCACATGACGCATCAACAACACCATCAGCAGCGGAAAGAAAATGTAGTACTGCTCCTCGACAGCCAATGACCAGGTATGAAGCAGCGGCTTCAGGTCTGACGCTGGCTCGAAGTAGCCGTCTTCACGCATGAACAAGATGTTTGAAATGAACAGCGACTGATAACGAACCGTCCGGCCAAGTTCCGAAAAGTCCTTTGCCGTCAGCAGCGACCAGCCCAGGGCCAAGGTTACCAACAGCACCAGGCTCAAAGCCGGAAGGATACGTCGCGCACGTCGGGCCCAGAAATCGACGAAGCTGAAACGCTGCGCACTGATCTCACGGAACAGGATGCTGGTTATCAGGAACCCGGAAATGACAAAGAAGACATCGACCCCGACAAAGCCGCCGCTGAACGTGCTGAAGCCGAAATGAAACAACACCACCGGGATAACAGCCAAGGCCCTCAAGCCGTCGATATCACGGCGATTGCCAAATGTGTGCATAACGCTCGTTGCCTTAAAATATACAATACCAACAGGAAGGACACTGCCGGCCTTTAAAAGTGTCGATTTTGATACAAACTTCAGCAAAAAAAAGAGCGCCCCTGTTAAGGGCGCTCTTTTTTGAAGCGTTGCTTCGTGTTACTTGCGTTTCATCGACAGGAAGAACTCGTCGTTGGTCTTGGTCGTCTTCAGCTTGTCGACCAGGAACTCGATGGCGGCGACTTCATCCATCGGATGCAGCAGCTTGCGCAGGATCCACATGCGCTGCAACTCGTCGTCGGCGGTCAGCAACTCTTCGCGGCGTGTGCCGGAACGGTTGATGTTGATGGCCGGGAACACACGCTTCTCGGCAATACGGCGATCCAGAGGCAGCTCCATGTTGCCGGTGCCCTTGAATTCCTCGTAGATCACTTCGTCCATCTTCGAACCGGTTTCAACCAGCGCGGTGGCGATGATGGTCAGCGAACCGCCTTCCTCGATGTTCCGCGCGGCGCCGAAGAAACGCTTCGGTTTTTCCAGCGCGTGGGCATCGACACCACCGGTCAGCACCTTGCCGGAGCTCGGGATCACGGTGTTGTAGGCACGGGCCAGACGGGTGATGGAGTCCAGCAGGATCACCACGTCCTTCTTGTGCTCGACCAGGCGCTTGGCCTTCTCGATCACCATTTCGGCAACCTGCACGTGGCGGGTCGGCGGTTCGTCGAACGTCGAGGCGACCACTTCGCCGCGCACGGTGCGCTGCATCTCGGTCACTTCTTCCGGACGTTCGTCGATCAGCAGCACGATCAGGTGAACTTCAGGGTTGTTACGGGCGATGTTGGCCGCGATGTTCTGCAGCATGATCGTCTTGCCCGCTTTCGGCGGCGCCACGATCAGGCCACGCTGGCCCTTGCCGATGGGTGCGCACAGGTCGATGACACGACCGGTGAGGTCTTCGGTGGAACCGTTGCCGGCTTCCATCTTCATGCGCACGGTCGGGAACAGCGGGGTCAGGTTCTCGAAGAGAATCTTGTTTTTCGCGTTTTCCGGACGATCGAAGTTGATCGTGTCGACCTTGAGCAGGGCGAAGTAACGCTCGCCTTCCTTCGGAGGGCGAATCTTGCCAACGATGGTGTCACCGGTGCGCAAGTTGAAGCGACGGATCTGGCTCGGCGAGACGTAGATATCGTCTGGGCCGGCGAGATAGGAAGCGTCTGCGGAGCGAAGGAAGCCGAAGCCGTCCTGGAGAATCTCCAGCACGCCATCACCGGAGATTTCCTCGCCGCTTTTCGCGTGCTTCTTGAGCAGGGAGAAAATCACGTCCTGCTTGCGCGAACGGGCCATATTTTCTATGCCCATCTGTTCGGCCAATTCGAGCAGTTCGGTAATCGGCTTTTGCTTGAGTTCAGTCAGATTCATATAGGAATGACGTAATCATTTATGGAGGGGGGAAATTAAGCTTTTGGCTTAATGAGGCCGCGCCGCGGAGAAGGCGACAGGATCGCGTACTTATTCGAAAGGAGAGCGTCGGCGACGGCTTGCAGGGGGCAATGGAGAAACCAGTGCGGGGCCGAATGTACCACCTGGGTTTGCAAGCGTCTAGCCCCGAATAACGAAAAAGCCCCGCGATTTGCGGGGCTTTTCCAGTGGCATTCGGCGCTTAGATGTTGGCGTCGAGGAAAGCAGCCAGTTGCGACTTCGACAGCGCACCTACTTTGGTGGCTTCGACGTTGCCGTTCTTGAACAGCATCAGGGTCGGGATACCGCGCACGCCGTGCTTGGCCGGAGTCTCCTGGTTTTCGTCGATGTTCAGCTTGGCAACGGTCAGCTTGCCTTTGTAGGTCTCGGCAATCTCGTCCAGGACCGGGGCAATCATTTTGCAGGGACCGCACCACTCAGCCCAATAGTCGACCAGTACCGCGCCTTCGGCCTTGAGTACGTCAGCCTCGAAGCTAGCGTCGCTAACGTGTTTGATCAGATCGCTGCTCATGGAAATCTCCGGGGTTGTCAGCAAAAAAACGTGGCCCATCATAGCGGCCCTTCCCGGGTTCAGGAAGCCGCAGTTGATTGAGTCTCGCTATGGCGGTCGATGGCTTTGGGTATGGCCGAGGTCACGAAGCCGCGGGGGCGACGAAGGAAATCCCGGTACGCAGTGCAGCGTTACGTACATGTTCCTGCATGGCTTTTTGCGCAGCGCCTGAAGCCCGACGGGCCAGGGCGCGAAGGATCTTGCGATGCTCCTGCCAGGTTTCCATCGCCCGCTCCGCCCTGATGAACGGTAGTTTCTGGCTTTCCAGGAAGATGTCGGCGCTGGCAGTAAGGATGCTCAGCATCGCCTGGTTGCCGCTGGCCAACAGGATTCGCCGATGAAATTCGAAATCCAGCCGCGCAGCGGCGTCGAAATCGCCGGTCTTCAATTCCCGGCGCATGGCTTCGACATTGTCTTGCAGCATGTCCAGCTCATCGGCGCTGAGGGTCACCGCCGCCAACCCCGCCGCGAAACCCTCCAGGGCGTAGCGCAACTGGAAGATATCCACTGGCGAGGCCTGGGCCGCGAACGGCCAGCCCGGCGCCGATTCGCTGCGCGAGGCCTCTACCAGGGCCTGCACGAACACCCCTTTGCCCGGCTGCACGCTGATCATGCCCAGGGCACTGAGGGATGACAGCGCTTCGCGCAGCGACGCCCGGCTCACCCCCAATTGCAGCGCCAGGTCCCGTTGCGACGGCAACGCATCGCCCGGGCCGAAGCCTTCATCGACGATCAGTTTGCGGATGGCTTGCAGGGCCACTTCAGGAACGGCGCGAGCGATGGAATTCATGATTTTTAAGACGAACCGGGCCAGTGAGCGGCTAGTTGTAAAGCTATTCGCCGCGCCCGGCAAGTCGTGCCCCAGCAGGGTTCGGCGACAAATACCGACGCCCGATAACGGTGCGAAAAACGCCATGACTGTTCAGACCAGTAAGACCGCTCCCCACCAGCAAAACCGCGGCTTGGGCCGCTGAAAAGTCGCCTTGGCATGGCCTGTGCTCTGTCCGAACGCAGAAATCACATCACCGATTGCGGAGATTCGCCATGATTCAGCGTTGCAGCGCCCTGCTCACAGCCCTGTTTGCCAGCCTGATGCTCTGTCAGCTACCCGCCCACGCCGATGGCCTGGAAGACGTGGTCAAGCGTGGCACCCTCAAGGTCGCCGTGCCCCAGGACTTCCCGCCATTCGGTTCGGTAGGCCCGGACATGAAACCCCGCGGCCTGGACATCGACACCGCAAAACTGCTGGCCGACCAGCTCAAGGTCAAGCTTGAGCTGACGCCGGTCAACAGCACCAACCGCATCCCCTTCCTGACCACCGGCAAGGTCGACCTGGTGATTTCCAGCCTGGGCAAGAACCCGGAACGGGAGAAGGTCATCGACTTCTCCAGCGCCTACGCGCCGTTCTACCTGGCCGTGTTCGGCCCGCCTGACGCCGCCATCAACAACCTGGACGATCTCAAGGGCAAGACCATCAGCGTCACCCGTGGCGCCATCGAAGACATCGAGCTGACCAAGGTCGCCCCCGAAGGCACCACCATCAAGCGCTTCGAAGACAACAATTCGACCATCGCCGCCTACCTGGCCGGCCAGGTCGACCTGATCGCCAGCGGCAACGTGGTGATGGTCGCCATCAGCGAACGCAACCCCAAGCGTGTTCCGGCGCTGAAGGTAAAACTCAAGGACTCGCCGGTTTACGTGGGCGTGAACAAGAACGAGCCGGCGCTGTTGGACAAGGTCAACCAGATCCTCGCCACCGCCAAGACCGATGGCAGCCTGGAGAAAAACTCCCAGACCTGGCTCAAGCAGCCGCTGCCGGCCGATCTCTGACCGTCGCTTGAGAGGCTGAGCATGGCTTATCAGTTCGATTTTCTACCGGTGGTGCAAAACACCGAGCTGCTGTTGCGCGGTGCGCTGTTCACCCTGGAACTGACGGCCATCGGCACGTTGCTCGGGGTCAGCCTGGGCATCGTCGGGGCCGTGGTGCGGGCGTGGAACATTCGTCCGTTCGCGGCGATCTTCGGCGTGTACGTGGAGTTGATCCGCAACACGCCGTTCCTGGTGCAGCTGTTTTTCATCTTCTTCGGCTTGCCGTCCCTGGGCCTGCAGATTTCCGAATGGCAGGCGGCGGTGCTGGCGATGGTGATCAACCTCGGCGCCTACTCCACCGAGATCATTCGCGCCGGCATCCAGGCGATCCCAAGGGGGCAACTGGAAGCCGCCGCGGCCCTGGCGATGAGCCGCTTCGAGGCCTTCCGCCACGTGGTGCTGCTGCCGGCGCTGGGCAAGGTCTGGCCGGCGTTGAGCAGCCAGATCATCATCGTGATGCTCGGCTCGGCGGTCTGTTCGCAGATCGCCACCGAAGAGTTGAGCTTTGCCGCCAACTTCATCCAGTCACGTAACTTCCGCGCGTTCGAAACCTATGCGCTGACCACGCTCATCTACTTGTGCATGGCGCTGTTGATCCGCCAGTTCCTCAACTGGGTGGGCCGCCGCTGCCTGTACAAAAACAGCAACGGGAGCGGCCGATGAGCGATTTCACTTTCTGGGACGTGGTGCGCAACCTGCTCACCGGCCTGCAATGGACCCTGGCGCTGTCGCTGGTGGCGTTTATCGGTGGCGGCGTGATCGGTTTGCTGATCATGGTGCTGCGCATCTCCAAGAGCGCCCTGCCCCGCAACATCGCCCGTACCTACATTGAACTGTTCCAAGGCACACCGCTGTTGATGCAGTTGTTCCTGGTGTTCTTCGGCGTGGCCCTGGCCGGGGTGGAGATTTCCCCCTGGATGGCGGCGGCAATTGCCTTGACGCTGTTTACCAGCGCCTACCTGGCGGAGATCTGGCGCGGTTGTGTCGACTCGATTTCCCACGGCCAGTGGGAAGCCTCGGCGAGCCTGGCCCTCAACCCGCTGGAGCAGTTGCGCTACGTGATCCTGCCCCAGGCCCTGCGCATCGCCGTGGCGCCGACCGTGGGCTTTTCGGTGCAAGTGGTCAAGGGCACGGCCGTGACCTCGATCATTGGCTTTACCGAACTGACCAAGACCGGCGGCATGCTCGCCAACGCCACGTTCGAGCCGTTCATGGTCTATGGCCTGGTCGCCCTCGGTTATTTCCTGCTCTGCTACCCCTTGTCCCTCAGTGCGCGCTACCTGGAAAGGAGACTGCATGCCTCTGCTTAGAATTACCGCCCTGCATAAATACTACGGCGATCATCACGTGCTCAAAGGCATCGACCTGAGTGTCGAGGAAGGCCAGGTGGTGGCGATCATCGGCCGCAGCGGCTCGGGCAAATCCACCTTGCTGCGCACCCTCAACGGCCTGGAATCGATCAACGATGGCGTGATCGAAGTCGACGGCGAATACCTCGATGCGGCCCGCGCCGACCTGCGCAGCCTGCGGCAGAAAGTCGGAATGGTGTTCCAGCAGTTCAACCTGTTCCCGCACCTGACGGTGGGCGAGAACGTCATGCTCGCGCCACAAGTTGTGCAAAAAGTGCCCAAGGCCAAGGCGGCCGTGCTGGCGCGGCAGATGCTGGAACGGGTCGGGCTCGGCGAGAAATTCGATGCCTTCCCGGATCGTTTGTCCGGCGGCCAGCAACAACGGGTGGCGATTGCCCGGGCGCTGGCGATGTCGCCGAAGGTACTGCTGTGCGACGAAATCACCTCGGCCCTGGACCCGGAGCTGGTCAATGAAGTGCTCAGCGTGGTGCGCCAGTTGGCCAAGGAAGGCATGACGCTGATCATGGTCACCCATGAAATGCGTTTTGCCCGGGAAGTCGGCGACAAGCTGGTGTTCATGCACCAGGGCAAGGTGCATGAGGTGGGCGATCCCAAGGTGCTGTTCGCCAATCCGCAGACGGCCGAACTGGCGAATTTTATCGGGATGGTCGAGCCGGCCTGATTTTCTCAGCCAAGGAACACTCTGTGGCGAGGGAGTTTGCTCCCGCTCGGTTCTGTAGGAGCTGGCGAAGCCTGCGATCTTTTGATCTTTCGCTCCAGACTCAATTGGCAGTGGAAAGATCGCAGCCTCGTTGCACTCGTCAGCTCCTACATAGCTCCTACAGGCCCAGCGGGAGCAAGCTCCCTCGCCACAAGGCACCCTGCAAGCTGCTCTGGCTCAAGGGTTTGGTTCAGGCGCGTTGGCGTAAGCGGTCGATCGTGGCAGGATGGCGAGGTTATCGACCGAGACTTTTTGACCATGCCGCCATCCCAAGCCAAGAATCTGTCCCTGATCGCTGCCATAGACCTGGGCTCCAACAGCTTCCACATGGTCGTCGCCAAGGCCCAGAACGGTGAAATCCGCATTCTTGAGCGGCTCGGCGAGAAGGTCCAACTGGCCGCCGGTATCGACGAAGAGCGCAAGCTGAGCGAAGAATCCATCCAGCGCGGGCTCGATTGCCTCAAGCGCTTTGCCCAACTGATCAACGGCATGCCCCTGGGCGCAGTGCGGATCGTGGGCACCAACGCCCTGCGCGAGGCGCGCAACCGTGGCGAGTTCATCCGCCGCGCCGAAGAAATCCTCGGGCATCCGGTGGAAGTCATTTCCGGGCGTGAAGAAGCCCGCCTGATCTATCTGGGCGTCTCCCACACATTGGCCGACACCCCGGGCAAGCGCCTGGTGGCGGACATCGGTGGCGGCAGTACCGAATTCATCATCGGCCAGCGCTTCGAACCGCTGCTGCGCGAAAGCCTGCAGATGGGCTGCGTCAGCTACACCCAGCGCTATTTCCGCGACGGCAAGATCACCCCGGCCCGCTACGCCCAGGCCTACACGGCGGCGCGCCTGGAAATCATGAGCATCGAACACGCCCTGCACCGCCTGACCTGGGACGAAGCCATCGGCTCCTCAGGGACCATTCGCGCCATCGGCCTGGCCCTCAAGGCCGGCGGCCACGGCACCGGTGAGGTCAACGCCGAGGGCCTGGCCTGGCTCAAGCGCAGGGTGTTCAAGCTCGGCGAAGCGGACAAGATCGATTTCGAAGGCATCAAGCCCGACCGCCGGGCGATTTTCCCCGCGGGCCTGGCGATCCTCGAGGCGATTTTCGACGCCCTCGAACTGCAACGCATGGACCACTGTGAAGGCGCCCTGCGCGAAGGCGTGCTGTATGACCTGCTGGGGCGTCATCATCACGAAGACGTGCGCGAGCGTACCCTGGGCTCGCTCATGGAGCGTTATCACGTCGACCTGGAACAAGCCGTACGGGTCGAGCGCAAGGCGCTGCACGCCTTCGACCAGGTGGCCGACGACTGGGACCTTAACGACGGAGTCTGGCGCGAGTTGCTGGGCTGGGCCGCCAAGGTCCATGAAGTGGGCCTGGATATTGCCCACTATCACTACCACAAGCATGGCGCCTACCTGATCGAGCATTCGGACCTGGCGGGGTTTTCCCGGGAAGACCAGCAAATGCTCGCGCTGTTGGTGCGCGGCCATCGGCGCAATATCCCCAAGGATAAATTTGCCGAGTTCGGCGATGACGGCATCAAGCTGATTCGCCTGTGCGTGCTGCTGCGCTTTGCGATCCTGTTCCATCACATCCGTGGCACCCAGGAAATGCCCCAGGTGGTCCTGCACGCCAATGGCGATCAGTTGGATGTGCTGTTTCCCGAAAATTGGCTGGAAGAGAATCAATTGACCCAGGCCGACTTCGCCCAGGAAGCGGAATGGCTGACCCGGGTCGGGATTGTGTTGAACATCCACTGATTATCGACTGCAACGCAGATCTCTTGTGGCGAGGGGATTTATCCCCGCTGGCTGTGTAGGAGCTGTCGAGTGCAACGAGGCTGCGATCTTTCCCCTGACACTTGAGTCCCAAGCGAAAGATCAAAAGATCGCAGCCTTCGGCAGCTCCTACAGCGCAGCCCAGCGGGGATAAATCCCCTCGCCACAGCAAGCTCCCTCGCCACAAAAGCTAAGCCTGCCCCCAACCTTCGAGCGTTTAACGAACCGCCAACACCGGGCTGCTCAAGCGCTCGAGCAAGGTCGCCTGGGCGCTGCGCGGGTTCTGGTTACCGGTCGGCGTGTTGCGGATGTAACGGCCATCCGACTGCAAGCTCCAGCTGTGGGTGTTGTCGGTAAGGTAGCTTTCCAGCTCTTTCTTGACCCGCAGGATCAGCTTCTTGCCTTCCACCGGGAAGCAGGTCTCGACCCGCTTGTCGAGGTTGCGCTCCATCCAGTCGGCGCTGGACAGGAACATCTGCTCCTCTCCGCCGTTGAGGAAGTAGAACACCCGCGTATGTTCCAGGAAGCGCCCGATGATCGAGCGTACGTGGATGTTGTGGGACACCCCCGGAATGCCCGGTCGCAGGCAGCACATGCCACGCACCACCAGGTCGATGCGCACGCCCGACTGGCTGGCCTTGTACAACGCACGAATGATCTTCGGGTCGGTCAGCGAGTTGAACTTGGCAATGATGTGGGCCGGCTTGCCGTCCAGGGCGAACTGCGTCTCCCGGGCGATCATGTCCAGCATGCCCTTTTTCAGGGTGAACGGCGCATGCAGCAGTTTCTTCATGCGCAGGGTCTTGCCCATGCCGATCAACTGGCTGAACAGCTTGCCGACGTCTTCGCACAAGGCATCGTCAGAGGTCAGCAAACTGTAGTCGGTGTACAGGCGAGCGTTGGCGGCGTGGTAGTTGCCGGTGCCCAAGTGGGCGTAACGCACGATCTCACCGGCTTCACGGCGCAGGATGAGCATCATCTTGGCGTGGGTCTTGAAGCCGACCACGCCATAGATCACCACCGCACCGGCCGCTTGCAGGCGGCTGGCCAGTTGCAGGTTGGACTCCTCGTCGAAGCGCGCGCGCAATTCGATCACGGCCGTGACCTCCTTGCCGTTTCGCGCCGCGTCCACCAGGGCATCGACGATTTCCGAGTTGGCGCCGCTGCGGTACAGGGTCTGGCGCACCGCCAGGACGTGGGGATCCTTGGCGGCCTGGCGCAGCAGGTCGACCACTGGCGTGAACGACTCGAACGGGTGCAGCAGCAGGATGTCCTGCTTGCTGACCACGCTGAAAATATTCTCGCTGTTTTGCAGCAGTTTCGGGATCTGCGGCGTGAACGGCAGGTATTGCAGCTCCGGATGGCTGTCCAGGCCGGTGATGCTGAACAGTCGGGTCAGGTTGACCGGGCCGTTGACCTGATACAGCTCCGTCTCATGCAGGTTGAACTGCTTGAGCAGGTAATCGGACAGGTGTTTGGGGCAGGTATCGGCCACCTCCAGGCGCACCGCGTCACCGTAGCGACGGGAGAACAGCTCGCCGCGCAGGGCGCGGGCCAGGTCTTCGACATCCTCGGTGTCCACCGACAGGTCGGCGTTACGCGTCAGGCGGAACTGATAGCAACCCTTCACCTTCATGCCCTGGAACAGGTCATCGGCATGGGCGTGGATCATCGACGACAGGAACACATAATTGTCGCCAGGGCCGCCGACGTCTTCCGGCACGCGGATGATACGCGGCAGCAGGCGTGGCGCCGGAATGATCGCCAGGCCGGAATCGCGACCGAAGGCGTCGATGCCTTCCAGTTCGACGATGAAGTTCAGGCTCTTGTTGACCAGCAGCGGGAACGGGTGCGTCGGATCGAGGCCGATCGGGGTGATGATCGGCGCGATCTCGTCGCGGAAATAGCGGCGCACCCAAGTCTTGAGCTTGGTGGTCCAATAGCGGCGACGGATGAAGCGCACCTGGTGCTTTTCCAACTCCGGCAACAGGATGTCGTTGAGGATCGCGTACTGCCGGTCCACATGACCGTGGACCAGTTCGCTGATGCGCGCCAGGGCCTGGTGCGGTTGCAGGCCATCGGCGCCGGCCTGTTCACGGGCGAAGGTGATCTGCTTCTTCAGCCCGGCGACGCGGATTTCGAAAAACTCATCCAGGTTGCTGGAAAAGATCAGCAGGAACTTCAGCCGTTCCAGCAGCGGGTAGGACTCGTCCAGCGCCTGCTCCAGCACGCGGATGTTGAACTGCAATTGCGACAGCTCCCGATGGATGTACAAGCTGCTGTCATCCAGGCTGGGAATCACAATCGCCGGGGCCGGTGCGGGCTCGACGACCGCCGGGGCAGCAGGCTCCAGCGTCGGCGGTGTCTCGGCAATCTGCTCGACCACGGGCTGAGCATCTTTTACGGCAACTTCGGAGAGTCCTTCGGTATTCATCGCAAGTTCCTGGGAGGCTATTTCTGCTCTCGTAACAATTGGGCGGCGCGCACGGCAAAGTAAGTCAGGATGCCATCAGCACCTGCGCGCTTGAAAGCGGTCAAGGACTCCAGGATCACCCCTTCGCCCAACCAGCCGTTCTGGATCGCGGCCATGTGCATCGCGTACTCGCCGCTGACCTGATAAACAAAGGTCGGCACTTTGAATTCGTCTTTGACCCGGCAAAGAATGTCGAGGTAGGGCATGCCAGGCTTGACCATGACCATGTCTGCCCCTTCTGACAAGTCAGCCGCCACTTCGTGCAAGGCTTCCTGACTGTTGGCCGGGTCCATCTGATAAGAGGCCTTGTTGGCCTTGCCCAGGTTCAGGGCCGAGCCGACCGCGTCGCGGAACGGGCCGTAATAGGCGCTGGCGTACTTGGCCGAGTAGGCCATGATCCGCACGTTGACGTGACCGGCCACCTCGAGGGCTTCGCGGATCGCCTGGATGCGCCCGTCCATCATGTCCGACGGCGCCACCACCTGAGCACCGGCCTCGGCGTGGGACAGGGCCTGCCTGACCAGTGCATCGACGGTAACGTCGTTCTGCACGTAGCCTTCTTCATCGAGGATACCGTCCTGCCCGTGGGTGGTGAACGGGTCCAGCGCCACGTCGGTGATCACCCCCAGCTCCGGGAAGCGCGCGCGCAAGGCGCGGGTCGCGCGTTGAGCGATGCCTTGCGGGTTCCAGGCTTCGGCGGCGTCCAGGGACTTGAGGGTCGGCGGCGTGACCGGGAACAGCGCCAGCGCCGGAATGCCCAACTCGACCCAGTGGGCGGCTTCTTCGAGCAGCAGGTCGATGGTCAGGCGTTCCACCCCGGGCATCGACGCCACCGCTTCGCGACGGTTCTCACCGTCCAGCACGAATACCGGCAGGATCAGGTCATTGGTGGTCAGCACGTTTTCACGCACCAGCCGACGAGAGAACTCATCACGACGGTTGCGACGCAGGCGGGTAGCAGGGAACAGACGATTGGCGGGGGTAAAGCTCACGGCAGACTCCTGAGCCCGTGCTGACGGGCGAGCGTGACAGTTATAAGCGCCCATTATGACGAAGACATTACAGTTGTGTGCACCTGCGTCCTGTCGTCGCAGTTATTGTCATTGTAGGAATTGTTCACGTCGAGACACATTTCGATACTTTCCTGAATGTGTCTGAAGGGTTAGGCTGCGCGTTCATTTCGCCAGCACCCAGACAATGCTCCAACAATTTCTGCATGACTTCGGCTACTTGGCCTTGTTTATCGGCACGTTCTTCGAAGGCGAAACTATCCTCGTGCTCGCAGGTTTCCTGGCGTTCCGTGGCTACATGGACATCAATCTGGTGGTCGTCGTGGCGTTCTGCGGCAGCTACGCGGGCGATCAGCTGTGGTATTTCCTGGGCCGCAAGCACGGGCGCAAGCTCCTGGCGCGCAAGCCGCGCTGGCAGTTGATGGGGGATCGGGCGCTGGAGCACATTCGCCGACATCCGGACATCTGGGTCCTGAGCTTCCGCTTCGTCTATGGCCTGCGCACGGTGATGCCGGTGGCGATCGGCCTGTCAGGCTATCCGCCAGGTCGTTACCTGCTACTTAACGGCATCGGTGCGGCGGTCTGGGCCACGGCGCTGGCCGCGGCCGCGTACCACTTTGGCGCGGTGCTCGAAGGCATGCTGGGCAGCATCAAGAAGTATGAATTGTGGGTACTCGGCGCACTGCTGGTGCTGGGCCTGGTCTTGTGGCTGCGCCGACGCATCAAGAATGCGCGCCTGGCCAGGAAAGTCCTCGAAGCCGAGCGCCTGGAGCAAGCCAGGTCCGGCGAACCTACGACGCCAACCGAGTAAACCGGGTACGGCAGCAATACAGCCCGATGCCGCTGAGCAGGCTGTAGCTGAGCAACCCGGCCCAGGTCACGGGGCTGGCCGGCCACAACCCGGCCAGTGGCGCCAGCCATACCAGCGGCAGGTTCGAGGCCAGTCGCAACAGCTCCAGCCGCAACGCCCACGGGCGATTCTCCAGGGCCACCCCCAACACGAACAGCCCGAACGCCACCGCGCCCCAACCCAGCACCAGGGCGGCGATCGGCAGGTTGGCTTCAAGGTTCATCAGATAACTGCCCAAGGCAATGTAGGCGCAGAACTGCAGCCCCACGTACCACTGCTGACGAACATCCAACGGCACTTCGAATTTGCGGAACAGGCTCAAGTCCGGCTTGTTCAGCGGGTACTTGGCCGCGACGTCCGCCGGTCGCCAACCGGTGGGCATGAACCAGATCCGCAGCTTGTCCCACCAACGCCCGGCCCGCCGCGCATCGGCCCACAGCTGCGCATAGAACTGCAGGTTGGCCCACACCGGATTCCAACTCGCCAACGGCGTGGTCACGCCGAAAATCACCGGCTCGTTGGCGTCTTCTTCCTGGAAGGTGCCAAACAGGCGGTCCCAAATAATGAACACCCCGCCGTAGTTGCGATCCATGTAGAGAGGGTTCTGTGCATGGTGGGCACGATGATTGGACGGCGTAACGAAGCACCACTCCAGCCAGCCGAGCTTGGGAATGTGCTGGGTGTGGACCCAGAACTGGTACAGCAGATTCAACGCCGCGACGCTGACGAAGACCGCCAGCGGCACGCCCAGCACAGCGAGCGGGAGGTAGAAGATCCAGCTCAGCAGGAACCCGGTGCTGGTCTGGCGCAACGCCGTGGAAAGGTTGTAGTCCTCGCTCTGGTGGTGCACCGAATGGGCGGCCCAGAGGATGTTGCGTTCATGGCCCATGCGGTGCAGCCAGTAATAACAGAAGTCGTAGAGCACAAAGGCAAACACCCAGGTCCAGGCCCGGTCGGCCGGCAGTTCGATGACAGCCAGGTGTTTCAACGCAAAGGCGTAGGTCACCAGCCCCACGCCCTTGGTCAACAGGCCCGTTGTGGTCGACAGCACGCCGGTGCTCAAGCTGTTGATCGCGTCTGCCACACGGTAGTGGCTCACGCCCCGCCAGCGATCGGCCAGCAACTCGACGGCGATCAGCACGAAGAAGAACGGCACGGCATACAGGATGAAGTTCATGACGCAACCCGGGCATGCAAGGCAGGGAGATAGTCGGCAGATTAGGTGTAGCTGCCCGATCCCCCTATGGCAACGAGTGACAAATTAGTAGACATTTAACGCCATGAATCTGGAGAAAAGCCCATGAGCAAAAAAATTGCAGTGATCCTTTCCGGCTGTGGCGTGTATGACGGCGCCGAGATCCACGAAAGCGTGATCACCTTGCTGCGTCTCGATCAGCGTGGGGCTCACGTCCAGTGCTTCGCCCCCAACATTGCCCAGTTGCACGTGATCAATCACCTGACCGGCGAGGAAATGCCCGAGAGCCGCAACGTGTTGGTGGAATCGGCGCGGATAGCCCGGGGCAACGTGAAGGACTTGCGTGAAGCCAGGGCCGAGGATTTCGACGCCCTGATCATACCCGGTGGTTTTGGCTCGGCGAAAAACCTCTCCAACTTTGCCGTCGAAGGCGCTGGCTGCACGGTCCAGCCAGAGGTCCTGGCACTGACCGAAGCCTTTGCCGAGGCTGGCAAACCGGTCGGGCTGATCTGCATCTCCCCGGCCCTGGCGGCGAAAATCTATGGCCCGGGTGTGGTCTGCACCATCGGCAACGACGTCGACACTGCCGCCGCCGTGACCAAAATGGGGGGCACTCACGAAGAGTGCGCCGTCACCGATATCGTTGAAGACCGCGCGCGCAAACTGGTCAGCACCCCGGCCTACATGCTGGCGCAGAACATCAGCGAAGCGGCTGCGGGTATCAACAAGCTGGTGGACCGGGTGTTGGAACTGACGCACGAGAACGACGCCTGACCCCACCACCACAGGGGGTCGGGCAAGGCTTAAGCGATTCGGGCCAGGCGCGTCAGGATCCGATCCAGGGCATTGGCAAACCCCTGCTTGTCCCGCTCGCTGTACGCCGCCGGGCCGCCGCCCATGTGGCCCTGTTCACGCAAATCAGTGAACAGGTTGCGCACCGCCAGCCGATCACCCATGTTCTGGGCATCGAACTCCTTGCCTCGTGGATCCAGGGCGGCGACGCCCTTCTTCACCAACCGGTCGGCCAAGGGCACGTCGCTGCAGATCACCAGTTCACCCGGCTCGGCGTGCTCCACCAGGTAATCGTCCGCCGCATCAGGACCACTGGGCACCACGATCAGCTTCACACAAGCCAGGGCCGGCTTGATCTGCGGCTGACCGGCCACCAGCACCACCTCGAACCGGCGCTTCAAGGCGAACTTGACCACCAGTTCCTTCGCCGCCTTGGGGCAGGCATCGGCGTCGATCCATACGCGCATTGAATGGTTTCCTCTAGATTAAAAGCATCGCGGGCAAGCCTTGCTCCCACACAAGCCTTGCTCCCACAAGTCTTGCTCCCATAGCCTGTGGGAGAAAAGCTTGTGTGGGAGCAAGGCTTGCCCGCGATTATGAGCGCAGCGAATGCTTTTCAGGAAACCTGGACCCGACGCTTATCCGCCACCCAACTGCGCCCATACAGCACCACAATCGCCAGGATCGCCACCACTTGAGCGGCCAGCGAATAGGCATCGGCATGAATGCCCAGCCAGTCGAAGTCGAAGAACGCCACCGGATGGGTGCCGAAAATCCCGGCTTCCTGCAACGCCTTCACGCCATGACCGGCGAATACCACCGACAGCGCGCACAGCAACGCGGCATTGATGCTGAAGAACAGCGCCAGCGGCAGTTTCGCCGAGCCGCGCAGGATCACCCAGGCCAGCCCCACCAGCAACACCAGCGCCGTCGCGCCACCGGCCAGTACCGCGTTGTGCCCGGCGGGCCCCGCTTGCAGCCACAGGGTTTCGTAGAACAGGATCACCTCGAACAGTTCGCGATAGACCGAGAAGAACGCCAGGATCGCAAAACCAAAACGCCCACCGCCGCCCACCAGGCTGCTCTTGATGTAGTCCTGCCAGGCCGCTGCGTGGCGACGGTCGTGCATCCACACACCCAGCCACAGCACCATCACACTGGCGAACAACGCCGTCGCGCCTTCAAGCAGCTCGCGCTGGGCGCCGCTGACGTCGATCACATACGCCGCCAGCCCCCAGGTCGCCAGGCCAGCCAACAGCGCCAGGCCCCAACCGACGTTAACGCTGCGCACCGCCGACTGCTGGCCGGTGTTACGCAGGAACGCCAGGATCGCCGCCAGCACCAGGATCGCTTCCAGCCCTTCGCGAAGCAGAATCAGCAAGCCGGAGATGTAGCTCAGCGACCAGCTCAAGCCATCACCGCCCAGCAGGCCGGCTGACTCCTTCAACTTGGCCTTGGCCGCGTCCAGCCGCTGTACCGCCTGCTCGATAGGCAAACCGTCCTGCAGAGACTGACGGTAGGCCATCAGGGACTTTTCGGTGTCCTTGCGCACGTTGGCGTCGACGTTATCCAGCGAGCTTTCCACCAGCTCGAAACCTTCCAGGTAAGCGGCTACCGACAGGTCGTAGGCCTGGTCGTGGTCTCCGGCACGGTACGCCGCGATGCTTTTATCCAGGGTGGCCGCCGTGTAGTCGAGCAACTGCGCCGGGCCTCGTTGCACTTGCGGCGGCTGGGCGCGCTGGGCACGGAACGTCGCCGCCGCTGCCGGGCCTTGCGCGGCGAGGACTTCGGCCGGGGTCTGGCGCGCCAGGTCAGCGAGGTTGAAGACCTGTTCGCTTTTGGCGGCGGCCGGGTCGGCGCTGAAGCTGGCGATGTAGGTCGCCAGGTCCCAGCGCTGACGGTCGTCGAGCTGATCGGCGAAGGCCGGCATGTCGGTGCCTTCGATGCCCATGCCGACGGTGTTGTAGATCGCATAGAGACTCAGGCGATCCAGGCGCTGGGCGTCCCGCATGTTGGCGGGTGGCGGTTCCAGGCCGACACCTGCTGGACCGTCGCCGGCACCGTTGGCGCCGTGGCACACCGAGCAATTCTGGGCATACAGCGGCGCACCGCGGGAGGGATCGGGGGTGATCACCGGCGCCTGGCTGACTTCATATGCCACCGCCAGCTTGGCCCCTAGTTGCCGCGCTAGGCGGGCGACGTCACTGCCGTCCTGGCGCTGGGTGATAGCGCTGCGCAAGGTGTCGATACCCTGGGTCAATTCAGCCTTTTCCGGCTTGGCCGGCAGCCCGGCGATCAACCCTTCCAGCACCTGGGTGAATTCCAACTGCTCGCGGTATTCCCCGTCCTCGATGACCTTGCCGGCCTCGACCGTCGCCGGGTAGTCCGCACCGATGTAATCCAGCAAATGCAGCGCCTGCGGGGCGCCCTCGACGGTGTCGGCCAGCAGCGAGGTGCTGCACAGCGCAAGCAATGGCAGTACAAGCCAGGCCAGGAAACGGAACGGCGCAGTCATGAATGACTCTCGATTGGTAATAAGAAGTAACACATTGTTCACTTCCAATGACTTTGGCTCAAGAGCCGATGTGCTTTGACGGCACATTTTCATCGGATTCCCGCTTTGGAGGTGATGTCACAAAAACGGCATTTCGAGATTGAAAAGCCATTACATAGCCAAGCGCCATGTTTATAATCGCGCCGCCTTCTTATTGTTCGATGGCATAAAAGCTCCTCTTCTTATGAGGAACCGACAGCGTCCCGACGTTTGTCCGTGGGATCGCTCCAGCCCGACCCGCAAACCCCGGCTGTTACTCAGGGAAGAAATATTCATGGCATCCCGTGCCGTTTTTTCGGTCGCCCTCGGTGCGATCACCTTGTTGTCCGGCTGTTCGGCTTTTCGCAACTACGACAGCGAATTGGCCCAGACCAACCAGCAGCTGGCTTCCGGCAACGTCGACGGCGCATTGACGCTGCTGGAAAAGAACAACACCAACCAGGACAAGGACCTGCTGTATTACTTCGAGAAAGGTGAACTGCTGCGCGCCAAGGGCGACCTGTCTGGCAGCCAGATTGCCTGGACCAGCGCCGATCAGCAGGTAGGCCAATGGGAAGACGCGGTCAAACTCGACACAGCCAAGTACCTGGCCCAGTTCGGCAGCTTCCTGGTCAACGATAAAGTCCGCCGCTACGAAGGCTACGATTACGAAAAGGTCATGCTGACCACGCAGATGGCGCTGAACCTGCTGGCCGTGAATGACTTCGACGGGGCGCGGACCCAGATCAAGAAGACCCACGAACGCGAGGCGGTGATCGCCGACCTGCGGGACAAGGAATACCTCAAGCGCGAGGAAGACGCCGAGAAGCAAGGGGTCAAGACCGAATACAAGGACCTCAAGGGTTACCCGGTGGCCAGCCTCGACGCCCCGGAAGTGGTCAGCCTGAAAAACAGTTATCAGAGCGCGTTCAGCCATTACCTGGCCGGCTTCGTCTATGAAGCCCTGGGTGAAAAGGACCTGGCCGCACCGGGTTACCGCAAGGCCGCCGAACTGCGCCCCAACACGCCGCTGCTGGAACAGGCCCTGCTCAACCTCGACAAGCCTGCCACCAAGAACGATGACAGCGACATCCTGATCGTGGTGCAGAGTGGCCTGGCACCGTCCCGGGACTCGATCCGCATTCCCCTGCCCTTGCCGATCAGCGGCAACGTGGTCATCACGCCGTTGTCGTTCCCGCTGATCAAACCTGACACCTCCACGGCCACCTTCAGCCAGATCGGTGTTGACGGCCGTCAGTTGGACCTGACCCAGCTCAACAGCACCACCGCCATGTCCCGCCGCGCCCTGCGCGACGATATGCCGGGCATCATCCTGCGCACCACCGTGCGCGCCGTCACCCGTGGCGTGGCGCAAAAGCAGATCAACGAGACCAACCCCCTGGCCGGCCTGGCCGTCGGCCTCACCTCGGCCGTACTCGAAGGTGCCGATACCCGGACCTGGCGCACCCTGCCCGACTACACCCAGGTGGTGCGCCTGCGCCTGAAGAAAGGCGAGCACCAGGTCACCTTGCCAAGCTCGGTGGGCGGTTCGGTGGTCAAGGTCACCGTCGACCAGCGCTACCAGGTCATCAGCCTGCGGGCGGTGGGTAACCAGGTGTTCGCCGGTGGCCTGGCTGCCCAGGTGATGCCAAGCGCCAACCCGACCGCCCTTGCCCTCAAGCAACCTTAAGAACGGAGTCTTGTTCACATGCGTTTAAAACTGATCGCCGTCGGCGCCCTGGCCTTGCTGGCCGGTTGCGCCACCCCGCCGCCACCGGAGCCGGGCAGCGCCGCCAGCAAGGTCGTGGCGATGGGCAAGACCAAAAACATCGTGGTCGGCGCCATGCGCGTGGCCCGGGAAAACGGCTACATGACCGTCAACGTGCAGCTGAGCAACACCAGCTACAACAACAAGACGATGTATTACCGCTTTGCCTGGCTGGGGCCGGAAGGCTTTCCGATCGCCGAGGAAGAAACCTGGAAAAGCCTGACGCTGTACGGCGAACAGACCAGTTTCCTGCCGGCCATCGCACCGACACCCAAGGCGGTGGATTTCCGTTTGGAAATCAATACCCCTTGAGCCTGGGCCATAGGAGCTGATGTAGGCACTGTGTAGGAGCTGACGAGTGCAACGAGGCTGCGATCTTTCCCCAGACACTTGAGTCTCAAGCGAAAGATCAAAAGATCGCAGCCTTCGGCAGCTCCTACAGTGCGCAGCCAGCGGGGATAAATCCCCTCGCCACAAAACCTTTTATACAGTTATTGAGAGCACACACATGTTCGTACGCATCTCCTCCCTCGCCCTCGCCGCCTTGCTGGTCAGCGGCTGTGCCAACAACTCGCCGGTGCTGGGCAACAAGAACATCAGCTACGGCGACACCAAGGCCGTGGAAACCGTGACCAACGAGTTCGGTTCCACCGACCTGCAAATGATCGCCGAGTCCATGACCCGCTCCCTGGCCCAGTCCGGCATCCTGCAGGGTCGCCCGGTGGTCCAGGTCTATGACGTGAAGAACAAGACCAGCGAATACATCGACACCCGTGAAATCACCACCAGCATCAAGACCCAGCTGATGAAGACCGGGGCTGCCCGTTTTGCCAGCGACAACACCGCCATGGATAGCCAGGTCGACCAGCTCAAGTTGCAGAACCAGAGCGGCCTGTACAAGAAAAGCACCGTGGCCAAGACCGGCAACATGATCGCTGCCAAGTACCGTCTCGAAGGCTCCATCAGCTCGATCGTCAAGCGCAGCAGCGACTACAAGGACGTCTTCTACAAATTCAGCCTGCAATTGATCGACGTCGAAAGCGGTCTGGCCGAGTGGATGGACGAAAAAGAAATCCGCAAGACCACGGAGCGTTAAGCCATGCGCACATGGATAGGCATCATGGCCCTGGCCTGCGCATTTGGCGTGCAGGCGGCCCCGAAAGTCGCAGTGACCGACCTTGCGTACCAGGAACGGGTGGAGGAATACATCCACACCGTTTCAGCGCAGAGCAACTTCCAGGCGAACCCTTACAGCGCCAGCGCTTCCTCGAGCTACGACGAGATGGAAGCCACCAGCAGCTACATCGAGCAGGGCGAACTGCGCAAGTTCACCGGCGACATCAAGGGCGAGATCCTGCGCAGCGGGATGTTCCAGCTGACCCAGGGCACACCCCACACCGCGGCGTCCACGGGTGATGTCTATGACGTGATCAAGCGCATCAAGGCCGGGAACTTCAAGGGTGCCGACTACGTGCTGTTCGGCACGGTGTCGGACATCGACTTCACCCGCGACATCAACGAGCTAGCCAATACCGATAGCTATTCGGCGGTGCTGGCGCTGACCCTGGTGGCAGACTTCAGCCTGATCAACACCAAGACCTATGAAATCACCTCGGCCTTTACGGCCATGGGCGAAGGCCAGGACACCAAGCTGTTGAACCACCGGGACGTGCACATCAGCCTCAACCGCCCGCGGGTGGTGCGCGATGTCTCCAAGGCCCTGGGGGAAGACGTGGCGCGGCAACTGAGCGAACAGCTCGGCGGCCCGAGCTACCAACAACCCAGCGAGCCGGTGCAGCGCAACAACCTGCCTCGGGATACGGCGCCGGTGATCCTGCGCTGACCTCGTAGGAGCTGCCGAGCGAAGCGAGGCTGCGATCTTTTTTTCTTTCGCTTGAGATTCAAGTGCCTGGGAAAAGATCGCAGCCTCGCTTCGCTCGACAGCTCCTACAGCTCCACTCACGCTCGGTTTTACACCGCAGCCTTGCGAATCGTCGCGAGCAAACCCGCCGCGCCAATGAACATACCCGCAAAGGCACGGTTCATTCGCCGTTGCTGTTTCGGGGTGCGCAACAGCCGCAGGACTTTGGACGCCAGCCCGGTGTACCCGGCCATGACGATGAGATCGACGATGATCATGGTCACGCCCAGGATCAGGTATTGCTGGATCAACGGCGCATGGGGATTGATGAACTGCGGCAACACCGCCAGCATGAACACCAGCGCCTTGGGGTTGCTGACATTGACCAGAAAGCCGCGAAACACCAGTGCCAGGGGCTTGCCGATGGGCCGCGGGCCCGCATCGTCGGTCATGTCACCGGGAATGGCGCGCCACTGTTTGATACCCAGGTAGACCAGGTAGGCCACGCCGAACCATTTGATCGCATAGAACGCAGTGGCCGACGCCGTAAGGATCGCGCCAACACCGGCGGCGACGATCACGATTTGCAACGCCAGGCCCAATTGCAGGCCCAAGGCGTTCCAGTAACCGCGCCAGAAGCCGTAGCGCAAGCCACTGGACATCGATGCAATGGCACCGGCACCTGGGGAAAGGCTAATCACCCAACAGGCGGCAAAAAACGCCAGCCATGTTTCCAGCAACATTGCACACCTCGGCTCGGATTCGTCGAAACGACTAAGCTAATGCGCCGCCAGGCCGTTGACCACCGTTTTTTGCACAAGCGCCTAAGCCGGTATGAACACCGTGGCGAGGGAGCTTGTTCTCGCTGGGTTGCGTAGCAGTCCCTTACTCGACGAAACCACCCACCGGAAACGCCTCGCTGCCGCGCCAGCGCCGCACCGAACGCTGGAAGAACAGGCTGTTGGGCACTTGCACCATGGCGCTGCCGGTGCCGAGTTCCTCGGGCTCGATCAGCGTGGTGTACAGCAGATTGATCGCCACCACGCGCCCCTTGATGCCGGGCTTGTCGGTGGTGTCCACCAGCTCGACCACATCGCCCAGGCGAAACGGTCCGACGGTGTAGATCAAAACGGCGCAGAACAGGTTCGACAGCACGCTCCAGATGGCAAAGAACGCCACCGCTGCCACCGCGACGAAGCCCGACAGTGCGGTCCATAGCACCGTGGCCGAGACGCCCAGGCGCTCGAGCACCACCAGCACCGCAGTGCCCATGATCAGCCAGCGCAGCACACCCCGCAGGATAATGACCAGTTGGGGTGGGAACGGGTAACGCTCACCCAGGCCCGTAAGGGCCCGCGCCACGACACGCTGCGCGACATAACCGGCCAGCAGGATCAGCAGGATTTGCACACCCAGCCAGATCGGCTCGATCCACATGACAGGTATAGGCAACGCCAACGCTTCCATCAGGACAACGCCTCCAGCTCCGCTTGCAGGTTTTCCAGCAGTTCCAGTGCTTGCATCCACGCCTCCTCGAGTTCCGCTTCCCGAACCTTCAGCTTGGCCTGCTCGGCCAGCAGGTCGCGCAACTCATCTTTGCGCGCTGCCTCGTAGAGACCACTATCGCCAAGGCTGGTTTCGATCTTCTGCAGTTTTTCATGCAGCTTGCCCAGCTCGGCTTCGAGCTTGTCGGCCTCACGCTTGTGCGGCGCCAGTTGCTGGCGCAATGCGGCGGCGGCCTGGCGCTGGGCTTTCTTGTCGGTCTTGTCCGGGTTGACCGGCGTGCTGCTGACCGGCGCGTTGCGCTGACGGTATTCCACCAGCCAACGGGCGTAGTCTTCCAGGTCGCCGTCGAACTCCTCGACCTTGCCGTCAGCCACCAGGAAGAAATTATCCGTGGTGCTCTTGAGCAAATGCCGATCGTGGGACACCACCAGCACCGCACCACTGAATTCCTGCAAGGCCATGGTCAAAGCCAGGCGCATCTCCAGGTCCAGGTGGTTGGTCGGTTCGTCGAGCAGCAACAGGTTTGGCCGGCCCCAGGCGATCAACGCCAGCGCCAGGCGCGCTTTTTCGCCACCGGAGAAATTCAGCACCGGCTCGTCGATGCGCGCTCCGCGGAAATCGAAACCGCCGAGGAAATCGCGCAGGGTCTGCTCACGCTCGGTCGGTGCCAGGCGTTGCAGGTGCAACAGCGGGCTGGCCTTGGAGTCCAGGGAATCGAGCTGATGCTGGGCGAAGTAGCCGACCACCGTGTTCTCGCCCCGGGTCAGACGCCCGGCCAGAGGCTCGAGTTCACCGGAAAGGTTCTTGATCAGGGTCGACTTGCCGGCGCCGTTGGGCCCCAGCAGACCGATCCGCGCACCTGGGGTCAGTTGCAGCTTGACCTTCTCCAGCACGGTCTTGTCGCCGTAGCCCAGGCGCGCGTCGGACAGGTCGATCAACGGGCTGGAAATCTTGGTCGATTCGCGGAAGACAAAATCGAACGGCGAATCGACGTGGGCCGCCGACAACTCTTCCATCCGCTCCAGCGCCTTGATCCGGCTCTGGGCCTGGCGGGCCTTGGTGGCCTGGGCCTTGAAGCGGGCGATGTAGCTTTCCATGTGCGCACGTTGCGCCTGTTGCTTCTCGTAGGCCTGCTGTTGCTGGGCCAGGCGTTCGGCACGCGCGCGCTCGAAGGCGCTGTAGCCGCCGCGGTACAGAGTGAGCTTGCGCTGATCGACATGGGCCACGTGATCCACCACCGCGTCGAGGAAATCACGGTCGTGGGAAATCAGCAGCAGCGTGCCCGGGTAACTCTTGAGCCAGTCTTCGAGCCAGATGATAGCGTCGAGGTCCAAGTGGTTGGTCGGCTCATCGAGCAACAGCAGATCCGAAGGACACATCAAGGCCTGGGCCAGGTTCAGGCGCATCCGCCAGCCACCGGAGAAGTCCCCGACCTGGCGATCCATCTGCTCATTGGTAAAGCCCAGGCCAGCGAGCAGTTTGCGCGCACGGGCATCGGCGGTGTAACCATCGGCACTGTCGAGTTCCGCGTGCAGGCGGGCCTGTGCGGCACCGTCATGGGCCGCTTCGGCCGCAGCCAGGTCACGTTGCACCTGGCGCAGGCGCAGGTCGCCATCGAGCACGTAGTCCACCGCCAGGCGCTCGAGAGTGTCGACCTCCTGGCGCATGTGGGCGATGCGCCAATCGGCCGGCAACAGGCAATCACCCGAGTCCGGGTGCAGCTCGCCTCGCAGCAAGGCGAACAGGCTCGATTTGCCGGCGCCGTTGGCACCGATGAGGCCGGCTTTGTGGCCGGCGTGCAGGGTCAGCTCGGCGTCTTCTAGCAGACGTTGCGGGCCACGCTGTAAAGTCAGGTTCTGAAGTCGGATCATAATGGCGGCGGAGTCTACCAGCTTCGCTCGCAACTGGCGCGAGTAGCACGATGTCCCCAGACCTGTGGAGCTTTTCCCTCGACCTCTATGCCAAGCCTGGCGTAGAGCCTGCCTGCCTGGCGTCACAAGACGCCGGCGCCAACGTCTGCCTGCTGCTTTGTGGCCTGTGGCTGGCGCAGCGCGGCGTGGCCTGCAATGAACACAGGCTGCAGCAGCTTCGACTATTGGCCGAGCCGTGGGATGCCGAGGTGGTGCGGCCACTGCGCACGCTTCGCAGCCAATGGAAAACCAGCACCCTTCAGGACGCGGCACTCGATAGCCTGCGCGAGCAGGTCAAGCAACTGGAATTGGCAGCCGAACGGCAATTGCTGGAGCGATTGGACGCGCTGGCCAAGGATTGGCCCGGGGCACAACAGAACGATTCAGAGCAATGGCTGCAAGGGCTGGCGGCGAATGCCGGGCCAGCGAGCCGCGACGCGCTGCATCAGCTGCGCGTCGCGGTGTCCGGCACTTAGGAAGCGCTGGTTGGGGTGCTGCTGGTGCTCGGCGCAACGGCAGCGGATGGGCTGGTCGCCGCGGCCGGAGTGCTGGCGGTTGGAGCCGGTGCCGCGGTCGGAGCCGGTGTCGCTGGCTTGACGGCTGGCGCAGTCGCAGGTTTTGCAGCGACTGGCTTTTTCACGGCAGGCTTGGCCGCTGGCTTGGCAGCAGGTTTTGCAGCAGGTTTTGCAGCGGCCGGCTTCGCGACAGCTGGCTTGGCAGCCGGTTTTGCCGCTGCCGGTTTGGCGGCGGGTTTAGCCACTGCTTTGGCGGGCGCTTTGGCAGCGACTGGCTTGGCAGCCGTTTTCGCTGCAGGCTTGGCCGCAGCAGTTTTGGTTGCTGCTGGCTTGGCAGCAGGCTTGGCCGCAGCAGGTTTTGCAGTGGCTTTTACCGCCGCTTTGGCAGCAGGTTTAGCGGCAGCGGTTTTCGTCGCGGCAGGTTTGGCGGCGGCGGTTTTAGCGGCAGGTTTTGCAGCAGGTTTTGCAGCAGCTTTTACAGCGGGCTTGGCGGCAGCAGGTTTAGCGGCCGCCGTTTTTGCGGCAGGCTTGGCCGCCGCTTTGACGACTGGTTTTTTTGCCGCAGGTTTTGCAGCACTGGCAGCGACCGGTTTGGCAGCAGGCTTGCTGGCAGCTTTTGCCGGTGCTTTCGCCGCAGGCTTGGCAGCGACTTTGGCCGGAGCTTTTGCCGCGACGGGTTTAGCCGCCGGCTTCTTGGCCGATACAGCGGCAGGCTTGGCAGCACGAAGCGTCAGCGCCTTGCCTGCGGCTTCCTGCACGCGACCGACACCTTGGGCCAGTTTCAGGCTTTCCTGGGCATCACGCTTGAGTTGCAGAATGTAGGTGCGGGTCTCGGACTGACGATCCTTCAAGGCATCGAGCAGGTCTTCGAGTTCTTTCACTACATCTTTGGCCTTGGCTTGTGCCTTGGCCTTGCCAGCGGAGGCTGCGTCTTGCAATTTGGTGCGCGACTTGTGCAGTTTTTCCTGCGCTTTGCCGCGTTGTTTTTCAAGTTTGGCGAGCAGTTTTTCAGCATCAGCCAGGGCTTGGGAGCAGGCATTTTCCAGATGTTCGAGCAAGCTGCCCGAGAGTTGTTGGAGCAAGTGCAACGGAGTGTTTACAGGCTTCTTGGTGGCCGACATGGTTTACCTCCTGACTGACGTGAGTGCGGCTCATACTAGACCTCTGCTTCAACCGCCGCTAGGGCATGTTGACAGTACACAAGACGTTGCGTTGCAAGGGACGAAAAATCTTCTGCGCCAGTGCCTTGGCAATCCACCTCTACAGATATCGGCACTGGCATAATTCCTCGATTCGAGGCCGGAGAGCACACATGTCGCGTCACCTGTTTTTATTCCTGTGCATGGCTTGCTCCACGGTCCAGGCCGTTGAAAAAACCAGCGCAAACGATGCCCACGATTTGGCTTACAGCCTGGGCGCAAGCCTTGGCGAACGCCTGCGCCAGGACGTGCCGGACCTGCAGATCAAGGCCTTGGTCGAAGGATTGCAACAGGCCTACCTGGGCAAGCCGCTGGCCCTCAAGGATGAACGCATCGAACAGATCCTGGCCGAGCACCAGGCACAACTGAATTCGCAATCGACGACGCCGCAGATCGAAGCCGCGTTGAAAACGGAGCAGAAATTTCTCAACGAAGAAAAGAACCGTCCCGGCGTCCAGCAACTCGCAGACGGCATCCTGCTGACCGAGATCAAGCCCGGCCACGGCGCGAAGGCCGGTCCTCACGGCAAAGTCCAGGTGCTGTATACCGGTCGATTGCCGGACGGTACCGTATTCGACTCCAACCACCAGGCCCAGTGGTTCAACCTCGACAGTGTGATTGACGGCTGGCGCAGTGCGTTGCCGCAAATGCCGGTAGGCGCAAAATGGCGGCTGGTGATTCCATCGACCCTGGCCTATGGCGCCGAAGGGGCGGGAGATGTGATCCCGCCGTACACGCCACTGGTGTTTGAAATCGAATTGCTGGGCGCGACGACCTGACGCGGGCCCAATAAAAAACGGTGCGCAATGCGCACCGTTTTTTCATGACCGCGAAACCCTCAGGCCTGGACCGCGGCTTCTTCCTTGTGAGCGTTGTGCAGCACTTCGATCAGGCAGTCTTCCAGTTCGAAACGTTCGTGCAGCAAGCCGCCCAGCTCCTTGAATTTTTCCGCTACGCACTTGCCTTCATCGCACAGGTCGTTGAACGCCAGCAGCTTTTCGGTGATGACGTCGATGCGCGGGTAGATCTGCTCGGCCAGTTCCAGGCCGCGCTTGTCGTTGAAGGCCTTGGCCTCGCCCGTCAGTTGTTCGTAGATCTCGAAATGACCGGCAGACACATAGTCGACCAGCACACCGCAGAACTCCTGCAAGGGTTTGCGGCTTTCGCTCAGCGCTTCAGGCTTATCGCCAAGGGCATCGTAGGCCCGAACCAGCTCGTGACGCTCCTGCAACCAGCGATCGATCAGCAGATGCACCCCACCCCAGCGTTCCTGAGCATTCTGACAACTTTCGAGCATGGTGATTTCTTCCCTTGTGAGTCATGCCACTCGCAGCCTGTGCACGCCTGATGATCAGGGACAAGCCAGACACAACATGATCGAGCGGCACAATTCCAATAACACGTGCGGGCCAGATTATGCCCGCACGACAATGGCTTCAAGGTACGCAGGAGATAAAGTTCATACAAGTGTTTAATCCACGGCCCGGAGCATCTGCGACGTATCGCCGCTGAGCGGTCGTACCAGAGCACTCCGGGCAAGGCGCAGCAGCAGATAGGTCATCGCACTGGACACCGCGAGAAAAAACAACAGGCTCCATTCGGGAATACTCAGGTCGAACAGCGTCCAGGTGATATTCGCGCAATCGGCCGCGCCGTCGAGGACGCGATGCAACGCACACCACCACGAGTCCACCAGCTTGGGCTGGGCAATACAATCAGGAAACGGCTCGAACGAATGGCTTTGCATCAAGACCTGACGCCATGCCAGGGTCATTCCCCCCGTCGCAAAAACCAACCCTGCCGAACCATAGAAGAGACTGCCTCTCTGACCTGGACCGTGTACGCATGCCACAAGGCTGTTCGCCAGGAACAGCATCAGGCACAACCGCTGCAAGACACACAGGCTGCAAGGCGTCAGGCCGACCGAATATTCCAGATAAGTGGCGATGCCCAAAGCCAGGGCTGCGGCGATGGAAGCCATGAAAAACAAGAAGCGTGAGCTGGCCAAAGACATGGCGGTTCCGTAACAGAAGAGACAAGCAGTTACGGTAGAGGAAAGCCCTCGGGCCTTTCAAGGCAGGTCCGCGCAGACACTTCACCAGGGATGTAGGGAATTCCCGACAGGCCAAAGAGGATTCAGCGCGATGGGCTGTAGGACTTTACTGAAGCCATGACCAAAGCCCCAAAACCGGACCGGTATTCGCCCCCTCTCTTTCAAGGTTTACACATACCTGTGGCAAGCAAGCTTGCTCCCGCCGGGTGCATGCAGGAGCTGTGTAGGGGCTGTGTAGGAGCTGTGTAGGAGCTGTCGAGTGCAACGAGGCTGCGATCTTTTCCCTAATACTTGAATCTCAAGCGAAAGATCAAAGATCAAAGATCAAAAGATCGCAGCCTTCGGCAGCTCCTACAGGGCATCAGCCGAGCGAGAGCAAGCGCCCTCTCCACTATGCCCTCTCAAGTGGACAACACCTGAGCCGGAACCGGCAACGGCGCGGCCAGCAGGCGCTCGTCCAACAGCCCCAACCCCTCTTGGAACAACTGATTGCTGCGCTCGGCATCTCCCAGCTGCGCCAGCAATCGCGCCAGTTCAGCACAGGCTTCGGGGTTGCGTTGGACGCGCAGGCTGCTTTCCAGATAGTCCCGCGCCTTGCCCCACAAACTGCTCTGCAGGCATAGGCGCCCCAGGGTCAGCAGCAGGCTTGGATCGGCCGGATGATCCTTGAGCCAGCCTTCGGCTGTTTGCAACTGGCGGATCGGATCATTGCCCCGCACCAACCCGTAGAGGCGCGCCAGATGGCTGTCATAATGACGCTTGAGCGCATTTCGCAGCACCTCTTCGGCCTCGACCTGAGCCCCCAACTGGCGCAACTGCTCGGCATAGGCCAACACCAGCGCCGACTCCTGGCGTTGCGCGGAGGTCAGTTGTTGCCAGGCGCGATTGAGCGACTGCAAACCGACGCTGCCGTCCTCCTCACGGTGGGCTGCCAGGCTGAGGTTCTCACCCCAGGCGCGACGTTCCAGTTCCGCCAGTTCAGCCGGCGGCAGGACCTTGTCCTTGCGCAGCTCCGGCAACAGCCGGATCACCGCCGACCAGTCGCCGCGCTGCTGATGCAGGCGTTGCAGTTGGCGCAGGACCTGGACGTTATGGGGATGACGCTCATGCATGGCCTGCAGCGTGGTCAATGCACCGTCGGTATCGCCTCGGTCCGTCTGCAATTGTGCGTGCGTCAGGGCAATGGCCAGTTCCGCCTGGGGCTGACGCTCCAGAGCGCGCTCGAGCAAGCTGTCGCTCTGCTCGTAAAGACCTTGTTCGTTGGCCGCACGGGCGGCGCCGAGGTAATACAGCAGCGGCTGGCGCTCGGCTTCGGCGGCACGATGCAGGTGTCGTTGGGCACTGGCCCAGCGACCTTCGGCCAGGTCCAACTGGCCATGCTCGATCGCCACTTGCACCCGCCGGCTGCGGTTGCGCCGCGACCACGGGTTGACCACGCCACTCGACGTAGTCACCAGCCCGATCAGCGCCCTCAGGCCTCGCCACACCAGCCAGAGCACCGCCACCAGTGCCAGGGTGACCCACAGGCCCGCTTCATAACGAAAGTTCTTGTACGCCACCAGCACGTAACCCGAATGCTCGGCAATCGCCACGCCCAGCAAAGCAGCGGCAGCAATGACCACGAACAGAATCACGTAGAGACGCTTCATGGCGTGGCCTCCTGCGCGCCAGGCGCGGGCAGCGGCTTGACCGATTCCTGGGCATTGAGGTTGCGGCGCTCAAGGTAAGCCTGGACGCTGCTCAGCGTGCCCGTCAGGTCCGGGGTGACCACCGTCACCGGCTGCTTGGACAGCTCACCCACGCGTTCGAGCATGATCTTGCTTTGCGGGTTGTCCTGGTTGAAGTTGTTCTTCAACACGTCCCGGGCCTCGGCCAGCGCCTGGGTGTAGACCGGCGCCTGACCATTGAGGGCGGCCCATTGCGCCTGCTCCAGCGCCAGGCTCAAGGCCAGGCGCACTTGCACCAGGCTTTGCCCGGCCAGCAGCGGACGAACATTCTCATCGGCGTTGAAGTCGATACGGATATAGCGCGAGATCTGGTCCCACCACTGTGCCCAACGACTGGCGCCATCGCCGTCGGCGGTCAGGCCCAGCAGGGATTCACCGCGGTCCTTGTACTCGGGCGCCAGCTCAGTCAGTTCCAGGACCTGGTCACGCAAGGCCCCCAGTTGCAGGAACAGCCCGGTGCGATCCGGTTGTTCGGTGCTGCGCAATGCGGCGAGGGTCTTGGCCAGTTGCTCGCGAGCGGCGAACGAGCCGGGGTCGTTCTGCTCGCGCAGGATTTCGTCCGCCCCCTGGACCAGCGCCTGGGCACTGTTGATGTCCTGCAGGGCGGAAAGACGCAGGCTGGCCAGGCGCAACAGGTGCTCGGCCTCGGCCAGGCGCCAATCCTTGCGGCTGGCACCGAGCACGGTTTCCAGGCGCTGGTTCAGGTGCTGCTGGTCACTTTGCAACTGGGCCACCAGGCGCCGCCGCTCCTCCAGCTCTTCGGCCGGAGGCAATTGCGCCAGGCGCTCGCTCAGGCGTTGCTCGTTGAGCTTGAGGCTCTGGGCCTGGTCATTCAGTGCCTGGACCTGGGCTGACTGCTGCTGGTTGTTGGTTTGCAGGTGACGCACCTGCCACACGCCCCAACCGCCCACGGCCACGCCGGCGGCCCCGAGTAGCAATGCAACAATGGCCAACCCGTTGCCGCGACGCGGCGCCACCGGGGGCGGAGTTTCAACCGGCGCATCGATCGCTGGCTGGTCTAGATCTTCTTTTGGCAAGGCTGTTTCGCTCACGTATCCATCCTTTGCATTAGAAAACGGCACGGAGTGTTCCCGTAACGCCGCCAGCAAAGCCGCGGCATTGGCGCCACGACAATCCACAACTGTTCGGGCCCCGGCGGCACGCGCCATCTCGGCAACCCTTGGGCTTGGAACAAACAACGGTAACCGCGCCAGGGCCGGCCACGCATCGCCGGCCAGCCGCTGCAGATGCTCGAAGCCCTGCCCACTGCTGACCACCAGTGCGTTCAAGCGTTCCGCTTCGACTTTCGCCGGTAACGCCCCTTCGCCGTAGTCGGGCAAGTGGCGACGGTACAATTCCAGATAATCGACACTAGCACCTTGCTCGCGCAAACGCTCTGCCAGCAAGCCACGCCCGCCCTCGCCCCGCACGATCAACACCTTGGGGTCGGGCCGCGCAACAGCCTGGCGCAAGACCAAGTGTTCCAGCAAGGCTTCGCTGTCATCGCCGTTATCGGGATAAAACACCGTGAGACCGGCATCGACGAGAATCTGCCCGGTGGCCGCACCCACGCTGAACCATGGTTGGTCTGGAGGCTGGGGCCAGTATTGGTGCAGCAACTCGACGCACAGGCGTGCGGCCGGTTTGCTGACGACGATCACGGCAGAGTATTGGTCCAGCGCCTGGAATATCGCCCGCCCGGCATCGGACAGCGGGACCGGCTCGATATCCAGCAAGGGCAGACTGCTGCTGTAGACCCCCGCTTCGGCCAGGACAGCCGCCAGCGCCGACGACTCGTCCGCCGGCCGGGTGAGCAGCAGCCGCCACCCCGTCACGTGTGGCCGGCCTCGCCGTAGACCGCCTTGAGAATGTCGGCGGCGCCCTGGCTCAACAGGTCTTCGGCCACCCGCACGCCCAACGCCTCGGCATCGTGGCGCGGCGCCCGGGCTTCAGCGCTGAGCAGCCGGCCACCGTTGGGATCGCCCACCAGCCCGCGCAACCAGACCTGTTCGCCTTCCAGCACGGCGTAACAGGCGATCGGCACTTGGCAACCGCCATTGAGGTGTTTGTTGAGGGCGCGTTCGGCGAATACCCGCGTGGCGGTGTCTTCATGGTGCAGCGGCGCCAGCAAGGCGTGGATGTCGCTGTCGGCGCTGCGGCACTCGATGCCCACCGCCCCTTGTCCACCGGCCGGCAGGCTGTCGTCGACGCTGATGGCCGAGGTGATGCGATCTTCAAAGCCCAGGCGGATCAGGCCGGCGGCGGCGAGGATGATCGCGTCGTACTCACCGGCATCGAGCTTGGCCAGCCGCGTGTTGACGTTACCGCGCAGGAAACGGATTTGCAGGTCCGGACGGCGAGTCAGCAACTGTGCCTGGCGACGCAGGCTGGAAGTACCGACCACGCTCCCGGCAGGCAGTGTTTCCAGACTGGAAAACGTGTTGGAGACGAACGCATCGCGTGGGTCTTCCCGCTCGCAGATGCAAAACAGGCCCAGGCCTTCGGGGAAGTCCATGGGCACGTCTTTCATCGAATGCACGGCGATGTCGGCTTCGTTGTCCAGCAACGCGGTTTCCAGTTCCTTGACGAACAGGCCCTTGCCGCCGATCTTCGACAGCGGCGAATCCAGCAGCTTGTCACCGCGACTGACCATGGGCACCAGGGTCACGATCAGGCCGGGATGGGCCGCTTCCAGGCGGGCTTTGACGTATTCGGCCTGCCAGAGGGCCAAGGCACTTTTACGGGTGGCGATGCGGATCTCGCGAGGGGACATGGATCAATCCGTACTTAAAAGATACGGCAGATAATAACAGCTCAGCCAAAACCGCTTTGATTTGAATCACGACCCCAAGGCCTCCCTGGCCGCCAAATCCTCGAAATGAAACGCATCGAACGCCTTGGACCGCCGCATTAAAGCTGCTGCATCATCTTGCGCACGCCGGCCACGTGCCGTCGGCTGACAATCAGCGCATCGCCATTGAGGCCCTTGAGGAACAGTTGGAAATGCCCGAGGGGGGTACGTTGCAAACGCTCGATACGTTCACGGGCCACGAGGGCGTTGCGGTGGATGCGTACGAAACGCTCGCCGAACTCGTCTTCGAGGGCCTTGAGTGGCTCATCCAACAACACCTCGCCACTCTCATGGCGCAAGGTCACGTATTTGTGGTCGGCAATGAAATAGACCACCTGGTTCAACGGGATCAGCTCGATGCCTTTGCGGGTGCGCGCACTGATATGGCTGCGCGGGCCGCTGCCGCTTTCGGCGGCCGGACGGGTCAGCGCTGCCAGTTGCACGCGGTTGGGTCGCTCGGCCTTGCGCAAGGCTTCGAGCAACGCCTCGGCCGCCACCGGCTTGACCAGGTAGCCCACGGCGCCGGCCTGTAGCACTTCGGGTGGGAAATCGTCCCGGGTGGTACAGAACACCACCGCTGGCGGCGACTCTCGTTCGCACAACTTCGCCGCAACCTGCAGACCGTCCAGGCCAGGCATGCGAATGTCGAGCAGCACGATATCCGGCTTGTGGCTGTCAATAAGGGCCAATGCCTCTTCGCCATTGGTGGCGCTCGGCTCCAGGACACTGTAACCCTCGAGCTCGCCAACCATTCGGCTCAGGCGCTCGCGGGCCAGTGGTTCGTCATCAACGATCAGGACATTCATATTGCGCTGGATTCCTGCGTGAGTCTCGCACAAGGATAGCGTAGACAGGGGACGTGACATCCGTCACGGCGATCCACGCTAAGACTCGTTCGAGGGCCAAAAAGTGCCGCGAGGCGGTTGCCTATCTTTACCAGCGCTTGCCGACCGATGCCCGAGGCCCGTTGTCGCACGGCGTCGCCGTAGGGATTGTTAACTGTCGATCTGACCAATATGAGCACCCCCTTCTTATCTATATCCGCTGCGCCATGGGTGGAAAAAGCAAAAGTCCTACAGTCCACTGTAGACGGTTGCCACGACGATATTGCTCAATCGAAAAATATCGTTGCGGGAAAACCCGGTTGGATCCCAGGCTTGCATCGAAAAAACCTGCCGACCAGTGCCAGCGCCAGTCCCGGCAACCCTGCTATCATCCGCCGCAGCCTTTAACCGCTATTTTTTCCACAGCCGATCACGAGCGAATTCATGAGCACTGACAAGACCAATCAGTCCTGGGGCGGCCGCTTCAGTGAACCCGTCGACGCCTTCGTCGCCCGCTTCACCGCCTCCGTCAACTTTGACCAGCGCCTGTATCGCCACGACATCATGGGCTCGATCGCCCACGCCACCATGCTGGCCAAGGTCGGCGTGCTGACCGATGCCGAGCGCGACAGCATCATCGACGGCCTGAAGACCATCCAGGCTGAAATCGAGGCCGGCCAGTTCGACTGGCGCGTCGACCTTGAAGACGTGCACATGAACATCGAAGCGCGCCTGACCGACCGCATCGGCGTGACGGGCAAGAAACTGCACACCGGCCGCAGCCGCAACGACCAGGTCGCCACCGACATCCGCCTGTGGTTGCGCGATGAGATCGACCTGATCCTGGCCGAAATCACTCGCCTGCAAAAAGGCCTGCTGGAGCAAGCCGAGCGCGAGGCCGAGAGCATCATGCCGGGCTTCACGCACCTGCAAACCGCCCAACCTGTAACGTTTGGGCATCACATGCTGGCCTGGTTCGAAATGCTCAGCCGCGACTACGAGCGCCTGGTGGACTGCCGCAAGCGCACCAACCGCATGCCCCTGGGCAGCGCCGCGCTGGCCGGCACCACGTACCCGATCGATCGTGAATACACCGCGCAGTTGCTGGGCTTCGACGCCGTGGGCGGCAACTCGCTGGATAACGTCTCGGACCGCGATTTCGCCATCGAATTCTGCGCCGCCGCGAGCATCGCGATGATGCACCTGTCGCGCTTCTCCGAAGAGCTGGTGCTGTGGACCAGTGCGCAATTCCAGTTCATTGACCTGCCGGACCGCTTCTGCACCGGCAGCTCGATCATGCCGCAAAAGAAAAACCCTGACGTGCCGGAACTGGTACGGGGCAAGAGTGGCCGGGTGTTCGGCGCATTGATGGGCCTGCTGACCTTGATGAAAGGCCAGCCGCTGGCCTACAACAAGGACAACCAGGAAGACAAGGAACCGCTGTTCGACGCCGCCGACACCTTGCGCGACTCGCTGCGGGCCTTCGCCGACATGATCCCGGCCATCAAGCCCAAGCATGCAGTGATGCGCGAAGCGGCCCTGCGCGGCTTCTCCACCGCCACGGACCTGGCCGATTACCTGGTGCGCCGTGGCCTGCCGTTCCGCGACTGCCACGAGATCGTCGGTCATGCCGTGAAGTACGGCGTGGACAGTGGCAAGGATCTGGCGGAAATGAGCCTGGACGAACTGCGCCGGTTCAGCGACCAGATCGAACAGGACGTGTTTGCCGTGCTGACCCTCGAAGGCTCGGTCAATGCCCGCGACCACATCGGCGGCACCGCGCCGGCGCAGGTCAAGGCAGCCGTGGTACGCGGCCAGGCGTTGCTCGCCAGCCGCTAAAAGCATCGCGAGCAAGCTCGCTCCCACACTGGATCTCCATGTTCACAGAATATGTGCTCACTGAAGATCTACTGTGGGAGCGAGCCTGCTCGCGAAGGCGTCCTTCAAGACGCTATAAAAATCACTTCTTGGCAGCGATCATCGCCAAAAACGCCGGCATCGCCGCCTCTCTATCCGCCGCAATCCGCTGCACATGCGGATTCTGCTCCAAGCGCTCGATCAGCGCCTTGGCCGCCGGCATGTCTGCCAGCAGGTCGATATCGAACAGTTTCCTGCCCACCTGGAGGGCCAGCGAAACGCTGTAGAAGAAATACAGGTCGGCAATACTCAGGCTATCACCCGCCACATAGGGCGAGAATTTGCCGTGCCTGGCCAGTGACGCGAACCCCAGCAGCAATTCGGCCTTGGTCTTTTCCTTGATGGCCTCGGGCACCGACATGCCGAAAAATGCCTCGGCAAAGCAAGCCCGCGCCGGCAGCTCGATGTACAACTCGATTTCCCTGCACAAGGCCAATACCTGGGCCCGCTCGAACGGGTCACTGGGCAGCAAGGCCTTGCCTGGTTGGGTTTGTTCGATGTACTCGAGGATCACGCTGGTTTCGTTGATAAACCCCTGCTCGGTTTTCAACACCGGCACCTTCCCGCGCGGGCTGATGGCCCACGCTTCGGGGGTCTGGTTGGGGTAAAACGGCACTTCTTCGAAGGGCAGGCCCTTCTCCAACAGCGCCAGTTTGACCATGTTGTAATAGTTACTGACAGAGAAACCATAAAGCTCGAGCATTACAAAGCCTCCAGGCCGTGCGGGGTTGGCAGCCTTGGGTTATAGACCGCCGGGGCATTTCTTGCCAGGCGCATCACGCCGCTGAATACAGGTAAACTGGCGACCTTTCTCACAGGAGCCTGCCATGAGCGAGCCAACCGACATCGACAACGACGAAGAAGAATTCGTCGAGAACACGCTGATCCAGGCCATCGAAAACCAGATAGAAAGTGACAATCCGCCTGCGGCCAAGGCCACGTTCAACAAGTTGACCCTGGTCGGTTATGAGCGCGAAGAAATCCTCAACCTGATGGCCCATGTGCTGGCGGTGGAGATCGATGCGATCCTGGAAGAAGATCGCCCGTTCAATACCCAGTGGTACGAAGCCGCATTGCGCGCCTTGCCTGAGTTGCCGCCGGAAAAGAACTGAACGGCGCTTGCTCCCCGCTCGGCTGCGCCCTGTAGGAGCTGAGCTGTGTAGGAGCTGTGTAGGAGCTGTCGAGTGCAACGAGGCTGCGATCTTTCCCCTGACAATTGAGTCTGGAGCGAAAGATCAAAAGATCGCAGCCTTCGGCAGCTCCTATACAGTTCCTACACAGCTCCTACGGACCACAGAGAATCGCTTTAAACAAAAAAGCATGACACTGAGACTGGACAGCTCGGCCGAGTGCGCTCACCTTAGTGACGCTGTCGACCAAATTCCTAGAAAGTCTGGAGTCCTTATGTCGCTTACCCCTGAGCTGGTTGCCGAACTGGAAATCCTTGCACTCTTCAACCTGGACAGTTCCCAGGAAGGCCTGAAAATTCATCAGACCGCTGCCCCTAAAGCGATTGCCGCTGCCCAACGCCTGTTCGAAAAAGAACTGATCACCCAGCCCGACGGTGGTTACCTGACAAGCCTGGGCCGAGATGCCGCCCAAAACGTCCAAACCGTCCTGACGATACTCAGCGTGCAAGAAGCCGCCTGATCCCCCCTGTCGCCCACGGGAATCTCCTTTACGGGATTTCCGCAGGCGCACGGGTGCCTTGCGTAAAAAACCGGCATCCGAATTCCGTTTTCAGCTTAAGAATTCCCAAGATCGGGCGCTAACCTGCCATCACCCCCACGTTCGACGCCGCGAGCCGGTTTGAGCTGACATGACCCGCAATCACGAAATACGCCCCGATCTGGACGAGGGAATCGACCGCAAAGTCCTGAGCCAGCTGCGCGCACGTTTTCTCAAGCTCAACACCGTGCGGATGGAGCGCGCCCTCGAAGGCCTGTCGCCGCGCCAGCAAGGCGTGCTGACGTTGCTGCCGCTGTTCTTCCACGTCAACCATCCGCTGCTGCCCGGCTACGTTTCCGGCAGCACGCCTGCCGGGCTGTCGAACTACGAGCCTGACGCCAATATCCTTGCCGAAGCCCAGCGGCTGACCCGTTCGTTTTCCTACAAGCCCCGGCACGGGAGCAACCCGCCACGACCGATCCTTGGCCTGTTCCTGATGGGCAGCCTCGGCACCCTGGCCCAAGCCGACCAGAGCGACATGGACGTGTGGGTGTGCCACGGGCCGGACCTGAGCGACGATGAACTGGCCGAGCTGCGCAAGAAATGCCAGTTGCTGGAGATCTGGGCCGCGACCCAGGGCGCCGAAGCCCACTTTTTCCTGATCGACCCGGCGCGTTTCGTACGGGGCGACCGTGACAACCAGCTCAGTTCCGACGATTGCGGCACGACCCAGCATTACCTGCTGCTGGACGAGTTCTACCGCACCGCGATCTGGCTGGCCGGGCGCACGCCGATCTGGTGGCTGGTGCCGGTCTATGAAGAAGAGAACTATGAGCAATACACCCATACGTTGATGTCCAAGCGTTTCATTCGAGCGGATGAAACCCTGGACCTGGGGCACCTGGCCTACATTCCGCCAGGCGAATTCGTCGGTGCCGGGCTCTGGCAGTTGTTCAAAGGTATCGAGTCGCCCTACAAGTCCGTACTCAAGCTGCTGCTGACCGAGGTCTATGCCAGCGAACACCCGAATGTTCGCTGCCTGAGCCTGCGCTTCAAACAGGCCGTGTTTGCCAATCGCCTGGACCTCGAAGAGCTGGATCCGTACATGCTGGTCTACCGCCGCATCGAGGAATACCTCAATGCCCGCGGCGAATCCGAACGCCTGGAGTTGATCCGCCGCGCGCTGTACTTGAAGGTCAATCGCAAACTCACCGGCCAGGTACGCAGTAGCGGCTGGCAACGGGTGCTGCTCGAGCGACTGGCCCGGGAATGGGGCTGGGACCAGCGTCAACTGGCGCTGCTGGACAGCCGCAGCCAATGGAAAGTCCGCCAGGTCAGCCACGAGCGACGGGCCCTGGTCAACGAACTCACCCACAGCTACCGCTTCCTGACCCAGTTCGCCCGCACCGAGAAAACCGTCAGCCTGATCAACAAGCGCGACCTCAACGTGCTTGGCCGGCGGCTGTACGCAGCCTTCGAACGCAAGGCCGACAAGGTCGAGTTCATCAACCCTGGCATCGCGCCGGACCTGGCCGAAGACACCCTGACGCTGGTCCAGTCTCCCAACAGGAAAGAACCGGGGCAGAACCAGTGGGCGCTTTACAACGGCAGCCTCAACGCCCTGGAGTGGGAGAACTTCGCGCCGATCAAGCGCTGCCGCGAGCTGCTGGAACTGCTGACCTGGTGCCATCGCAACGGCGTGATCGACAGCAGCACGCGCCTGGCGCTGCACCCAGGCGACAGCGACCTGAGCGAGTTCGAACTGTTCAACCTGCTGGGCAGCCTGCAACAGTCCATCGCCCTACCCTTGACCACGGTGGATGAAGCACAGTTGCTGCGCGCCAGCGTGCCCAGCGAAGTGCTGATCCTGGTGAACGTCGGCGTCGACCCGCTCAAGCACCACCGCGACCTGAATATCCTGATGACCACCGAGCGCACCGACTCCCTGAGCTATGCAGGGGTCCGGGAAAACCTGGTGCTGACCCTCGACCAGGTCACGCTCAACAGCTGGAATGAGGTGCTGGTCAACCGTTTTGACGGCGAACACGCCCTGCTCGACTGCCTGCGCGATTACCTCAACGACCTGCCCGTTACCCAGCGCCAGCCGCGCTTGCAGGTGCGCTGTTTCTGCCACAACCGCGCCCAATTCATTGCGCGGCGCGTGGAGGAAGTCATCGACACGGCGCAGACCCTGCTGCTGAGCAGGCTCAATCACCGCTATCTGCTTCAGGTCCAGCAGCACTATCACGTGCTGGAGCTGGTGCCCGGCCAGGTCAATCACGTGGCGCTGGGCAGCCTGTCGGCGCTGATGGATTACCTGGGCGAGGAACTGACGGCCTACAGCCCCTTGCACCTGGACCCGATGGCCCTGGAGGACCACGACCTGGCGCTGATCCTGCCCATGGGCCAGCCCGAGTGCATCCAGGTGTTCTACCGCGTCGACGAAGACGAGGCCGATCTGTACGTGCTCGATGAGTTCAACGCACTGTGGCAACAACACGTGCCTTATCACGACGAACAAAGCCTGCTGGTGCCGCTGCAACGTTTTTTGCAATCGGTACTGTACCGTCGCGACGCCCTGCTGCCGCTGGATGCCGCCCAGCCGCTGACCCTGGAAACCCTGTACTACCAGTTATTGCCCTCAGGCAGCGGCCGGGCGCGCCGGATCGAAGCGCGGCAAGCCCCGCAGATGCTGGTCAACAAGCCGTTCTATGACGTGCAGGCGATCATCGGCAAAGCGGCGCACGGGCAGGTGCACGTCACCCTGTACTGCGATCAGCAGGAGTTTTCCGAACTGGAGCATGGCGACCAACTGTTCCGCGTGGTCGCCAGGGAGATCGTCGAACAGCGCAGCGAAGCCCAGCGCTATCGCTGCTACATCACCGACCTGGATCTTTCGGGCCTGGTGGGCGACGGCGCCTGTTCAAGCAATTTGTACCTGCGCTACAAGGCCGATCTGGAACGCGCCCTGAACGAGGCATTGAACCAGGTCTGAGACGGGTTCAGAACGCGCAGTCGCCACCATTGACCGGCTGCGACTCGACCTCCAGCAACGTCAGCTTCAGCGTCTTGCCACCCGGGGCCGGCCAGTCGATGTGCTGGCCGACCTTAAGGCCCAGCAACGCACTGCCCACTGGCGCCAGGATCGAGATCCGGCCTTCGTCGGCATTTGCGTCCTGTGGATAAACCAGCGTCAGGTGATAGTCCTTGCCGCTGCTTTCTTCGCGGCAGTGCACGCGCGAGTTCATGGTCACGACATCGGCAGGCACTTCTTCGTGGCCCACCACGTTCTCGGCGCGATCCAGTTCGGTTTGCAGTGCAATCACGCCCGGCAGCGTTTCATCAAGGCTGTCGATCAGGCGTTCCAGACGCTGTACGTCCAGACGGGTAAGGGTGATGGAAGGTGCGGTCATGATCCTGGCAGACTCCTTTCTTCTGCACAAAAAAAGCAAAACCCCGCCACAAAAAGGCGGGGTTTTCACGGGCCTCGATGGATTGAGGCGTAACCGGACACTATCAGTAGGAGCTGACGAGTGCAACGAGGCTGCGATCCTGACCCGGGCAATTGAGCTTTAAGCGAAAACCGCAAAGACCAAGACCAAAAGATCGCAGCCTTCGGCAGCTCCTAGAGGGATTTGCGTTTAGCCGCCTCGGCGCAGATGACCCGCCGACGCTCGTCGTCGGCCGAGCGCCATTCGCGGATATGTTCCACGTGGCGCGAACATCCGAGGCAGACCTTCTGTTCATCCAGTTTGCACACGCCGGTACACGGCGATGGCACGGCCGGGCTGACGTTGCTGTAGAGCGGCTTGGGTGGCCGTAGCGGGGCGGTCTGGCTCACGCCGTCACAGGCCTTCGAAATCGAGTTCCACGTCAGCCTGCTGCTTGACGATGCGCTCGAGCATTTCGCCCAGTTGCTCTTCGCTCTTGTCGCACATCCAACGCTCGCTTTCTTCGTCGTAGTCGAAGTGAAAGCCACCGGAGACCGCCGCCAGCCACAATTGCCGCAACGGCTCCTGGCGACTGAAAATCAGCTGGCTGCCGTTCTCGAACTTGACGGTGAGCACACCGGCAGAGACTTCCAGGTCAATGTCCAGGCCACTGTCATCGAACACATCCTCCAGCGTTTGCTGGGTCGCATCGACCAGATCGTGGAAACGGGCTTCAGTCAAACTCATTGCGGCAACCTCGAAAATGTCTGCTCATGCTCAAGCGCCGCAAGATACGGACGCTTCCCGGCGATTGCAAAGGATATACCCACTGACGACCACCAGCGCCGCCGGACGGGCGCCCCGTTGCATAGGCAAGCTGACGGGTGGCCGGTATACTCCGGCGCAATTAAAGCATTTTCAAGGATTTCGCCATGAAGCGCCTGATCTCTTCCCTTGCTGCGCTCGTCGCGGTTGCCTGCCTCGTGACAGCCTGTGGTCAAAAAGGTCCGCTGTACCTGCCTGATGACAGCAAGTCCCCTGAAGAACAGGCCAAGTCGTCGCAAGCCAAATCCCACTCGCACGATACCCATACCACCACTTACTAAGGGAACGCCATGGACGCTTTTAACTACCGTGGCGGGGAGCTGTTCGCGGAAGGGGTTGCCCTGTCCGCGATCGCCGAACGTTTCGGCACGCCGACCTATGTCTATTCCCGCGCCCACATCGAAGCCCAGTACCGGACGTTCGCCGATGCCCTCGAGGGCATGCCGCACCTGGTGTGTTTCGCTGTAAAAGCCAACTCCAACCTGGGTGTGCTCAATGTCCTGGCGCGCCTGGGCGCCGGTTTCGACATCGTCTCCGGTGGCGAGCTTGAGCGTGTGCTGGCCGCTGGCGGCAGCGCCGACAAGATCGTGTTCTCCGGTGTCGGCAAGACCCGTGAAGACATGCGCCGCGCCCTGGAAGTTGGCGTGCACTGCTTCAACATCGAGTCCACCGACGAACTGGAGCGCCTGCAAATCGTCGCCGCCGAGCTGGGCGTCCGCGCGCCGGTCTCCCTGCGCGTGAACCCGGACGTCGACGCTGGCACCCACCCGTACATTTCCACCGGTCTCAAGGAAAACAAGTTCGGCATCGCCATTGCCGACGCCGAAGACGTGTACGTGCGCGCCGCCCAACTGCCGAACCTGGAAGTATTGGGTGTCGATTGCCACATCGGCTCGCAACTGACCACCCTGGAACCCTTCATCGATGCCCTCGACCGCCTGCTGGCGCTGGTCGATCGCCTCGGCGATTGCGGCATCTACCTGCGCCACATCGACCTCGGCGGCGGTGTCGGCGTGCGCTATCGCGATGAAGAGCCGCCACTGGTGGCCGACTACATCAAGGCCGTGCGTGAGCGCCTCGACGGGCGCGACCTGGCGCTGATGTTCGAACCGGGCCGCTACATCGTCGCCAACGCCGGCGTGCTGCTGACCCAGGTCGAATACCTCAAGCACACCGAGCACAAGGACTTCGCCATCGTCGATGCGGCGATGAACGACCTGATCCGCCCGGCGCTGTACCAGGCCTGGATGGACGTCACCGCCGTGCGCCCTCGCGATACCGCGGCCCGCAGCTACGACATCGTCGGGCCGATCTGCGAAACCGGTGACTTCCTGGCCAAGGGTCGGGAGCTGGCGCTGGAAGAAGGCGATCTGCTGGCCGTGCATTCGGCCGGTGCCTACGGGTTTGTCATGAGTTCCAACTACAACACCCGCGGCCGCTGCGCCGAGGTGCTGGTGGACGGTGATCAGGCATTTGAAGTGCGTCGCCGCGAGACGGTAGCCGAGTTGTTTGCCGGCGAAAGCCTGCTGCCGGAGTAAAACCATGCTGCTGCGTTTTACCAAGATGCACGGCCTGGGCAATGACTTCATGGTCCTCGACCTGGTCAGCCAGCACGCGCATATCCTACCCAAGCACGCCAAGCAATGGGGGGACCGGCACACCGGTATCGGTTTCGACCAATTGTTGATCGTCGAGGCACCCAATAACCCGGACGTGGATTTCCGTTATCGGATCTTCAACGCCGACGGTTCGGAAGTGGAGCAATGCGGCAATGGCGCGCGCTGCTTCGCCCGCTTCGTGCTGGACAAACGCCTGACCGCCAAGCGGCAGATCCGCGTCGAGACCAAGAGCGGCATCATCGAACTGGATGTACGCAGCGACGGCCAGATCGGCGTCAACATGGGCGCTCCGCGCCTGGTACCGGCGGACATCCCCTTCCAGGCACCGGCCCAGGCCTTGAGCTATCAGGTGGACGTCGACGGCGCCATGGTGGAACTGGCAGCGGTTTCCATGGGCAACCCCCACGCCGTGCTGCGCGTGGCCGATATCAACAGTGCCCCGGTGCATGAGCTGGGGCCGAAAATCGAGCATCATCCGCGCTTCCCGGCGCGAGTGAACGTCGGTTTCCTGCAAGTCATCGACCGCCACCGCGCACAACTGCGCGTCTGGGAACGCGGCGCCGGGGAAACCCAGGCCTGCGGTACTGGCGCCTGTGCGGCCGCAGTCGCTGCGATCAGCCAGGGGTGGATGGATTCGCCGTTGTTGATCGACCTGCCCGGCGGGCGCCTGTCCATCGAATGGGCAGGCCCTGGCCAACCGGTGATGATGACCGGCCCGGCAGTGCGCGTATACGAAGGACAAGTTCGTCTTTGAGTGAGCCAAACCCATGACCGACCAGCCACAGGTTCCAGCCCCACAGCCCGACGAATCCCCCAGCCTGCCGGAAACCGCAGCCGTGGCGGCTTACCTGGAGGCTCATCCGGACTTCTTCGTCGAGCATGAAGAACTGCTCGCGACGATGCGCATCCCCCACCGGCGCGGCGATACCGTGTCGCTGGTGGAACACCAGATGAAAATCCTGCGCGAGCGCAACATCGAAATGCGCCATCGTCTTTCGCACCTGATGGACGTGGCTCGGGACAACGACCGACTGTTCGACAAGACCCGTCGGCTGATCCTGGCCCTGATGGACGCCAGCACCCTCGAAGACCTGGTCATGAGCGTAGAAGACAGCCTGCGCCAGGATTTCCAGGTGCCCTTTGTCAGCCTGATCCTGTTCGGCGACAACGCCATGCCGGTGGGCCGCTGGGTGACCCACGCCGAAGCGCAGACGGCCATCGGCGGCCTGCTCACGGAAGACAAAAGCGTCAGCGGCAGCCTGCGCGAGCATGAGCTGGACTTCCTGTTCGGCGAAGAACAGCGCAAGCAGATCGGCTCCACCGCCGTCGTCGCCATCGCCCACCAGGGCGTGCACGGCGTGCTGGCCATCGCCAGCCGCGATCCGCAGCACTACAAAAGTTCGGTGGGCACGCTGTTCTTGAGCTACATCGCCGAAGTCACCGGCCGGGTGCTGCCACGGGTTGCCGGTTCGCTGCGCTCGGTACGCTGAGGATGGAACGGCAACTGGACGCCTACTGCGAACATCTGCGCAGTGAGCGCCAGGTGTCGCCCCACACGCTGTCGGCCTATCGCCGCGACCTGGAAAAAGTGCTGGGCTGGTGCCAGAAGCAGAACATCGGCAGCTGGGCGGCCCTGGACATCCAGCGCTTGCGCAGCCTGATCGCCCGCCTGCATCAACAAGGGCAATCCTCCCGCAGCCTGGCGCGCCTGTTGTCCGCAGTACGCGGCCTGTATCACTACCTCAACCGCGAAGGATTGTGCGATCACGACCCGGCCACCGGCCTGGCACCGCCCAAGGGCGAGCGCCGATTGCCAAAGACCCTCGACACCGACCGCGCCCTGCAACTGCTCGAAGGCGCCGTCGAGGATGACTTCCTGGCCCGGCGTGACCAGGCGATTCTCGAGCTGTTCTATTCTTCCGGCCTGCGGCTTTCTGAGCTGACGGGGCTTAACCTGGATCAACTGGACCTGGCCGATGGCATGGTCCAGGTGCTCGGCAAGGGCAGCAAGACCCGCCTGCTGCCCGTCGGCCGCAAGGCCCGTGAAGCCCTGGAGCAATGGCTGCCGCTGCGGGCGCTGACCAACCCCGCCGACGACGCGGTCTTCGTCAGCCAACAGGGGCGGCGCCTCGGCCCGCGGGCGATTCAGTTGCGGGTCAAGGCTGCCGGCGAACGGGAGCTGGGACAGAACCTGCACCCGCACATGCTCCGGCACTCCTTCGCCAGCCATCTGCTGGAGTCCTCCCAGGACCTGCGCGCCGTTCAAGAGCTGCTGGGGCACTCGGACATCAAGACCACCCAGATCTACACCCACCTGGATTTCCAGCACCTGGCGACGGTCTATGACAGTGCCCATCCCAGGGCCAAACGCATCAAGGGCGACGAATCATGACCATCGAGCTGATCACTTTCGACCTGGACGACACCCTGTGGGACACCGCCCCGGTGATCGCCAGCGCCGAAGCCATACTCCGCCAATGGCTGACCGACAACGCGCCGAACCTGGGCGGCGTGCCAGTGGAGCACCTTTTTTCGATTCGCGAACAAGTGCTGAGCGAGGAGCCTGGGCTGAAGCACCGCATCAGTGCCCTGCGCCGACGGGTGCTGTTTCGAGCCCTGCAAGAAGCCGGCTACGACCAGTGGCAAGCCTCTGAGCTGGCGGACCAGGCCTTCGAGACATTCCTGCACGCCCGTCATCAACTGGAGATTTTCCCCGAGGTACAGCCCACCCTGGAGATCCTGGCCAATCATTTCGCCCTCGGTGTGGTCACCAATGGCAACGCCGACGTGCGGCGCCTGGGGCTGGCGGACTATTTCAAGTTCGCCTTGTGCGCCGAAGACATCGGCATCGCCAAGCCTGACGCCCGACTGTTCCACGAAGCCCTGCAACGCGGCGGCGCCACGGCGCAGACCGCCGTGCACATTGGCGATCACCCGGGCGACGACATCGCCGGCGCCCAACAGGCCGGCCTGCGCGCGGTGTGGTTCAACCCGGCAGGCAAACCCTGGAATGCCGACCACGCGCCGGATGCAGAAATCCGCAGCCTGACCGAACTGCCAGGGTTATTGGCAGGGTGGCATCGCCAGCGCTGATCCCCTCCCTGTAGCCACTACAGCCCTCTGTGGGAGCGAGCTTGCTCGCGAAGACGGCGGCACATCCAGCATTGATGTGACGGATAAGCCGCTATCGCGAGCAGGCTCGCTCCCACCCTGGACCTGTTGTGCCCTGAGGCTCTGCGCCAGGCACAAAACCCTGTGGGAGCGAGCTTGCTCGCGAAGGCGGCGGCCCATCCAGCATTGATGTGACGGATAAGCCGCTATCGCGAGCAGGCTCGCTCCCACAGGGGCTGCGCCTGGCCTGGGGATGGAATCGCACCCATGAAAAAGCCCGCAGCGACGGCGGGCTTTTTCAGCAAGCAATGAAGCCGATACTCAGATAGGGCGGCTGCCGTACTTGTTGTCAGGCTTCTTGGGCGGATCAGCGACCACGTTGGCCTCCACTTCCTGCACCTTACCGCCCCTGGCCAGGAATTCCTCCATGGCCTTGGCGAGCGCATCACGCTCCTTGTTCTTGGCCTCTACGCTCGGCAACTCGTCGACCGAAACGGCCGCCTTGGCCTTGCCTTTGGCGGTAGGAACCGGAACATCGGGCCCATCGTCGTCGGCAACGTCTTCCGCCGCCGCTTCAAGGCCTTCTTCGGTCTCGTCTTCGTCGCCTACTTCGAGGTCGTCGTTTTCCAGATCATCGTCGCTCATGTTCTACCTCATGACTTGCGAAAAGCAGATTAGTTATAGCCCAGCTTCGCCATCTGTTCGAAGGCTGCCAGAAAAAATTCAACATCCGCCGGCAATCAGCGGTTACGCCCCATCACCGTACAAGGTGGCGAGGACTTTACGAGCACCGCCGTGATCACGGTGCTCGCCCAGATAAACACCTTGCCAGGTACCCAATGCCAGCCGTCCCGCCGTGACCGGCAGGCTGATCTGACAACCGAGCACACTGGCCTTGAAGTGCGCCGGGAGGTCGTCCAGGCCTTCGTCGTTGTGCTCATAGTCGGCGGTTCCTTGTGGGATTAGCCGATTGAAAAATCGTTCGAAGTCTCGACGCACCGCCGGATCGGCGTTCTCGTTGATGGTCAACGAAGCCGAGGTATGCTGCAGCCACAGATGCAACAGACCGACACGACACGCCTGGAGTTCAGGCATGCCGGCAAGCAACTCGTCCGTCACCAGATGAAAGCCCCGAGGCCTTGCCCGCAGGGTTATCAGCGTCTGTTGCCACATACAGATCTCCGCACGTTCGGCGCGCATTCTAGCGCGCTCTGGGAAAAAACAAAGGGCCTAATATTCTTGCTTCGGTGTAAGCCTTTGGCGGTATAAAAACCCATGTCGCATCCACAACAAAAGGCGTCGGAAAAACCGCTGCACCTTGTGAGCAATGACAAATTCCAGACAAAAAAATGCCCGGCGAACCGGGCATTTTTTATTGCGCGTGCTTACAGGTTGTAACCACGCTCGTTGTGCTGGGCCAGGTCCAGGCCCACGGCTTCTTCTTCCTCGGTGACACGCAGACCCATGACGGCGTCCAGGACCTTGAGGATGATGAAGGTGACGATCGCGGTGTAGACCACCGTGAACGCCACGCCTTTGAACTGAATCCACACTTGCGCGCCGATATCGGTCACGGTGCCGAAGCCACCCAGTGCCGGTGCTGCGAACACACCGGTCAGGATCGCGCCGAGGATACCGCCGATGCCATGCACGCCGAAGGCGTCCAGGGAGTCGTCATAGCCGAGCTTGCGCTTGAGGGTGGTGGCGCAGAAGAAGCACACCACGCCCGCCGCCAGGCCGATGACCAGGGCGCCCATCGGGCCCACGGTGCCGGCAGCCGGGGTGATTGCAACCAGGCCCGCCACCACGCCCGAGGCGATGCCCAGTGCGCTTGGCTTGCCGTGGGTGATCCACTCGGCAAACATCCAGCCCAGCGCCGCCGCAGCGGTGGCGATCTGGGTCACCAGCATCGCCATGCCGGCAGTGCCGTTGGCGGCGACAGCGGAACCGGCGTTGAAACCGAACCAGCCGACCCACAGCATGGCCGCGCCCATCAGGGTGTAACCCAGGTTATGCGGTGCCATTGGCGTGGTCGGGAAGCCTTTGCGCTTGCCCAGTACCAGGCACGCCACCAGGCCGGCGATACCGGCGTTGATGTGCACCACGGTGCCACCGGCGAAGTCCAGCACGCCCCAATCCCACAGCAGGCCGCCGTTACCGGACCAGACCATGTGGGCAATCGGTGCATACACCAGGGTGAACCACACGCCCATGAAGATCAGCATGGCGGAGAACTTCATCCGCTCGGCAAATGCGCCGACGATCAGGGCCGGGGTGATGATGGCGAAAGTCATCTGGAAGGTGATGAACACCGCTTCAGGGAACAGCGCCGCCGGGCCGGTCAGGCTGGCTGGCGTGACGCCTGCCAAGAAAGCTTTGCCGAAACCGCCGATGAAGGAATTGAAGTTGACGACGCCCTGCTCCATACCGGTGGTGTCGAACGCGATGCTGTAGCCATAGATGACCCACAGGACGCTGATCAGACCGGTAATGGCAAAGCACTGCATCATCACGGAAAGAAGGTTTTTCGACCGAACCATACCGCCGTAGAACAGCGCCAGGCCAGGGATGGTCATGAACAGTACAAGAATCGTGGCCGTGAGCATCCAGGCGGTGTCGCCGGAGTTCAGGACTGGGGCTGCCGCTTCTTCTGCCATGGCCAGGCCAGGCATTGCGAAGGACAACAGGGCTCCTAGCCCTGCGAATTTACGCAGAGTCATATTGTTTTCTCCTGGGGCGTTGGGTTTGGCGGCTTAGATGGCGTCGGTATCGGTTTCGCCGGTACGGATGCGGATAGCCTGTTCCAGATTGACCACAAAGATCTTCCCGTCACCGATCTTGCCGGTGTTGGCGGCCTTGGTGATTGCCTCGATCACCCGGTCAAGATCCTTGTCGTCAATGGCGACATCGATCTTCACCTTGGGCAGGAAATCGACCACGTATTCCGCGCCGCGATACAGCTCGGTGTGACCTTTCTGCCGACCGAAGCCTTTGACCTCAGTAACGGTAATGCCCTGCACGCCGATCTCGGACAACGACTCGCGCACGTCGTCCAACTTGAACGGCTTGATGATGGCAGTGACTAGCTTCATGAAACTTTCTCCCGAATTGGTGGACTTGCCCCAGGAAAACAAACCCGACTCAAGTCTAAGCGCAGTGCCTGGCTTTGTAACGCGTCGTCGGCCCAAGTTGCCCGACAGGTGCCAGTTAACCGATCCTGACGAAACTCCCCGTTCCGCCTGCTGCACTGCATTCGTCACAGCGACTGCATCAGTGCATGGGTCATCAGCCTCTAAGCAGAAACCTTGCCATCTGCACCCAAACCCTCTGATTTCAGTCTCTTGGCCACCTGCTCGACGTGCACTGCGCCATGAACCGCAGCGATACGCACAACAACAGTGCAGCGACGCCCGGCCTCATGCGCGAAAAGCGTGCATCCCTTGCTTGCGAATTGACTATAGACACTGCGTGATACACTGCCCGCCATTGTTTTCAGGACACCTGCACATGCTTGCGCCAAAAGACCTCCTCGACGCCCTGAGCGGCCACGCCTCCCGTATCTTGAGCGGTGACACGCCACTGCCCAAAAGTGAAATCGAGAGCCAGTTCAAAGCCCTGCTGCAAAGCGGCTTCAGCAAGCTGGACCTGGTAAGCCGGGAAGAATTCGACAGCCAGATGGTTGTGCTGGCCCGGACCCGGGCGCGGCTCGAAAGCCTGGAGGCCAAGGTTGCCGAGCTTGAGGCAAAGATGAGTCCACCTATCGAATAACGAGTGTCCCCGTAGAACTGCCGAGAGCAGCGATGTTTTAAGTTGCTGCAGCCGTTTTGGGGTCTGGCGCTGGTGACCACCTTACTTGACGAACACATCAGCCGCGGCATGCTCGGGATGGCTGTGACGGTGATTGTTTACGTGGCCGGAGCGAAATAATTCTGCAAGTAACCACTGGTACGGCGCTTCGAGTTGGCTCAGTTGAAAACCGGAAACGCGCCACTCCTTGGGTCCACTCCAATCTGGTGCCGCTGCTCCCACTCCTTCCCCTTGTACCCAGTGATCAGGAAAACCTTGATACCGGCGTAGTTGTGCCCGTAGTAGTTCATGACGCATTGACGCACCATTGCAAAGCCGTCAGCCCTGTCGCGATGTACCGGCATGGTCACCATGTGAATTTCGGTGGGAATGGTATGAAAACTGTCGAGTAGTTTATCAACCTCTTCCCTGACAAGCGGGCTGGGCGGGATATGCGCCAGTCCTGCTTTTCCTGGCGACCATACAGAAAGCATCGTGCACCAGGATGCCGAGTCTGACCATAGAACGTCGTTTTGCTCAACGCGCGAAAACATCGTATCGACGTACGTGTAGTGCAGATTGCGAATGGCGGGGACCCCGCTGCTTTTCCAATAATTTCCGTCCAGCGCCCCGGGAGGCTCCAGCGGCCTATTGCTCCGCTCGCCATCGGGTATCAATCGGCTAATCGACCGTTCAGGCAAATCGCGTCTGACGCAGTTTGTCCATCCGCTTGTATCAGCAGTTGTCAAAGTTATTTCCGGCATGCGCCTCTCCTATTTCAGGGAGCAGAGAAATTTCGTCTGAGTTATTTTTAGCAGACAACTTCCTTACTCGCCTGGGGCTGGGGAGGTGTTTTGCACGCTGGGTAGGATTGGCGGAGGGCCCTATCGGTCTAACTATCTCGAAAAGGTCAACAAGTGGAGGTGGTCGCGATGTTAACTTCATAAATTGTGGCGCTGGTATTGCTCTGCGACCTGTGCTCATCGGAGTTTCTCGACGACATCAAGCTTCTCCGCCTCGCTGATCGGACCTCGCTCTAGAGTCTGGTCGGTGTAAAACGAATGAATTGGACTTTCGTGAGACAGACTTCATGCCGACTGCTCAACCACTCGGTCCGGAGTCGAAGCCAGCGGCAGCACCAGAATAAATAGCGCGCCCCTGCCCGGCCCGGCGCTCTGCACGGTCAGATCGCCGCCCATCTCGTGCGCAGCCAGAATGCAGCTGTGCAGGCCAAAACCGTGGCCGTCGACACGCGTGGTGAAACCGTGCTCGAACACCCGTGCAAGGTTGTCCTGCGATATCCCCTCGCCATTGTCCTCGACCTCGACTCGCACGCGCCCCTCGTCAACGACCTTCAGGCGCAGGATGATCTGCGGCGGCCGGTTCGCCCCCGCATCCAGCGCCTGCTTGGCGTTGTTGATCAGATTGACCAGGATCTGCAGCACTCGATGCTTGTCCAGCGGCATTTGCGGAACATCGCTGAACTCCTTGATCAGCGTGATGTGGTGACGGGCCAGGGACACATCGCAAATGCGCACGACATCCTCGACCAGCTCACGCAACGAGCCCGGCTCCAGCACGCTGGCGTTGCCGGCGTAGGATTGCTGAGTGGCGACGATTTCCTTGATGTGATCGATTCGGCGGGTCAACTGTGCCAACTCGGCGATCATGCCCTGCTGCTCGACGGCCAGCGCGTCGGCCAGCTTGTCGAGATAGTCCGGTAGCGCGCGCCCTTTCGGATCGCTGCTGATGAAGTCACCGAGGTCATCGGGATGCTCCTTCATCAACTGGGCAACCTTGGCCACCCCTGGCCCCTTGGAGGTGTGCACCTTCTCGTAGAGGACCTGGGCTGACACATTGACGCTGTTGAGCACATTGCCCACGTTGTGCAGCACATTGGTAGCGATCTCCGCCATGCCGGCGCGGCGCGCGGTGGTGACCAGTTCAGCCTGGGCCTCGCGCAACTCGTCGTTGACCTTGGCCAATTGCTGCGGGCTGGGGATCTTCAGGGCCGCCGGCACCAGCCGGACCAACAGGATGGCGGTAATCACCGAGGCAATCGCGGTGATTACCTTGACCAGCGCCATCAACCAGTAATACGGCTGCCAGATGGTCAGGATCTCCATCACATGGCTGGTCCCGCAGGCCAGGATAAACACGCCAAATGCCGCGAGCATCCAGTCGAACGGCACGTCCTTGCGCTTGTGGATAAAGTACAGGAGGGTGAAGGGGATGGTGACGTAGGACAGGGCGATCAAGCCATCGGCGATCACATTGGTCCATAGCAGATCCGGACGCCACATGTAGCGATGCCCGTGGGGCATGAAGCGCTTGTCGGTTAACAGCGCCAGCAGATCGTTCATGGCCACTTCCTCGCTGTGCCGTTGATACCGCCAAGTGCCGACTGGGCAAATCGGAGTCTAGCAGAGGGCTGGTCTCGGACAATTTGCCCGCCGGCGGGACTTTTTGGAGGCCCCCGTGATAGTGAAGAAAGCGTAGAAGTCCACAAACTGAAGACATTGTCAGCAGAGATGCCAAGGAACTTGTGCGGAGTAAGCGCGGAGCGCCTTAACGCTCCGCACTCTTTCACATTGGCTACCGTGAACCTCTATGGCCTGTCCAGCTTCACCGCAGACGCAGCCATCCAATAGCCCTCCCGCCAGAATTTATAGTCAGCAAACTCTCCATGTTTCTGTGGCCACTTACCGTGATTGTCTATAGGGAAGCGAGTTAAATGCACCCTATTGCGCAGCGGTCTGTAACACGCCACGTCATCGACAATCTGGGCATCAGGAAAAATGTCTTCAGCCAACCGCGTCATATTCCACCACGACCCGGCCGTTCGGTCTTTGAATGAATTGACTTCGCCAAACGTATAGTCAATCCAGTTCAAGAGACTTCCACGCGGCATGAAGTCATAAAAGAAATTCTCACCAATCTCTCTGTACGGATCCAGGCTCAAATTCCAGAAGTCCACTTCAGGCCTTGTTATCAACCAAGGCACAACGACGTTCTCGACTTCTTTTACCCGCGCAGCAGCGCCCATGAACACCAGGTTATTCACGTTGAGATCCGGATGTCTGGCAAGCATATTAACCGCGACAATCGCCCCCATACTATGGCCAACAATGTTTATCTCACTCCCATCAACAGAATATGAGCCCCCCTGTTGATCACCCTTTTTCTCCAAACGATGGAGCAGTGCCGTAACGGCTGTATCAGCAGAGCGAACCGGCCCCTTGAACTCTTTATCTGGTTCGGTGATTAAATCGCCTTCAAACGCGATATTTTTAGTCAACACCAAATCAGTACGACGAAGCATCCCATCCCATGCTCCGGTTCCAAAGCCGTCGACCAAGGGGGCCATCCCCAGCTTGACTGGATTCCATACGGTGTAGTAATCACTGCGAACACCGACATGGGGCGGCGAATTACTTATCTGGAATCCCATGTCGTCGAGCTTATCAACTCTTCTTTGGTAATCCGCCTCATCAACGCTATTGACGCTTTTGGAAACCGCGACAGGGTCTGAAACTTCCTTGTATAGCGAAGATGGAACCCTGACCAAGGATCGTCCTAAATCCTCAACCAACACTACGGGCGAGGTCAGCGCACCCAGTACCGGCCTGTTCAACCCTTTTCGAATTCTAAATAGATGATCAGCATAGTTAGGCCAGAAATCGGAATTCCAAGCAATAAAGATAGGGTATTGATGATCGGCGAGCATGTCATCGACCATTCTTCCAGGACGGTCAACCGCGGTAGAGAAATTATTCAAACCGCCGTGTATGAACAAGGTAATTCTTAATTTTTTATCCTTGCTCCGGAGCGCTAGATAGTTCTGCAGGATACTTTCAAGATACGCCTTCTCATCTGCTTTTGTTTTCTTCAGATCGCCTCGTTCTCCGATGATTGTTTTTTTGTTTGGATCAATGAGGTTTCCATCCCCATCAATGTAAAGCATGTGCAATTTGGCATTCTGGTAATCGGTTCCTTTATGACCTGCACACCCCGCCAGCACAATAATTGTTATCAGCCACGTCAAGAGCTTCATGCGACCCCCTCCCTTTAAGTTCTAGGAGTGTAGAAGAGAACCGGGGCTTTAATGGCATCATGCCATTCGCCTTCTTTAGCCAAAACTCAGGCTGCTCAGCACGCCGCAACATCCTGCCAAAATTTCCCCTTTCAATTTCCCCGCCCAAGCTCATCCCCCACGACTAACCTTCCAGAGCCGCAGGACGCGGCGCCTCATTCACTCAAGGAACGATTCATGTCGCTTGCCATTGTCCACAGCCGCGCCCAAGTAGGGGTCGAGGCTCCTGCCGTTACCGTTGAAGTCCACCTGGCCAATGGCTTGCCGTCGCTGACGATGGTTGGCCTGCCGGAGGCGGCGGTGAAGGAAAGCAAGGATCGGGTGCGCAGTGCGATCATCAATTCGGGGCTGAATTTCCCGGCACGGCGCATTACCCTGAACCTGGCGCCGGCAGACCTGCCCAAGGACGGCGGCCGCTTCGACCTGGCCATTGCCTTGGGGATCCTGTCAGCCAGCGTGCAGGTGCCAACCCTGACGCTGGATGACGTGGAATGCCTGGGTGAGCTGGCGTTGTCCGGCGCGGTGCGACCGGTGCGTGGGGTATTGCCCGCGGCGCTGGCGGCGCGCAAGGCCGGGCGCATGCTGGTGGTGCCGCGGGCCAATGCCGAGGAGGCCTGCCTGGCCTCGGGGCTGAAGGTGATCGCCGTGGACCATCTGCTCGAAGCGGTAGCGCACTTCAACGGTCACACGCCGGTCGAGCCTTTCGTTTCCAACGGGCTGCTTTCGGCGAGCAAGCCCTACCCCGACCTGAACGAAGTCCAAGGCCAGGCCGGGGCCAAGCGGGCCTTGCTGATTGCCGCCGCGGGGGCTCATAACCTGTTGTTCAGCGGGCCACCGGGCACCGGTAAGACCCTGCTGGCGAGCCGTTTGCCAGGGCTGTTGCCACCCCTGGCCGAGAGCGAGGCCCTGGAGGTCGCGGCCATCCAGTCGGTGGCCAGTTGCGTGCCGTTGAGCCATTGGCCGCAACGCCCGTTTCGCCAGCCACACCACTCGGCTTCCGGCCCGGCGCTGGTGGGTGGCGGGTCAAAGCCGCAGCCAGGGGAGATCACCCTCGCCCACCATGGCGTGCTGTTTCTCGATGAGCTGCCGGAATTCGACCGCAGGGTACTGGAAGTCTTGAGAGAGCCGCTGGAGTCCGGGCACATCGTGGTTTCTCGCGCCCGTGACCGAGTACGCTTCCCGGCGCGTTTCCAGTTGGTGGCGGCAATGAATCCCTGCCCCTGTGGATATCTTGGCGAGCCCAGCGGCCGCTGCTGTTGTACACCGGACATGGTGCAGCGCTACCGCAACAAACTCTCCGGGCCGCTGCTGGACCGTATCGACCTGCACTTGACCGTCGCCCGGGAAGCCACGGCGTTAAACCCCAAGCGCGAAACCGGGGACGATACAGCCACGGTCGCCGAGCAGGTGGCCGAGGCCCGGGAGCGTCAGCACAAGCGCCAAGGCTGCGCCAACGCCTTCCTCGATCTGCCGGGGTTGCGCCAACACTGCAAGTTATCCACAACCGATGAGACCTGGCTGGAAACCGCCTGCGAGCGGCTGACCCTGTCGCTGCGTGCTGCCCATCGCTTGCTCAAGGTCGCCAGGACGCTGGCAGACCTGGAGCAAGCGGGGAGCATCCGTCGCGAACACCTGGCCGAAGCGTTGCAGTATCGGCCGACTACGGCTTGAACCCCGTCATGGTTTGCTCAGGTCAACCAACGGTGTTTCCCGGACTTCGGTTTTCTGATCGTTCTGGATGGCGTCGATGCGCTTGAGCGCCTTATCCACAGCGCCCTTGTCCGCCAACAGGCTGTAGTGGATCTGGAACTGCTTGTGCTCTTTCGGCGCGATGGTAGGAACCAGACCCAGAGGGCGCTGATACCGGCGGTTATAGGAAAAACTGGTGCCTGGCTCCAGCCCGGTCACGTAGCCCTGCCCCTGGGTATCGGTGTTTTTCCACAGGGAGAACACCGGAAGCGTGCTGGTGTTGAAGCCTACCGACACACCGAGGCTACCGGCCTTGTTGTGCAGCACGGTGAGGGTGTCGCCCTTGGCATCAGCGTATGGCACGACGTTGTAGACGGTTTCATCGTAATCCTTGGTCGGGCCCCGGTAGGTTTGCCAGTCGGACAAATCGCCCTTGGCCTTGTCGTTGAACGGCGAAACCTGCTTGACCGGTGCCGCGAAACGAGCGCCCTGCTCCAGGAACGGCGTGCTGAAGTTGCTGTGGTAGAGCGCTTGGTATTCCTTCGGATAATCGCCGTTGTTGGTCAGCGTATCGCTGAGCGCGAACGTCACGCTGCCGGGCTCGGTGACCAGTTCGGTCTGCACCGAGAAGTCGACCTTCTTGAACGCCTGCTCCTTCAACTCGCCCCGCAGGGTGATGGCGTAGGGCGGTTTTTCATCAATGTGCAGGGTGACTTTGTTGGCGGGAATATTGGCGGCGCGACCATGCAGGGTCAGCAGCTCACCGTTGTCCATGCCGGGGTGGCCGACCCACTCGTAGCCGCAACGGGTGACCAGCTCGTTGAACCCTTCGAGCCAGCCCAGCCCGCCTCGGCCGTTGAGTTCGATGAACGCCGGATTGACCACTTCCTTGACGGGCGAATCCCAACCCATGCGCACATTCCCGACCGAAGCCTGTAGCACGTTCATGCCACGGGTCGGGACGACCGAAAGTTTCAGGGTGCCATTGTCGATGTCGATGATGCTGACGCCTTCCTGCCGGCCGCCGTGCAGGGTGCGCATCGTCACGGAAAAGGGTTTGCCGGTCTTCACGCCCAGTTGCTGGCTGGTGATTTGCCAGGGCTGAGCGGATTTATCCGTATCCAGCAGGACGTAGTCCCAAGCCATCGCATGGGAGGTAGCGCCCAGGGCGCCAAGGGTAACGAGGAGTTTGAGCGGAGTCATGGTCACGACCTTTTATTGGAGTTGTGCGGTTTTTATAGACTTGAAGAAACGTTTCAGCAAGCTTAAAAACAGCAATATCCTTAAAAAAGGAACGACCACCGGATGGCAGCTTTTGTGGGAGCGAGCTTGCTCGGATAGCAGTGGATCAGATTGAGATGATGTTGCCTGGGCGGCTGTCATCGCGAGCAAGCTCGCTCCCACACTGATTCCCGGCGGGCGTCAGAAGTGGGATCACCGCAATTCCTTGTGGGAGCGAGCCTGCTCGCGATAGCGGTGGGTCAGTGAGCAGAGATGTGGCTGGAGAGCCGCCTTCGCGAGCAAGCTCGCTCCCACACTAATCTCGGGGGGGAGCTTGCTCGCGCGGGTTGCAGAAGCCTCAGCGGAACCGATCAACCTCTTGGCGCAGGTCCTGGGCCAGTTTTTCCAGTTCCTTGGCAGTGAGTGCCAGGTTCGAGACCACCTGGCGCTGTTCGCTGTTGGCCATGGCGATGCTTTGCAGGTTGCTGCTGAGCAGGGTCGCGGTGCTGCTTTGTTCCTGGGTGGCGGTGGTGATCGCCGCAAACTGCTGGCCCGCCGAGCGGCTCTGCTCGTCGATGCGCGCCAGGGCCGTGGCCACGTTGGCGTTGCGCGACAGGCCTTCCTGCATCAACAGGTTGCCCTGCTCCATCGTGCTGATGGCATTGCCGGTTTCCTGCTGGATGCTGTTGATCATGCCGGAAATTTCGTCAGTGGCCTGGCGAGTGCGGGAAGCCAGGCTGCGAACTTCATCGGCCACCACGGCGAAACCACGGCCCTGCTCGCCTGCACGGGCCGCTTCGATGGCGGCGTTCAAGGCCAGCAGGTTGGTCTGCTCGGCGATCGAGGTAATGACGCCCACGATGCCGCCGATTTCCTGGGAACGCTGGCCCAAGGTATTGATGACCGTGGCGGTGCTGTTCAGCGCGCCGGCAATTTGTTCCAGTGACGACGATGCTTCGTCCATCGAGGTCCGGCCAATGCGGGTCTGCTGGGCGTTTTCCTGGGCCAGGCGCTCGGTGTTGCCCATGTTGTCGGCAATGTTCAACGAGGTTGCACTAAACTCTTCCACTGCGCCGGCCATGCTGGTGATTTCACCGGATTGCTGCTCCATGCCTTCATACGCTCCGCTGGACAACCCGGACAGCGCCTGGGCACGGCTGTTGACCTCCTGGGAGGCCTTGCGGATGTGCTCGACCATGGTCGACAAGGCCTGGCTCATCTGGTTGAAGGCACGGGCCAACTGACCGATCTCATCATGGCTCGACACGTTCAGGCGCACGCTCAGGTCACCGGCGCCCAAGGCTTCGGCCTGGCGTACCAGATCGCCGAGCGGTGCCAGCTTGCTGCGCAGCAACCACATCGCCGAGCCGACCGCCAACAACATAGCCAGCAGGCTACCAATGGCCAGTTGCGTACCGACGCTCCAGGTCACGGCGCGAATTTCGGTCTTAGGCATGCTCGCCACCACCGCCCACGGCCCACCTTCGAACGGTACGGCAACGCTGTAGAAATCTTCGGCGGTATCTGTCCAGAACGCGCCCTTGCCCGGTTTTTTGATCAGACCCGTGATGGCCGCGGTAGCGTTGTCCAGCGCCTGCACGCCGGCCGGCGGTACCAACCATTTGTTTTGTTCGTCCAGCAGCGCCAGGGAACCGGTCTGGCCAATGCGGAAGCGCTTGAGGTTCTCGAACTGCGCGTTCTGCGCGTCGGTGTAGTCGAAGCCTACATACAACACGGCAATGATCTTGCCGCTGCTGTCGCGTACAGGCGTGTACTGCGACATGTAGAAGCGTCCGAACAGCAAGGCTCGGCCAATGTAGCTCTGTCCGCTGATCACCGGACCATAGGCAGGGCCGGCGCGGTCGAGCACGGTACCAATGGCCCGCGTACCGTCCTGCTTGCTGACTGAGGTACTGACGCGGATGAAATCGTCGCCACTGCGCACGAAAACCGTGGCAACCCCGGCGGTCATCGTTTTGAAGTCATCCACTTCCTTGAAGTTGTTGTTCAACACTTCGCTGCCCAGGCTCAAGCCTGGGGTTTGTACGCCCGCCACCGTCACCGGCTGGTCCGGATGCACGGTCAGGCCCGCGCTGAAGCGCTTTTCGAACAGACCAGCCAACCGCTGCGTGCTCTCGCGCAAGGTGCTGTGGAACGTATTGAGCTGATCGGCCATCAGACGCGCTTCGCTGGCCAGGTGTTCTTCACGGGTGGCAAGGTTGGCAGCGTCCAGCGAACGCAGGGCGAAGACGGTACTGCCGGAGATCACGACCGCCAATATCACAGCGAGGGCAAGGCCTAGCTGTGAGGCGATCCGGGCACGGGGTTGAGACATGACGGCTCCTGGCCGAGAGACCGGATCATCCTGATCACGCTCGCACGCTCGGCATTTTATTCGGGTGAGGTGTAAGTTGGCCTTTCTGAACGAAGGTTCCATCTTCACGGAGTCGGCGGCAAAACCAAATACTTGAGCGGCTTGGAAGGATTAATGTCAAGTGGCTATCACGCCAACTGCAACGTTTCAGCCCAGACGCTGCACGTCGGGTAATTGCATGGCCTTCACCTCACCCTGGAGGAAGTCGCTGAGCCGGCGCAAACGTTCACCTCCCGGCCGGGTTTTCGGCCAGACCAGGTAATAGTGTTCACCGCTGGCGACAGCCGTCGGCCATGGCAGGCTCAGGCGTCCCTGGGCGACATCCTCGGCCACCATCAACAGGTCGCCCATGGAGACCCCATAGCCACGTGCCGCCGCGATCATGCCCAGCTCCAGGGTATCGAACACCTGCCCCCCCTTGAGCGAGACCTTGTCGGACAGCCCCATGCGTTGCAGCCAATTGCGCCAGTCCCGGCGATCGGGCGTGGGGTGCAGCAGCTCCGCACTGGCCAACCGCGCCACATCCCAGGGCTGGTCGTTCAACAGGTTCGGCGCGCCCACCGGGATCAATTCCTCGGGAAACAGCAGACTGGCTTCCCAGTCCGCCGGAAAATGCCCGTTGCCGAGCAAGACGGCGCAATCGAAGGGTTCGACGTTGAAGTCCACCGAATCGATGTCCATCCAGGCACTGGTCAGTTGTACCTCGTTGCCGGGCTGCAAATGCCGGAAGCGACTCAAGCGCGCCAACAACCAGCGCATGGTCAGCGTGGAAGGCGCCTTCATGCGCAAAATGCCATCCTCGCCATGCAAGGTGTGGCAGGCCCGCTCCAGTGCCATGAAGCCCTCACGTACGCCCGGCAACAGCAACCGCGCTGCCTCGGTCAATTGCAGGTTGCGGCCGCTGCGCAGGAACAGCCGACAGGCAAAGTGATCTTCCAGCGTGCGAATGTGCCGGCTGACGGCGCTCTGGGTGATCGACAGCTCTTCAGCGGCGCGGGTGAACGAGCTGTAGCGCGCCGCGGCTTCGAATGCCCGCAGCGCATAAAGAGGAGGAAGACGACGAGACATCGCAAAAGCTCCATGGCGTTGTTTGCAAACCCTACCAGAAACGCCTCCAGCATGAGTTTTAATCATGCCAGCGATCTTTTTTATCCCTTTGTGCAATCCGCCGAGAGCGCCGAGAATCGTTGCTTTACTGCCTTGTTTGAAGATGGAGCGTGATGATCATGCGGCATCCGGTGCGTACCGAACTCTGGGCCATCCTGCGGCTGGCGGGGCCGTTGATTGCCTCGCAGTTGGCGCACATGCTGATGGTGCTCACCGACACCGTGATGATGGCGCGCCTGAGCCCCGAAGCCCTGGCCGGCGGTGGGCTTGGGGCGGCCACCTATTCGTTCGTGTCGATCTTCTGCATCGGCGTGATCGCTGCGGTGGGCACCCTGGTCGCGATCCGCCAGGGCGCAGGCGATGTCGAAGGCGCCACCCGGTTGACCCAGGCCGGTTTATGGCTGGCCTGGCTGATGGCGCTGATGGCCGGGTTGCTGCTGTGGAACCTCAAGCCGGTGCTGCTGATGTTCGGCCAGACCGAAACCAACGTGCTGTCCGCCGGACAGTTCCTGCTGGCGCTGCCGTTCGCCCTGCCCGGCTACTTGAGCTTCATGGCCCTGCGCGGTTTCACCAGCGCCATCGGCCGGGCTACACCGGTCATGGTGATCAGCCTCGGCGGCACGGTGGCCAACTTCCTGCTCAACTACGCGCTCATCACCGGTATGTTCGGCCTGCCGAAACTCGGCTTGATGGGGATCGGCCTGGTCACGGCCATCGTTGCCAACTGCATGGCCCTGGCGCTGGCCTGGCATATCCATCGGCACCCGGCCTACCGTGCCTATCCATTGCTCGACGGCCTGTCGCGGCCCAATCGCCAGTACCTCAAGGAACTGTGGCGCCTGGGCCTGCCGATTGGCGGCACCTACGCGGTGGAGGTCGGGCTGTTTGCGTTCGCCGCGCTGTGCATGGGCACCATGGGCAGCACGCCGTTGGCAGCCCACCAGATCGCGCTGCAAATCGTCTCGGTGGCGTTCATGGTGCCGGCCGGGATGTCCTACGCCATCACCATGCGCATCGGCCAGCACTACGGTGCCGGGCAACTGCTGATGGCACGCCTGGCCGGTCGGGTCGGGATTGGCTTTGGCGCGGCTGCCATGCTGGCGTTCGCCATGGTGTTCTGGCTGCTGCCCCATCAATTGATCGGCTTGTTCCTGGACCACGACGACCCGGCGTTTCGCGAGGTGATCAACCTGGCCGTGAGCCTGCTGGCCGTAGCGGCGTGGTTCGAGCTGTTCGATGGCACGCAAACCATCGCCATGGGCTGCATTCGCGGGCTCAAGGACGCCAAGACCACCTTCCTGGTGGGGCTGGGTTGCTATTGGCTGATCGGCGCGCCGGCGGCGTGGTGGATGGCGTTCCACCTGAACTGGGGGCCGACTGGCGTCTGGTGGGGCCTGGCCCTGGGGCTGGCCTGCGCGGCCGTGAGCCTGACAGCGGCGTTTGAATGGAAGATGAAGCGGATGATTCGCAGTGAGCCCGGACGGCAGCGTTTCGAGGCCATCCAGGCCGATTGAGATATGCCCCTGTGGGAGCGAGCTAGCTCGCGATAGCGGAGTGTCAGTCAAACTAAGTGGGACAGATCTATCGCCATCGCGAGCAAGCTCGCTCCCACAGGGTTTTGTGTCAGCTGATTTCCAGCATCGATTGCTGATCACCCTCGAAGGTCAAGTACTCAACCAACTCCGGCAACGGCAACGGCTTGCTGATCAGGAACCCCTGCACCTGGTCGCAACCGAAGCCGCGTAGCAGATCCAGTTGTTCCTGGGTTTCCACACCTTCGGCCACCACTTCCAGGTTGAGGTTGTGCGCCAGGTTGATCATCGCGTGCACCAGTTTGCGGTTCTCTTCGCGCTGCTCCATGCCACCGACGAAGCTCTTGTCGATCTTGAGCAAGGCGATCGGCAGGCTGTTGAGGTGCACGAACGAGGAGAAGCCGGTGCCGAAGTCGTCCAGGGAGAAGCGCACCCCCAGGCGGCCCAGGGCATCCATGGTCTGCTTGACCAGCTCGCTGCGGCGCATGACGGCGGTTTCGGTGAGTTCGAACTCCAGCCATTGCGCCTCGACACCCCGCTCGGCAATCAGCCGACTCAAGGTCGGCAGCAACTGGCTGTCCTGAAACTGCCGGAACGACAGGTTGACCGCCATGTGCAACGGCGCCAGCCCCCGCTCGCGCAGGGCCTGCATGTCCCGCAGCGCCCGGGAAATCACCCAGTAGCCCAGCGGCACGATCAGGCCGCTCTGTTCGGCCAGCGGCACGAACTCACTCGGTGGCAGCAAGCCACGTTCGCCGTGACGCCAGCGCACCAGCGCTTCGAGGCCGACAATGTGGCCGCCATCGAGGTTCAGCCGTGGCTGGTAATGCAGTTCCAACTCGTCACGGCGCAGTGCCCGGCGCAGTTCGCTTTCCAGGTCGGCGAGGCTGCGGGCATTGCGATTGATGCGCTCGTTGAAGATATGAAAGGTGCAGCCCTGGGTGCTCTTGGCCTGCTGCATGGCGATGTGGGCGTGCCACATCAGCGGATCGGCGCCGGCCTGGGCGCGAGCGTGGGCAACCCCCAGGCTGCAGCCGATCAGCAGGCTTTCACCGTCCACCCAATAGGGTTCGGCCAAGGCTTCGGTAATACGCTCGGCCATCCACTCGGCCCGCTGTGGTGCGCGGCGGGTGTCGATCAACAGGGCGAATTCATCACTGCCCAACCGCGCCAATTGATCGCCGGCCTCGAGCGAGCTTTTGAGCCGCGACACCACTTGCAGAATCAAGCGGTCACCGGCCTGATGGCCGAGGGCGTCGTTGGCGTGACGAAAGTTGTCCAGGTCCAGGTGACCGAGCGCCAGGCCACGGCCGTCGTTTTCCGCCAGGCGCGCCGCCAGCAGCGTCTGGAAACCCTGGCGATTGGCGATCCCCGTCAATGGGTCCTGTTCGGCGAGGCGCTGCAAGGTGTTTTCCAACACGCCGCGTTCGCGCACATGGCGCAGGCAACGACGCAGGGTCGCGCTGTCGAGGACATCACGCACCAACCAGTCACTGACACCGTCGGGGGCAACCGCCGGCTCGTGCTCAAGCAACAGGATCGTCGGCAGGCTGCAACGGCCCGGCGCCGGCTGCAACGCCGCAACGGTCAGCAACACCGCGTTGCGATTATCTTCGAACAGGCTGCTGACTGACTCCCAGTTCGGGGCGCTGATCAACACGACCGAGGGCCCCAAGGGCGCCAGGCACTCGCGCAATATTGCTGACCACGCAGGCTCTTGGGCCAATAACAGCAAACGCAAGGGTTCGACAGGCGTTGACAAGCTGACTCCCTAGACTCTGCAAGGTGGTAGGCGCCGGGCATTATGACGTGCCGATGGGCAATGACCAATGCCAATGGTTCTCAAATACGCGGTTTTGGTGGTTTTTTTCCACTCCAAATCCTGCGCTGGACGCAATTGGCCCCACATCCTGCGTGAAAGTAGCAGAAGCGGCAAATGACAATGCGCTGTGCGTCACAAGTCGGACAGAGCAGCACAATTCTCTGAGCCTGTTAAAATGCCGGCCCATTTCGCAAACGACTCCCTGACTCTGTCATGTCCCGACTCAATCCCCGGCAGCAAGAAGCCGTGAACTATGTCGGCGGCCCTCTTTTGGTGCTCGCCGGTGCAGGCTCCGGCAAGACCAGCGTAATCACCCGAAAGATCGCGCATCTGATCCAGAACTGTGGCATCCGCGCCCAGTACATCGTCGCCATGACCTTCACCAACAAAGCCGCCCGGGAAATGAAGGAACGGGTCGGCGGCCTGCTGCGCGCCGGTGAAGGCCGCGGCCTGACGGTCTGCACCTTCCACAACCTGGGCCTGAACATCATCCGCAAGGAACACGCGCGGCTGGGCTACAAACCGGGCTTCTCGATTTTCGACGAGACCGACGTCAAGGCCCTGATGACCGACATCATGCAGAAGGAATACTCGGGCGACGACGGCGTGGATGAGATCAAGAACATGATCGGCGCCTGGAAAAACGACCTGATCCTGCCGCCCGAGGCCCTGGAAAACGCCCGCAACCCCAAGGAACAGACCGCCGCCATCGTCTACACCCACTACCAGCGCACGCTCAAGGCGTTCAACGCGGTGGACTTCGACGACCTGATCCTGTTGCCGGTCAAGCTGTTCCAGGACCACGCCGACATTCTCGAAAAATGGCAGAACAAGGTCCGCTACCTGCTCGTCGACGAATACCAGGACACCAACGCCAGCCAGTACTTGCTGGTGAAGCTGCTGATCGGTACGCGCAACCAGTTCACCGTGGTAGGCGACGACGACCAATCGATCTATGCCTGGCGCGGCGCGCGGCCGGAAAACCTGATGTTGCTCAAGGAAGACTATCCGTCGCTCAAAGTAGTGATGCTGGAGCAGAACTACCGCTCCACCAGCCGCATCCTGCGCTGCGCCAACGTGCTGATTTCCAACAACCCCCACGAGTTCGAAAAACAACTGTGGAGCGAGATGGGTCACGGCGACGAGATCCGCGTGATCCGTTGCCGCAACGAAGACGCCGAAGCCGAGCGCGTGGCCATGGAAATCCTCAGCCTGCACCTGCGCACCGACCGGCCGTACAGCGATTTTGCGATCCTGTACCGCGGCAACTACCAGGCCAAGCTGATCGAGCTGAAACTGCAGCATCACCAGATCCCTTATCGCCTGTCGGGGGGCAACAGCTTTTTCGGACGCCAGGAAGTGAAGGACCTGATGGCTTACTTCCGCCTGATCGTGAACCCGGACGACGACAACGCCTTCCTGCGGGTGATCAATGTGCCGCGCCGGGAAATCGGCTCGACCACCCTGGAAAAACTCGGCAACTACGCCACCGAACGCAAGATCTCGATGTACGCCGCCACCGATGAAATCGGCCTGGGCGAACATCTGGACAGCCGCTTCACCGACCGCCTGGCGCGCTTCAAGCGCTTCATGGACAAGGTTCGCGAACAGTGCGCCGGGGAAGATCCGATTTCGGCACTGCGCAGCATGGTGATGGACATCGACTACGAGAACTGGCTGCGCACCAACAGCTCCAGCGACAAGGCTGCCGACTACCGCATGAGCAACGTCTGGTTCCTGATCGAGGCGTTGAAGAACACCCTGGAAAAAGACGAAGACGGCGACATGACGGTCGAGGACGCCATCGGCAAACTCGTGCTGCGCGACATGCTCGAACGCCAGCAGGAAGAGGAAGACGGCGCCGAAGGTGTGCAGATGATGACGCTGCACGCCTCCAAGGGCCTGGAATTCCCCTACGTGTTCATCATGGGCATGGAAGAAGAAATCCTGCCGCACCGCTCCAGCATCGAGGCCGACACCATTGAGGAAGAACGGCGCCTGGCGTACGTCGGGATTACCCGGGCCCGTCAGACGCTGGCCTTCACCTTCGCCGCCAAGCGCAAGCAATACGGCGAAGTGATCGACTGCGCCCCCAGCCGCTTTCTCGATGAACTGCCGCCGGACGACCTGGCCTGGGAAGGCAACGACGACACGCCGACGGAAGTCAAAGTCGTTCGCGGCAACAGTGCCCTGGCCGATATACGCGCGATGTTGAAGCGCTAGAATCACTTACTTTTTTCATCGACTTCAGGCGCTGAACGCGTCATCAGAGGAGGCTTCATGGAAGCCCTGCACCAGAAAATTCGTGAACAAGGCATCGTGCTGTCCGACCAGGTCCTGAAAGTCGACGCCTTCCTGAACCATCAGATCGACCCACAGTTGATGAAGCTGATCGGCGACGAATTTGCCGCGCTGTTCAAGGACTCGGGCATCACCAAGATCGTCACCATCGAAGCCTCTGGGATTGCCCCGGCGATCATGACCGGGCTGAACCTGGGCGTACCGGTGATCTTCGCCCGCAAGCAACAGTCCCTGACCCTGACGGAAAACCTGCTGTCGGCCACCGTGTATTCGTTCACCAAGAAAACCGAAAGCACCGTCGCCATCAGCCCGCGTCACCTGACCAGCAGCGACCGGGTGCTGATCATCGATGATTTCCTGGCCAACGGCAAAGCCTCCCAGGCGCTGATCTCCATCATCAAGCAGGCCGGCGCCACCGTCGCCGGGCTGGGAATCGTGATCGAGAAGTCATTCCAGGGCGGCCGTGCGGAACTGGATGCCCAGGGCTATCGCGTCGAGTCGTTGGCCCGGGTGCAGTCGCTGGCGGGTGGGGTCGTGACCTTCATCGACTGACCATCCATTTCAATCCTGTGGGAGCGAGCCTGCTCGCGATAGCGGAGCGTCTGTTACACCAATGTGTCTGACAGACGCTCCGCTATCGCGAGCAGGCTCGCTCCCACAGTGGAATGTGCACGCTGCTAAGGCGCAGTAGCCTTAAGCCCCGCCAGCAACAACCGTTGAAACAACTCTTCCTTCAGCCCTTCAGGGCTGGCCAGCTGCATCCGTTCCAGATGCCCGGCAAACTCCCATGGCTCCGGCGCATCGAGCGCGGCCTTGCCCAATTCCAGGATCTCGGTGAGTTTGAACTTGCTCTTGAGCCAGTTCAGCGCCCGCAACAGGTCCCGCTCGACCTCGTCGAAATCACACCCCAGGGGGTATTCGGGAAACAGGTTCGGATGGCGTGCCTGGATCGCCTGCAAGCGTTCCGATGTGTTGTCGGCGAAGCGCGGGTCGAGGCGGAAATCCTTCGGCAACTTGCCGGCACTTTGCGCCTGCTCGATCAACCCGGGCTGGAAGCGTGAATCGCTGATGTTCAGCAACGCCTCGATCACCGCGGCGTCAGTCTTGCCTCGCAGGTCGGCAATGCCGTACTCGGTCACCACGATGTCGCGCAGATGCCGGGGAATCGTGCAATGACCGTATTCCCAGACGATGTTCGAGCTGATCTCGCCCCCGGCCTCACGCCAACTGCGCAGCAGCAGGATCGAGCGTCCGCCCTCCAGCGCATGCGCCTGGGCAACGAAGTTGTACTGCCCGCCCACGCCGCTGAGCACCCGCCCGTCTGCCAACTGATCGGCCACCCCGGCCCCCATCAGGGTCATGGTGAAGACCGTGTTGATGAAACGGGCGTCGAGGCGCTGCAGGCGCTTGAGCTGTTCCTGGCCGTACAGCTCGTTGATGTAACTGATGCGCGTCATGTTGAATTCGAGCAGACGGCTTGGCGGCAACTCGCGCAGGCGTTCATAAAAACTGCGCGGCCCGAGGAAAAATCCGCCGTGTATGCAGATGCCGTCAGGTTGCGCGGCCTCGTCGAGGGTGCCGGCGTTGGCCCGTTCCTGGGTCGGAACGTCGGGGTAGACCTTGCGCCGGATGATTCCGGCCTCGGCCAGCACCAGCAAACCGTTGACGAACATCTCACTGCAACCGTACAGCCCTTTGGCAAACGGCTCGACCCCGCCCTCGCGCTCGATCAGTTGCGCCCACTGGCTAAGGTTCAGGTCCGCCAGCAACGCCTGGTAACCGGCATTATCGGCCTGGCGCGCCAGCAGCGCCGCCGTCAATGCATCGCCCATGGCGCCGATGCCGATCTGCAGCGTCCCGCCATCGCGCACCAGGGTACTGGCGTGCAGGCCGATCAGATGGTCCTGGAAGCCCACCGGCATGTTCGGCGTGGAAAACAACGTGTGGCTGTCCTTCTCGTCGATCAACAGGTCGAAAGCGTCGATACCGACTTCCGCGTCGCCCGGCATGTACGGCAAATCGTTGTGCACCTGGCCGACCAGAAGGATGGTCTCTCCGGCCGCGCGCCGCTTGGCGATCATCGGCAGCAGGTCGAGGGTGATGTCCGGGTTGCAGCTCAGGCTCAGGCGATCCGGATGCTCAGGATCGCTCGCCACCAGTTGCGCCACCAGGTTCAAGCCGGCGGCGTTGATGTCCCGGGCTGCATGGCTGTAGTTGCTGCTGACATAGTTCTGCTGGGCCGACGCGCTGTGCAGCAGACTGCCGGGCTGCATGAAGAACTGCTCGACCCGTATGTTGACCGGCAGGCTGTCGTGATGCAGATCGGCCAGGTAATCCAGCTCGGGGTAATCACCGAAGACCCGTTCGACAAAGGGTTCGAGGAAGCGCTTCTGCAGACCGTCGCCCAGGTTTGGCCGGCCCAGGCTCAAGGCCGTGTAGATCGTCAGCTGTCGCTCGGGCAGTTGTGCGATGCGCCGGTACAGCGCGTTGGCGAACAGGTTGGGTTTGCCCAGCCCCAGGGGCATGCCGAGATGAATATGCGCGGGCAGGCGCTCGAGCACGTCATCCACCGCCTGTTCGATTGAACACAACTGCACCATCGGACCCTCCTGGACATTCCATGAATGTGGGTTGGACCGAGCTTGCCGCGTCTTGGTTGCGATGAACAGCCCTGGAAAAACCCCAGGCACAAAAAAGCCGCTCGTAAGCGGCTTTTTTGCGCAAGATATCGGCGTATTACAGGCCGGACATCTCTTTGATGGCGCCCTTGAGGTCGTCATCCGAGCAATCGGCGCAGGTGCCTTTAGGCGGCATGGCGTTGATGCCGGTAATGGCCTTGGCCAGGATGCCGTCGAGACCGCCCTGGTGATCGGCGCGCTCTTTCCAGGCAGCCTTGTCACCGATTTTCGGTGCGCCCAGCAGGCCGGTGCCATGGCAAGCGTTGCAATGCTTTGCAATCACTTCAGCCGGCTTCTTGGCACCACCCGCGCCGCCAGCGGCAGTGGCAACTTCCATGCCTTTGCATTCTTTCCCCTGGACGCAGACCTGGCCGACGGGTTCGAGGCGCTTGGCGATTTCGTCGGTGGTCGCCGCTTGGGCACTGACTGCCCATAGGGCCAATACGGTTGCTGGTGCAGCCAGCATTTTCATAATTAGGTTCACGCGTACACCCTCAATGGTGGCTAGTCACGCCTGCGGCCACGGTTTGCAGGCGGGCGCAAGTATAGCGGTAAGCCCGTCACACTGAAACAACCCCAAAGTCGCAAGGGTCTTGTTTGCAATGACGGTTCCTTCCCTGGGCGCCTTTACCGTACGGGCCGGCGCCGCTTTTTCTAGAAATTGGCCGGTGTGGCTGCGCTGATCAGTCGCGCCGGCACGTCGAACGGATTACGGAAACGGTGGGGCTTGGTGCTTTCGAAATAGTAGCTGTCGCCCGCTTCGAGCACGAAGGTTTCGACACCGACCACCAGCTCCAGCCGCCCTTCCACCAGGATCCCGGTTTCCTCGCCCTCATGGGTGAGCATCTCTTCACCGGTGTCGGCGCCAGGCGGATAGATTTCGTTGAGGAAGGCAATCGCCCGGCTCGGGTGTGCCCTGCCCACCAGCTTCATGGTCACGGCGCCGTCGGAGATGTCGATCAGTTCGTTGGCTTTATAGACGATCTGAGTCGGTTTCTCCTGAAGGATTTCTTCGGAGAAAAACTCGACCATGGACATGGGAATCCCGCCAAGGACCTTACGCAGCGAGCTGATCGAGGGGCTGACGCTGTTCTTCTCGATCATTGAAATAGTGCTGTTGGTGACGCCCGCGCGCTTGGCGAGCTCACGCTGGGAAAGGCCTTTGAGTTTACGAATGGATTGCAGTCGTTCACCGACGTCCAATGCTGGAGCCTCCAGGGAATCAGGTTGTGAGGAAAGTGAGCGTTATCATGGCGACAGCGTTCAGTATTTACAACACTTTGACCCGAATCCTGTTCGGTGAAGCGACTTTCGGTAGCTGACGCCGTGCGTCAATGCCCGGAATAGAGCCGTGGCACCCGCCGCAGGTTGCAGAAAATCTGATAGGGGATGGTATCGGCGGCCTTGGCAACGTCGCTGGCAAGGATGTTCTTGCCCCACAACTCCACGGTCGAGCCGAGCCCGGCCTGGGGGATATCGGTCAAGTCGACACACAGCATGTCCATCGACACCCGTCCGACCAGCTGGCTGCGCTGCCCATCCACCAGCACCGGCGTACCGGTGGGCGCCTGGCGTGGGTAGCCGTCGGCATACCCCATGGCGACCACGCCGACCCGGGTCGGTTGCGTGGTCACAAAACGGGCACCGTAGCCCACCGGTTCGCCAGCGGGCAATTCGCGCACGCAGATGATCTTCGACTCCAGGGTCATCACCGGTTGCAGGCGCGAGGCGACGGCGTTGGGCTCGTCAAAGGGCGTGGCCCCGTAGAGCATGATGCCCGGGCGCACCCAATCGCTGGGTATCTGCGGCCAGCCCAATACTGCCGGTGAGTTGCGCAGGCTGATCTGCGCTACCAGGCCCTGGCGGGCCTTGTCGAATACCGCCAGTTGCTCGGTGCTGCTGGGATCGTGCAGTTCATCGGCACGGGCGAAGTGGCTCATCAAGACAATCTTCGCCACCTTGCCGCTGGCGAGCAGGCGACGGTAGGCCGCCTGGTAATCCGCCGGATGCAGGCCGACCCGGTGCATGCCGGAATCGAGCTTGAGCCATACCGTGATTGGCTGGCTCAGTGCGGCTTTTTCAATCGCTTCGAGCTGCCACAACGAATGCACCACGCACCAGAAATCGTGCTCGACGATCAACGGCAGCTCACTGGCCTCGAAAAAACCCTCGAGCAGCAGGATCGGCCCTCGGATGCCACCGGCCCGCAGCTCCAGGGCTTCTTCGATGCAGGCCACGGCGAACCCGTCCGCCGTGTCCTGCAGCGCCTCGGCGCAACGCACCGCGCCGTGCCCATAGGCGTCGGCCTTGATCACCGCAAGGGCCTTGGCCCCCGTGACTTCGCGGGCCAATTGGTAGTTGTGACGCAGGGCTTGGAGATCGATCAGGGCACGGGCAGGACGCATGGCGGCAGGCTTCTAGGCGGTCATGAATAAAAAACCGGTGCTGGCTGACAGCATGAGCCACCAACAGCACCGGGAGAGGGATCGTTTGGGCCGGTATTTAAGGCAACGCGGCCACGACGGACAGCTCCACCAGGATCTCCGGCTCGCACAACTTGGCTTCCACCGTGGCACGGGCCGGGGCGACACCCTTGGGCAACCATTTGTCCCAGACGGCGTTCATGCCTTCGAAGTGCGCCTCGATGTCCTTCAAGTAGATCGTCACCGATAGCAAACGATTCTTGTCGGTTCCGGCCAGGTCCAGCAAGCGCTCGATATTGGCCAGGGTTTCGCGGGTCTGCTGTTCAATACCGGCGTTCATGTCGTCGCCGACCTGTCCGGCCAGGTAAACGGTGCCGTTGTGCACGACAACCTGGCTCATGCGGTCATTGGTGAGCTGGCGCTGGATTGACATGTTTTGCAGACTCCTGGTGTTTGCTGCCATAACGGGAAATATCGAGGCCTTCGGCGCTGATCTGCGGCTTTTTCTTCGCCATCAGATCGGCCAACAGGCGACCGGAACCGCAGGCCATGGTCCATCCGAGGGTGCCATGGCCGGTGTTCAGGAACAGATTCTTGAAGGGCGTAGCCCCCACGATTGGCGTGCCATCCGGGGTAGTCGGGCGCAAGCCGGTCCAGAAACTGGCCTGGGCCAAGTCGCCGCCCTGAGGATAAAGGTCGTTGACGATCATCTCCAGGGTTTCGCGCCGACGCGGGTTGAGGGACAGGTCAAAACCGGCGATTTCCGCCATGCCGCCCACCCGAATACGGTTGTCGAAGCGGGTGATCGCGACCTTGTAGGTTTCGTCGAGAATGGTCGAAGTCGGCGCCATCGCCGGGTTGGTGATCGGCACGGTCAGGGAGTAGCCCTTGAGTGGATACACCGGTGCACGGATCCCGAGAGGCTTGAGCAGTTGCGGCGAATAGCTGCCCAGGGCGAGGACGTAGCGGTCGGCGGTTTCCAGCTTGCCGTCGATCCAGACACCGTTGATGCGGTCACCGGCGAAGTCCAGGCGCTGGATATCCTGGCCGAAGCGGAATTGCACACCGAGCTTCTCGGCCATTTCCGCCAGGCGCGTGGTAAACATCTGGCAGTCGCCGGTCTGGTCGTTCGGCAGGCGCAAGGCGCCGGCCAGGATGTCGGTGACATTCGCCAGGGCCGGTTCAACCCGGGCAATGCCCGCGCGGTCGAGTACTTCGAACGGCACACCCGACTCTTTCAGGACGGCGATGTCTTTTGCCGCGCCATCGAGCTGGGCCTGGGTGCGGAACAGCTGGGTGGTCCCCAGGCTACGACCCTCGTAGGCAATGCCGGTTTCGGCGCGCAGCTCGTCGAGGCAGTCACGGCTGTACTCGGACAGGCGCACCATGCGCTCCTTGTTGATGGCGTAGCGGCTGGCGGTGCAGTTGCGCAGCATCTGTGCCATCCACAGGTATTGGTCGATGTCGGCAGTGGCCTTGATCGCCAGCGGCGCGTGGCGCTGCAGCAGCCACTTGATGGCCTTGAGCGGTACGCCCGGTGCGGCCCACGGCGAGGCGTAACCCGGCGACACCTGGCCGGCGTTGGCGAAACTGGTTTCCATGGCAGGCGCCGGCTGACGGTCGACCACCACCACTTCAAACCCGGCACGGGCCAGATAATAAGCACTGACGGTGCCGATGACGCCGCTACCCAAGACCAGAACGCGCATGTTGATGCCCTCATCGCGGATAACCGCTGACGTTTGTTGTACATAGCTTTGATGGTCGCAGTGTAAGAAAGATTAGCCAGTGCTTTTCACTATATAAACGCCTATATTTGGCGAGAATTCTCGGCAAAAACCCTTTTCACGGAGGCGCATCACCTGTGCGTACCAACACCCAGACCAAACGTGAGCTGGACAAGATCGACCGCAATATCCTGCGCATTCTCCAGGCGGACGGGCGCATCTCCTTCACTGAGCTGGGGGAAAAGGTCGGCCTCTCCACCACGCCCTGCACCGAGCGGGTACGGCGCCTGGAGCGCGAGGGCATCATCATGGGCTACAACGCCCGGCTCAATCCGCAGCACTTGAAGGGGAGCCTGCTGGTGTTTGTCGAGATCAGCCTCGACTACAAATCCGGCGACACGTTCGAGGAGTTCCGACGCGCCGTGCTGAAACTGCCTCACGTGCTGGAATGTCACCTGGTGTCAGGGGACTTCGACTATCTGGTGAAGGCACGGATTTCCGAGATGGCTTCGTACCGCAAGCTGCTGGGGGACATCCTGCTCAAGCTGCCCCATGTGCGCGAATCCAAGAGCTATATCGTGATGGAAGAAGTGAAGGAGAGCTTGAACCTGCCGATTCCGGATTGATGACGGTTTCCAAGGCAGGGGTCGTCTGGACGGCCGCTTTCGCGAGCAGGCTCGCTCCCACATCGTGCGGTGGTGAATACCTTCTTGTGGGCAACGGAGATCCATTGTGGGAGCGAGCCTGCTCGCGAAAGCTGCGACTCGGTATTTCAGACCGCTAGACCAACACCTGCCGAGTGCTGGCCATGTATTCATGAATCTGCTTCTCGACCCGCGGATGAATCAGTTCCACCGGTCGCCGGCCATTGGGACACGGCAAGGTCGCCGTGGTGCCGAACAGCCGGCAGATCAGCGGGCGCTCGTCGTAGACGGTGCAACCGTTGGGCCCCAGGTGCACGCAGTCGAGCGCTTCCATGGCCGCGTCCTGTTCGGCGCGGGTCTTGCGGGGCAAGCGGGCCATTTCCTCCGGCGAGGTGGTTACCGGACCACAGCAGTCATGGCAGCCCGGTACGCACTCGAACGAGGGAATCTGCTGGCGTAGCGTGCGGATTTTTTGACTGTTGCAGCTCATCGAGGCGGTTACCGAAGGAGACGGTCCAGGATTCTGCCTTAAAAGCCGCGCACCAGACAGCGCCAGCCGACCGGTGTTGCCCAGTAAGGAATCGCCAGCTTATGCTCCGTAAAATTTCTCAAACACAAAAATCAGGATTACGCACATGAACGCCCGTGTTCAGCAACCTGTCCCGAGCCACGCGCACGCCGCCTCTTATTACGCCGCCAGCAGCCTGCCGCAACCGGACCATCCGCTGCTGCAGGGTGAATTGCGGGCGGATGTCTGCGTCGTCGGCGGCGGGTTTTCCGGGTTGAACACGGCAATCGAACTGGCCGAGCGCGGCATGAGCGTGGTGCTGCTGGAAGCGCACCGGATCGGCTGGGGCGCCAGCGGGCGCAACGGCGGCCAATTGATTCGTGGCGTCGGCCATGGCCTCGATCAGTTTGCGCCGATCATCGGCGCCGACGGCGTGCGCCAGATGAAGCTCATGGGCCTTGAGGCCGTGGAAATCGTCCGACAGCGCGTCGAGCGCTTCCAGATCCCGTGCGACCTCACCTGGGGTTACTGCGACCTCGCCAACAAGCCCAGCGACCTGGAAGGCTTCGCCGAAGACGCCGAAGAACTGCGCAGCCTGGGTTATCGCCACGCGACCCGACTGCTGCAAGCCAGCGAAATGCACAGCGTCGTGGGTTCGGATCGTTATGTCGGTGGGTTGATCGACATGGGCTCGGGGCATCTGCATCCGCTGAACCTGGCCCTGGGCGAAGCCGCCGTCGCGCAGCAACTGGGGGTCAGGCTGTTCGAGCAATCGGCGGTCACACGTATCGAGTACGGTCCTGAAGTGAAGGTGCACACCCAACTGGGCTCGGTCCGCGCCAAGACGCTGGTACTGGGCTGCAACGCTTACCTCAATGGACTCAATCCGCAACTGGGCGGCAAAGTGCTGCCGGCCGGCAGCTACATCATCGCCACCGAACCCTTGAGCCAGGCCCAGGCACAGGCGTTGTTGCCACAGAACATGGCGGTCTGCGATCAACGTGTGGCGCTGGATTACTACCGGCTTTCAGCGGATCGACGCTTGCTGTTTGGTGGGGCCTGTCACTATTCCGGCCGCGACCCACAGGACATCGGCGCGTACATGCGGCCGAAGATGCTCAAGGTCTTCCCGCAATTGGCGGACGTGAAAATCGATTATCAATGGGGCGGGATGATTGGCATCGGCGCCAACCGTTTGCCGCAGATCGGCCGGCTCAAGGACCAACCCAATGTGTATTACGCCCAGGCCTATTCCGGCCATGGGCTGAATGCCACGCACCTGGCCGGCAAATTGTTGGCCGAAGCCATCAGCGGGCAGCACAGCAGCGGCTTCGATCTGTTCGCCCAGGTCCCGCACATGACTTTCCCTGGCGGCAAGCACCTGCGCTCGCCGCTGTTGGCGCTGGGGATGTTGTGGCATCGGTTGAAAGAGTTGGTCTAAAGAACTTCAGCACTACGGATGACGCTATCGCGGGCAAGCCTTGCTCCCACAGGTCAATTTCAAATCTGTGGAAGCAAGCAAATCTGTGGGAGCAAGGCTTGCCCGCGATAGCAATCTCAGGACCCACACCGCTTCAAAGCCGCCAGAACGGCTTGAGCCCCTCCTCCCGCGCCTGCTCCCGAGTCAGCCCGATGTCACGCAACTGTTCGGGTGTAAGTTCCAGCAAGGCTTGGCGTGTATGCAGACGATGCCAGAACAGGGCCCAACGGCTCAGGCCGGACGGCGGATTGCGCAACATCGCGCTACGCAGCCCCTTCTCCTGCCCTGCCGCCAGTTCCTGACTGTGTAACGTCAGCCGCACATCGCTCAAGCCGTTCATTTTGATCGCTCCTGTTTACTTGGGTAGCCAGAGGTTTCATGATGCGCGGGTGGTCAAAAGCAATACAGATTCAACTCATTTTTTTTATAAGCATACAGATTCGCTATTTCCAGCACTGAATTGTCATTTTCCACCCCAACTGTATCGGTTGCAGTGGTCCATCTCATCGGGAGCGCACCATGACCCTCTACGTGAACCTCGCCGAATTGCTCGGTACCCGCATCGAACAGGGCTTCTACCGCCCCGGCGACCGGCTGCCATCAGTGCGGGCATTGAGCACCGAACATGGGGTCAGCTTGAGTACGGTGCAGCAGGCCTATCGCGTGCTGGAAGACAGTGGGCTGGCGATGCCGAGACCCAAGTCCGGCTATTTCGTCCCCGTGGGCCGCGAACTGCCGGACCTGCCGGTGGTAGGCCGTCCGGCCCAGCGTCCAGTGGATATTTCCCAGTGGGACCAGGTGCTGGAACTGATCCGCGCCGTACCGCGCCTGGACGTGGTGCAACTGGGACGCGGCATGCCGGATATCCATTCGCCGACCATGAAACCGCTGCTGCGCAGCCTGGCGCAGATCAGCCGCCGACAAGACATGCCCGGCCTGTATTACGACAACATCTACGGCAACCTCGCGCTACGTGAGCAGATCGCCCGACTGTCGCTGGACTCCGGCTGCCAGCTGGGCCCCAACGATTTGATCGTCACCACTGGCTGCCATGAGGCCCTGTCGGTCAGCATTCGCGCTACCTGCGAACAAGGCGATATCGTCGCGGTGGACTCACCCAGTTTTCACGGGGCCATGCAAACCCTCAAGGGCCTGGGCATGAAGGCTTTGGAAATCCCCACCGACCCGCTCACCGGCATCAGCCTGGATGCCCTGGAACTGGCGCTGGAGCAATGGCCGATCAAGGCCATACAGTTGACCCCCAGCTGCAACAACCCGCTGGGCTACATCATGCCCGACGCCAATAAACGCGCACTGCTGACCCTGGCACAGCGCTTCGACGTGGCGATCATCGAAGATGATGTGTATGGCGAGTTGGCCTACACCTACCCTCGCCCGCGCACCATCAAGTCCTTCGATGAAGACGGCCGCGTCCTGCTCTGCAGTTCTTTTTCCAAGACCCTAGCGCCAGGGCTACGTATTGGCTGGGTCGCGCCAGGCCGGTACCTGGAGCGGGCGCTGCACATGAAATACATCAGCACCGGCTCCACCGCGCCACAACCGCAGATCGCCATCGCCGAATTTCTCAAGGGCGGGCATTTCGAACCCCATTTGCGCCGGATGCGTACGCAATACCAGCGCAATCGCGACGTGATGATCGATTGGGTCAGCCGCTATTTTCCACCGGGCACCCGGGCCAGTCGTCCGCGGGGCAGCTTCATGCTGTGGGTCGAATTGCCCGACGGTTTCGACACGCTGAAGCTCAATCGGGTCCTGCTCGACCAAGGCGTGCAGGTCGCCGTCGGCAGCATCTTTTCGGCATCGGGCAAATACCGCAACTGCCTGCGGATGAACTACGCTGCCAAGCCAACGGCCCAGATCGAAGAGGCCGTACGCAAGGTCGGAACCGCCGCTATCGCGTTGTTGAACGAAACCCAGCGCGACGTCGTCTGAACTTTACCCAGGGAAGCAGCACCCAACAGCCGATCAACGTGAACAAGCGGAACGATCCTACGTGAGATCCAGACCGATCCTGACTGCGCTGCTGCTAGTCGCCTCGCTGCTGAGCGGCTGCGCCAGTCTTGATGTCACCCGCGAGCCCTCCCAGGCCTTACCGGCCGCCGAATCCTCGTTCGGCCGCTCGGTCCAGGCCCAGGCTGCTACCCATGAAGGGCGCTCGGGCTTTCGGCTGCTGTCGGACAGCACCGACGCGTTCATCGCCCGGGCCGAGCTGATTCGCCACGCCCAAGGCAGCCTGGACTTGCAGTACTACATCGTCCACGACGGCATCAGCACGCGGATGCTGGTGGATGAATTGCTCAAGGCCGCCGACCGGGGCGTGCGCGTGCGCATCCTGCTGGACGACACCACCAGCGATGGCCTCGATCAGATCATCGCGACCCTCGCCGCTCATCCACAGATCCAGATCCGCCTGTTCAACCCGCTGCACTTGGGACGCGCCACTGGCGTGACCCGTAGCCTCGGGCGCCTGCTCAACCTGTCACGGCAACACCGCCGAATGCACAACAAGTTGTGGCTGGCGGACAACAGCATGGCCATCGTCGGCGGCCGCAACCTGGGCGACGAATATTTCGACGCCGAACCCAACCTGAACTTCACCGACATCGACCTGCTCGGTGTCGGCCCGGTGGCCGAACAATTGGGGCACAGCTTCGACCAGTACTGGAACAGCGCCCTGAGCAAACCCATCGAACAATTCCTGCCCCATCGCCCCACGCCCAAGGACCTGGCCAACAGTCGCCTGCGCCTGCAAGAGTCCCTGGAGCAGACCCAAAAAGAGAATCACGCGCTCTACCAGCAGTTGACCGCCTACAAGACCCAACCGCGCCTGGACACTTGGCGCGACCAGTTGATCTGGGCCTGGAACCAGGCGCTGTGGGACGCCCCCAGCAAAGTGCTGGCCAAGGACGAGCCGGACCCGCAGCTATTGCTGACCACGCAATTGGCCCCCGAGCTGACGGGTGTCAGCAAAGAGCTGATCATGATTTCCGCCTACTTCGTTCCCGGTCAGCCAGGCTTGGTGTACCTGACCAGTCGTGCCGATGCCGGTGTATCTGTGAGCCTGCTGACCAACTCCCTGGAAGCCACCGACGTGCCCGCGGTGCATGGCGGCTATGCGCCGTACCGCAAGGCCTTGCTGCAACACGGCGTACGTCTGTTCGAGCTGCGACGACAACCGGGTGACAGCGGCGGCAGCCCTCACCTGTTCTACAGCAAATCCTACGGCGAGTCGGACTCCAGCCTGCACAGCAAGGCGATCATCTTCGACCTGCAGAAATCATTCATCGGCTCGTTCAATTTCGACCCGCGCTCGGTCCTGTGGAACACCGAAGTCGGCGTGCTGGTGGACAGCCCTGAACTCGCCGGCCAGGTCCGTGATCTGGCCTTGCAGGGCATGGCGCCAGCCCTGAGTTATCAGGCCAGGCTGAAGGATGGAACGCTTGTATGGACCACCGAAGACAACGGCCAGAAGCACGACCTGGACCGCGAACCGGGCAGCTGGTGGCGCCGGTTCAATGCCTGGTTCAGCACGACGATCGGGTTGGAGCGGATGTTGTAGTCCTGCGGGTGTTCAAGCGGTTTGGGTGGTCCCGAATGCTCCTTGGCGCAACAGCAGGATCACCAGGCCAAATGCCCCTGCCGCCATGAACAAAGGCAGCGCATGCCCGCTGATCCACTGGCTACCCGCTCCCGCTGCCAGTGGGCCGATCAGGCAACCAAGGCCCCACAGTTGCGCGACGTGGGCGTTGGCCCGCACCAGCGCATCGTCGCGGTAACGCTCGCCGATCAGGATCAGCGACAAGGTGAACAAACCGCCAGCACTGGCGCCGAACAGCACCCACAGCGGCCAGATCAACAAAGTATCGATCAACAGCGGAACCGCCAGGCTCGACAACGTCAGCGCCACCGCACAGCCCGTCAACAGCGCCCGGCGAGACACGCGATCAGCCAGGGCGCCGATGGGCAACTGCAACAGGGCATCACCGACCACCACGGTGCTGACCATCGCCAGCGCTATGTCGGCGGTGAAGCCCTGGCGCAGGCAATACACCGGCAGCAACGTGAGGACCATGGCCTCGAACGCGGCGAACAACGAGACCGCCCAGGCAATCGCCGGCAAGCCTCGGCAAAACGTCCACAAGTCGCCAAACGTAACGCTGCCAGCCTCGCTGCTCGGCGCACCGCTACGGCCCAGCAACAGCAAGGGTGCGATCAGCAGCAGAGCGACGCCCACCCAGAACCCGTAGTCATGATCGGTCCCCAGCGCGCCCAGCAGCAACGGGCCGGACAACTGGCTCAGGGCGTAGCTGCTGCCGTACAGCGCCACCAGGCGCCCACGCCACTTCTCGATGACCAGTTGATTGATCCAGCTTTCACCGAGAATGAACACCAGGGTCAGGACCACGCCAATCACCAGGCGCAGCAGCAACCAGACCGGATAGCTGGGCAACAGCGCCAGCAACCCGATGGACACCGCGCCACCCCACAGGCACAGGCGCATCAACGTCGCCGTGCCAAACCGCGCCGCCAGCCGGCTGGACATCTTGGCCCCGAGCAGCACCCCCACGGCCGGCATGGCGGCCATCACGCCAATGGCGAACGAGCCATAGCCCCAGCCCTCCAGGCGCAGCGACACCAGCGGCATGCTCACGCCCAAGGCCAGGCCGACACTCAGGACAGACGCCAATACGGCGAAATAGGTCGCCCAACGCATTTCCACGCTCCTGTGGACAGTGATGTTTCAAGCCCTACGCAAAACAAATGTGGGAGCGAGCCTGCTCGCGATGACGGAGCAACATTCAACAAAGTCGTCGACTGTCATGCCGCTATCGCGAGCAGGCTCGCTCCCACAGGGGAGATCAGCGCTGCATGAGACCCCGGGCAGGATCCGGGGCCCCCATTGTCAGAGCTTGATCCAGGTCGACTTCAGCTCAGTGTATTTGTCGAACGCATGCAGCGACTTGTCGCGACCGTTGCCCGATTGCTTGAAACCACCAAACGGCGCGGTCATATCGCCGCCGTCGTACTGGTTGACCCAGACGCTGCCGGCACGCAGGGCCTTGGCGGTCAGGTGGGCCTTGGAGATGTCCTTGGTCCATACCGCTGCGGCCAGGCCGTACGGCGTGTCGTTGGCGATCTCGATGGCCTGCTCGGCGGTGTCGAAGGCAATCACCGACAACACCGGACCGAAAATCTCTTCCTGGGCGATTTTCATGGCGTTGCTCACGCCATCGAAAATCGTCGGTTCGACGTACGTACCGCCGGTTTCCTCGAGGATGCGCTTGCCGCCAGCCACCAGTTTGGCGCCGTCGCTGTGCCCGGCCTCGATGTAGGACAGCACGGTGTTCATCTGCTGGGTATCGACCAGGGCGCCAACATTGGTGGCCGGGTCCAGCGGGTTGCCAGGCTTCCAGCCCTTGAGGGCTTCGATCACCAGTGGCAGGAACGTGTCCTTGATGGAACGCTCCACCAACAGCCGCGAGCCGGCGGTGCAGACTTCGCCCTGGTTGAAGGCGATGGCGCTGGCGGCGGATTCGGCGGCGGCTTGCAGGTCCGGGGCATCGGCGAACACGATGTTCGGGCTCTTGCCGCCGGCTTCCAGCCAGATACGCTTCATGTTGGATTCGCCGGAGTAGATCATCAGTTGCTTGGCGATCTTGGTAGAGCCGGTGAACACCAGCGTATCGACGTCCATATGCAGGGCCAGGGCCTTCCCGACGGTATGGCCATAACCTGGCAGCACGTTCAGCACGCCTTTCGGAATGCCGGCCTCGATCGCCAGTGCGGCGATGCGGATGGCGGTCAACGGGGACTTTTCCGACGGTTTGAGCACCACCGAGTTACCGGTGGACAGCGCCGGGCCGAGTTTCCAGCAGGCCATCATCAACGGGAAGTTCCAGGGCACGATAGCGCCCACGACACCCACCGGCTCACGAGTTACCAGGCCCAACTGGTCGTGCGGCGTGGCCGCCACTTCGTCGTAGAGCTTGTCGATGGCTTCGCCGCTCCAGCTCAAGGCTTGGGCCGCGCCGGGAACGTCGATGTTCAGGGAATCACTGATCGGCTTGCCCATGTCCAGGGTTTCGAGCAGGGCCAGTTCTTCGGCATGCTGCTTGAGCAGGCCGGCAAAACGAATCATGGTGGCTTTGCGCTTGCTGGGTGCCAGGCGCGACCAGACGCCGGAACTGAATGTGGCGCGGGCGTTTTCGACCGCACGCTGGGCGTCGGCGACGTCACAGCTGGCGATCTTGCCCAGCAGGCGGCCATCGACCGGGCTGAGGCAATCGAAGGTTTCGCCGGACACCGCATCGGTGTATTCGCCGTTGATGAAGGCGCGGCCTTCGATCTTCAGGTCGCGGGCGCGTTGTTCCCAGTCGGCACGAGTCAGGGTGGTCATGCGTGTGTCCTCCTCTTATTGAGTACGAACGCCGCGCGGTGCGCAGCGCTCAAAAGAATTCCGCCCAACCAGCCTGGTTTCGGCGTTATTTTCGGCATAGGGCACCCGCCACCCTAAACCAGCGGCTGGTCATGTTTCAATATATTTGACACAACGCTGGCAAACGACCTTGCGATGTTCGTTTTAATAAACATAGACTCGAGGCCTTCCAAGCGATCACTGGGGATCACCCGCATGAGCATTCAGGACATCGTTGACTTCAGCCAGGCCAATACCACCGCCGAACGTTATCGCCCGGACCCGGCCAAGGTGTTCAAGGGCGATCCCGAGCAAACCGTGTTCAACCACTACAGCAGCCCCTGCGGGCAAATGAACGCGGGCGTATGGGAAGGCGCCGTCGGCCAGTGGACGGTCAATTACACCGAGCATGAATATTGCGAGATCGTCCAGGGCGTTTCCGTGCTTCGGGACGACGATGGCAATGCCAAGACTTTGCGAGCCGGCGACCGTTTCGTGATTCCAGCGGGGTTCAAGGGGACTTGGGAAGTGTTGGAGCTGTGCCGCAAGATCTATGTGGTGTTCGAACAGAAGGCCTGAAGATTTGTGTCGCTGGATCTGGCCTCATCGCGAGCAGGCTCGCTCCCACAGGGATCTCAGGCGTCATACAGTCCAGTGTGGGAGCGAGCTTGCTCGCGATGAGGTCCTGACAGCCAACAAAAAAGGCCCGTATCTCGCGATACGGGCCTTTTTCGTAAGAAGGGAAAAATCAATTACTTGATTTTGCCTTCCTTGTAGATCACGTGCTTGCGAACAACCGGATCATATTTCTTGATCTCGATTTTGTCCGGGGTAGTACGCTTGTTCTTGTCGGTAGTGTAGAAGTGACCAGTACCGGCGCTCGAGATCAAACGAATCAATTCACGCATGATTAGCTCCCTTAAACCTTGCCATCGCGACGAAGTTCGGCCAGCACGACACTGATGCCACGCTTGTCGATGATACGCATGCCCTTGGCAGATACGCGCAGACGCACAAAACGTTTCTCTTCTTCAACCCAGAAGCGGTGATGCTGCAGGTTCGGCAGGAAACGACGACGGGTTTTGTTGTTTGCGTGGGAAATGTTATTCCCAGTCACCGGACCCTTACCGGTAACTTGACAGACTCTCGACATGCCTCAGCCCTCTAAAACCACATGCCCAACCCGGCATGGGTTGGCCGCTTAATCTCTCAGTCATTTGGCGCCAGGCGCCGCGTTTCTTTAAGGGTCTTACCGGCTACACCTACAGTGAAGGAACCGGGCCCCTAGAAAAGAGCGCTGCTTTATACCAGAAAGACCACAGCGCAACAACAGCCGATGTGATTTGTCTTCGTGGCGAATCATCGACCAACCGCCCCGGGCGGCGGGGGCAGAGGCTGGCACAGCCCCTTACCGCTCGTCGCTGCATGCAGGTTTTTTTCACCGGCGGCGATTTTTAGTCCATCAACGCATCGGCGCAGAGTGCCGGAAAATGCAAAAAGGGGATAGTCATTTAGCGGCGAGCCCACTAGGGTAGGCCTTTTCCAGACTGCACTCGCAGATGGGCCTTCGACTTGCACAGGAAACCGACCATGCGCCTCGCTGCCCTACCATTGTTGCTCGCCCCTCTGCTGATCACCCCGCAGGCCTTTGCCGCCGCCCTGAGCGTCTGTACCGAAGCCAGCCCGGAAGGGTTCGATGTCGTCCAGTACAACTCCCTGACGACCACCAACGCCTCCGCCGACGTGCTGATGAACCGCCTGGTGGACTTCGACACCGCCAGCGGCAAAGTGGTCCCCAGCCTGGCCGAGCACTGGGAAGTCTCCACCGATGGCCTGACCTACGTGTTCAAGCTGCGGCCACAGGTCAAGTTCCACCACACCGATTACTTCACGCCGCGCCGCGACCTGACCGCCGAGGACGTGAAATTCAGCTTCGAGCGCATGCTCGACCCGGCGAACCCCTGGCACAAGGTGGCGCAAAGCGGCTTCCCCCACGCCCAGTCCATGCAATTGCCGGCGCTGATCAAGAAAATCGACGCGCTGGACCCGCTGACCGTACGCTTCACCCTCGATCACGCCGACTCGACCTTCCTGGCGACGTTGAGCATGGGCTTTGCCTCCATTTATTCGGCCGAATACGCCGATCAGCTGATGCAGGCCGGCACGCCGGAAAAACTCAACAGCCAACCGGTCGGCACCGGCCCGTTCATTTTCAGCCGGTTCCAGAAGGACGCCTCGATTCGCTACAAGGCCAACGACGCCTACTTCGGCGGCAAGCCCAAAGTGGATCCGCTGGTCTTCGCCATCACGCCGGACGCCAACGTACGACTGCAGAAACTGCGCCGCAACGAATGCCAGATCGCCCTGTCGCCCAAGCCGCTGGACGTACAAGCCGCCAGGCAAGAACCCACGCTGAAGGTCGAGCAGACCGACGCCTTCATGACCGCGTTCGTGGCGATCAACAGCCAGCATCCGCCGCTGGACAAGCCTGAGGTGCGCCAAGCCATCAACCTGGCCTTCGACAAGGCCAGCTACCTGAAGACCGTTTTCGAAGGCACCGCCGAAGCCGCCAACGGCCCTTATCCACCGAACACCTGGAGCTATGCCAAGCACTTGCCGGGCTACGCCCATGACCTGGCCAAAGCCCGCGACCTGATGGCCAAGGCCGGTTTGAAGGAAGGCTTCCAGACCACCATCTGGACCCGCCCTTCCGGCAGCTTGCTGAACCCCAACCCCAGCGCTGGCGCACAACTGCTGCAGTCCGACCTGGCGCAAATCGGCATCCAGGCCGAGATCCGGGTGATCGAATGGGGCGAACTGATCCGTCGCGCCAAGGCCGGCGAACATGATTTGCTGTTCATGGGTTGGGCCGGTGACAACGGCGACCCGGACAACTTCCTCACACCACAATTTTCCTGCGCGGCGGTCAAGTCCGGCACCAACTTCGCCCGCTACTGCAACCCCGACCTGGACAAACTGATCAGCGCCGGCAAAACCACCGGCGAACAAGGCGTACGTGCCAAGCTCTACGAACAGGCCCAGGCCCAGATCCAGCAACAGGCCTTGTGGCTGCCCCTGGCGCACCCGACCGCCTTCGCCCTGACCCGCAAGGATGTGCAGGGCTATGCGGTCAGCCCGTTTGGACGGCAGGATTACTCCAAGGTCAACATCAAATAACTCCAGCCCCAAGCGCCCCTCCTGTGGGAGCTGTGGGAGCTGTGGGAGCAAAGCTTGCTCGCGATGACGTCGTCACATACAACATTTCTGTTGGCTGTAAAACCGCTATCGCGAGCAAGCTTTGCTCCCACAAGGGATTATTCAAGCCTGACCCTGCCTACATCCACCCACGCTCCGCCATCGACAACGGCTCCCCATCGCCAACGATGAAATGGTCGAGCACCCGCACATCGATCAACTCCAGCGCCTCCTGAAGCCGCTCAGTGAGCACCCGGTCGGCCTGGCTGGGCTCGGTGTTGCCGGAGGGGTGGTTGTGGCACAGGATCAACGCGGCGGCGTTGTGGGCCAGGGCGCGCTTGACGACCTGCCGGGGATGGACACTGGCGCTGTCGATAGAGCCGCGAAACAGCGCCTCGAAGGTCAGCACCTGGTGCTTGGAATTGAGAAACAGGCAACCGAACACCTCGTGGGGTTCGTGACGCAGCATCGATTTCAGGTACTCACGCACCGCGAACGGGCTTTCCAGCGAGGTTTTTTCCCGTGCCTGTTCAGCCAAATGCCGACGGCTCATTTCCTGAGCCGCTTGCAGCTGGGCAAACTTCGCCGGCCCGAGCCCCATATGATTACTGAATGTGATCTGATCGGCTTCAAGCAGCGCGCGCAGGCTGCCAAATTGAATCAATAGTTGTCGCGCCAGATCCACCGCGCTTTTACCCGACACGCCGGTGCGTAAAAAAATCGCCAGCAGCTCGGCGTCCGACAGACTCCCCGCCCCTAGCGCCAATAACCGCTCCCGTGGCCGCTCGGCCGCGGGCCAATCGCGAATACTCATGGCATCTCCCTGATTGTGGGCGCCGCTGTTCCGTAGCGGTCGCTGTGATATCGTAGCCCATCTTTTTTGCAGGCGATTTGCACCCTGGCAGCTGCTGCCAAGGGGTTCGCCTTGCACTGACCACTGAAATCGAAAGGCAGGCCTATGCAGCGGCTGTATCGGAAACGCATCGTTCTGGGCGTCGGCGGCGGCATTGCCGCCTACAAGAGCGCCGAGCTGGTTCGCAGGCTTATCGACCAGGGCGCGGAAGTACGGGTCGTCATGACCCGCGGTGGCAGCGAGTTCATTACCCCGCTGACCATGCAAGCCCTGTCCGGGCACCCGGTCCACCTGGATTTGCTCGACCCGGCGGCCGAAGCCGCCATGGGCCATATCGAACTGGCCAAGTGGGCCGACCTGGTACTGATCGCCCCGGCCACGGCCGACCTGATCGCCCGTTTGGCCCAAGGCATCGCCGATGACCTGCTGACCACCCTGGTGCTCGCCACCGACGCAGTAGTCGCCGTGGCGCCGGCCATGAACCAGGCCATGTGGCGCGACCCGGCCACCCAGGCCAACCTGCAACTGCTCGAAAGCCGCGCCCTGAAAGTCTTCGGCCCGGCCTCCGGGAGCCAGGCCTGCGGCGATGTCGGCATGGGCCGCATGCTCGAAGCCACCGACCTGGCCCAGTGCGCCGCCGATTGCTTCCAGCGCCAGGCCCTGACCGGCAAGCATGTGCTGATCACCGCCGGACCGACCCAGGAAAACATCGACCCGGTGCGCTACATCACCAACCACAGCTCCGGAAAAATGGGCTTCGCCCTGGCCGAAGCCGCCGTGGAAGCCGGCGCCCGGGTGACGCTGATCACCGGCCCCGTGCACTTGCCGACCCCGGACCGGGTCACGCGCATCGACGTGGTCAGCGCCCGGGACATGCTCGCGGCCTGTGAAGCGGCCATCCCCTGCGACCTGTTCATCGCCTCGGCGGCGGTGGCGGACTACCGCCCCGAAGTCGTTGCCCCGCAAAAATTGAAGAAAGACCCTACAAGCGGCGACGGCCTGCTACTGCAGATGGTGCGCAACCCGGACATCCTGGCCAGCATCGCCACCCGCCCCGACCGACCGTTCAGTGTCGGCTTTGCCGCCGAGACCGAACACCTGCTCGATTACGCCGCACGCAAGCTCAAGGACAAGAACCTCGACTTGATCGTCGCCAACGACGTGGCCAACCCGAGCATCGGCTTCAACAGCGAAGAAAACGCCTGCAGCGTGATCGACCGCCAGTTGCACGCCACACTTTTCGCCCAGACCAGCAAGAGCAAGATTGCCCGTCAGCTGATCACCTTTATCGCCGAACGTCTGAACCAGGTTTAATGTCCATGCACGCCCTACAAGCCAAGATCCTCGACCCACGCATCGGCAACGAATTCCCGCTGCCGCAATACGCCACACCGGGCTCCGCCGGTCTCGACCTGCGGGCGATGCTCAAGCAGGACACGATCCTGGAGCCGGGCCAGACCTTGCTGATTCCTACCGGCCTGTCGGTGTACATCGGCGATCCGGGCCTGGCCGCGCTGATCCTGCCGCGCTCGGGCCTGGGCCATAAGCACGGCATCGTGCTGGGCAACCTGGTGGGCCTGATCGACTCCGACTACCAGGGCGAACTGATGGTGTCGTGCTGGAACCGCGGCCAAACGGCCTTCAACATTGCCGTGGGCGAACGCATCGCGCAGCTGGTGCTGGTGCCGGTGGTCCAGGCCCACTTCGAACTGGTCGAAGAATTCGACGAAAGCCAGCGCGGCGCGGGTGGTTTCGGGCATTCCGGCAGCCATTGACCGGTGGTTACAGGCCGGGCGTCCTGCCCGGCCCGTTTGTGAAGCTTGTGTTTCAGGACAAAAAATGCGCAATGGCTTTCTGCTAGGTTTCCCACCCGGAATCAATGTATTAGGCGAGCGAGGCCGGGGTAACGCTGTCTCATGGCACTTTCCCACCACGAACTCTCTGTCAAAAACGCCGTCATACCCTTCAGCTTGAGCCTGCCGATGCTAACCGTCGGCCTGTCCAGTCACTTTCCTGATAGAGCGCCCCGCCCATGAACACCCCAGCCGCAATCGCCCCGATCTTCCCTGACAGCATCTTCCGCGCCTACGACATCCGTGGCGTGGTACCGGAAACCCTTACCGCCGAAACCGCCTACTGGATCGGCCGCGCCATTGGCACCCAAAGCCTGGCCCAGGGCGAACCGAACGTGTGCGTTGGCCGTGATGGCCGCTTGTCGGGCCCTGAGCTGGTCGAACAACTGATCAAAGGCGTTGCCGACAGTGGCTGCCACGTCAGCGACGTGGGCCTGGTGCCGACCCCGGCGCTGTACTACGCCGCCAACGTGTTGGCCGGCAAGTCCGGGGTGATGCTCACCGGCAGCCACAACCCGTCGAACTACAACGGCTTCAAGATCGTCATCGCCGGCGACACCCTCGCCAACGAGCAGATCCAGGCCCTGCACACCCGCCTCAAGACCAATGACCTGAGCAGCGGCCAGGGCAGCGTGACCAAGGTCGATATCCTTCCTCGCTACAACGACGAGATCGTCAAGGACGTGAAACTCGCCCGTCGCCTGAAAGTGGTGGTCGACTGCGGCAACGGCGCGGCTGGCGTGATCGCCCCGCAACTGATCGAAGCCCTGAACTGCGAAGTCATCCCGCTGTTTTGCGACGTGGACGGCAACTTCCCTAACCACCACCCGGATCCGGGCAAGCTGGAAAACCTCGAGGACCTGATCGCCAAGGTCAAGGAAACCAACGCCGACCTGGGCCTGGCCTTCGACGGCGACGGCGACCGCGTGGGCGTGGTGACCAATACCGGCAGCGTGGTGTTCCCCGACCGCCTGCTGATGCTGTTCGCCAAGGACGTGGTGGCACGCAACCCGGATACCGAGATCATTTTCGACGTCAAATGCACCCGTCGCCTGGTGCCGCTGATCAAGGAATATGGTGGTCGTCCACTGATGTGGAAAACCGGTCATTCGTTGATCAAGAAGAAAATGAAACAGAGCGGCGCCCTGCTGGCCGGCGAAATGAGCGGCCACATCTTCTTCAAGGAACGCTGGTTCGGTTTTGACGACGGCATCTACAGCGCCGCGCGCCTGCTGGAAATCCTCAGCAAGGAGAAATCCACCGCCGAAGAGCTGTTCGCAACCTTCCCGAACGATATTTCTACGCCAGAAATCAATATCCATGTGACCGAAGAGAGCAAATTCAGCATCATTGATGCACTGCACGACGCTCAATGGGGTGAAGGCGCCGAACTGACCACCATCGATGGTGTGCGGGTCGACTATCCCCACGGCTGGGGCCTGGTTCGCGCATCCAACACCACCCCGGTGCTGGTGCTGCGTTTCGAGGCCGACAACGAGGCCGAACTGCAGCGCATCAAGGATGTGTTCCACACCCAACTCAAACGTGTTGCACCTGATCTCCAACTACCGTTTTGATTTTTTGAAGCACTACCGGAGCCCTGAATGACCCTCGAACGCGAAGCCGCCGCCAACACCGCCAAGGTCCTGTCCGAAGCGTTGCCTTATATCCGACGCTACGTCGGCAAGACCCTGGTGATCAAATACGGCGGCAACGCGATGGAAAGCGAGGAGCTCAAGACCGGCTTCGCCCGCGACATCGTGCTGATGAAGGCCGTGGGGATCAACCCGGTGGTTGTACATGGTGGTGGCCCGCAAATCGGCGACCTGCTCAAGCGCCTGTCGATCGAAAGCCACTTCATCGATGGCATGCGCGTGACCGACGCGCAGACCATGGATGTGGTGGAAATGGTCCTGGGCGGCCAGGTCAACAAGGACATCGTCAACCTGATCAACCGTCATGGCGGCAGCGCCATCGGCCTGACAGGCAAGGACGCCGAGCTGATCCGGGCGAAGAAACTCACCGTCACCCGCCAGACACCGGAGATGACCCAGCCGGAAATCATCGACATCGGTCATGTGGGCGAAGTGGTCGGCATCAACACCGACCTGCTGAACCTGCTGGTCAAGGGCGACTTCATCCCGGTCATCGCGCCCATCGGCGTGGGCGCCAACGGCGAGTCGTACAACATCAACGCCGACCTGGTGGCGGGCAAGGTTGCCGAGGCACTGAAAGCTGAAAAGCTGATGCTGCTGACCAACATCGCCGGCCTGATGGACAAGTCGGGCAAAGTCCTGACCGGACTGTCGACCCAGCAGGTCGATGACCTGATCGCCGATGGCACCATCTACGGCGGCATGCTGCCGAAGATTCGTTGCGCGCTGGAAGCGGTACAAGGCGGCGTCGGCAGCTCGTTGATCATCGACGGCCGGGTACCGAATGCGATCCTGCTGGAGATCTTCACCGACACCGGCGTGGGTACATTGATCAGCAATCGCAAGCGTCCTTAAGCGATACCGGTAAAAAAAGACCCCGCTCAGCCAGACTGAGCGGGGTCTTTTTTTACACCTCTTTTCCAGATGATGCTTTTGTGGCGAGGGAGCTTGCTCCCGCTCGGTCGCGCAGCGACCGCAAAAATGTTGGGGCCGCTGCGCAGCCCAGCGGGAGCAAGCTCCCTCGCCACAAGATCAAAATCAGCGGGCTTCTTAGACGCCGAACTGCGCCCGATAAGCCTCAACCGCCGGCAAATGCTGCTTGAGCTGCGGATCGTCGGCCAAAAACTCCAGCACCTGGTTCAGCGACACAATGCTGATCACCGGAATACCGAAGTCGCGCTCCACTTCCTGGATCGCCGACAGCTCACCGTTGCCGCGCTCCTGGCGGTTCAGGGCGATCAGCACGCCAGCGGCCTTGGCGCCTTCCTGGGAACCGATGATCTGCATCACTTCGCGAATGGCAGTGCCGGCAGTGATGACGTCGTCGATGATCAACACGTCGCCGGTCAGCGGTGCACCCACCAGGCTGCCGCCTTCGCCATGGGCCTTGGCTTCCTTGCGGTTGAAGCACCAAGGCAAGTCGCGGCCGTGGTGTTCGGCCAGGGCGACGGCAGTGGTGGCGGCCAACGGGATGCCTTTGTAGGCCGGGCCGAACAGCACGTCGAACGGGATACCGCTCTCGACGATGGCTGCCGCATAGAAACGACCCAGTTGCGCCAGGGCGGAACCGGTGTTGAACAGGCCGGCATTGAAGAAGTACGGGCTGGTGCGCCCGGACTTGAGGGTGAACTCACCGAAGCGCAAAACGCCGCGATCGATGGCAAAGCGAATGAAATCGCGCTGATACGCCTGCATGAAAAAAAGCCTCAAATACCGCGGATTTAGCTAAATAGGTACACGGCGTGTATCATACACGCACGTGATTTTTGGGGCCATTTATGCGGATCATCAGTGTGAACGTCAATGGTATTCAGGCTGCAGTCGAGCGTGGTTTGCTCAGTTGGCTGCAAGCACAGAATGCCGACGTCATCTGCCTGCAGGACACCCGCGCCTCCGCCTTTGAACTGGACGATGCAGCCTTCCAACTGGATGGTTACTTCCTTTATGCCTGCGATGCCGAAGTCCCCGCCCAGGGTGGCGTGGCTTTGTACTCGCGGCTGCAACCGAAGGCTGTCATCAACGGTCTCGGTTTCGAGACGGCGGACCGCTACGGGCGCTACCTGCAAGCCGATTTCGACAAGGTCAGCATCGCGACCTTACTGCTCCCTTCGGGGCAGAACGGCGATGAAGATTTGAATCAGAAATTCAAGTTGATGGACGACTTCGCCCGTTATCTGGATAAACAGCGGCGCAAACGTCGTGAGTACATCTATTGTGGCTCGCTGTACGTGGCGCAACAGAAGCTGGATATCAAGAACTGGCGCGACAGCCAACAATCTCCTGGCTTCCTGGCGCCGGAACGGGCCTGGATGGACGAGATCATTGGCAACATGGGTTATGTCGACGCCCTGCGTGAAGTCAGCCGTGAAGGCGACCAGTACAGCTGGTGGCCGGACAACGAACAGGCCGAGATGCTCAACCTTGGCTGGCGCTTCGACTACCAGCTGCTGACGCCTGGGCTGCGCCGCTTCGTACGCAGCGCCCGCCTGCCGCGCCAGCCACGGTTCTCGCAGCATGCGCCGCTGATCGTGGATTACGACTGGACGCTGACCATCTAAGCACCATTCGTACCTACAAAAAAACCGACAGCAATGTCGGTTTTTTTATGGCCCTGAAAAAACAACTGTGGGAGCTTGCTCGCGATGGCGGTGGATCAACCAACATCAACGCTGGATGATAAATCGCTATCGCGAGCAAGCTCGCTCCCACAAGGGGCAGGCGTTTACTGATCGTTATTTGACCAACCGCCAGGTAAACGGATACCGATACGGCTGCCCTTCATTGGCCTTCACGCCACCAATGATGGTCAACACCAACGCACCGATGGCCACCAGGCCGAAGAGGAAGAAGCCGATCACCACGACCATCAGCAGCAGGCAGATCGCCGAGGCAATCGCCACGGTGATCTGGAAGTTCAGCGCTTCCTTGCCCTGGGCATCGATGAACGGGTCGGACTCACGCTTGAGCTGCCAGAGCACCAGCGGCCCGATCAGCGTGCCGAACGGAATCCAGATCCCCAACAAGGCGGACAGGTGACAAAACATTGCCCATTGACGCGCCTCTTTGCTCGGCTGGGGCAGCAGGATTTGCTCATCACTCATGACGCTCTCCTTGTCTTGAAGCGGGATTCGATCAGTCAGCCAAGGCGGCCTTTTGCAGTTCGAAGATTTCGTTCATGCCTTTCTTCGCCAATTCCAGCATAGCGTTCAATTCTTCCGGCTGGAACGGCGCGCCCTCGGCAGTGCCCTGGACTTCGATGAAACCGCCGGCACTGGTCATGACCACGTTCAGGTCAGTCTCGGCGGCGGAGTCTTCCAGGTAATCCAGGTCCAGCACCGGCTCGCCCTGGTACATGCCCACGGACACAGCGGCGATCATTTGCTTGAGCGGGTCGCCGCCCTTGAGGCCGCCGCGCTTCTTGATCACTTTCAAGGCATCGACCAAGGCGACCATGGCCCCGGTAATGGACGCAGTACGCGTGCCGCCGTCGGCCTGGATCACGTCGCAATCGACATACAGCGTCACGTCGCCCAACTTGGACATGTCCAGAGCAGCACGCAGCGAACGGCCGATCAAGCGTTGGATTTCCAGGGTACGGCCGCCCTGCTTGCCACGGCTGGCCTCACGCTGGTTCCGCTCACCGGTGGCGCGCGGCAGCATGCCGTATTCGGCCGTCAACCAACCCTGGCCCTGGCCCTTGAGGAACCGTGGCACGCCGTTTTCGACGCTGACGGTGCAGATGACCTTGGTATCACCGAATTCGACCAGTACAGATCCCTCGGCGTGTTTGGTGTAGTTGCGGGTAATGCGGATCGAGCGAAGCTGATCGGCAGCGCGACCACTTGGACGTTTCATAGGGAATACCTGTACGGAGGACGGAAAACTGCCGAGCATTATAGAGCCGTGAATCGTCATAGGGCAGTTAAACGTCGCGCGGCTCTGAAAAGGCGGCTCGAGCGAAGCCGCGCAAAGGCCCGCCCGACGGGCTGCTGCGCTTTGTCGCAAGCGCGGTTGGGGGCATACGCCTCACTGCGCTACAATCCTGCGCCTTTGCTGCCCTTGGGCTTTTAATTTACAGATTCCAGGCCCACGACCACCGTCGTGCCGGCCTGCATTGCGAGGAACCGCCATGGTGCACAGCATGACCGCCTTCGCCCGCGTCGAAAAAGCCGGGGCCCAAGGCACGCTGAGCTGGGAACTGCGCTCGGTCAACAGCCGCTACCTGGAGCCGCACCTGCGCCTGCCCGAGTCTTTCCGCGACCTGGAAGGGGGTGTGCGCGAGGCACTGCGCCAGGGCCTGTCCCGGGGCAAGCTGGAATGCACCCTTCGTTTCACCGAAGAAAGCACTGGCAAAGCCTTGCAGGTGGACCGCGAGCGCGCCGCGCAACTGGTCGCCGCCGCCGAAACCGTCGCCAGCCTGATCAAGCACCCTGCCGCCCTGAATCCATTGGAAGTCCTGGCCTGGCCCGGCGTGCTGGTGGGCGATGCGAGCGACCCGCAGGCGCTGAACGCCGAGGCGATGGCACTGTTCAATGAAGGCCTCAAGGAACTCAAGGCCGGCCGCGAGCGTGAAGGCGCGGAGCTGGCCCGGCTGATCAACGAGCGCCTGAGCTCCATCGAAGAAGACGTCAGCACCCTGCGCGAGCTGGTCCCGCAGATGCTCGCCACCCAGCGCCAGAAAGTCCTCGACCGCTTCACCGACATGAAGGCCGAGCTGGACCCGCAACGCCTGGAACAGGAAATGGTCATGCTCGCGCAAAAGAGCGACGTGGCCGAAGAACTGGATCGCCTGAGCACCCACATCATCGAAGTTCGCCGGGTGCTCAAGTCCGGCGGTGCGGCCGGTCGCCGCCTCGACTTCCTGATGCAGGAGCTCAACCGCGAAGCCAATACACTGGGCTCCAAGGCCTTCGACCCGCGCAGCACCCAGGCGGCGGTCAACCTCAAGGTGTTGATCGAGCAAATGCGCGAACAAGTGCAGAACATTGAGTAAGGCTAACGACATGACCCACAGCACCGGCACCCTCTACATCATTTCCGCGCCCTCGGGCGCCGGCAAGACCAGCCTGGTCAAGGCACTGATCGACGCCGAACCGCAGATCCGCGTCTCGGTCTCGCACACCACCCGCGCCATGCGCCCGGGCGAAGTGAATGGTGTGAACTATCACTTCGTCGACCGCGAAGAGTTCGTGAAGATGGCCGAACACGGCGACTTCCTGGAACGCGCCGAAGTTTTCGGCAATCTTTATGGCACTTCGCAAAGCTACCTGCAGCAGACCCTGGACGAAGGTCACGACCTGATCCTGGAAATCGACTGGCAAGGCGCCGAGCAGGTGCGCAAGCTGATGCCCCAGGCCCGTTCGATCTTCATCCTGCCGCCAAGCCAGCAAGCCTTGCGCCAGCGCCTGACCAACCGTGGCCAGGACAGCGACGACATCATCGAGGGCCGGATGCGCGAAGCGGTCAGCGAGATGAGTCACTACGTCGACTATGATTACCTGATCATCAACGACGATTTCGCCCACGCGCTGGACGACCTGAAAGCGATTTTCCGCGCCAGCCAGCTGCAGCAGAAACGCCAGCAGCAACGTTTCGGCAAATTATTGGCCGAATTGTTGGGCTGAACAGCCCTTCCCAAAACCGCTGCGACGGCTTTACATTGGTAGTCGCAGCGCGCCGAGGGGTTTGGTTAAAAAATCAGCGCTTCCCTAAACGCTGGTGTTTTTTTAAACTGTCGAGTCCGCTCGCCCAACCGGGCAGCGCGCATATTGCATTCGCTCCGAGGAATACCATGGCCCGCGTAACCGTTGAAGACTGCCTAGAACACGTGGAAAACCGCTTTGAGCTGGTCATGCTCTCTACCAAGCGTGCCCGTCAACTGGCCACCGGTGGCAAAGAGCCGTTGGTCCAGTGGGAAAACGACAAGCCTACCGTAGTAGCGCTGCGTGAAATCGCCGAAGGCCTGATGAGCTACGAGTTCATCGCCAACGCTGAAATCGTCGAAGACGAACCGCTGTTCGCAGCGTTCGAGGACGAGTCCAACGAGGCGGTCTAAGCCTATGCCTGGTCGACGTAGCACGGCGCGGGGTCACAGCAAACGGCAGGAGTCATCATCATGCCGAGCATAGACGCCCTCGCCGATCGCTTATCGGCCTACCTCGGCACGGACCAGGTCAATCTGGTCCGCCGAGCCTATTTCTACGCCGAACAAGCCCACGACGGCCAACGCCGCCGCAGCGGTGAGGCGTACGTCACGCATCCACTTGCGGTGGCGAATATTCTTGCCGACATGCACATGGACCATCAGAGCCTGATGGCGGCGATGCTGCATGACGTGATCGAAGACACCGGCATTGCCAAGGAAGCGCTGCAAGCGCAGTTCGGCGAAACCGTGGCCGAACTGGTCGACGGGGTCAGCAAGCTGACCCAGATGAACTTCGAGACCAAGGCCGAGGCCCAGGCCGAAAACTTCCAGAAAATGGCCATGGCCATGGCCCGCGACATTCGCGTGATCCTGGTCAAGCTCGCCGACCGCCTGCACAACATGCGCACCCTGGAAGTGCTGTCCGGCGAAAAACGCCGGCGCATCGCCAAGGAAACCCTGGAAATCTACGCCCCCATCGCCAACCGCCTGGGCATGCACGCGATCCGCATCGAGTTCGAAGACCTCGGCTTCAAGGCCATGCACCCGATGCGTTCGGCGCGGATCAACCAGGCCGTCAAGCGCGCCCGGGGCAACCGCAAGGAGATCGTCAACAAGATCGAAGAGTCCCTGAGCCACTGCCTGGCCATCGACGGCATCGAAGGCGAAGTCAGCGGGCGGCAGAAACACCTCTACGGCATCTACAAGAAAATGCGCGGCAAGCGTCGGGCCTTCAACGAGATCATGGACGTCTACGCGTTCCGGATCATCGTCGACAAAGTCGATACCTGCTACCGCGTGCTGGGCGCTGTACATAATTTGTACAAACCGTTGCCGGGGCGCTTCAAGGATTACATCGCGATCCCCAAGGCCAACGGCTATCAGTCGCTGCACACCACGCTGTTCGGCATGCACGGCGTACCCATTGAAATCCAGATCCGCACCCGCGAAATGGAAGAGATGGCCAACAACGGCATCGCCGCCCACTGGCTGTACAAATCCAGCGGCGACGAACAGCCCAAGAGCACCCACGCCCGCGCCCGGCAATGGGTCAAGGGTGTGCTGGAAATGCAGCAGCGTGCCGGCAACTCCCTGGAATTCATCGAGAGCGTGAAGATCGACCTGTTCCCGGACGAGGTCTATGTCTTCACGCCCAAGGGCCGGATCATGGAGCTGCCCAAAGGCTCCACGGCCGTGGACTTTGCCTATGCGGTGCACACCGACGTCGGCAACAGTTGCATCGCGTGCCGGATCAACCGCCGCCTGGCACCGTTGTCCGAACCACTGCAAAGCGGTTCCACGGTGGAGATCGTCAGCGCCCCGGGCGCCCGGCCCAACCCGGCGTGGCTCAATTTCGTGGTCACCGGCAAGGCCCGCACCCATATCCGCCATGCCTTGAAACTGCAACGCCGCTCCGAATCCATCAGCCTCGGCGAACGCCTGCTGAACAAGGTACTGAACGGTTTCGACAGCTCGCTGGACAAGATCCCGGCCGAGCGTGTGCAGGTGATGCTCCACGAATACCGCCTCGAACTGATCGAAGACCTGCTCGAAGACATCGGCCTGGGCAATCGCATGGCCTACGTGGTCGCCCGCCGCCTGCTCGGCGAAGGCGAACAGTTGCCAAGCCCCGAAGGCCCGCTGGCGATTCGCGGCACCGAAGGCCTGGTGCTCAGTTATGCCAAGTGCTGTACGCCGATCCCGGGCGATCCGATTGTCGGCCATTTGTCCGCTGGCAAAGGGATGGTGGTGCACCTGGACAACTGCCGCAACATCAGCGAAATCCGTCACAACCCGGAAAAATGCATCCAGCTCTCCTGGGCCAAGGATGTCACCGGCGAATTCAACGTCGAGCTGCGGGTCGAGCTGGAACACCAGCGCGGCCTGATCGCCCTGCTGGCCAGCAGCGTCAATGCCGCCGATGGCAATATCGAAAAAATCAGCATGGACGAACGCGATGGCCGCATCAGCGTCGTTCAATTGGTGGTCAGCGTGCACGACCGTGTGCACCTGGCCCGCGTGATCAAGAAACTGCGCGCCCTGACCGGGGTTATCCGTATCACCCGGATGCGCGCATAGCTCCTCAAATAGCCACCTCATTATCAGGAGTCATCAATGACCAAGACTGTTATCACCAGCGACAAGGCCCCGGCCGCCATCGGTACTTATTCCCAGGCGATCAAGGCCGGCAACACCGTGTACATGTCGGGCCAGATCCCACTGGACCCGAAAACCATGGAACTGGTGGAAGGCTTCGAAGCCCAGACCGTGCAGGTGTTCGAAAACCTCAAGGCCGTGGCCGAGGCCGCCGGTGGTTCGTTCAAGGACATCGTCAAGCTGAACATCTTCCTCACCGACCTGAGCCACTTCGCCAAGGTCAACGAGATCATGGGCAAGTACTTCGACCAGCCTTACCCTGCCCGCGCCGCCATCGGCGTGGCCGCCCTGCCAAAGGGCGCTCAGGTTGAGATGGATGCCATCCTGGTCATCGAGTAATAAGGCCGGCGCAGCCTCTCCCGCTGCGCCGTTTTCGTCTTGAAAGGATTCCACCATGCGCAAAGCGCTTGCTCTCTCGCTGGCAGCCCTGCTTCTGGGCGGCTGCGCCAGCGACCCTGCCGACCGTGACATCAGCGGCACCTGGATCAACCAGGCAGCCATCGACGCTGCCGCCAAGGGCGGCCCGCTTCGCGAAGCGCTGCAGGGCTATGGCCCGAACCTGGAATGGGACGTCAACACCCGGGCCGGTCAGGCACGCTACACCAACGGTTTTGAAAACGTCGAAGGCAAATTGCTGGGCGAAGAAGACGGCGCCTGGAAAGTCGATTTCTACGGCAGCTCCGCCAGCGAACTCAAGCGCGATGGCGACCAGTTGAGCCAGGCCGCCACCGAGAACGAACCGCAGCAGGTGTTCGACCGCGCACAAGCCCAGGTCCCGGAAGGCGCGCCCATCGGTGCCAGTTTCGAGCGCGCGCTGTATGCCGCCTACCTTGGCGGCACCTGGAACATCGCCAGCGGCCCCGGCCAGGGCGCCACCGTGCAATTCCAGCCCGACGGCCAGGTCAGCGGCCTGCCGGGTGCCGATCGCTACGCTTTGTGCCTGGCCGGCGACTGCGCCTCCATGAGCGGTGGCAACGACAACATCTGGCTGCAACAGAACGGCCAGGGCAACACCTGGATCTTTGCCCGCGACGGCAAGAAGCTGGAGATCTTCCAGACCGTCAACGCCGCGCTAGCTGATGAAATGCCTTCGTTCACGCCGGGCACTCGGCGGTGGTTGCTGGAAAAGCAGTAAGGGATAGGGCGCTTTGAAATAACGGTACAAGCGTCCCCTCCCGGCAAAGGTTCACGCGCGAGACGGGACAGGCTTTTTTCTACCCAGGCGGATCAGCTCATTGGAGAAACACAGCCCAATGATGATCAGTAGTGCGCCCGGGTACAGGCTTTCGCGCGGCACTTCATTGAGCACAACAAATGCCAGCAATGCGGCGAACAGCGGCTCGGTCAGCTCCAAGGCTTGCACCTGGGATGGCTTGAGGTACTCGATTGCCTTGGTGGTGCAGAAAAAGCCGAGGATGGTCGGCAGCGCGGCCAGCGCCAGCAGTGCAGCAATCGCCCAGGGCGACAGTTCACCGATCACGAAGCCGTCGGCCGAAGCCGGCATCAGCAAGTACAGGCTGCCGAAGAACAGCAACTGTCGAGTGAAGTGCAGCCCACCGGACACGCCCATCCGTTTCATGGCGACCGAAAACGCCCCATAGCCGCAGCCCGCCATGGACGCGAGCGCAACGCCTTGGAGCGTGAAGCCCTGCTGCAGATCGGCGCCAAAGATCACCGCGATTCCGGCGATCGCCAAGGCGGCACCCACAGTGGCATTCGCGGTGATCGCATCCTTGAGGATGATGCGTCCGAGCACAATCGAGGAGATGGAAGCACTGGCCATCAGCATCACGACCACACCCGCCGCAGCGTAATGCCGATAGGCAGCCGTTTCGAAGTGGAACAGCACAAAGATACCAAGAAAGGCGCAGATCGCTGCCTGGGTCCATTTGGCCGTCGTCGCCGGACGCTTGATAAACAACAGCAAGGCCGAGAGCAGCAGACAACCCAGGACGGTCTTTATGACGGCGACACTGCTGGCGGTGAAACCATTGCTCATGAGCACTTTGCTGAGCACGCCTATCGTGGCGTTAAGCGCGGCGGCGGAGAGTGCAAAGATAACGCCTTTGCTGAAACTGGCTTGCATTGATGACGGTCCTTGTCGCTGTCAGGTCGTTCGATAGGATGTTGGCCCACATCGACGACGCAAAAGATGATTGAAGCGGTTGCGGGTGGCCTGCAGATCACGCTTGGTTTCGGCAAGCAACGGATAATGCTCGGCGAGCTAGATGAACCAAGTCAAGACCTGGAAGGTACTCGGGACGGTAAGAGCCCCAGGACTAGCCCTTGGCGCCGAACGACATCATCGAGCACACGCCGAGCAGGCCCGTGTCAGCAGCGCCCTTCCAGAATCGCCGCATACCCCTCGCGAAAACTCGGGTACCGCGGCGTCCAGCCCAAGGCCTTGGCCCGGGCATTGCTGCAGCGCTTGCTGCCGGCACGACGCACGCTGGCGTCTTCGGCCCACTGGGTGACGCCCATGTATTCACGCAACCAGCCCACCACCTCGGCCAGCGGCGCGGGGGTGTCGTCGACGCCGATGTAGCAATCGTCCAGCACCTGGCCCTGGCTATCGGCCTCCAGCAGGAACGCCAGCAGGCCGGCGGCATCGTCGGCGTGGATGCGATTGGCGTACAGCGGTGGGTCGATCACGACGCGATAGCCTTGGCGCACCTGGCTCAGCAACCATTCACGACCCGGCCCATAGATGCCGGTCAGGCGCACGCGACTGGCCGGGATGCCACTGTCCAAGGCCACTTGCTCGGCTTCGAGCATCAACCGCCCGGAATAGCCGCCGGCCACGGTAGGCGAGGTTTCATCCACCCATTCGCCCTGCTGTTGCCCATAAACACTGCTGCTGGACACAAACAGCAGACGCTTGGGCCGCTGGCCATGCTGCTTCAACCAGCCCAACACATGCTGCAACCCTTCGACATAAGCCGTGCGATAACCCGCTTCGTCATGGTCGGTGGCTGCGGCGCTGTACACCAGGTAATCCAGTGACCCGGTGGGCCAGTCGGCGGGACATTGCTCGCTGAACAAATCCCCCGCCACCCCGATGACGCCCGCTGGCAGCTTCGAAACCGTGCGCCGCAGGCCATGGACTTGCCAATGCTCGGCGACTAACTGGCGGGCCAGGCGGCCGCCGATATCACCGCAGCCGGCGATCAAAACAGAAGGCGCGGACATCAAGAACTCCTCTGGCAAAGCCGCAGACTAGCCTTCGCAGGGGACGAGCGGCTAGCCATGTGAGAAAAAAAGTTACTGTATTACTTTTGTTAACAAGAATTAATTGCAATAATGCCCACCACTTTGTTCTCGGCCCCACGAGGCCTGGAAGAACATCAACCTTCTTTTTCCTCTCAGGTCCGGCCAGCATGAAACGCTCTCTGTCCCCCGCTTCGCCAACCAATCGACCTCGTGCCTGGAGCACGGTAGCCGCCCTGCTGTTCAGCCTGCTACTGGCTCCGGCCGCCGCCTTCGCCGATGCACAGACGCCCGCGACGACCCCGGCCACCGCACCGGCGGCTGCCCAGGCACCGGCCGACCCGGCCGCGCCCGTCGCAACGCCTGTCGCCACCGACCCGGCCCAAGCCGTCGAAGCCGACGCACCTCAGGTGCTCGAAGCCGACAACTCCCTGGGCATGGCCCACGACCTGTCGCCATGGGGCATGTACAAGAACGCCGACATCATCGTGAAAATCGTGATGATCGGCCTGGCCATCGCCTCGATCATCACCTGGACCATCTGGATTGCCAAAGGCTTCGAGCTGCTGGGTGCCAAGCGTCGCTTGCGAGGTGAAATCGCCGCCCTGAAAAAAGCCACCACCCTCAAGGAAGCCAGCGCCACTGCCGCGAAGGCAGGCACTCTTGCCAACCTGCTGGTGCATGACGCACTCGAAGAGATGCGCCTGTCAGCCAACAGCCGCGAGAAAGAAGGCATCAAGGAACGCGTGAGCTTCCGCCTCGAGCGCCTGGTCGCCGCCTGTGGTCGCAACATGAGCAGCGGCACCGGCGTGCTCGCCACCATCGGCTCTACCGCGCCGTTCGTCGGCCTGTTCGGCACCGTGTGGGGCATCATGAACAGCTTCATCGGCATCGCCAAGACCCAGACCACCAACCTCGCCGTCGTCGCACCCGGCATCGCCGAAGCCTTGCTGGCAACGGCATTGGGCCTGGTCGCAGCGATCCCGGCCGTGGTGATCTACAACGTCTTCGCCCGCTCCATTGCCGGCTACAAGGCCCAGGTCTCCGACGCTTCGGCCGAAGTCCTGCTGCTGGTCAGCCGCGACCTCGACCACCTGCCGCCCGAGCGTGGCTCGCAACCGCACATGGTGAAAGTGGGGTAATCGGCCATGGGCCTGCATTTGAAAGAAGGCGCAGACGACGATCTGGCCGAGAACCACGAAATCAACGTCACGCCGTTCATCGACGTGATGCTGGTGCTGTTGATCATCTTCATGGTGGCCGCCCCACTCGCCACCGTGGACATCAAGGTTGACCTGCCAGCGTCGACGGCCAAGCCTTCGCCACGGCCGGAAAAACCGGTGTTCCTCAGCGTCAAGGCTGACCAGCGGCTGTTCCTGGGTGAAGACGAGGTCAAGGCCGAAACCCTCGGCGCGACCCTCGACGCCAAGACCCAGGGCAAGAAAGACACGACGATCTTCTTCCAGGCCGACAAAGGCGTGGACTACGGTGACCTGATGAGCGTGATGGACGCGCTGCGGGGCGCCGGCTACCTGAAGGTCGGTCTGGTCGGACTCGAGACGGCGCCCAAGAAATGATCACGACGCGCCAAAAGCTGACGCGTTACAGCGGTAGCCTGGCCGTGGTGTTGGGCGTGCATGCGCTTGCCATCGCCGTGGCGCTGAACTGGACATCACGCGCGCCCATCGAATTGCCTCCCCAGGCGATGATGGTCGAGCTGGCGCCGGTACCCGCCCCACCGCCACCGGCACCGCCAAAAGTCGTCACACCGCCGCAACCTCCCGAGCCGGTCGAAGAATTGCCGCTGCCCAAGCTTGCCGAAGCGCCGAAGCCGGAGATTTCCGTGCCCAAACCGGTCAAGCCCAAGCCAAAGCCGCAACCGCCCAAACCCAAACCGGTGGAAAAAAAGCCCGAGCCACCGAAGGAACAGCCGTCGGAGCAGAAGCCCAGCGACACCCCGCCAACCCAGTCAGTCGCCGAGAAGTCCGCGCAACCAGCGCCTGGCCCGTCGCCTGCGCAATCGGCGGCCAAGGCCAATTGGCAGGGCACGCTGCTGGCGCACCTGGGCAAGTACAAGAAGTACCCGCCCAGGGCCCAGCAGATGAACAAGGAAGGCACCAACCGCCTGCGCTTCGTGGTGGATGCCGAAGGCAACGTGTTGTCATTCGAACTGGTGGGCAGCTCCGGCACGGACTTGCTGGACAAGGCCACCCTGGAAATGATCCGCCGCGCCCAACCGCTGCCCAAGCCACCGGCGGAGCTGCTGACCAACGGCACCATCGAACTGACGGCACCGTTTGTGTACTCCATCGACAAGCGCCGGCGTTGATCCAGACCTAGCACCCCGATGGCAGGGTGAATCCTGCGGCGAGGGAGCTTGCTCCCGCTGGGCCTGTAGGAGCTGCCGAGCGGAGCGAGGCTGCGATCTTTCCCCTGACGCTTGAGCCTCAAGCGTCAGGGGAAAGATCAAAAGATCGCAGCCTTCGGCAGCTCCTACACAAGGCCCAGCGGGAGCAAGCTCCCTCGCCACAATGAGTACAACCGGCAGAAAGGCATCGAAAGATGCCTTTTTTCATATCCGGCAACCACCCAACAGACATTGGACAGTGTCACACCGCACCCCCAGTCTGATAACGTGCGTCTATCGATTGCAGCCGGTATGCTTGGCTCGCAACTTCACGGACGCTCGCCATGACCCTCACAGAATTACGCTACATCGTGACCCTCGCCCAAGAGCAGCATTTCGGCCATGCGGCCGAGCGTTGCCACGTCAGCCAGCCGACGCTGTCGGTGGGTGTGAAAAAGCTTGAAGACGAACTCGGTGTGCTGATTTTCGAGCGCAGCAAAAGCGCCGTGCGCCTGACCCCCGTGGGCGAAGGCATCGTGGCCCAGGCACAAAAGGTCCTGGAGCAGGCCCAGGGCATTCGCGAACTGGCCCAGGCCGGCAAGAACCAACTGACCGCCCCGCTGAAAGTCGGCGCGATCTACACCGTCGGCCCGTACCTGTTCCCGCACCTGATTCCGCAACTGCACCGGGTCGCCCCGCAGATGCCGTTGTACATCGAAGAAAACTTCACCCATGTGCTGCGTGACAAGCTGCGCAACGGCGAGCTGGACGCGATCATCATCGCCCTGCCGTTCAACGAAGCCGACGTCCTGACCCTGCCGCTCTACGACGAACCGTTCTACGTCCTGATGCCGGCCCAGCACCCCTGGACCCAGAAAAAAACCATCGACGCCGCCCTGCTCAACGACAAGAGCCTGCTGTTGCTTGGCGAAGGCCACTGCTTCCGCGACCAGGTGCTCGAAGCCTGCCCGACCCTGACCAAGGGCAGCGAAGGCGCCAAGCACACCACAGTGGAATCCAGCTCCCTGGAAACCATCCGCCACATGGTCGCCTCGGGCCTGGGCATTTCGATCCTGCCGCTGTCGGCGGTGGACAGCCATCATTACGCCCCCGGCGTGATCGAAGTCCGCCCACTGACGCCGCCCGTGCCGTTCCGCACCGTTGCCATCGCCTGGCGCGCCAGTTTCCCGCGGCCCAAGGCCATCGAGATCCTCGCCGACTCGATCCGTCTGTGCTCCGTGGCCAAGCCGCCCGCTGGCAAGTAAGCCACGGCCATGACTGAGCTGTCGAAAGTGCCGGTCACGACACTCAAGGGTGTCGGTGAAGCCATGGCCGAGAAACTGGCCAAGGTCGGCCTGGAAAACCTCCAGGACGTGCTGTTTCACCTGCCGCTGCGTTACCAGGACCGCACCCGTGTGGTGCCCATCGGCCATTTGCGCCCGGGGCAGGATGCGGTGATCGAAGGCACCGTCAGCGGCGCCGACGTGGTCATGGGCCGTCGGCGCAGCCTGGTGGTGCGCCTGCAGGACGGCACCGGCGGGCTCAGCCTGCGCTTCTACCATTTCAGCAATGCACAAAAGGAAGGCCTCAAGCGCGGCACCCGCGTGCGCTGCTATGGCGAGGCGCGGCCCGGGGCGTCGGGGCTGGAGATCTATCACCCGGAATACCGCGCCATCACTGGCGACGAACCGCCGCCCGTGGATGAAACCCTGACCCCGGTCTATCCGCTCACCGAAGGCCTGACCCAACAACGCCTGCGCCAGCTCTGCCAGCAAACCCTGACCCTGCTCGGCCCCAGCAGCCTGCCCGACTGGCTGCCCACGGAACTGGCCCGGGATTACCACCTGGCGCCCCTGGCCGATGCGATCCGCTACCTGCACCATCCGCCCGCCGATGCCGACGTCGACGAACTCGCCCTCGGCCATCACTGGGCCCAGCACCGCCTGGCGTTCGAAGAACTGCTGACCCATCAACTGTCCCAGCAACGCCTGCGCGAAAGCCTGCGTTCCCTGCGCGCCCCGGCCATGCCCAAGGCCAGGGATCTGCCGGCCCGCTACCTGGCCAACCTCGGTTTCACCCCCACGGGCGCCCAGCAACGGGTCGGCAACGAAATCGCCTACGACCTGAGCCAACCCGAGCCGATGCTGCGACTGATCCAGGGCGATGTCGGTGCCGGCAAGACCGTGGTCGCCGCCCTGGCGGCGCTGCAGGCATTGGAGGCCGGTTATCAGGTGGCGTTAATGGCGCCCACCGAGATCCTCGCCGAACAACATTTCATCACCTTCCAGCGCTGGCTCGAACCGCTGGGCATCGAAGTCGCCTGGCTGGCCGGCAAGCTCAAGGGCAAGAACCGCGTCGCGGCCCTGGCGCAGATCGCCGAAGGCGCGCCCATGGTGGTTGGCACCCATGCGCTGTTCCAGGACGAAGTGCAGTTCAAGAACCTGGCCCTGGTGATCATCGACGAACAACACCGCTTCGGCGTGCAACAGCGCCTGGCCCTGCGGCAGAAAGGCGTGGGTGGGCGGATGTGCCCTCATCAGCTGATCATGACCGCCACGCCGATCCCGCGAACCCTGGCGATGAGCGCCTACGCCGACCTCGACACCTCGATCCTCGACGAACTGCCCCCCGGCCGCACACCGGTCAATACCGTGCTGGTCACCGACACCCGACGAGTGGAGGTGATCGAGCGCGTGCGCAGCGCCTGTGCCGAAGGGCGGCAGGCTTATTGGGTGTGCACCTTGATCGAAGAGTCGGAGGAACTGACCTGCCAGGCGGCCGAAACCACCTTTGAGGACCTCACCGCCGCCCTCGGCGAGTTGAAGGTCGGGCTGATCCACGGCCGCATGAAACCCGCCGAAAAAGCCGCCGTCATGGCTGAATTCAAGGCCGGCGCCCTGCAGCTATTGGTCGCGACCACGGTGATCGAGGTGGGCGTCGACGTGCCCAATGCCAGCCTGATGATCATCGAAAACCCCGAACGGCTGGGCCTGGCGCAGCTGCACCAACTGCGCGGCCGCGTCGGCCGGGGCAGTGCCGCCAGCCATTGCGTCCTGCTGTACCACCCGCCGCTGTCGCAGATCGGGCGCCAGCGTCTGGGGATCATGCGCGAAACCAACGACGGTTTCGTCATCGCCGAAAAAGACCTCGAATTGCGCGGCCCCGGTGAAATGCTCGGCACGCGCCAGACCGGTCTGCTTCAATTCAAGGTAGCCGACCTGATGCGCGACGCCGACCTGCTCCCCGCCGTACGCGACGCCGCCCAGGCGCTGCTGGAACGCTGGCCCGACCACGTCAGCCCGCTGCTGGATCGCTGGCTGCGTCATGGGCAGCAATACGGCCAAGTGTGAGCACGCGCTCAGTTTTCCGGACGCGCGTACCGGACAAGCTGGTTATACTGACCAACTTGTAGGAAAACGGATACAGACCATGACAGAAGCTGCCCTCGTCCCCGAATCCCCGCACGCTCCGTCTGTTATTCGGCTGTTGCTCGAGAAATTGGGCATCGGCTTTGACGAAGTGCTCGAACGACCCGGCCTGAACCCAGCCCGTAAAGTGCAGGCGGTGTTGCTGCACGATGCCGTTGGCGCGCTCATGGTGCTGTTTCCGCAAAGCCAGCTGCTGGACCTCAATCGCCTGGCCGAACTCACTGGTCGCAAACTCACGGCAGTGCCGACCGAACGCCTGGAGCGCATGCTCGGCAAGCACAGCCTGAGCCTGCTGCCCGGCCTGCCGGCGCTGACCAGCTCGCCCTGCCTGTACGAAGAAAGCCTGCTGCGCGAACCGAAGTTGCTGATCAACTCCGGCGAACCGGGGCTGTTGCTGGAAGTCACCAGCGAAGCGTTCAAGACCATGCTCACCAAGGCCAGCGCCGCGACGTTCGGCGAAGCCGTGAGCAACATCACCCCCAACCTGGACCGCCCGCACGACGACCGCGCGGAAATCACCCAGGCTGTGCAGGCGTTCACCGCCCGGCGTATCCAGCAACGGCTGGAAGAAACCATCGAGATCCCGCCGCTGGCTGAAACCGCACAGAAAATCATCAAGCTGCGGGTCGACCCGGACGCGACCATCGATGACATCACCGGCGTGGTGGAAACCGACCCGGCCCTGGCCGCGCAAGTGGTGAGCTGGGCGGCATCGCCCTACTACGCTTCACCCGGCAAGATTCGTTCGGTGGAAGATGCCATCGTCCGGGTACTGGGCTTCGACCTGGTGATCAACCTGGCGCTGGGCCTGGCCCTGGGCAAGACCCTGAGCCTGCCCAAGGACCACCCGCAACACACCACGCCGTACTGGCACCAGTCGATCTACACCGCCGCCGTCATCGAAGGCCTGACCCGCGCCATGCCGCGCGCCCAGCGTCCCGAAGGTGGCCTGACCTATCTGTCCGGCCTGCTGCACAACTTCGGCTATCTGCTGCTGGCCCACGTGTTCCCGCCACACTTCTCGTTGATCTGCCGACACCTGGAGGTCAACCCGCACCTGTGCCACAGCTACGTGGAACAGCACCTGCTGGGCATCAGTCGCGAGCAGATCGGCGCCTGGCTGATGCGCTACTGGGACATGCCCGACGAACTGGCCACCGCCCTGCGCTTCCAGCACGACCCGCACTACGACGGCGAATACGCCGCCTACCCGAACCTGGTATGCCTGGCCGTACGCCTGCTGCGCTCGCGAGGGATCGGCTCCGGCCCGGACGAGGAAATTCCCGATGCATTGCTCGAGCGCGTAGGCCTGTCTCGGGACAAGGTCAACGACGTAGTCAGCAAAGTGCTGGACGCGGAAGTGCTGCTGCGCGAACTGGCTTCGCAGTTCAACCACTGATCATCGACTGACTGATGAGCTTTTTGTGGCGAAGGAGCCTACTCCCTCGCCACAGTGATCCACGCGACTCAAACCAGGTAACGAATCACCCAACCGGCATTTATATCAGCCCAGGGATCGCCGTCTACCCACCCCAGACCGCAAACCACGATCCGTCCATCCGGCATTACCGCCATGTCCTCAACGCTTTCGTACATCTCGTCTTCGTCAAAAATGACAAAGCCGTTGTCATTGAACGTCGGATCCAGAGAACCATCAGAGCGAAAACGTGCCGTCAGCGCTGTAAGCCCTTCTTCAGCAAAGCCACTGCCAGTACTCCCGGCGACAAGGATCGAACCATCTGACTGCAGTACACAACGACGCCAGCCCAGCCCTTTCGGGGCCAGCGCGGAGAAAAGTGGCTGCCCGCGATTGAAACTGTAATCGAAGAATCCATCGCGGGTTACAACGAACATCAACCCATGAAGAGCACCGTTGCGAAAAGCCCTGCCTACCGCGACAATCCTGCCGTCAGTCGCGCTTACTGCGACGTCACGCATCACAATGAGACTGGAATGACTAACGGTCACAACCCCGCCGTTGAAACCCTTGTCGAGACGTCCCATTGCATCAAAACGCGTCACATAGGCACCCCTGGCAGCCAGACTGTTCAGGGCATACTGACCAACGACCAACACCTTGCCATCTGCCTGAACCGCGATGGACTCGGGAGAATTGTAGTCATACGAAATGCCTTCGAGCTCGATGAGCACGAAACCAACTCCGTTAAACGTGTAGTCCGTCGAGCCATCCGAGTTAAGGCGAATCACGACTCCTTTTCTCTGGCCGGAATCAGTCGTTACACTATGGCGCAGGAAGATCTTTCCATCCAGAGCCGCTGAACCTCCTGCACTACGCGAGGTTCTCAAGGATGCTGTTTCGTCATCCTGACCGGAAACGTCTACGCTTACGCCAATATCCGTGGGGCCGCCCATATCGTCATAGGGAAGCAAACGCAGACCTTTCTCGCCAAAAGACGCGTCCAGTTTTCCGTCTTCGTGATATCGCACCACATACAGACCACCGCCAGCGGGCAACGTGTAGTTGCCAATCACCAACCATCCACCATCGCTTAGAGCGAGCAACTCCCAAACATCCAGAGTGGTCTCTTCCATATAGATTTCTACGAAACCCGTTCCGTGTTCCCCGAAGCGGGTGTCGAACGAGCCATCCTCATTCAGTCGCGCTAACGCGACAGGCGCGTCTATCCCTGATAAAAGAATGGCGACAAGCAACTTTCCTTCAGGTAACGGCAAAACAGCTACTGGCCGAACTCCGGAAATAACGGGTCTCGGCAGCCTCAATACACCATCATCGGCAAAAGTTGGGTCTAGCGTGCCTGCCCTCATAGTTCCTGCTGGCTGAGCCATGATGTTTGCTCCATCAAAGTGAATGAGATCCAACGCGGATTTCAATCCCATGAAACGCCCAAACACGCCCTCGCGCACCTGTAAGAAATAACAGTTCAGAGCAAACCGCCAACCCGACATGCCAAGACCCACTCCGATCTGGATTTGGCCTTCACCGTGGCGAGGCCAAAGCATCGGCCTGCGTTCTTGCATGGCTGTTCACGCCAAATAACGAATAATCCAACCTCTATCGATATACGGGACGTACGGCCACTCCTCCCCATCTACCCAGGTAAAACCGGCAACGACGATCCGCCCGTCTGTCATTACCGCCATATCCTCAACAGTCTCATACTGTTCGTCTTCGTCAAATACCACGAAGCCACTACCATTGAACGTAGGATCCAGCGAACCATCGGAATGGAAACGCGCCGTCAGCGCTGTTGTTACCTCTTCAACAACCCCTCTGCCCGTAGTACCAGAGGCGAGAATCGAGCCGTCCGCCTGCAATGCGCAACGTCGCCAATCCTGCCCTTGGGCCAGCAGCGCGGAAAAAAGTGGCTGCCCGCGATTGAAATGGAAATCGAAGAACCCACTGCTGGTTAAAACGAACATCAACCCATAACTGTGTCTATCGCGCGAAACCCTACCTATAACAACAATTGCGCCATCCCTTTCTCTCACCGTGATTGCGTTCGCATGGATGAGCTCAGAATTCGCAACGGTCACAACGCCGCCGTTGAAGCTGGTATCGAGGCGACCCGTTGCATCGAAACGCGTCACATAAACACCTCTTGAAGCCGGGCTGGTCTTGGAATAATAACCAGCGACCAGCACCTTTCCATCTGCCTGGACGGCGACTGCGTCGGCATAGAAAGAATCATAGGGGATATCTTTCAGCTCAATGACCGCAAAACCTACCCCGTTAAATGTATCGTCCATCGAACCATCCGAATTAAGACGAAGCACAATCTGTTGCAAGGGGCCGGACTCAGGATATCTATCATTGATCCAAACGATCTTGCCGTCCGATTGCTGGACCGCAGCGGCTCCTTGACGGCCTTGGGCACGACGCCCCTGAACGGATGATTGCTCGTCATCCCAACCCGGAACTCTCGGCTTTTTTTCAACTTCCCGTTGCTCTTCTCTAACAGGAAGCAAGCGAAGACCGTTCTCGCCAAAGGACCTATCCAGCTGTCCATCCTGGAAGTACCGCAAAAGGTATTTACCTCCAGATCTACCGTCATTCGTCTGGTAGTCACCGAGCACCAGCCATCCACCATCGCTCAGAGCGCGGAGCTGGGAGACATACAACCTTGCACCTTTTAAATAGAATTCCACCAAGCCTGTGCCAGCCCCGCCAAACGCCATATCAATCGAACCGCCCTCATTCAATTTCGCGAGCCCAATCGGTTCGAACTCTCCCGCTAAACGCATGCCGAGAAGCAGTTCTTTTCCAGCTAGCGGCAAAATGGCCTGTATGTAGTACCCAGTGAACTCGGGGGTCGGCAGCCTAAGTACCCCGCCGTTGGCGAAGCTGGGGTCCAGTGTGCCTGCATCGGTGGTGTCAGATGATTGAGTCATGTTTTTTGCTCCATTAAGAAATGAAAATCCAATGTGGATATCAAGCTTTATGGAGCCTTCAAACAGACGCGCATACACCTGTCATTGCTGACAGTTTTATCAATCTTTTGGGAATGAAAATTTGATCTGGTAAGCAAACCCGCTATTCAAGGCTTCGGCTTGGTCTTCCTCGGCTTCAAATACTTGGTCAGCCCCTGGAACCAGATCACCAGCGCCGGGTTGCCCTTGATCTGGATCGACTTGTCCTGAATCCCCGTCATGAACGCCAGTTGCTTGTTCTTGGCCTGCATCGTGGCGAAGCCATAGGCGGCGTCCTTGAAGGCAATGGCGAACGCAGGCTCCGGGTAAGTGCCGGACTGGCTAGTGATGCGCTGGTTTTTCACGGTGAAATGCCGGGCGACCTTGCCGTCCAGGGTTTGCAGTTGAAACACCAATTCCTTGTCGCCCAACTGCTGCTGGAACGCCGGATTGGTCCGACTGGCCTTGCCCATCAACAACCCCAGCATCCACAGCAGAAAACGAAATTTCATGGGCACAGCCTCGTGATGAAAGATGAATGGCTGGCAGTTTAGCGATTCTTCGGCGTAACGCCATCATCGGATCGCTTTGGCGGAAGATAAGCTGGTTTTCGCGAAAGATGACTGCCAAGTCACGAAACCAAAAATCAAAAGATCGCAGCCTTCGGCAGCTCTTACATCGATTTCCGTAGGAGCTGCCGAAGGCTGCGATCTTTTGATCTTTTTGCCCTCCTGTTCCTCGGACATTTCCTTCAAAACGCCGGGTGGTTCATGAACTAGGCAGCGCTTACGAGCACCGCTAACCTCTGTTCGTCATCGCAAAAAACGGTGACACGGACGTGCAAGTCCGGTACATATCGGCGCGCAACTGCCACGCCAAACGGCTCATGCTCGTATTGGTGCGTTTATGGCGGCTGCGCGCGGGAGACTCTCGAGGTCTGCCGGGGTCCGATATGCCCGGTCTTGCACACCCGCGCACAGCTGCCACCTTCTTCGGTGCAACGAGAGGTGTCAGCTTCCAATCAATTACATATCGGGTAATCAATCATGTTCAAAGCAACTCCGAATCCCCCAGCAAAGCGGCCACAAATCCCGCGTCCAAGCGCAGGAAGAACAAAAGCTCGATGACGCCGCCACCCGCGCCCTCGACTACTACCTCAAACCCAAGCCCGCCTCACCGCCCGAACCCGACAGCACCAAGCTGTTCATCGTCGCCCCCCACATCGACACCGAAACCCTGCTGGCCAACGCCTCCGAAGATCTACTGTCCATCAGCACCATCGCCGACGACGTGGATGACTCACGCCGCTGCGTCGCCCTGGCGATCAGCCGCATGGCCGACGGGGTGCAGTTGTTGGTTGAGCGGGCGTTGGATCATTTGGAAGCCAAGGAGATGGCGGCGCCTGGGGCCAAGGGGTAGCGTTCGTATTGATGCAGACTGGGCCGACGCCATCGCGAGCAAGCTCGCTCCCACAGGGGGAAATTGGGTTGTCGCGGATACCACAGTCAACTCAAAACAACTGTGGGAGCGAGCTTGCTCGCGATAGCGGAGTGTCAGGCAACAATGATGCAAGCTGAACCGACGCCATCGCGAGCAGGCTCGCTCCCACTGTTGGATCGGGGGTATGGCCGAAGAGCCAGGTCGGCTATAAGGCCGCCTCGCGAGCAAGCTTTGCTCCCACAGGTTCTGCTCAAACAGATCTGACGGGTGTACGACCGGGAGAGCCAGGTCGGCTNCAGGTCGGCTATAAGGCCGCCTCGCGAGCAAGCTTTGCTCCCACAGGTTCTGCTCAAACAGATCTGACGGGTGTACGACCGGGAGAGCCAGGTCGGCTGTCAGGCCGCCTCGCGAGCAAGCTTTGCTCCCACAGATCCTGCTCAAACAGAGCTGAGGGGTGTACGACCGGGAGAGCCAGGTCGGCTATAAGGCCGCCTCGCGAGCAAGCTTTGCTCCCACAGGTTCTGCTCAAACAGATCTGACGGGTGTACGACCGGGAGAGCCAGGTCCAGGTCGGCTATAAGGCCGCCTCGCGAGCAAGCTTTGCTCCCACAGGTTCTGCTCAAACAGATCTGACGGGTGTACGACCGGGAGAGCCAGGTCGGCTACTAGGCCGCCTCGCGAGCAAGCTTTGCTCCCACAGGTTCTGCTCAAACAGATCTGACGGGTGTACGACCCGGAGAGCCAGGTCGGCTACTAGGCCGCCTCGCGAGCAAGCTTTGCTCCCACAGATCCTGCTCAAACAGAGCTGAGGGGTGTACGACCGGGAGAGCCAGGTCGGCTACTAGGCCGCCTCGCGGTGGACGTTGATCTCGGCGCCCCGTTAACCACGATGGCCGAACGCAGGCATTGTGGAGTGGGCATCCCGGCATGGATGCCGGGATAGCCGCGCTGGGCCATGGATGGCCCTTCGCGGCGGGTTGTGGAGTGGGCATCCCGGCATGGATGCCGGGATAGCCGCGCTGGGCCATGGATGGCCCTTCGCGGCGGGCCCACGGAGCAATGCCTTCGTTCGGGCATGCCGAGCCTAGGCGAGGCACCGAGTGGTGGGGCAAAGCCTTTTTGGTTACTTTTTTGGCGTCTGAAAAAAGTGACCCGCCGTAAGGGCGGAACCCTAAGCCGCCGTTACCGCAACAACGGCCCCCGGTGTCAGGATAGTTGTCGCCTCTCCGGATTTACCCCCAAAAGCACACCGAGGGCGGAAAGAGACAGGTTGTGACGTACTATTCACGCGAACGTACCCCCCGGTGTCAGGATAGTTGTCGCCTCTCCGGATTTACCCCCAAAAGCACACCGAGGGCGGAAAGAGACAGGTTGTGACGTACTATTCACGCGAACGTAAAGCCGCATTGCTCAAGATGTTGCTTCCCCCACTGAACCTCACCGTGGCCGAAGTTTGTCGGCGTGAAGGGGTCAGCGATGTATCGATGTACACCTGGCGCAAGATGGCCAGCCTTCAAGGAAGTAACGTGCCAGAAGACATACCGCTCTCTGATAAATGGTCTGCTGAAGCCCGGTTTGCCGCCGTTCTTGAAACGGCCAGCCTGACTCAGCTTGAGTTAAGCGAATTCTGCCGTCAAAACGGTCTGTACCCAGAGCAGCTCAACGCCTGGCGTCARGCCTGTATCAGCGGTCAAGAGGCGGTGCAGGCCCAAAAAATGGCTGACCATGAGCAGACGCGCAAAGACAAGAARCGCATYCAGGAGCTGGARCGTGAATTGCGCCGTAAAGATGCTGCACTGGCCGAAACCGCAGCGTTGCTAGTGCTGCGAAAAAAGCTCAACGATTACTGGGGGACCGACGGCGAGGACAACTGACCTCTTTGCCGGAACGGCAATTGTTGGTGGGCTGGTTGATCGAAGCCATCGTAGCGGGAGCCCGACGAGTGCGGGCATGCCAAGAAGTCGGGCTATCACTCAGAACCTTGCAGCGTTGGACCCTGCAGCAAGAGCTGCAAGCTGATGCGCGCACGACCACCTTGCGGCCTAAGCCACGCAATGCGCTAAGCGAAATTGAGCGCCAAGCTATCGTAGCCCTGTGCAACAGCCCGGCGTATGCCCATTTGCCGCCAAGCCAAATCGTCCCCCGCCTGGCAGACGAAGGGCGGTATCTGGCGTCGGAAGCCACGTTTTACCGGGTCTTGCGAGCAGCCGGCCAACAGCACCACAGAGGCCGTAGCCGACGACCTCGACGGGTTGTAATGCCGACAACGCACGCGGCTCAGAAGCCCAACCAGGTGTGGTCGTGGGACATCACGTATCTGCCATCGCCGATACGCGGTAAGTATTTCTACCTGTATTTGATCGAGGATATTTACAGCCGCAAGGCGGTGGGCTGGGAAGTTTATGCGGAAGAAAGTGGTGAAAAAGCGGCTGCGCTGCTGCAACGCAGCGTGATCAACGAGAAGTGCCTGCGTAAGCCGTTAGTGCTGCACTCCGATAATGGCGCGCCGATGAAATCGGTGACGCTGCTAAGCAAAATGTATGAGTTGGGGATCACGCCTTCTCGCGGTCGACCGCGCGTAAGCAATGACAATCCGTACTCGGAATCGCTGTTTAGAACACTGAAATACTGCCCGCAATGGCCATTAGAAGGCTTTGCCAGCTTGGACGCTGCACGGACTTGGGTGAGGGATTTTATGCNCGCGCGTAAGCAATGACAATCCGTACTCGGAATCGCTGTTTAGAACACTGAAATACTGCCCGCAATGGCCATTAGAAGGCTTTGCCAGCTTGGACGCTGCACGGACTTGGGTGAGGGATTTTATGCGTTGGTACAACAACGAACACAGGCACAGCCGGATCCGCTTCGTCACCCCATCAGAGCGCCATAGTGGGCAAGATCATCAGATCCTGGCGCTCCGGCATGAGCTGTATGAGCGAGAGCGTTGGAAAAGACCTGAACGGTGGTCAGGACAAACACGCAACTGGGAGCCGATAGGAACGGTGCTGCTAAACCCGGATCGGGAACAGCAGACCGAGAAAAAAGCGGCATAGCAAAACGGTTGACGCGACAACTACCTTGAAAAACGCCGCAGGAACGGTGCTGCTAAACCCGGATCGGGAACAGCAGACCGAGAAAAAAGCGGCATAGCAAAACGGTTGACGCGACAACTACCTTGAAAAACGCCGACGGATATGTCCCCAAAAACAACTGTGGGAGCGAGCTTGCTCGCGATGGCGGCGGGTCAGTCGACATGGATGCCAACTGAACGGACGCTATCGCGAGCAAGCTCGCTCCCACAGGTTTTTGGCTGCTGATCAATGACCAGCCGCCATCACTCAATCAAACATTCGGGCAAGGAACCGGTGCCCAGTCGCCCAGGTCCGGGTTTTTGCACATGCTGTTGACCTGAGTGGTACCAGCGCTGGCAACCTGCTTGCTTTCATCCTGCTTGGCCTTGGCGGTCTGCAGGGTTTTCTCGGTGGTCACCGCTTCTTTCGGCACGACTGGCAGTTCTTTCTTCTTCGCCGGCGTCACTTTCTTCTTGGTCTTGGTGCTGGTCTGCGCCACGACCGGCTTGGTATCGGCAGTGGCCACAGTCACCACGTCAGTACGCTGCACACCCACTTGCTGCAGGTCTTTCTCGTAAGCCTGGGTGTAGTTGTTCAGGTCTTCGGACGCTTTGCCGTTGACCGCAACGATCAAGTCGTTCGACTCTTTCAAACCAGAGACGATTTCCGCCAGGCGCTTGCGGCCTTCGGTGTCGTTGACGGTCTTGGCCTTGCGGTCGGCAACCAGCTTGCTGAACGCGTTCTGGTAGCACTGCTGCGATGTCTTGGCGTAAGCGGTGCTGCGGTCGATGTCGGAGACGCTTTTGTTGACGTCGGCAGCGTAGGAGGCGATGCGCATGTTGTCATCGGCGATCTGCTTCTGGCGCTCGGTATAGTAACCGGCTGCACCACCGGCCAGGGCGCCGCCCGCGGCACCGATGGCGGCGTTGCGGCCACGGTCTTCCTTATCGGCGGTCAGGACGCCCAGCAGTGCACCACCGACCGCGCCGACGGCAGCGCCGGTGACCACGGACTTGGTCATGTTGCCTTCGGTGGAGCGCAGGTGCTGCACCGGCTCGTAGCAGTTCGGGTAGTACTCGACCTTGGTGCTCGAGGCGACTTTGGAAGTCGGCGACGTGGCGCAGCCGGTCAGTACTGTGCTGAAGCCGACAGCGACCATCAGCAAGTGACGCTTGGAAACCGAAGCCAAAGGTTTACGGGAGAAAAGCATAGTTGTGTTCTCGTTTAAGTGTTGACCAGCTCAGCGCGGCGCTATCGCCGCCTGAGTCCCTTCCAAGCTCGCTGACAACGAACGCTCAAGACCGCTGAGCGTTCGATGCGAGCAATTCCTTCAATATCGCCGCCGGGTCGGCTCGTTTTTGCTGACGATAATCCCCGACATGACGAACGAATAACGTTGCACGCGCCACCAGGCTCTTGCCCAGTACCGGTTTGCGCTCCAATTCTTCCTTGATGCGCTGAAACTGCGCCTGGATCACGGCATCGGTGTAACGCGTGCCGGTGGCCAGGTTGTCGATATAAATCGCCACCGCGCCATCGAGCGCGCTACGGCCGTTGTCGATGGCCGTGGCGAACAGCGTGGCGCTGGCCTCATCCTTGGCGTTCAAGGCGGCTTGCCGACTGTTCTGCAGATTGGTCAGGCGAATGTTGTAGTTGTTGACGGTCTCGGCCACCAAGGCTGAGGACTGGATCAGGTTGCCCGCCGCTTCCTCGCGCTGCTGGGCGATGAGCGAGACGTTGCGCTTGAGCTCTTCGTTGACCAGGCCCAGTTCGGCTTGCAGGCGCGGGTCGACGCTGGCGGCGATGATGCTGTCCAGGCGCTTGGTCGGGTCGTCGGCATCGTCGATGGCATCGGTCAGCGACGCGAGCCGACCTTCTTTCTGCCATTGGGCAAACAACTCCTTGTAGCGCGAACGCGGCGCCGACAAGGCTCCGACGGCCACGCGAAAACCGGTGGTTTCGTTGCTTTGCTCGGTGCCGTCGGCGGCGAACAACGGGTATTCGCGGCGCATGCCGGTGAACAGCGTGCCCTCGCCTTCCAGGTAGTTGCCGCCCTTGACCACGAAGCCGCCATAGGCGCCCTGGCGGCGACCGGCGTGCACCAACTGGAAGGATTCCTGGACCATCTCGGCGGCGTTGCCGACCACGTCGAACAAGCCAATCGGGTTCGGCAACTTGGTGCCGATGGGCATCAGCCGCGCCGCCTGGCCGGTACCACCAGCGACCTGGTTGAACACCGCCCAATCGGCCAGCGGCCCGTCACTTTCACTGCCTTCCAGGCGCCGCGGAAACAGGCGCCCTTCCAGGTCCTGTCGACTCACGGCTTGCCCACCACGAGCGGCGAACTCCCACTCGACTTCCGTCGGCAAGCGCACAAAACCCAGCCCGCCGTCTTCGGCGGAAGTACCGCGACCGCTCACCGGCAGCAGGTCCTTGTGGTATTTCATCAGCCAGGCGCTGTACACCGCCGAGAAGCGCTCAGCCTCGAACTTCGACAGTTTCACCTTGGGCAACCGCCCCGCCACGCCTTGGGGCAAATCGGCTTGCAAGGTTTCGCAGGCCGGCGCCGCTTCGCCGCTGGCCAGTGATTGCGCCTGGGCCATGACCTGGGCGTATTGCCGGGCCGTGACCTCGTACTTGCCGATGAAGTACAGCATCGGCTTGAGCGGCGTCTTGGCGTCGGTCTTGGGCATCAACGGCGTGATGGTCTTGTTCCAATCCTTGGGCAGGTCCTTGAGGGTGAACTGGCCGTTGATGAAGTCGCGCCGGTAGCCGGAAATGAACGACTGTTGATAGCCCGCCTCGCCTTCGCTGAACGGGTAACCAAGGCTGATCTCGCGATCGTCCAGAGTGCCCTGGGCGAGGATGTAGACGTAGCGGAACACCATCTGGCCTTCGCACGGCAGCGGCAGGCTGACGTCGTCCGGCAGTGGCTTGGGGTTGTCCAGCTTGTCCGTGCTCTCATCAGCCCAGACCAAACCGGCGAGGCTCAGCGCCACGGCGGCGCCCAATAACTTATACATCGCGAATTCCTTCACACGCCTGGATGCGCGCCACCCGCCAGCCACCACAAGCCGCCGCGACGGCACTGACGCCGAGCACGGCCACCAGGGCCAAGGTGTAGTGACGCACCAACAGATGACTGGCGTATTCACCGGGCATCTGCGCAAATAAATAATTCAGGCCCGACTGCGCCAGGCCATACAGGCCGGCACTCAACAGGGCCGCAAAGGTGGCGCTGTAGAGCGCCTGCAACACCACGAACAGCAACAGCGCCGCAGTGGAAACCCCCAGCAGGCGCAACACCGACAGTTCCCGGCGCTTACGTTCGACCGCCGCCAGGGCGCCGGCAAATATCGCCGCGAACGCGCCGGCCAAGGCCAACCCGGCGATGATCCAGAAGACGATCGACAGATTGCGGCTCAGCGATTGCACTTGGGCGATGGTCTGGGCCTGGGTCGATACCAACAGGTTTTGCCCGGCGAAATACTGCCGCAGCGGCTCGACATCGCCGAGGCTGCGGGCATACAAACGAAACGCCGGGTAGACCCGTTGCCCGGCCACGCCCGCGACATCCCCCGGCCAGCCGAACGCGGGCACCGCACGGCCGTCGCGGTAATCCTCCGCCGCCTCCAGCAACGCCAGCGGCGCAAACAGACCGTCCCGGGCGAAGGCTTCCAATGGCAGCACGTGCAGCACCTGCACGCGGGTGCGCTGCGCCTCGCTGCGACCGGCCACCTGCCGGCCGAAACTGGCCTGCAGCCAATCGCCGGCCTTGGCGCCGAGCTTTTCAGCGGCGGTCTGGCTGAGCACCACTTGATCCAAGCCTTGCGGCACCGGCAACTGATCGAACAAGGGATCGTTGACCGCGGTGGGAATCATCTCGACCGTGACGAGCGACGCATCGCCGCTCAAATCCGCCGTAGCGGCGATCTGCCGGGTGCGCGGCAAAGCAAAGGCCACGTCGCCGCGCTGGCTCAATTGTTCGACGAACTCGGCACTGAAGCGACCGCCGCCCAAGGGAATGATTTCCCGGGTGGCCGGGTCGTTCTGCAAGCGTTCGGTGAGGCTGCTGACCAAACCGAACTTCAGGCCGAACAGCACCAGCAACGGCGCCACCACGGCCACCAAAGCCAACACCGAGCAGGCCGACAGCCAGGCATCGTTGCGGTAATCCTGCCAGGCCAGGGAAGCCACCAGCGCGCCGCGCATCAGCAAGCCTCCTCGAGGGTGGCGGTGACACCGCCGTCGACATCACGACGGCAACTGATGCGCCGCACCTGCAAACCGCTGGCACGGGCCAACGCCTCGTCATGGGTGGCGACCACGCAGCAGACGCCGTGCTCGCGCGCCTGGGCCACCAGCAACTGCATGACGCGCTCGGCGTTCAGCGGGTCGAGGGCGGCGGTCGGTTCATCGGCCAGCAGCAGGCGCGGCCCATGGGCCAACGCCCGGGCACAGCTGACCCGCTGACGTTGGCCGACGGACAAGTCCGCCGGTTTTTTGTCCAGTTGATCGGCAATGTCCAACTGCCCAGCCAGGCGCGTCACGCTTGCGTCATCCTTCAAGCCCAGCAATTTGCGCGACAACGCGATGTTGCCGCGCACGTCCAGGAAGCCCAACAGGCCGCCGGTTTGCAGAACATAACCCAGGTAACGGCTGCGCAGTTCGGCCAAGGTGCCCTGTTGCGACGCACGCCACAATTTGGCGATGTCCAGCGGCGTGTTGGCGGGCGTGAAGTCGAACTGCCCGGCCTGATCCGGCGCCAACACCAGCGCCAGCAAGTCCAGCAAGGTGCTCTTGCCACAGCCACTGGGACCGACCACCGCCAGCTGTTCACCGCCGCGCAAGTGCAGCCGTGGAATCACCAGGCTGTAGCGCTGGCTGCCGGTGCCCCGGCTTTTATGCACTGCGTTCAGGGTCAGCATCACGGCAGCGTCGACAACGGAACGCGGTACAAAGCGTCACCCGGCTCGGCGTCACCGAAGCGCACCCAGTTGGCGAGGTCGTTGTGGAAGGTTTCGTAGAGGCGGATTTTCGAATCCAGCTCGTCGATGAAATCTTCCTGCTCGGCCACGCTCAAGGACAGCCACAGGTCCTGGGTCATGTTCAGCGACTTGCTGCGGTACGGCAGCCCTTCGAGGTACTCGCCGAGAATCCCGCCGTCGGCCAGGTTGCCGCCCTTGCGCAGGGCCGACGGGTCGCGGCTCATGTAGGCACTGGCGCTGGCGATTTCCTGGAAGAAATCCTTGGGCGAACTCTGGGTCTTGCGGGCCGCATCGACGATCAGCTTCAGCGACTGCTGCAAGTCGTTGAGTTGCAGCTTGGTCAGCATCACGCAGACCTGGAACGCCGGCAGCGCCGGGTTGGTCAGGTCGCGGTCGGCGGTCCAGGCGCTGACCAGTTGCGGCGCCTGGCTGGCGGATTTGCGCCCCAAAAAGTCCATGTGCATCGCGTAGCCGACCGCGGCCGACTTGTCGGCCAGGCTCGGCGCGGCGCTCAACAGCGGCACGCTTTGCGCCTTGTTGCTGCGCACCTGATGGACCAGGTCGGCAAACACCGAACCGATCTCGTCGACACGCTCGCCAAACTTGCGCACATCGGCGCCCGGCACCGGAATGTACAGGTCACCGATCTGCGGGTTGGCGTCGGCGGTCAGGGTGCGGTACTGGCTCTGGGCACCGCCGTGGGTTTTCTTGCCGGCGTCGCTGAGCAGGTGCAAGGCGTAGATCTTGATCTGCTTGCCCAGTGCAGCCTGGCGCACTTCGGCCTCGTTCATTTGCGTGGCGGCAAATGGATCGTTCTTGCGCAGGGCCCCGGCATCGGTGACCAGCAGGATCAAACGCCCGCCGTAACCGGACCAGTCCATGCCTTCGACGGCTTCCATGACCCCGGCAAACGCATCTTCGTTGAACGAATGGCTCGACACCGTCGATGCCTTGACCTGACGCGCCAGTTCCATGAAGCGTTGCGGGTCGCGCCCCTGTTCCAGGGTGATCAAGGTCTTGGCGACGTATTCCAGGCCTGGAGTCTTCTTGATGCTGCTGCGGAAACCCACCATGCCGAAGCTGACACTATCCAACTCGCCGCGCTCGGCGATGCGGGTTTGCAGTTCGTGGACCACGTCGCGCACCTGATCGATGTAAGGCTGCATCGACACGGTGGTGTCCACCACCAGCACCACGGCGGTGCGGAACGCGTCGGCATTGGCGGTGGTGATCGGCGTGTTGCTCGCAGCCTTGGGGGTATTGCCTGGGTCGATCGACGCGACATTCAGCAACTGCACCGGCTGACCGTTTTCATCCAGGCTTTCGCGGGAATCGAAGATCGGCAACAGATAGAACTGGCTCTGCGGCACGGCGCTGGCGGCCGGCTCCAGGGCCAGCACTTGCTGGTCGTCCTGCGGGCTCTGCTGGGCCTTGAGCAACACGTTCTTGGCCGCCGATGGGTTAGCCAGGAGCTTTTCCACTTCGCCGGCCTGACGCAGGAACATCACCGGCGCACGGCCGGAACGTTCGGTGAACTTGAGCACCAGGCTCTGCTTCCAGTCGCTGACTTGGGCAGCAGGCAACCAGCCGTCGCTGCGCCCGTCAGTGGCCGCACCGACCCGCACCCACGAACCGCCGTCGACGTCCTTGCGCTGATACACGTACAGCACGGAAAACGCCGGCAGCGCCTTGCCCGGCGCGGCGCCCGGTGCGTCGGCAAGCTTCGCCCCCGGTTTGCTGAGCACGCGCTGGAACAGGGTTTTCTTGCCGGCCATCAACAGCGGACGCTGGCCGCCATCGGCCTCGGTCGCCACCGGTGGCTGAGCCGCAGGGGCAACGGGTGGTTTGACCGCTGGCACTTCGGGGGTCTTCGGCGGCTTCACTTCCGGTGGCTTGACCGAGGTGGTGGTGGCCACTGGCGTCTTCACGTCTTTGCCGTCATCACCGGACAACCACCAATAACCCGCGCCACCCAACGCCAGCGCCACGGCGACCGCAACGGCAGCCAGGGCGAACACCGGCCCCTTGCGTTGCTCCGACACCGAGGATTGAACCGGCGGTTTTATCGGCGGCGCAACGGGCTTGGGCGGCGATTGTGGCGGCGGCGGTGAATAAGCCGGGCCGCTAGGAATGTCGATGGACATGGGCGTCAAACCCGCCAAGTCATCCACCGCAGGCGGCGTGGTCGGCAATTGCAACGACAACGGTCGGATCAGCGTCGCTTCCGCCGACTCGTCTGGCAGGTTATCCAACGCCCGCAGCAACGCCGCCGCATCCGGGAAACGCTCCGCCGGATCCTTCGCCAGCAGCTTGCGCAACACGTCCTGGTAACGGCCGTGGTGCACCGGCAGTTCCGGCAACGGTTCGGTCAGGTGTGCCAGGGCCGTGGACAGTGCGTCGTTGCCGGTATACGGCAGTTTGCCAACAAGGATTTCGTAGAGCACCACGCCCAGGGCATACAGGTCGGCGCGGCCGTCGATGTCTTGCCCACGAGCCTGTTCCGGGCTCATGTAGCTGGGCGTGCCGACGGCAAAGCCGGCCTGGGTGAACTGGGTGCGGTCGTCCAGGGACTTGGCGATGCCGAAGTCCGAAAGCACCGCCGTGCCATCGGCGCGAAACAGGATGTTGGCCGGCTTGACGTCACGGTGGACCAGGCCCAGCCCGTGGGCATAACCCAGGGCCGAGGCGATCTGGCGGATGTAGGTCAGGCCCTGCTCCGGCGTCAGGCCCGCGGCGATGCGCTCCTTGAGCGTGCCGTTGGGCAGGTACTCCATCGCCATGTAATACAGCTCACCGACGTTGCCGATGTCATGGATTGTGACGGTGTGCGGGTGCGACAGGCGCGCCAGGGTCTTGCCTTCGCGCAGGAAACGCTCGCAGAAAGTCGGGTCGGCTGCCAGGGCTGCGGCCATCACTTTCAACGCCACCTTGCGTTCCAGCGAACGCTGGGTCGCCAGGTACACGCTGGCCATCGCGCCTTCGCCGATCGGCCCTTCGATGTCGTAGCCGGGGATGACAATGTTCAAGGTCAAGCTCATGACGGCACCTTCACAACCACCACGGTGATGTTGTCCGGCGCGCCGCGCATCAGGCCCAGGGACACCAGGCTGCTGGCGATTTCGCCGGGCTCGTCGTGGCTCAATACCTCGCGGATTTCATCGTCCTCGACGGTCTTGGTCAGCCCGTCGCTGCACAACAGGTAACTGTCGCCGGGCACCAGCAGCAGCTCAGTCAGCGCCAGGTTCAGTTGCGCCTCGACGCCAATGGCCCGGGTGACGATGTTGGCCCGCGGATGTACCCGCGCCTCGGCTTCGCTGAGCAGGCCACTGTCCTGCAAGTCCTGGACATAGCTGTGGTCGCGGGAGATGCCTTCGAGCACGCCGTCGCGCAGGCGATACAAACGACTGTCGCCGGCCCACAGGCACATGCCGCGCAGGTCGCGGGCGGCCAACACCACCACGGTGCTGCCCATCATCGTCACGCCACGGTTGGCGGTTTCTTCACGCACGGCGGCGTTGACCCGCAACAGGTCGCTTTGCAGCGCCGCGACGTATTCGTCCAGCGAACGCCCCACGGCAATGCTGCGCAGGCTGTCGACGATCAGGCTGCTGACGTAGTCGCCCGCCGCGTGCCCGCCCATGCCGTCGGCCACGACCCAGAGGCCGTTTTCCGGCAGGTCCAGGCAGGCGTCTTCGTTGACCTGGCGGACCATCCCGACATGGCTCTTGCTTGCAGACTTGATTGCTTTTCCGGCACTTGGACGCATTTACACAACACCTTCTTGGCCGAGCAAAAATTGCGCAAAATCAGCCGCCGCCGGCAGTCCCTGACAGCGCATCAAACCCGGGGCAATGCGCTCCGATCCCTGGCCCCACCACAGGCTCGCGCCTTCGCAGGCCGCCTCGGCGAGGGCGCTCATGCGCCGCTGCGGGTCAGTGGCGTCGAAGCGATGCAGGCTGGCAAAGCGGCTGCTCGGCGTGCGCGGCAAGTACATCGGGCTGCCCAAGGTTTCCAGCTCCGCGCTGAACGCCTCGAAACTGGCCTCGACACTCAACGTGCTCAGCAACAGGTTCTCGACTCGCTCAAACCACTCGTCCGCACCGCCCACCACCGACGCCGGGTCCGCGTCGGGCTCCAGTAGCATCGCGACGGTCAGCGGAAAATAACGACCGACTCGGTCGATGCTCGGCATCACCACGCCGAACGCGGCGTCCGGGCCACACACTCCCGGCGCGACCATGAAGCGCCACAGCGGGCTGACCAGATAGGCGTCCAGCCAGCGCTCGCCAAGGCTGGTCTGGCTGGCGAGCAAACCCGCCGCCAACCACGAATCCCACGGGCCGATAAAACTCTGGGGCAAGCCACGGCTGACGAAATCGCCGCGGCTGGCCAACTTTCCATAGAAGCCCGGTGTACTCATAGCCGCTCCGGCAGGCTGAAGCCGCTGAGCACCCGGCTCTTGAATGGGTTGAAGGCGCTATTGGCCCGCAGCTCATAAGAGGCGCTGGCGCCATCGACCCGCAGCCGCAGGTTGAAGCGATCCGGCGAGTTGCCGGCGGTCAGGTCCGATTGTTCCAGCAGCCGGAACCAGGCCCACGGCCCGTCCAGGGTGATGCCGGAGCGACCGCTGGACGACGGCGGCATGATCGAGATCCGCACCACGCCGATGCTGCCCGGGTTCGGCCACTGCATGGCGGTCGGGCGGCTTGGGCCGTGGTCGTAGCTCAACTGTTGGCCGTCGAGGTCGAGCAGGAACTGGGTGATGGTCGAGTCCATCGCCACCGGCTTGAGCTCGAAACGCACCATCGGCTGCGTGCCACCGGAACGGAAGAACGCATCGCGAATGGTCGCCGCGCGCTGGAAGGTCTGCAGCACGCCAGGGGCGATGCCGAGCTTCTGCGCCGCGCCCGGTTGCCAGCGCCAGGTCGGGGTCGAGGTGTCGACGTAGGGTTGCAGGTACTTGCGGAAGTAATTGTCCATCACCCCGCCGACGCCGAAGAACTGGCCGAAGTCATCCAGAGTCGCGTCCCGCGCGCTGCCTGGCGACATCGGATAGCGCCCGGCCAGGGACTGGCGATAGATGTTCACCACTTCGCTGGTCCAGGCGGCGTTCAGTTGGTTGCGCACCCCGCCCATCATGCTGTTGGTGGTGGAGTTGACCACCGACTTGACCAGGCCCTGCACCAGCGGCGGCTGGCGTTCGGCATTAAGGCTGACGCGCGTAGCGGCGGCCGTGGCCTGGTTCTTGGCTTCGCCGAGCAAGGCGTCGCCACTGGCACCGACCATGGCGCTGACCTGCACGTACAGGGCGTTCATGTCGGCCAGCAAGCCGTCGATAGCCGCCGGCTCGCCTTCGCTTTTGCTGACGATGCTGTTGAGCTCAGCGAAGTGCGCGGTGATCGGGTCATCGCTTTGCGCCGGTGCGTTTTGCGTCGCCTGCTCCTGGCCGAGCAAGCTGCCCAGGCGTTCCTTGAGCTTGTCCACACCGCCTTCTACCGGCGTACCTTGGGCGGCCAGCAGGCGTTCATCCTGTTGCAGGTCGGTTTCCTTCGCCACCGCCACCAGCAGTTTTTTCAACGGCGAGGTCGGGCCGGAAATCACCCGCAGCACATCGGCGGCCTGGGCCACGCTGGTGATCGGCACAAAGTCGATGTCGGCCAGCAAGGCGTCCCATTGGCGCAGGTAGTCCTGGAAGTACAGGCGACGCACATCGGCGGCCAGGCTGGCCACGTTCTGCTGATCGGCCTCTTCGTGGCCCAGCACCCATTGCTCTTCGGCCAGGGTGCCGGTCTGGCTCAGGCTGGTGAGCAAAAAGCCCTGGCGATAGCCCTTGACGGTGAAGAACCCGCTCAGCGGCTCGCCCAATGGCTTGCCGCTCTTGCGGCTGAACACCAGCGCCGCGTCACGCCCGGCGGCTTCGTTGATACGGAAGTCCGGGATGCCGTCGGGCAGCTTCTGGCGCTTGATCCGGTCATAGACCCGCTGGGCCACCGGCAATTGCTGCAACTGGCGGCGCAGGTCTTCGACCAGGCGTGGGTCGAGGCGCGCGAGGGGCGGACGCCGCTCGAACAGCGCCTGCAAATGCGCGGTCAGGGCCTGGCGCTGCTCGGCCGGCAAGTCGCGCGGCAGGCTGCGGTCCCAATCCAGGGCGATCCAGGCCTTGATGAAGTCGGCATCGTAATGCTCGGTGTCGGCGAGCATCAGGTAGGCCTTCAAGCCTTCGTAGAGGAAATCCGAATTGCCGCCGCTGTGCAGTTGCTCTTCGATGCGCGTCAGCAGGCGTGGCGCGAACACCGCGATCAGCAGCTTGCGATAGACGCTGCCGGACTCGGCTTCGAGCATGTCGCCCTGGTACAAGCCCAGGCCTTCGGCCCAGCTCGGGGCGTCGTCAGCCAGATGTTTCACGGCGTTGAGCAACGGCAACACGGCGAGGACGTCGCGTTGCGCCGGGCTGAGGTTCTGCACGGTTTGCCCCAACGGCGCGACCTTCTGGTCGACCTGGGCAATGTAGGCCTGGTTGGCGCGGTAGCTGACCCACCACAACGTGCTGACCACCAACACCAGCACCACCGTGGAGGCCAATACGCCGCGGGCGATCCACTTGCGCCGCCGCTCGACTTTCGGATCGACGCCCACCAGCCCGCGCTCGGCGAAGGCCACGGCGGTGAAGAGTTTTTCGATGAAGTAGCTGCGCCCGGTGCCGGTCTGGCGCGCCAGGTGCTGGCGGTCCAGGTTCATGCTCTGGGCCATGGAGCCGATCAGGCGATCGATCGGGCTGCCTTCCTGGGTGCCGCTGGTGAAATACACGCCGCGCAGCAACACGCGCTCTTCGAAGGCGTTGGGTTTGAACACGCCTTCGAGGAAGCTTTGCAGGCAATCTTTCAAGGCGCCGAACTGCTGCGGGAAGCCGTAGATCAGATCGCGCCGCGCCGGGTCGCGCTCTTGTTGCAGGCGTTCCACCAAGCGGTCGTTGAGGCGCTGCTCAAGGCCGGTGAATTCGCTTTGCAGATGCGCCAGCGGGCTATCGCTGCTCTTGCCATCGTCCAGGGCGAAGGTCATGCCCCAGACCTGGGCGCGCTCTTCCTTGCTAAGGGTATCGAAATACTCCATGAACCCCGGCACGAGGTCGAGCTTGGTCAGCATCAGGTAGATCGGGAAGCGCACGCCCAGTTGAGTGTAGAGCTCCTGGATCCGCAGCCGGATTGCGGCGGCATGGGCGGCGCGCTCGGCGTCGCTGCCCAGCAGCAGGTCGGACAGGCTGATGGCGATGAACGCGCCATCAATCGGGCGTCGGGCTCGTTGTTTTTTCAACAGGCCCAGGAAGCCCAGCCAGGCGGCCTTGTCGATGGTCGCGTCGCTGTCCTGGGTGGTGTAGCGGCCGGCGGTGTCGAGCAGGACCGCCTGGTCGGTGAACCACCAATCGCAATTGCGCGTGCCGCCGACACCGCGTACCGCACCGGCACCCAGTTGCGCGGCCAGTGGGAAATGCAGCCCGGAGTTGACCAGCGCGGTGGTCTTGCCCGAACCCGGCGGGCCGATGATCACGTACCACGGCAGCTCGTAGAGATTACGGCGCTCGTCACCGCCCAGCTTGGCTTTCTTGAGCAGGGCCAAGGCTTCGTCCATGCGCTGGCGCAGGGTTTCGAGCTCCTCAAAGGTGGCGATACTGGTCGGGTCCGGCGGGGTCTGCGCGGCCAGGCTGCGCATCACTTCGGCGGCCTGACGGCGCGCCTGGATAATGCGCAATACCCGGTAGGCGATCCATACCGCAAACACCAGGATGATCAAGGCCCAGCGGCGGCCTTCGGGCACCAGCCAATCGAGCAGCGGGCCAACGAACCAGATGATCAGGCTCAGGGCGATCAGCCCCAGCAATGGGATGACCCAGCGGGTCATAAAACTGAAAAACGCCTTCACTCGACCCCCTCCGCCAATACTGTGATTTCAACCCGACGGTTGCGCGCACGCCCCTCTGTGGTGGCGTTGGATGCCAACGGCTCGGTGTCGCTGCGGCCTTCGGCGCTGAAGCGCTCGGGCTGGCCAGTCTTGGCCGAGAGAATTTGCAGCACCGATTGCGCCCGCGCTTCGGACAACGCCCAGTTGGACGGGAACCGGAGGGTGGCGATCGGCCGATTGTCGCTGTGCCCGGTGACCAGGACCTGGCCCTTGACCTTGCGCACCGCATCGGCGATGCGCAGCATCAGCGGCTGGAAATCGTCCTTGATGCTGGCGCTGCCCGAGGCGAACAACTCATCGCCGCGGATGGTCACCACCGAGCGGTCGACGGCGTCTTCCACGGCAATGCGGTTGGCACGGATTTCATCGGCGAGGAAGCCGGCCAGGCGTGGGCGCTCGATCACCTTCGGTTGCACCACAGGGCGGTCGATGGTCTGCACCGGGATTTCACCGAGGAAATGGATGTTCTTGAACACCGGCTCGGCATCGGACGCCAGTTTCATGCGCAGGCCGAACAGTAGCGCCAGCAACAGGGCCGCGCCGATGGCCACGGCGATCCATGGCGGCATGAATTGCGCCAGTCGATCACGGGCCACAGTGACACCGCGCCAGTGCGGCGACAGCTCGCGCTCGTAATCGCCACGGGCACTGCGGATGACGGCGGCGGTGCGCTCACGCAACGCTTCCAGTTGGCTGCGACCGTCGTTCATCACCCGGTAGCGCCCTTCGAAACCCAGGCACATGCACAGGTACAAAAGCTCCAGCAGATACAGGCGCTCGCGCGGGCTTTGCAGGCAATGCTCCAGCAGCTGGAACACCTTCTCGCCGCCCCAGGCTTCGTTGTGCACGGTGATCAACAGGCTTTGCTTGCCCCAATCGCTGGTGCCGCCCCACGGGGTGCTCAACACCGCTTCGTCCAGCGCGGTGCACAAGGCGTAGCGGGCCAGCAACACATCGTTGCGCACCACGCCGGCGGCCTCGGCGCGCTCTTCGAACTGGCGCAGGTAGGCCAGCAGTTGTGCGCGCAAACTGGCCGGCGCCGGGTGGGCAATGGTGCTGCGCAGGCGCGTCAGCAGGGCCAGCAGCGGGCCGGCGGCGCTTTCCAGCGGGTTGAGCCCCTCGGCCTTGCCGGTCAGCACTGGCGCGGCCGGCATCGACAGCGGTGCAGGCGCAGGCGTCGGCTGTGGCCGACCAGCGTCCGGGCGGAAGGGATCTCCACCACGGCCACCGGGCGTCGGCATGAACTGGGTACGATCGTCGTTACTCATCGCGGTTTATCCTCGGATCGCCCAGAAGGCCAGGTTCAGCCCTGGGAACTGGCCGGCGATGTGGAACGCAAAGCCGCCGGAGTTGCTCAACTGCTGCCAGTGATCGCTGCCCCGGTCGAGCTCGTAGTAAGTGGAGCCGGCGTGGTACGGCAACTGCCGTGGCGCCACCGGCAACGGCAGCAGGCCGATGCCCGGCAATTGCAGGTTGACCAGGTCGCGGATGTGCTCCACCGAACCGACCTTGCTCTGCTGGCCGAAGCGGCCGCGCAGGGTCTCGGCCGGCACGTCGGCGCGCACCACCAGGATGAAACTGGCACTGTCGAGCAGGGTCTTGTCGGCCAGCATCGCCACGTGGATGCCGTAGGCTTTCTCGACAATCGGAATTGGCGTCGCCTTGCTGTCGATCAGCATCGACAGGGCTTCGCGAAGGGCCTGCATCACGGGCGCGTAGCTGAGCGCCAGGTCATCGTGCTGGTAAGGCGGATATTGTTGCGGTCGTCGCCCGGAGGCGGTGAACGTGGAGAACTCCCCGGCCAGGCTCACCAGCTCGCTGTAGAAACGCTCGGGATGCAGCGGGCTCAACTGGCTCAGGTGCTGGATCAGCGGCTGGGCACGGTTGACCAGTTGCAACAGCATGAAATCGGCAATTTCCGAGGCACCCCCGGCGCCGGACGCCACCACCCGCCCGGCCAGGGCTTCGCCGCGTTGATGCAGCAGGCCCAGCAGCTCACTGCGGAACGCCGCCAGCGGCTTGGAGGCGATCACATCCAGCAGCGGTGGGATGTAGGCGTCGTCGAGCACCAACGCACGGTCGGCGCGTTTTTCCTTGATGCGCACCACGCCAATGGCGGCGTAGTCGCCGATGCCATCCTGTTCGGTCAACAACCGCAGCGCCCGCGAGCCGAGGGCCACCGGTGCGCGGTTTTCGAACGGTGCGTTGTCGTCGCGCACTTCGCACACCTGGCTCACATAACGCGCAGCGCCGAGGTCTTCGCCTTCGTCCACGGTGTCCCGGGCGCCGGCGCGCTTGAGCGGCAGGGCCAGGTACACCAGGCCATCGCGCAGGTTGTCGTCGACGTTCAATGGGATCGGCGCCAGGTCATCCTGGGGAATGTTGAAGGGCGTACCGTCCGGCAACAGGCCGCGCGCCGAGATGATCGCCAGCTTGCCCTGGGCCAGCAGGCCCTGGTCGATCAGCAATTCGGAAAAACCCCAGGCGCCGGCCGACAACGGGCGGCTGCGTGCGTCGATGAGGTTTTCCAGGTAACGGTCATGCTGTTGGAAGTGCTGCGTTCCAATGAACATGCCTTCCGACCAGACCACGCGATTGTTCCAGGACATGGGGGCTCCGATTGCTTATTGGGCAGGGCTGGATGGGGGGACGACGACGGCGCTGCGCACGGCGCGCACATCGAGGCTGATCTGGTATTCGGTGTATTCGCGCGCCGGGACATTCATCACCGTGCGCCACAGCGACTGGTCCAGCTCGCGATAGCCCACCAGTATTCCGATATGCCGCGTGGCCGGGTCGAGGTCGCGTTGCAGGCTCAGTTGCTGGCCGGGCTGGATCAGCACTTCGTCCTGGTCGATCAGGTCGGCGCCCAGCGTGGCCTGGGCCCGTTCGGCGAGGGCGAAATAATCGGCACGGCCGAAGGTGGCGGCATTTTTCAGTTCGAAAATGCGCACCCGAACCGGGGCCGGCTGGCCGGTGGCGCCGGGGTTGAGGCCGGCAATGGCGTGAAAGTGCAGCTCGATGGCGGCGGTGTCGGCCTCAGCTTCTTCGGGCTGGGGGTTGGCCGCATCCTTGGCGCACGCCGTCAGCAGAAGCGCGGTGGCGACTGCGAGTAAAAACCTGGGAATCATCCTGCGTCCTCAATGACGTTTGAGCTATCCGTTGTGTGCCGATCAATCTTGTTATGGGACGGCGCCGCTTAGCGGCGTCGCTGTCGCGTACTGTGTTCTTCGTAGGCGCGGCTGAACTCGCGACCGAACAGGTCCTGGAAATCCTCCTGGGCTTCCCGGGAAATGTTGCTGTAGAGCTCGGTAAACTGCTGCCAGTACTGGGCCTGTCGCGAGCCGCTGAAAATACCCGAGAGCCCACCGGGCTTGGCCATGCGCTCTTCCAGTTGCGCCGGCTCGAAACGCCCCAGCAAATGCTTGATGGCCGCTTCCACGCCGGCCATCACCGCCAATTGGTGGGCCCGCAAGTCATCGAAACTGTCACGCACCGCCGCGTCCGGGGCCATGAACGCCTGGTTGCCGTGGCGCAACAGCAACAACAGGGCTTCATCGACGTTGGGAGCGAATTTCAGCGGGTTGTTTTCCACCGGCTGGATCATCGTCTGCTGGATACGGAACTCACCCTTGAGGCTGCTGCGGGCGCGCAAGACATCGATCAGGCCTTCGACCATCAACCGATAACTGCGCCCGATGCTTTCCATCTGTGCTTCGGCGTTGGCCTTGTCCAGGCGCAACTGGTCCAGCCCGGCACCGCGCAGGAACGCTTGCAGCAAGTCGGGTTGGTTGGCCTCGACCGGGGCGACTGGAGCAACCGGAGCAACCGGAGCAACCGGAGCAACCGGAGCAACCGGAGCAACCGGAGGTGCGACCGGGGGCTCGACGCGGGTGACCGACGCTTCGGGCACGGCTGGCGGCGGCGGTGCAATGATTTCAGCAAAGATGTCGGCGAGCGGGGCTTGCGGGGCAGGCGTCGCGACCGGCTCAACCACCGGCGGTAGCGGCACAGCCGGCGGGGCCACGGGCAGCGGGGCCACTGGCGCGGGCTTGTCGCTGAACGGGTCCCAGTCATCCGGAATCACCGAGGCAGACGGCGGTATAACGGGTTCGACCACGGGCGGCGGGCTCGGCCGGGGAATCGGTGTCGGCGGGCGGAAATCGTGTTGCTCGGCCGGAACATGGTCGGGCTGGGTGGCGGGCGGGACACTGCTCGGGCTCAAGAAATCGAACAGGTCCGGCAAGGTGTCCATGGCCGACCCACCCTGGAAATGCGCAGGCGGAGCCACTTGAATCGGCGATGGCGTATGAAGCGGCGACGGCGTATGCACGGCGGCGCCCTGGCGCCCCATCAAGGCCTCGAAACTGCTGGGCGATTCGGCAAACGGGTTGCTGTCGGTGACCGGCAGGCTGAAATCGACGCGCGCCTGGATTTCATAATCACCGATGCGGATCACTTCACCGTCTTGCAGGGGTTCGCTGTTGCCCTTGCGCAGGCGAACACCAGCCTTGACCAATTCCACACCATTAGTACTGTTATCAGTTAAATAATAACGCCCGTCTTTGTATTGGATGACGCAATGTTTGCCGGAAACCAGGCGTTCAGGGTCAGGCAATACCCAGTCATTATCGGAATTACGGCCAATTGCCATCACCCCCTGGTCCATGGACTTCTCAGAACACTGGCCTGGGGTAATCTTGTGATAACTAGTGATAGTCAAACACAGCGGCATCTTGCCTCCTTGCTGAATACATCGCGCGCGGGCGGGTGAAGTGAGGATTCGGACCCTGACTACCCACCAACAACCTTGCCAACCACCGCGAAACGGCTTTTTGCCAGCATGATTGCTGATCATAACCGCCTTGCGTGACAAAAACCCCACGTCAGTTGCTGCTTCGACCGATGGGTCGAGCAGGCTGTTAAGCGCATCACAACTGTTACATAGGGGCTACACTGGTGAAATAGCTTACCTTGACAAGCGATAAGTACTACACCAAAAATGCACAACTTCTTGAATATAGATGATGGCACTTTAAAATCACTTAAGATTTAAAAGGCCATTACCGTCAAGGAACATGTGAGTTTCATCCGAAACTTGCGTGTGAACTGCCCGACTTCTTCAGCGGGTGATAGGGAGATCGATCCAAGTGGATGTGCCTTTGTTGCTCGCCGCCGTTTCCGCGACTTCGCCGTGTGGTGAGGATCTGGAATATGACGCGGACTTCTTGCGTCTGGAACGCGACTCCCGGGGTCAGCCCGAACGCAGCATGGGCGATTCGATCCTGCCTGCCGAACCTCCTGAATGGCGCAGCATCCAGCAGCAGAGCCTGGACTTGCTGCAACGCAGCAAAGACCTGCGCATCACCCATTTCCTGTTGCAAAGCTCCCTGGCCCTCGAAGGCCTGCCGGGCATGGCCCGTGTGCTGACGCTGATCAGCGAACTGCTCAAGCAATACTGGGCCGAGTTGCATCCGCGCCTGGACGCCGATGACGACAACGACCCCACCGTGCGCATCAATGCCCTCGCCGGCCTGACGTCCGACGTCACCATTCGCCTGCTGCGCGAAAGCATCCTGGCCCGCTCGCGGACCTTCGGTGCCGTCAGCCTGCGCGCCGCCGCCAACGCCAGCGGCCTGCAAAGTTTCCCGGATGAAAACCTCGGCGCCGAACAGCTCGCCGGGGCTCTGCTCGACAGCGACCCCGAGCAGTTGGAAATCACCCGTGCCGCCCTGCTCGAAGCCCGCAGCGCCGCCGAAGCCATCGAACAACAGGTCAGCGACCAGGTCGGTTCCGCCCAAGGCGTGGACCTTGGCCCGCTGAAGCAACCGCTGAAGATGGCCCTGCAGATTCTCGGCCAGTTCGCCCCGCAGAGCGGCGACAGCGCCTTGTCCGATCCGATCAGCGACGACAGCGCCGCGCCAACGGAATATGCCAGCGCGCCAAGCACACCGCGCAACACCAGCACGAGCAGCGTCAGCGGCGAAATCAACAACCGCGACGACGTGCTGCGCAGCCTGGACCGGATTCTCGCTTACTACACCCGTCATGAGCCCTCCAGCCCGCTGCCGGTGCTGTTGAACCGGGCCAAGAATCTGGTGCACGCGGACTTCGCGGCCATCGTGCGCAACCTGATTCCCGACGGCATGAGTCAATTTGAAAACCTGCGCGGCCCAGACAGCGAATAAAAAGCGAACGGATCACGCAGTCACGTCACCGGTACCCCCGATGACGCCAACACCGTCGCTCAAGCGACCAGGAGCAGCAACGTGGCGAAGCAAAGTTCTCAGAAATTCATCGCGCGCAACCGCGCGCCTCGAGTGCAGATCGAGTACGACGTCGAGCTCTACGGCGCCGAGAAAAAGGTCCAGTTGCCCTTCGTCATGGGCGTGATGGCCGACCTCGCCGGCAAGCCCGCCGAGCCTCTGGCAGCGGTGGCTGATCGCAAGTTCCTCGAGATCGACGTCGACAACTTCGACTCGCGCCTCAAGGCCATGCAGCCGCGCGTGGCGTTCCATGTGCCTAACGAACTGACCGGCGAAGGCAACCTGAGCCTGGACCTGACGTTCGAAAGCATGGACGACTTCAGCCCGGCGGCCGTGGCCCGCAAGGTCGACTCGCTGAACAAGCTGCTCGAAGCGCGCACCCAGTTGGCCAACCTGCTGACCTACATGGACGGCAAGACCGGCGCCGAAGAAATCATCATGAAGGCGATCAAGGACCCAGCGCTGTTGCAGGCCCTGGCGAGCGCGCCGAAGCCAGCACAGGACCAATGACCATGACAGACAATTCAGCTCGCAGCCCTTTAGAAAGTCAGGTGCAAAACCTGGGCGCAACCGAAGAAACCAGCGAGTTCGCGTCCCTGCTGCTGCAAGAATTCAAACCCAAGACCGAGCGCGCCCGCGAAGCCGTCGAAACGGCCGTACGCACCCTGGCCGAACAGGCCCTGGCGCAGACCGACCTGGTGTCCAACGACGCCATCAAGTCGATCGAATCGATCATCGCCGCCATCGACGCCAAGCTCACCGCCCAGGTCAACCAGGTCATCCACCACCCCGACTTCCAGCAACTGGAAAGCGCCTGGCGTGGCCTGCACTACCTGGTCAACAACACCGAGTCCGATGAGCAGCTCAAGATCCGCGTGCTCAACGTCTCCAAGACCGACCTGCACAAGACCCTGAAGAAATTCAAGGGCACCGCGTGGGACCAGAGCCCGATCTTCAAGAAGATGTACGAAGAAGAATACGGCCAGTTCGGCGGCGAGCCTTACGGCTGCCTGGTAGGCGACTACTACTTCGACCAGTCGCCACCGGATGTCGAGCTGCTGGGCGAACTGTCGAAAGTCTGCGCGGCCATGCACTCCCCGTTCATCGCTGCGGCATCGCCGACCGTGATGGGCATGGGCTCGTGGCAGGAACTGTCGAACCCGCGCGACCTGACCAAGATCTTCACCACTCCGGAATACGCCGGCTGGCGCTCGCTGCGTGAATCGGAAGACTCGCGCTACATCGGCCTGACCATGCCACGCTTCCTGGCGCGCCTGCCGTACGGCGCCAAGACCGACCCGGTGGAAGCCTTCGCCTTCGAAGAAAACACGGACGGCGCCGACAGCTCCAAGTACACCTGGGCCAACGCCGCTTACGCGATGGCGGTGAACATCAACCGTTCGTTCAAACACTTCGGCTGGTGCTCGCGCATCCGTGGCGTGGAGTCCGGCGGCGAAGTGGAAAACCTGCCAGCCCACACGTTCCCGACCGACGACGGTGGCGTGGACATGAAGTGCCCAACCGAAATCGCCATCTCGGACCGCCGTGAAGCGGAACTGGCGAAGAACGGTTTCATGCCGCTGCTGCACAAGAAAAACACCGACTTCGCCGCGTTCATCGGCGCCCAGTCGTTGCAGAAACCGGCCGAATACGACGACCCGGACGCCACCGCCAACGCCAACCTGGCCGCGCGCCTGCCGTACCTGTTCGCCACTTGCCGTTTCGCCCATTACCTCAAGTGCATCGTGCGCGACAAGATCGGTTCCTTCAAAGAGAAGGACGAGATGCAGCGCTGGTTGCAGGACTGGATCCTCAACTACGTCGACGGTGACCCGGCGCACTCCACCGAGACCACCAAGGCCCAGCACCCGTTGGCTGCAGCCGAAGTGATCGTCGAAGAAGTCGAAGGCAACCCGGGGTACTACAACTCCAAGTTCTACCTGCGCCCGCACTACCAGCTCGAAGGACTGACCGTGTCGCTGCGCCTGGTATCGAAACTGCCGTCGGCCAAGGGCGCATAACACCGACCTTGATGTGATCGTTCCCACGCTCTGCGTGGGAACGCCGCCCGGGACGCTCCGCGTCCCAGTGACGCGGAGCGTCACCAGATGCGTTACCACGCAGAGCGTGGGAACGATCAACAAAACACAATGTGGTAGAGACCACACAGGGAGAAAACATGGCTGTTGATATTTTCATCAAGATTGGCGACATCAAGGGCGAGTCCATGGACAAGGCCCACAAGGACGAGATCGATGTCCTGAACTGGAGCTGGGGCATGTCCCAGTCCGGCAACATGCACGTGGGCAGCGGCGGTGGTGCGGGCAAGGTCAACGTCCAGGACCTGTCCCTGACCAAGTACGTCGACAAGGCGTCGCCAAACCTGATGATGCACTGCGCCAGCGGCAAGCACATCGACAAGGTCAAGCTGACCGTGCGCAAGGCCGGCGGTGAAAGCCAGGTCGAGTACATGATCATCAACCTGGAAGAAGTGCTGGTCACGTCCCTGAGCACCGGCGGCTCGGGCGGCGATGATCGCCTGACCGAAAACGTCACCCTGAACTTCGCCAAGGTGCTGGTGGACTACCAGCCACAGAAAGCCGACGGCACCAAGGAAGGCGGTCCGGTCAAGTTCGGCTGGAACATCCGTCAGAACGTCAAGGTGTAATCGAACACGCCCCCGGTGCCACGCGCCGGGGGTGTTTGGTGCTTGCTCGCAACCATTCCTTTCCCTTCCGGTGTCTGAGCCATGGCCAAGCCCTCGTTTATCAATCTGTGGAAAGCCTATTCCGATTTGCTGGTGACCTATCCCGACGCGAAACCTTGCGACGGTCCTTGGGCAAACCAATGCGCGATTCGCATGAGCATCACGCTCAACACCGAGCTGACCGTCAAAGTCAACAAGTCCACCTACACCGAACCCAAGTGCGTCCATGGGCATGCACGAGGGGCCGAGTCATTGGCAAATTGGCTGTGGAAACATCATCTGGGTCGCCCGTTGATCCTCGGCGGAACTGCCGCGGACCGACGCAAGCTGCAAGACAAGACTGGCCTGATTTTCTTCAAGGATTGTTTCCAGCAAGTGGGAGAGGCCTCGGAAGGTCGCACCGGCGATCATATCGACCTCTGGAACCGTGGCCTAACCCTCGGGTATGACGATCCGGCCTATCGATCCCGAGCGATCTGGTTCTGGGAGCTCGTATGATCAAGACTCACTGCGCGATATGGGTGGTCTGCCTATTGACCAGCCTGACCGCCTGTGCCCAACAGCAATCCCCGTCGACAACGGCCCCCGTAGCGGTGGAGCAGGTCGTCTCGATGGGCGGGCAAACGTTGAGGCTGGAAAACGACCAGGCGCGCTGCGCGCTGCGCAAGCCCGACCAGACCCTGATGCCACTCGACTTGGCTTGGCCCTGCCAGTTCACGGTCGATCGACAGGGCAAACCCCACGTCGAGACCTTCGGTAAGGTGCCTATTGTCATCGTTGTCCATGTATCTGCTGGCCCCCATAACAATCAAGAATGTCGCTCCGAATACCGCGCCGTGCGCCAGATCAATGGGCAGCTCGAGCCCTCGGTTATCGCGCGCAACGCCAGTTGCATGCGCGGCACAGGTGACCAGAAGAATTACACGGGCCTTTTCACTTGGTAACCGAAATCGCCACCCGCGATCGCCTTCAACCGTCCCTGCTGGACCGGTTGACCGACGACGATCCGACCAACCCGAAGGAAAGCGCCGACAAGCGCGTGCTCTCCCTGACCCAATTAAAAGCCTCGGTGCTGCGTGACCTGGCGTGGCTGCTCAACACCACCTCATTGCTCAGCGCCGATGCCACGTTGCATACCCCGGCGGGCACCTCGGTGGTGAATTTCGGGCTGCCGGCACTGGCCGGCAACAGCGCGTCGAACGTCGATGTCTCGGCCCTGGAAACCTTGATCCACCAGGCCATTGCCACCTTCGAACCGCGAATCCTGCGCCACACCCTGCGGGTGCGCGCCCGAGCGACGGCCGAGATGAACCACAACGCGTTGAGTTTCGAGATCGAAGGCGACCTCTGGGCGCAGCCGGTGCCGCTGCGCCTGATGCTGCAAACCGACCTGGACCTGGAAACCGGCCATGTGCGCGTGGTCAACGCCGACCAGCGGAGACGCTCATGAACCCACGCCTGCTGGAGCTGTACAACCAGGAACTGCACCACGTGCGCGAAAGCGCGGCGGAGTTCGCCAAGGAATACCCGAAGATCGCCAGTCGGCTGACGTTGTCCGGCATGGACTGCGCCGACCCGTATGTCGAGCGCCTGCTGGAAGGCTTCGCCTACCTGACGGCGCGGGTGCAGCTCAAGCTCGACGCCGAGTACCCGACCTTCACCCACAACCTGCTGGAAATCGCCTACCCGCATTACCTGGCGCCGACGCCGTCGATGACCGTGGTGCAATTGCAGGCCGACCCGGACGAAGGCTCGCTGAGCAGTGGTTTCCCGCTGCCGCGCGATACGGTCCTGCGTGCCGCCCTGGGGCGTGAAACCCAGACCTGCTGCGAGTACCGCACCGCCCACGCGGTGACGTTGTGGCCGTTGCAGGTCAGCCAGGCCGAGTACTTCGGCAACCCGTCCGCCGTGCTCGGGCGCCTGGCCGCCAGCGAACCGAAAGCCAAGGCCGGCCTGCGCATCACACTGCGCACCGGCGCCGAGCTGCCGTTCAACAGCCTGGCCCTGGACAACCTGCCGCTGTACTTGAGCGGTGCCGACGAACAGCCTTTCCGCCTCTACGAACAATTGCTGGGCAATGCCTGCGCGGTGTTCGCCCGCAAGCCCGGCGGCGACTGGGTGGAGCGGCTGCCGCAGGATGCGTTGCGCTCGCGCGGCTTCGACGATGCCGACGCCGCGCTGCCGGTGGTGCCGCGGGCCTTCCAGGGCTATCGCCTGTTGCAGGAATACTTCGCCCTGCCCCACCGTTTCCTGTTTGTCGACTTCACCCAGTTGAGCCGCGCGGTCAAGCGTTGCGACGGTCAGGAACTGGAGCTGATCGTGCTGTTCGACCGTCACGATCCGAGCCTGGAAGGCAGCGTCGGCGCTTCGCAGTTCCTGCCGTTCTGCACCCCGGCCATCAACCTGTTCCCCAAGCGCCTGGATCGCATTCACTTGTCGGATCGGGTCAACGAACACCACGTGATCGCCGACCGTACCCGGCCGATGGATTTCGAAGTGCATTCGCTGAACGGCCTCACCGGCCACGGCACCGGGCCGGAGCAACCGTTCCTGCCGTTCTACGCGGTGCGCGATCCGTCCCGTTATGGCCGCGACCAGGCCTACTACACGGTACGGCGCGAACCGCGCGTGCTGTCCAGCGACCAGCGGCGCAACGGCCCGCGCTCGACCTACATCGGCAGCGAAACCTTCGTCAGCCTGGTGGACAGCCAGCAAGCGCCCTATCGCCACGACCTGCGCCAACTGGGCGTGACCGCGCTGTGCACCAACCGCGACCTGCCGCTGTTCATGAGCGTGGGCAACGGCAAGACCGACTTCACCCTCGCCGACAGTGCGCCGGTTGGCGCCGTGCGCTGCGTGGCCGGGCCCAGTCGCCCACGGGCCAGCCACGCCCACGACGCCAAGGCCTGGCGGCTGATCAGCCAGTTGTCGCTGAACTACTTGTCGTTGAGCGAACAAGGCCAAGGCGCAGCCGCCCTGCGTGAACTGCTGCGCCTGTACGGCGACAGCAACGACGCGGCGCTGCAGTTGCAGATCGAAGGCCTGCGCGAAGTCAGCAGCAAAGCCTGCACCCGGCGCTTGCCGATGCCCGGCCCGATCGTGTTTGGTCGAGGCCTGGAAATCACCCTGGAATTCGATGAAAACGCGTTTCGCGGCACCGGGGTGTTCCTGCTCGGCGCGGTGTTCGAGCGCTTCCTGGCACGCTACGTGTCGATCAACAGTTTTACCGAGACGGTGATCCGTACCACCGAACGCGGCGAGATCATGCGATGGAAAGCCAAGCCCGGACGTCGTCCGACCCTGTGAGTACCCTGGAGGCGATGCACCAGGAGCCCTGGGAATATGACTTCTTCCAGGCGCTGCGACGCATCGAGTGCGAATCCCCCGAGCTGCCGCGCCTGGGCCATTCCCTGCGCCTGGCCGATGACCCGTTGCGCCTCGGACAACGGGCCGAATGCACCTTCGCCCCGGCCACCCTCGCCTCGGTGCAACCGGGCAGCGACGGTGCGCCGGCGCGCCTGGAGCAATTTTTCTTCGGTCTCGGCGGCCCCAACGGCCCGATGCCGCTGCACATCACCGAATACGTGCGCGAACGCCAGCGCAACAACGCCGACAGCACCAGCAAGCGCTTCCTCGATGTGTTCCACCATCGCCTGCTCAGCCTGTTTTATCGGGCCTGGGCCGAAGCGCGGCCAACGGTCAGCCATGATCGCCCGGACGATGACTATTGGTCGGCGCGCCTGGCCGCCCTCAGCGGCCGGGGTATGCCGAGCCTGCTCAACCAGGGGCTGATCCCCGACACGGCGAAGCTGCACTACAGCGGCCACCTGGCGGCGCAAACCCGCTACCCGGACGGTTTGAAGGCGATCCTCGGTGAGTACTTCGGCCTGCCGGTGGAGATCGAAGAGTACGTCGGCCAATGGCTGGAACTGCCCGAACGCAGCCGCGTCGGGGTCAGCGCTCACCAATTGGGCGTGGACTTCTGCCTGGGCCGCTTCGTGTGGGATCGCCAGCACAAATTCCGTATTCGCCTGGGGCCACTCAAGCTCGTTGACTACATGGGCATGCTGCCCGGCAGCCAACCGTTCAACGAGCTGGTGGCCTGGGTCGCCGAATACCTGGGCCATGAACTGGACTGGGACCTGAACCTGGTCCTGGAACAACCCGAAGTCCCGACACTGCAACTCAATGGGCGTTTCCGCCTGGGTTTCAACACCTGGCTGGGCCGTCCCGAAACAGATGCCAACGATTTAATACTGGCCCGGCATTATGCCGAACAGGCCAACACCTCACAGACCTCAAGGAGCCATGAGCATGGGTGAAATCAGTCGCGCCGCGTTGTTCGGCAAACTCAACAGCGTGGCCTACAAAGCCATTGAAGCCGCCACCGTGTTCTGCAAATTGCGCGGTAACCCTTATGTGGAACTGGCCCACTGGTTTCACCAGTTGCTGCAACTGCAGGACTCGGACCTGCACCGCATCATCCGCCAGTTCAACATCGAGCCGGCGCGCCTGGCCCGTGACCTGACCGAAGCCCTGGACCGCCTGCCACGGGGTTCGACGTCGATCACCGACCTGTCGTCCCACGTCGAAGAAGCCGTGGAACGCGGCTGGGTCTACGGCAGCCTGATGTTCGGCGAAAGCCAGGTGCGCACCGGTTACCTGGTGCTGGGCATTCTCAAGACCCCGAGCCTGCGCCACGCGCTGCTGGGCCTGTCGTCGGAGTTCGACAAGGTCAAGGTCGAAGCCCTGAGCGAACGCTTTGACGAATACGTCGGCGACTCGCCGGAAAACGCCCTGACCGCCAGCGACGGCTTCAATGCCGGTGCCGTGCCGGGCGAAGCCAGCGGCGCCATGGCCCCTAGCGCCATGGGCAAGCAGGAAGCCCTCAAGCGCTTTACCGTCGACCTCACCGAGCAGGCCCGCAGCGGCAAGCTCGACCCGATCGTCGGCCGTGACGAAGAGATCCGCCAACTGGTGGACATCCTCATGCGCCGCCGGCAGAACAACCCGATCCTCACCGGTGAAGCCGGCGTGGGCAAGACCGCCGTGGTCGAAGGCTTCGCCCTGCGCATCGTCGCCGGCGACGTACCACCGGCCCTCAAGGACGTGGAACTGCGCAGCCTTGACGTGGGCCTGTTGCAGGCCGGCGCAAGCATGAAAGGCGAGTTCGAACAGCGCCTGCGCCAGGTCATCGAAGACGTCCAGGCCTCGCCCAAGCCGATCATCCTGTTCATCGACGAAGCCCACACCCTGGTGGGTGCCGGTGGCGCCGCCGGCACGGGCGACGCGGCCAACCTGCTCAAGCCGGCGTTGGCCCGTGGCACCTTGCGCACCGTGGCCGCCACGACCTGGGCCGAGTACAAGAAGCACATCGAAAAAGACCCGGCCCTGACCCGCCGTTTCCAAGTGGTGCAAGTGGCCGAGCCGTCGGAAGACAAGGCCCTGCTGATGATGCGTGGCGTGGCCTCGACCATGGAAAAACACCACCAGGTGCAGATCCTCGACGAAGCCCTGGAAGCCTCGGTCAAGCTGTCCCACCGCTACATTCCCGCGCGCCAGCTGCCGGACAAATCCGTGAGCCTGCTGGACACCGCCTGCGCCCGCGTCGCCATCAGCCTGCACGCCGTACCGGCCGAAGTGGACGACAGCCGTCGGCGCATCGAAGCGCTGGAAACCGAGCTGCAAATCATCGCCCGTGAACACGCGATTGGCGTGGTCATCGGCAGCCGCCAGACCCAGAGCGAAACCCTGCTGAGCGCCGAGCGCGAACGCCTGGCCGAGCTGGAAGGCCGCTGGGCCGAAGAGAAAACCCTGGTGGACGAACTGCTCGCCACCCGCGCCACCCTGCGCGAGCGCGTTGGCGTGGTGGACAGCGAAGACAACAGCGAAGCTTCTGACAACGAAAGCCACCAACTGCGTGAGAAACTGGTGGACCTGCAACAGCGCCTGACCGCGCTGCAAGGCGAAACCCCGCTGATCCTGCCGACCGTGGATTACCAGGCCGTGGCCTCGGTGGTCGCCGACTGGACCGGTATCCCGGTGGGCCGCATGGCCCGCAACGAACTGGAAACCGTGCTCAACCTCGACCAGCACCTGAAGAAACGCATCATCGGCCAGGACCATGCCTTGCAGATGATCGCCAAGCGCATCCAGACCTCCCGCGCCGGCCTCGACAACCCGAGCAAGCCGATTGGTGTGTTCATGCTTGCCGGCACTTCCGGCGTGGGCAAGACCGAAACCGCCCTGGCCCTGGCCGAAGCCATGTACGGCGGCGAGCAGAACGTCATCACCATCAACATGAGCGAGTTCCAGGAAGCCCACACCGTGTCGACCCTCAAGGGCGCGCCACCGGGCTACATCGGCTATGGCGAAGGTGGCGTGCTGACCGAAGCCGTGCGGCGCAAACCGTACAGCGTGGTGTTGCTGGACGAGGTGGAAAAGGCCCACCCGGACGTGCATGAGATTTTCTTCCAGGTGTTCGACAAAGGCGTGATGGAGGACGGCGAAGGCCGGGTGATCGACTTCAAGAACACCTTGATCCTGCTGACCACCAACGCCGGCACCGAGTTGATTGCCCAGGTCTGCAAAGACCCGCAGAACGTGCCCGAGCCGGAAGAAATCGCCAAGGCCCTGCGCCAACCGCTGCTGGAGATTTTCCCGCCGGCCTTGCTGGGCCGCCTGGTGACGATCCCGTACTACCCGCTCAGCGACGAGATGCTCAAGGCCATCACCCGCCTGCAACTCAACCGCATCAAGAAGCGCGTGGAAAGCACCCACAAAGTCGCCTTCGACTACGACGACGCGGTGATCGATTTGATCGTCTCGCGTTGCACCGAAACCGAAAGCGGCGGGCGCATGATCGACACCATCCTGACCAACAGCCTGCTGCCGGACATGAGCCGCGAGTTCCTGACCCGCATGCTCGAAGGCAAGGCTTTGGCCGGGGTGCGGATCAGCGCCGTGGATAACGAATTGCAGTACGATTTCAGCGACGCGGCCTGACCTGACAGGAACACAGTCACTCCTGTGGAAGATACCCCTGTGGGAGCGAGCCTGCTCGCGATAGCGGAGTTACATTCAACATCAATGTTGACTGACACACCGCTATCGCGAGCAGGCTCGCTCCCACAGTGGGTATTCGGTTCCTTCAGTTACTACAACCTGCACGAGACCCTCGATGTTATTCAACCAAGCCTCACGCCTGGCCAAGATCACCAGCCCCCTCGGACCTGAGGTGCTGTTGCTCAAGGACATGGGCGGCGGTGAAGAATTGGGGCGGCTGTTCAACTACGAGTTGCAGTTGCATTCGCTGGACAACGCCATCGACTTGAATCAACTGCTCGGCAAGCCCATGTGCGTGAGCCTGCAGCTCGATGGCGGTGGTGAGCGCTACTTCCATGGCATCGTCGCCCGTTGCAGCCAGAACGTCGACCAGGGCCAGTTCGCCAGCTACCAGGCCACCTTGCGCCCGTGGCTGTGGTTGCTGACCCGCACCTCCGATTGCCGGATTTTCCAGAACCTCACCATCCCGCAGATCATCAAGCAGGTGTTCCGCGACCTGGGCTTTTCCGATCGACTTTGTCAGCCGCTTGATGGAACAGGAAGGCATCTACTATTTCTTCCGCCATGAGCAAGGTCGGCATGTGCTGGTGCTGGCCGACGCCTACGGCGCGCATACCCGTGCGCCGGGCTACGGCTCGGTGCCGTACTATCCGAAGAACGAGCAGCAGCGCGAGCGCGACCACATCCACGACTGGCACCTGGCCCAGGAAGTCCAGCCGGGTTCGCTTGAGCTCAACGACTACGACTTCCAGCGCCCCAGCGCACGCATCGACGTGCGCTCGGCCATGCCACGCCCACACACCGCCGGCGACTATCCGCTGTATGACTACCCCGGCACCTACGTGCAGAGTCAGGACGGCGAGCACTACGCCCGCACCCGCATCGAGGCCTTGCAGAGCCTGCACGAACAGGTCGAACTGGCCGGCAACGCCCGGGGCCTGGGCTCGGGGCATCTGTTCAGCCTCACCGGCTTCACCCGCCAGGACCAGAACCGCGAGTACCTGATCGTCGGCGCCCGCTACTACATTTCCCAGGAAAGCGGCGAAACCGGCGGCGGCGCGCCTTCGGCGCAGTTCGAAAGCAGCCTCACCTGCCTGGACGCCCAACAGAGTTATCGTCCGCTGGCGACTACCCACCGCCCCATCGTCAAGGGTCCGCAAACCGCGTTGGTAGTCGGCCCCAAAGGCGAGGAAATCTGGACCGATCAGTTTGGCCGGGTAAAGGTGCATTTCTACTGGGACCGTCACGACCAATCCAACGAAAACAGCTCGTGCTGGATTCGGGTGTCACAGGCTTGGGCCGGCAAGAATTGGGGCTCGGTGCAGATCCCCCGCATCGGCCAGGAAGTCATCGTCAGCTTCCTGGAAGGCGACCCGGACCGGCCAATCGTCACCGGTCGCGTCTACAACGCCGAACAGACCGTGCCCTATGCGTTGCCCGCAAATGCCACTCAGAGCGGCACCAAAAGCCGTTCGAGCAAGGGCGGCACGCCAGCGAATTTCAACGAAATCCGCATGGAAGACAAGAAAGGCGCCGAGCAGCTGTACATCCACGCCGAGCGCAACCAGGACATCGTGGTCGAGGTAGACGAGAGCCATTCGGTGGGCCACGACCGCAACAAAAGCATCGGCCACAACGAAACCGTACGGATTGGCCAAGACCGACTGCGGGCAGTACAACGCAACGATGCCTTGGTCGTCGGCGGCACCAAGAGCGACAGCGTCGCGACCCAGTACCTCATGGAGGCGGGTTCGCAGATTCGACTGGTGTGCGGCAAAAGCGTGCTGGAGTTCAACGCCAGTGGCGAGATCAATATCTCGGGCACCGCGTTCAACATCTACGCCAGTGGCAATGGCAACATCGATACTGGCGGCCGTTTGGACCTCAACTCTGGAGGCGCCAGCGAAGTGGATGCCAAGGGCAAGGGCATCAAGGGTGTTATCGATGCGGCGGTAAAAGCGTTGTTCCCGGCGAAAGCCAAACACTGAGGTTCACGACCGGACCGTTGTAGGAGCTGCCGAAGGCTGCGATCTTTTGATCTTTCGCTTGAGACTCAAATATCTGGGGAAAGATCGCAGCCTCGTTGCACTCGACAGCTCCTACAACGCAGCCCAGCGGAAGCAATATCACGTGTTCGTAAGCATGTATTGGCCGGGCTGCGTCCACGCGACTCGCAAGTACTTGCCGCTCAGCAGTTGCTCGTCACGAAGATATTCGAAAACTTCGGAGGGGCACCATTCCTTGCCCGCCGAAAAGGCCACGCCCAATGAACGGAGTTCATCGAATACCTTTGCCTTCTGGTTGTTATCCGCGACCTGCAAAACGTAGACATCTTTCTCTGCCGCATTCGAAAACCCGATGGCACGCAGGGAAGAGTCCAGCGCGTTATCCATGATTCGAACACGAATCGAATCACCGTCGGCTCTTTCCACGTAGGCCTTCAACACATCATTTATCACTCAGAGATTGGCCGGCACGAAGTCAGGCCCGCCCAGCTTATCCCGAACGACCAGGGCGGTGCGCATCAGAGGCCCCACAGGCCGTTCTGGCTGTTCCAGGTGCCGCCCGCCCACCGCGTGTCCTGAACAAGCTCAGCCTTGTTGAGCTCAAGCTGCCGCTGAAGGGCCAGCGCCACGGCGCCCATATCGATCTCGAACAGGTCGGCATAAAGCCCCTCGGGTTGTGCCTGCTTTTTGCTCAGGCAAAACCGGTAGTACCAGACCCACACCGCTGCGACATAAATCGCCCGATTGCGATCAGGGTAGGTTGCGAGAATCTTGAGCAAAGCCGCCACGAAGCGCCCAGGAAACTGAGGGTCGCGGGTCTGTTGCCAGTAACGCAGCACCAGCAAATCGAAAGCCGCGACGATGTTCTGCGGCTCTTCGTTATCGTTCTGAGCTTCCTGGAAGTAGAACGGCTCGCCGACAAGGAATTTATCCAGCTCATCATTGGCCAGGGCCACGCCGCCCGTGGCGACAGTCGCGGCAACGACCGCGGCGCCGATCAAGGCACCGGCGACCATCGCGGCCAACCCGAACCCGTGGGCTATTTCGTCACCCAGACGTGCTGCTGCCTGTGCATCCATTGCGAAAATCCAACTTACTGGTGTGTATGACTGCACAGGGGAGTTATCGATGACCAGAAATCGCTGGGCACGGTCAGAGCGAACGCAGCGCCGGTCTTGCCGCGTTGTCCTTCAACGATCAGACGGCGGTGCCGCGGTTCGTTCCCGGTTGGACAATCAATAGCTCGTCCAGCTCACGCTTCCTGCAACGCGCCACAAACGGCAGCGCGGCATCCGGGTCACGCTTGAACAGCTCGAAGGTCGCCTGGTTGATTTCATAATATTCCTCATAGTCCGCCATGCCGTTGCTGACCGGTATGGAGACATAGAATCGACCCGAATCCTGTTCGATACCCACGGAAAACATGTGTTCGCGACTGACCAGAACATCTTGAAATTTCATGACTTGCCTACCTCTACCGTCATAATGGCGTCCAACTGAAGTCTTTGGGCAAAATGCCCCCGGCATCGATGACCGCCTCGCTGGCACCGGTCGGCAGCTTGCCGCCAGGAATCCAGAATTCGTTCGCACCGGCCTCGTTACCTGAAGGAATCCGCAGGTTCATGTCTTTAGGCGCGGGGATATCGACCCGCACCAGGGTACTACTTTCCAGGGTGTTTTCTGGCAGCCCAAGCGCCTTTTCCAATGCCCTCTTGTCGCCCTTGGCGTTGGCAATCAATTGATCGGCTTCAGCCTTGGGCATCAGGAACGTCGTGCCGTCGCGCTGGGCGATGCCGTACTTGTCCAGGTTGTTCTTTGTGGTGAAGCGTGAGGCGCCGTTTTCGAACTGTGCCAGGTGTTCTTTCACATATTGCGGTGACAGGTACGTGTCGGCGTCGGGTCGAGACCCCTTCGGCATGGCCAGGATATCGGCCTCGGTCACGCCAGGCTTGTACTTGGGCGGCGGCAGTTCGGCAGGCTTGGCCGCCTTCGCCATTTTCGGACTCAGCCCCAGCATCGCCATGCCGGCGACACCTTGCAGCAAGTCCCGATAGCCAGGCCCCAGACGATCACCTAAATCGCCGAGCAGCTCCATGCCCCCCAGGATCAATCCGCCGACCACCACGAATTCGACGAGCACGGCGATACCTGCCATGGCGGCCATGACCAATGCCGCACCGGCTGCCAACAACCCTAACACCTCCAACCCGGTGTGCATCCAGCCTTCGAGATCCAGGACAAACGCCACCGACACCGTCGGCCCACCGATGAACGTATTCGGGCTGCCGCTCTTGATGTGGGCACCGCAGACCATTTTGCTGTGCAAGCGCGCCGCCGGTTTGCCGTTGATGAAGACCGTGGCGCTGCCTTCGGCGATCAGCACCGGGAAGGGCCAGATCGGGTGGTTCATCGGCAACCCGGTGCAGGAAGATGACGTGTCTTCGCCCGCCCGCATGGCATTGCGGTCGTTGATGTAGACGTTGAAGCTGCCCATTATCAACGTTCCCGTGGTGGGCTCGGGCAGGTTGAAGATGGTGGAGAGGCCCTTGACGATCTGGAACATCGACAAGCCGCCAGCCGCAATCGATCCGGCCATGATCGCCAGCGCCACGCCGCCCGTGGCGACAGTCGCGGCAATGACCGCGGCGCCGATCAAGGCACCGGCCACGGCTCCGGCGACCATCGCGGCCAACCCGAACCCGTGGGCTATTTCGTCACCCAGACGTGCCGCTGCCTGTGCATCCATTGCGCGCATCTACCTTACTGATTCGTATGACTGCTCAGTGGGACGTATCGATGCTCAGACAATCGGAGGCTGTGGCTTGAACGAATGCATCGCCACCTTCCAGGCCGGCTCATGGTAGGCGAAATCATTGGGTGTCGTGGTCAAGGTGGTGATCAGCACCGAGGGCTTACGCTCGATGAACACCTGGCGCAGCATCAGGTCGCGGCCTTCGCGTTGCCAGGTGTAATCCAGCAATGTGGCGGTATGCCCTTGCAGCACCGTGTCCCAGCGCTGCACCAGCTTGAAGCCCGGCAGTTGCTGTTCCGCGCTTTTGAGTTGGCGGTCCACGTACTCGGCAAAAGAGGTGTCGCCCTGGCTGGCATCGCGGCTGATGACGAAACTGGCTTCTTTAGCGGGACCGACTGCCGGCAGCTTGAAAATATTGATGCTCTGGTCCTGCCAGGTATCGGGGATTTCGAGATCGGCTTCTTGAATGCGGTAAGAGGTCACAGTAATCGCTTTCCATGGACGTGAGGTGACGCGCGAAGGAGCAGATATTCAAGTAATGCCTGGTAACAATCAAGAACCGGGTTCCTCTACCCCAAGTAACGAACTACATTATGCGATCAGCGTCACTACTCTAGCGATCAAGCGCCCCGTAGGAGCTGCCGAAGGCTGCGATCTTTTGATCTTTCGCTTTAGACTAAAGGGTCTGGGCAAAGATCGCAGCCTCGCGTTGCTCGACAGCTCCTACGGGAATGCAAGGCATCAACAAGGGATAATTGATGTTATTCAACCAAGCCTCACGCCTGGCCAAGATCACCAGCCCCCTGGGACCCGAGGTGCTGTTGCTCAAAGACATGGGCGGTGGCGAAGAGCTGGGGCGGCTGTTCAACTACGAGTTGCAGCTGCACTCGCTGGACAATGCCATCGACCTCAACCAGTTGCTCGGCAAACCCATGTGCGTGAGCCTGCAGCTTGATGGCGGTGGTGAGCGCTATTTCCATGGCATCGTCGCCCGTTGCAGCCAGAACGTCGACCAAGGCCAGTTCGCCAGCTACCAGGCCACCTTGCGTCCATGGTTGTGGTTGCTGACCCGCACCTCCGATTGCCGGATTTTCCAGAACCTCACCATCCCGCAGATCATCAAGCAGGTGTTCCGCGACCTGGGCTTTTCCGATTTCGAAGACGCCNTGTGGTTGCTGACCCGCACCTCCGATTGCCGGATTTTCCAGAACCTCACCATCCCGCAGATCATCAAGCAGGTGTTCCGCGACCTGGGCTTTTCCGATTTCGAAGACGCCYTGAGCCGGCCTTATCGCGAGTGGGAATACTGCGTSCARTATCGCGAGACCAGYTTCGATTTCGTCAGCCGCTTGATGGAACAGGAAGGCATCTACTACTTCTTCCGCCATGAGCAGGGCCGGCATGTGCTGGTGCTGGCCGATGCCTATGGCGCCCACACCACTGCCCCCGGCTACGGCTCGGTGCCGTACTACCCGAAGAATGAGCAGCAGCGCGAGCGCGACCACATCCACGACTGGCACCTGGCCCAGGAAGTCCAGCCGGGTTCGCTTGAGCTCAACGACTACGATTTCCAGCGCCCCAGCGCACGCATCGACGTGCGCTCGGCCATGCCGCGCCCGCACACGGCCGGCGACTATCCGCTGTATGACTACCCCGGCACTTACGTGCAAAGCGCCGACGGCGAACACTACGCCCGCACCCGCATCGAAGCCTTGCAGAGCCTGCATGAACAAGTCGAGCTGGCCGGCAATGCTCGGGGCCTGGGCTCGGGGCATCTGTTCAGCCTCACTGGCTTCAGCCGCCAGGACCAGAACCGCGAATACCTGATCGTCGGCGCTCGCTACTACCTCTCCCAGGAAAGCGGTGAAACCGGTGGTGGCGCGCCGACCGCGCAGTTCGAAAGCAGCCTGACCTGCATCGACGCCCAGCAAAGTTATCGTCCGCTGGCGACTACCCATCGGCCCATCGTCAAAGGTCCGCAAACCGCGTTGGTGGTTGGCCCGAAGGGCGAGGAAATCTGGACCGATCAGTTTGGCCGGGTGAAGGTACATTTCTACTGGGACCGTCACGACCAATCCAACGAAAACAGCTCGTGCTGGATCCGGGTGTCGCAATCCTGGGCTGGTAAAAACTGGGGCTCGATGCAGATTCCGCGCATCGGCCAGGAAGTGATCGTCAGCTTCCTTGAAGGCGATCCGGACCGGCCGATCATCACCGGTCGCGTGTATAACGCCGAGCAGACCGTGCCCTACGACCTGCCAGATAACGCGACCCAGAGCGGCATGAAAAGCCGTTCGAGCAAGGGCGGCACGCCGGCGAACTTCAACGAAATCCGCATGGAAGACAAGAAAGGCGCCGAGCAGTTGTACATCCACGCCGAGCGTAACCAGGACATCGTGGTCGAGGTAGATGAAAGCCACTCGGTGGGCCATGACCGCAACAAAAGCATAGGCCACAACGAGACGGTGACCATCGGCAACAACCGCCTGCGCATCGTCAAGCAGGAGGACATCCTCTCCGTCGGCCAGCGCAAGACCGACAGCATCAGCCAGAGCTACGTCATCGAAGTGGGCGAGAACCTGCGCCTGGTGTGCGGTGAAAGCATCCTGGAGCTCAACGCCAGCGGCCAGATCAACCTGACCGGCGTGCAGATCAGCTTCTACGCCAGCGGCGATGCAGAGTTCAACACCGGCGGCGTGCTGCACCTGAACAACGGCGGCGGCCCCGGTGCCACGCCCGACGGCCAAGGCGTCAAGGGCAGCATCGACGCCAACATCAGCGCCGCGTTCCCCAAGGGCTAACTTCGAGATTTATGCGCCATGACTTACCGCCTCAATGAATTCCAGCTCCAGCTGCCGCCAAGCGAGTTGCTGGACGCGACGATCAACATTCTCAAGTTCCCTGAGCTGGGCACCTCCTTGATCGTCAGCCGCAGCCTGCTGGCCGAGAGCGAGACCCTGCAAAGCAATCTCGACGACCAGCTCAAGCGCCTGGAAAAACAGGTCCAGCAACTGCGCTGCCAACCGGGCGCCACCGTGCGCGTGGGCGCCAACCAGGAGGTCGAAGCCATCGAATTGCGCAGCCAGTTCAACAAGGGCAATGAAAAGGTCTTCCAATATCAGCTCGCACTGGTACTGCCTGGCACCCGCAAGATGCTTGCCCTGAGCTATGTGAAAGCCGAGAAACTCGGCGATGCCGAAGCGGCGCATTGGGCGACGATCAAGGGTTCGCTGGTGTTCGACACCCAACCCTGACCCTTGTGGGAGCGAGCTTGCTCGCGATAGCGGTGGGTCAGCTTGCATGGATGCCGGATAACGATGATGCAGCCCCGGCTGCCGTCGACGTACAACCCTACCGACAACACACTGATTCCTTTGGCAGGTTTCAACATGGGACTGGAAGACGAATACGTGGGCGATGACGGTTGGCGAAGTTTTGTACGCTTGTATGAAGAGGATTATCTCGATGACAACGCGCGTACGTTGGCCAAGGTCATGGATGAGCACCTTGATTTGGCCGTCGTGCTTTATGGTAAAAGAGGGCTCAAAGAAGGGTTGTGGTGGATGGAGCAAAAAGTGCCCGCGCTAGGTGATCTACGCCCCACCGATTGTCTCAAGAAACCAAAGCTGATCAAGCGCCTGAAAATGGCATTAATGAGCATGCCATAACCCACAAGGACACCGGCGCAATGGAAGGCATCAAATTGCTTGAACCCACATTCCCCAGCCCCCCTACCCGCCTGAGCAACGTGCATGTCTGACGCGCTCTGGGCCGCCCGCCTGGGCGATGCACTCAACCACACCTCGATGATGGCCGACATCCTTGGCGGCGTATTGGAGGTGGCGGCCAACATCGCGATCACCGCCCTGGCGACCGCCGCCGTGGTCGCGGCCACGGGCATCACCGTTGTCACCGGCGGCCTGGGTTGCTTCGTCCTGGGCCTGGTGGTGGGCACCATCGTCGGCCTGGCCATGAGCAAGACCGGGGCCGACAAAGGCCTGAGCAATATATGCGAGGGCATCGGCAACGCCCTCTTTCCGCCCACGGTGCAGGCCAACATCCTCACCGGCTCCAAGGACACCTTCACCAACAACATCCCCTCGGCCCGCGCCGCCGGCGCTGTTGTTTCCCATGTCGCTCCGGCCGGCACCGAACTGGAAATGCCCGAGCCGGAAGAAGAAGCCGAAGCCAGCTACCTGGACATGGCCGGGAATTTCTTCTCGCAGATGTGGCGCCCCACTGTCGCCTCGCCCGCCCCCGGTACGGAGACCCGACCGGAAGACCTGGTGATCTGCACCAAGCACCCACCCATGCCACCGCAGTTCATGGCCGAAGGCTCGGACAAGGTCACCATCAACGGCCAGCCCGCCGTGCGCAGTGGCGACCGCAGCACCTGCGATGCGACCGTAGTGTCGGCCGGGCTGATTTCCCCTGACGTGACCATTGGCGGCGGTTCGGTGGTGGTGCGCGAGATCCGCAGCGGCAAGACCCCGGGCGTAGGCCTGGCGGTCACCGCGCTGCTGATGCTCAAGGGCGGCAAGGGCAAGTTCTTCAGCAAACTACCGTGCATGCTGGTGGGCGGCGCGGTGTCCATGGCCGCCAGCAGCGCGGCGAACGCAGCCGCCAACGCCGCCCTGGGTTCGTCGAACCCGGTGCACGCTGCCACCGGGGCCAAAGTGCTGGGCGGTGACGAGGAGCTGGATTTCGTCTTGCCCGGCATCCTGCCGATTGACTGGCAACGCGTCTACAACAGCCGCGACGAACGCCGTGACAGCCTGTTCGGCGCCGGCTGGAGCGTGGCCTACGAAGTCCAGGTAGAAATCCTGCCCCACCCCGAGGGCGGCGAAACCCTGGTCTACACCGACGAACAAGGCCGGCCCATCGACATGGGTTCCATCCCGTTGGGCGGCGCGGTGTTCAGCGCCGGCGAAGGCCTGGCCGTGCGTCGCCACGTGAACGGGCAATTGCTGATCGAAAGCGACGACGGCCTGTACCGTTTGTTCGAACCTTCGCCCGCCAACCCATCACACTTGCGCCTGAGCCAACTGGGCGACCGCAACGACAACCGCATCCACCTCGACTACGACGACGCCGGACGCCTGGTGCGACTGCGCGACACCTTCGACCTGGTGCAAGTCGAGCTGATCCGCGCAGGCGAACGCGTCACCCACATCGAGCGCCTCTACCCCGACCAATCGCGGGAAGTGCTGGTCAGCTACGCCTACGACGCAGCCAACACCCTCGCCGAAGTGCGCGACGCCACCGGCCAGGTGCAACGGCGCTTCCGCTACGACGCCGGGCAACGGATGGTCGAGCACCAGTTACCCAGCGGCCTGCATTGCTTCTACGAATGGGTCCTGATCGACGACCAGGAATGGCGCGTGGTCCGCCACTGGACCGACGAAGGCGACGCCTACCAGTTCGACTATGACCTCAAGGCGGGCATCACCCGCATCAGCGACAGCCTGCAACGGGTCAGCACCCGGCACTGGAACAGCCAGCACCAGATCACCCAGTTCACTGACAACCTCGGCCAGACGTGGCTGTTCGAATGGAACGATGAGCGCCAGTTGCTCAGCGCCACCGATCCACAGGGCGGCCAGTACACATTCAGCTACGACGAAGCCGGCAACCTGCTCAGCGAAACCGACCCGTTGGGCCGCAGCGAATCCACCCTCTGGCTCGAACACTGGGCCCTGCCGCTGGTGGACACCGACGCCGCCGGCCACAGCTGGAAATACCGCTACGACCAACGCGGCAACTGCACGGCGGAAACCGACCCGCTGGGCCACATCACCCGCTACCGCTACGACACCCACGGCCAGGTCGTGGAGATCATCGACGCCACCGGCAAAAGCAAAAAGCTGCGCTGGAACCCGTTCGGCCAATTGGTGGAACACGTCGATTGTTCGGGTTACCCGACGCGCTTCAGCTACGACGCGCGCGGTTACCTGCAAACCATCACCGACGCCCTCGGCGAGCGCACCCAATTCAGCTACGACGCCCAGGGACGTTTGCTCAGCAGCCAGTTGCCGGACGGCCGCACCGAACACTACCAGCGCGACACCGCCGGCCAACTCACCGGCTACACCGACCCGGCCGGGCATACCACGCTCTACCAACACAACCGCCGCGGCCAGGTCCGCCAACGCACCGACGCCCAAGGCCGGCAGGTGCAGTTCGCCTACGACAGCTTCGGCCGACTGCAAGCGCTGACCAACGAGAATGGCGAGAGCTACCGGTTTGCCTGGGATATCGGGGATCGGTTGACCGAACAACAAGACCTGGATGGCAGCGCCAAGCGCTACGACTACGACCGCCTCGACAACGTCGCGGCGGTGACGGCGATGCCTGCGCCGTACGGCATGGGCCTGGCGCTCGTTCCCGAAACACCGCCGGCGCCCATCGTCCATCGCCTGGAACGCGACGCCGTGGGCCGGCTGATCGCCAAAGTCACCGACGATGGCCGCACCGAATACAGCTACGACCCGCTGGACCAACTCACCGCCGTCACCTTCACCGACCTGCAAGGCAACGCCCAGACCCTGAGCTTCGCCTACGACGCCACCGGCCAGCTGCTCGCCGAAAACAGCGCCGCCGGAAGCCTGCAACACCACTACGACGAACTCGGCAACCTGATCCAGACCCAACTGCCCGATGGCCGCTGGGTCAACCGCCTGTACTACGGCAGCGGCCACCTGCACCAGATCAACCTCGACGGCCAGGTCATCAGCGACTTCGAACGCGACCGCCTGCACCGCGAAGTGCTGCGCACCCAAGGGCAGATCAGCACCCGCAGCGAATACGACCGCAGCGGCCGCCTGCGCGCACGGCAACGCCGTCACAGTAGCCAACCCTCACTGTTGCCGGCGGCGGTGCAAAAACACTTCGAGTACGACCCCGTCGACAATCTCATCGGCAAACTCGACCAGCAACCCGCCGCGCAACAGCGCCAGTTGCTGCACTACGACGCCACCGGCCGCATCATCGCCAGCCAGGACAGCCTGCATGGCCAGCGCGAGACCTTCACCTACGACGCCGCCGCCAACCTGCTCGACGGCCCGGCCCCCGGCGCCGGGCTGGTGGTGCACAACAAACTGCTGACCTACCAGGACAAGCGCTACCGCTACGACGCCTTCGGTCGGATGATCGAAAAACGCAGCGCCAAACGCGGCGTGCAGCACTTCACCTACGACGCCGAAAGCCGCTTGATCGAGGTGCGCAACGACAACGGCAGCGTGGTGAAAATGGCCTACGACCCGCTGGGCCGGCGCATCGAAAAAACCGAACACGACAGCAATGGTTACCCGCTGGGCGAAACTCGCTTCACCTGGGATGGCCTGCGCCTGTTGCAGGAACACCGCCACCAGCAAACCAGCCTGTACCTCTACGAAGACGACGGCTACGAACCCCTGGCCCGCGTCGACGGCAGCGGCCCGCTGCAAAAGATCCGCTACTACCACAACGACCTCAACGGCCTGCCGGAACAACTCACCGAAGCCGACGGACACAACGTTTGGCAGGCTACGTATCGGGTGTGGGGCAATACGCTGGAGGAAGTGCGCGAGCCGTATTACATCGAAGAGCAGAATTTGCGGTTCCAGGGGCAGTACCTGGATCGGGAAACCGGGCTGCATTTCAATACGTTCAGGTTTTATGATCCGGATGTGGGGCGGTTTACTACGCCGGATCCGATTGGGTTGGCGGGGGGCATTAATTTCTACGCTTATGCGCCGAATCCTGCAGGGTATGCCGACCCACTGGGACTGAGCTGTACCTCGGCCAAAGGATTTGCCAGAAAAAATACGATAACCCAACGATGGACTGGAAAACTAACAGGGAAAAAACCTGCTGACGTCGACGGCTACCTGACATCGCGAGGATGGACCAAAACCTATCCACAAGCCGGCAGACCGGATGCGATTCAGCACGTCCAGTATGTGCGCAGTACAAAATCCGGAGCCACCTACAAGCTTGACTACCATCCAGGCGGCAGCCCTACCCAGCCCAACATCCATGGAAATGATTATTGGAAGGTCTATAAAGTCAATAAAGCCGGCGAAGATGTTGTATTCGGCAGGATTGGACATGGTGACTTTAAAAACTATGACCTTATAAAAGACTCCCCAGTTTACGTAAACGGTACGTTAATGAACGGTGGAATTTAAATGATTGATTTTGCAGCCGACATAAAATCCAAGCATTCAATTGCGAATATTTTATTGCAAGACAATATCTCGACCTATATGAATGAACTCTATGAAAACCATAAAGTCGAGATAAAAAACTACACATTACCTGACGGCGAGACAAGAACAGCGTACATAATCGATAGTACGCTCACCCTCTCGACCCTACCTGACGGAACAATTTTCTCAATAGGTTGTAACCCGCGCTACAAAGGGCTTTACCAAAATACGCTTTCCACAGGAATGCCTTTTGACCAGATAAAAAAACTAACCGAACGCCAACGCATATTTAATGGCGTCATAATCCTCAATGAGGATTTCGGCCTCTGCTATATCTTGCCAACACCTTATGACGAGATAGCTGACAGCATCGAAAACATACCGCCGACGCTAACGCTGGATGAAATTTACATATCCGACTTTTCTTCCTGGCGTCATAAACCGCAATAACATAAACCATCAAATTATCCGTCTGAATTCCAGCTAGAAAGAGGCAGAGCGGAACGCTGGCTGAGCACAAGATTTGAGGCGAAACGCAGATCCCGTGGCGAGGGAGCTTGCTCCCGCTGGGTGGCGAAGCCACCCTACAACAGGGCTGGCGCATTCTTCCAGGCAAACCGCGTCAGCCAGTTTACGACGCTGCGCCGCCGACCCAGCTTGGTTCTGCGCAAGCCAGATTCTTATCACCCATGTTCAGCGATAAATTGTGGAGGGTAGCTTGGTCGATAAAAAGCAGATGGCAGTGGCCAACCAGCATTTTGAAGGCTCTATATGGCGAGCTGCCAAGTGGTTGAATAAACCGAGCCATTCTCTCGTCTATCCAGACGGTTCATTGGAGGTGGTCACTGATCTCCAGACCGACTTTTGGCGTGAAACCCACTACGGTTTCATACGCGATAGCGGACATTTCCTGGGGTTCCCAACCGCCGGAGGTTTTACCGCTCAAGTCAGAGTCAATGCCGACTTTCGCGAGCTTTACGATCAAGCTGGCATCATGGTCAGGCTCAACGAGGAGACCTGGGTCAAGGCGGGGATAGAGTTTAACGATGGGAACCCAATGATCAGTAGCGTTCTCACCCAGGGCCGTTCGGATTGGGCGCCTAGCTATTTTTCCGGCAACCCCGGCGACTTTTGGCTTCGTATGACCGTCGCCAATGGCGTGCTGCGCTTGCAATATTCAACGGATGGCCTGAATTGGCCGTTGCTTAGGCTCGCACCCTTTCCTGAGGCGGAAAGTTATCTGGTCGGCCCGATTTGCTGCACGCCGCAGCGGCAAGGCCTGAAGGTGAAGTTTTCCAAGTGGTGTTTGACACGTCCCTTGGAGCGAGACCTGCATGATTTAAGCTAAGCGGACATGTTCGAAGGCAGGCCTACCTTGTAAAGCTGTCAGGCCAGTTAAAAGACGGAGTGAGGGTGTTCGAACACCGGCTCGATCAACCCTCCGGACCCGCATCAACCGCTCTACGAAGGATGCGCCGCGGAGCGGGAGCGAGCTTCCTCGCCCCGCATTCAGGGCATTGCGAAGGCTTGTTTATTCTCCCTCCGCCACGCTTCCGCCAGGCTACGAATCCTTGCGCCATTGCCTACAACTACGCCAGAATCCGCCCGCTTGTGCGCCGTTCCCATGGCTTCTATCGTTTCCCTGCCACTGCCCATCAGTGGTCGGGTTTAGTAGCCCGGTAGTAGTAACGGCTGCATGAGTATCATCAGTCAGGCATTGCCTGCACTCGATGGTGGCTGTGCGCATGGCGCCTTCGGGCGCGCCGGGATCCGTTACCTCTACCGGTCTACTAACTTGCGCACAGCTGCCTCCTTTCGTTTAGTAGCGAGATGGTTGCGGCCTACTCATTAGAGGTAACGCAACGATGTTCAAAATTACTCCGAATCCTCCTGAAACTGACTCAACGTCTACCCATTCCGGTCGCAAAAACAAAAAGCACGACGAAGCCGCCAAACGCGCCTTGGATCACTACCTGTTACCCAAACCGGAAAAGTCCGAAAATGCATCCAAACCGGACCAGCTATTCACCGTGGCAAAAAACGCCGACAACGAATGCCTGCTCGCCAATCTCAGCGAAAACCTGGCTTCCGCCGACGCGATGATCAGCAACCTGGCCTTCGACCTCGAAGGCCCCCGCCGCCACATCGCCCTCGGCATCCAGCAACTGATCGAACTGAGTTCAATGCTGGCCAGCCGTGTGCTGGATAATGTCGACCCACGCTAGCCGCTACACCACGCACACCCGTGGCGAGGGGGTTTAGCGAAACATCGCACCGCACCGCTGGACTGCGCCCGTAGGAGCTGTCGAGTGCAACGAGGCTGCGATCTTTTCCCTGGCACTTGAGTCTCAAGCGAAAGATCAAAAGATCGCAGGCTTCGCCAGCTCCTACAGAGCCGAGCGGGAGCAAGCTCCCTCGCCATGACAGCAGCCGAGTGATCAAAATAAAGGTTTGCTCATGGCGCATTTCGCCATTCAAGAACGTCACCACCAAGACCACACACCACCCAACGCGTCACGCAATCGAGCCGCACCCATACACCGCTGCCTCGGATCAAACGCCAGCGCCATCCATAGCGCCGGCCAGCAACGCTTGGGCAGGTTGTGCGGCGCCTTGAGCGCGCGTTCCAGCCGGGCATCGCGAGCCTGGGTGGAAGGTAGCCGTCGGAACGGGTGTTGGCCGCTCGCCAGTTCATACAGCACGCAAGCCACGGCGTAGACATCGGCCCCCGCTGAAAGGGGCGCACCTTCAAGCAGTTCAGGCGCTGCGTAACCAGGGGTCCAGGCGTTAAGGCGTTCACGGTTCAGGTTGGGCAGGTGCTGAGAAGGCCCTTCTTCGGCCAGGCCCAAACCGAAATCGAACAGACGCAGGCCTTCTTCGCTCAACATGATGTTGCTTGGCTTCACGTCGCCATGCAGCACGCCACGGCCGTGGGCGTACGCCAGGGCATCGAGCAGCGGCACGGCGATAGCCTTGAGTTCGGGCCACGGCAGCCCGAGGGGCCGTTCGCAAAGCAGTTTGTCCAAGGTCAGGCCGCGCATCAGCTCCATGGTGATGAAGGCCCGTCGTTGGGCTGTGTCCACTTCGAAGGTGTAGGGACGCAAAATATTCGGGTGGTGCAATCGCCGCGTCAGGGCGAACTCGCTGTAGAGCAGCGTACTCGCATCGGGTGATGCGTCGAATGCCTCGCTAAGCATCTTCACGGCAACGTACGGATCGGGATCAGCGAATTGTTCGTGCAGCAGATCCCGCGCGCGGTAAACAACGCCCATGCCGCCCGCCCCAAGCAAGCGTTCAAGACGATAGCGTCCTGCGAGTATGTCCGGTGTTTCGCTGACGCAAAGCTGGCTGGATGTCACAGCAGGCACAGCGTTGGCGAAGGTCGAATACGTCGGGGGGCTACCCTCTTCATTCACGGGCGGACCACCACGGCCGTCAGGTTATCCCGTGCCGGGCCACGCAGAACGTCGTCGAAAAGATGTTCCAACGCCACGCGCGGCGAAGCCAGGTCCAAGGCACTGCCAAGGGTTTGCGCGCCAAGGCCTTGGTACAAGCCGTCACTGCACAGCAAGAACGTATCGCCCGGGTGAACATCCAGCTCCAACACCTCCAGCGTCAACTCTGGGGCGGCACCGACCGCGCGGGTCAGTGCCTTGGCCGCAGGATGGGCACAGGCCTGATCGCGGCTGATGTGTTGCGTGTCGATCAGTTGCTGTTGCAGTGAGTGGTCCTTGGTCAGTTGGTACAGTCGTCGACCGCGCCACAGATAACAACGGCTGTCGCCCGCCCAGATGCAGACCCCGCGGTTTCCTTCCAACAACAGCGCCACCACAGTGCTGCCGATAATGCCGGGATGATCTTCGGTGACGGTAAGCTCCTGGCTCAGTCGTCGGTTGGTCCAGCGCAGGCATTGGCGCACCGCTTTCGAACGTTCAGCCAAGTCCCGGTACAGCGGCAGTTCCGTCAGGTTGGCAACGATCAGCTGGCTGGCAATGTCACCCCCCGAATGACCACCCATGCCGTCGGCCACCGCCCACATCCCCTGTTGCGGGCAATCGAGAAAAGCATCCTCATTGCGTGGCCGGGTCTTGCCAGGGTCCGTGCGCGCGGCGCTGTACCAGGGGCCAGCCTCCATCAAAGCTGCACCGGCAGGCGAAAGGTGCGCAGCACACTCATATCGAAAGGGTTCGGCGTACGCTGGCTCGTCAGCAGATAGTTGGCGCGCAGGCCACCCAGGTCCGCCTTCAATACGCGGACATCGCGCCCCGTCAGGTATTCGCTCTGCATCAGGTCGAACAATCGAAACAGCGACCACGGCCCGGTATTTTTCTCGATGCCCACGCCTCGCCCAACCATCTTGTCCAGCACCAGAAAGGATCGACCATTCTGCGCGTCGCTTGGCCAGGTAAATGCCACCGGCAGGATCGGACCGTGGCGGTATTCAAGCCTCTGGTCACCGAAACGGAATTCAGCACGGCTTACCGCCGGGTCCAGGGTGTACGGCTCAAGCTTGAACTGTACTTGCGGCTCGGTCGGGTTTTCGGCGAAAAAACTCCGGCGAATGGTGTGTGCGGTTGCCATTTGATCGAGATAGACCCGGGACATCGGCAAGCTCTGACCGTCGATGCTGCGCGGACGGTAGTGTCCCGCAGAGCCGCTGACGAAGGGCTGCATGTAATTGTCGAAGAATCGATCGATGATGCCCTGGTCCTTGAAGAACTCCCGGAAATCATTGAGCGCGACGTCGCTGGCACTGTGGGCACTAAACGGGTATCGCTTGTTGATCGCCTTGCCGTAAAAGCTGTACAGCTCGCCCTGATAACGCTGGTTCAGGTAACGATAAGCATCATTGAGCACCAAGCGCCAGCTGTCCTCGGCCATCACGTTGAACCACGCACTGACCGGCTGCGGCAGGCGGGCAGACGCACCGCGCAGGTGACTCAATGCGTCGCGCTGACCGCCCATGCGGTGCCTGGCCAGCTCGAACGCCGCTTGTTCCGGGGCACTGGCGCGAGCCAGGTTCGCCAGTTGCAATTGCACCTCATCAATGGCCCGCAAGGCCTGGACCAGATCAGCCGTCGGACCATTGTCCGGGTCCAGCAGGCGATGCAGCGGTTCGAAACGCCGTCGCAAGGATTTTTGCGCGGTGTCCGGCAGGTTTTCGGCCAAGGACGCAGAGGCTTTCCCAGCCACGGCGGCGAGTTTTGTAACGGCATGCCCACCATTCCCTGCCGCTTGCGTCAGGTCGTCGATTTGCTCGGCAACAGCCTGGATTCGAGTGTGTTCGCGCACTTGCACCAGCAACCGCAGAATCGGCGAGTGAGCCGAGGTCAGCCCCGCGAGTTGCTCGGCGCCCTCACCTGGATTACTGATGGTTTGCAGGGCGACCTGGCCAACCGCTTCGCTCCAGTGGTCGGCATAATCACGAAAATACAGCTGTTCGAGTTCGACCATCAGGCGACGCATGTCCATGCCGCTGAGGCCCTCGCCTTCACCCAGGACCCAGTTGTCCCGCAGCAATTCGGCGACCAGGGCCGCGCCTTGAACCGAAAAGTAGCGTTCGTAACCCTGACGGGTATAGAAACCGGGAATCACACGGTCGGTACCGACCAACAACGCACCTTGCGAGCCCAGGTGTTGGCTGAGTCGGTATTGCGGCAGATGGCTGGCCTGTTCGTGCAGCATTCTGTACACGACGGCTGCCAGGGACTCACGGCGCAAGGCTTCCCGGGCCTGGGCCACCAGCGGTTCGTTGAGCGCATGGATAAAGGGCAGCTCCAACAGGCGCTCGAGGTGGGCATTCAGGCCCTCCTGTAGCGCCGTGTTGCCAGGGTGACGAAGCGACCCATCATTGGCCAGCCAATCCTTGAGCCAGGCAACATCGCGGCGCTCTTGCAGGCCCAGCATCAAATAGGCGCGCAGGCTGTTGAGCAGTTGCTCGCGGTCATTCCAGTTGTTGCGGACATGCACTTCCAGCCGCTGCGCAATCTTCGGCAGCAGTCGTGCCCGCAATTCACGCTCGTAGGCGTCGGTCACCGCAGGGTTGCTCGCCTCGCCCTGGTACAGGCCGACGCGTTCATGCAAAGGCACCGCCCTGTAGGGTGGGAAAACCCGGGTTGCCTCGAAACGGATATCCAGTGATTCGAGCATCGCGGTCCAGTCATCAGCATTCGCCTGGACTGATTGCTGCTGGTCCCAGCGTTGTGCCAGCGTACGCAAGCTGTCCAGTCGCTCGTGGTTGGCCGAAAAACCGTGCGCCCACAACAGCCCACACAGGCCAATGACCGTCAGTGCCCCGAAATACAAAGCTCGCTGCCCCCAATGGAGACGACGGCGCTCGCGCTGAACGAGATCAGTCAGATCGGCTTCCGGAAAAATCACCCGGCTGATCAAGTGGTGGATGAACCGCGAGCGCCCGCTGGGCGTGGTATTGGTTCGGCCCGGCGGCGATGCGCTGGTCAGATAGAAACCACGCAACGTACCAACGCCGCCGGTAAACGCCTGCTCGACCAGCAGACACAGGCCGGCACCGAGTTGTCCAAGTTGGTGAGGGAAATCAAGCATGCAGCTACGGCGCAGCGGGTCGCGCTCCTGATGCATGCGCATGATCACCTGGCTGTTGAGGCGATGCAGCAGCGCCTCGAACTCGGCACGTAACACGGCCACATCACTGCCACGCTGGTCCCGACTGAAACTTGCACCCAATACCTGGTCGTTTTCTTCGCGAGTCAACGAATCAAAGAACTCATTGAAACCTGGCACGCCGTCCGCTTTGCTCAGGACCAGATAAACCGGGACGTCGACGTGCAGTCGCTGTTGCAGTTCCTGCAGGCGGCCACGAATCTGGCGGGCCAGCGTAGTCACTTCGTCCTCGCTGCCCAGCAACAGGACCTCGGTCGGTACCGTCACCAGTACACCGCTCAACGGACGACTGCGGCGACGCTTGCGCAGCAGTTCGAGCAATACGGCCCAGGCGCTGCTGTCGACATCACTGTCCGTTTGGGTCAGGTAGCGCCCGGCAGTGTCGACCAGCACGGCGTGCTCGGCAAAATACCAATCGCAATAACGGGTACCCGACGTGTCGCCGATTGGCTTGCGCTCAAGCTTGTCGAGAGGGAACTCCAGGCCCGAGCAGTCCAGCAGACGGGTCTTGCCGCTGGCAGGCGGGCCGATCAGCAGATACCACGGCAGATCGTTGCGCCAGCGTTCGCTGCGGCCGGGATAAAGGCTCGAAGACCTTAGCGTGGATAATGCCTGCTTGAAGCGCGAGCGCACTTCGCGCCGCTCATCATCAATCCTGGCCTGATGCAGGGCCCGAGCCTGCTCGGGGGCGTTTTGCTGGAGATTCGCGCGTGAACCACCGCGCCCATTGACGAAAACCATGGCCAAGCCCCAGCCCAGCATTAACACGCTGACGGTCAGCAACCGCGCTGTCGGGCTTGCCCAGAATTTGTAGTCATTGACGGCTAGAAGTGGCCCGGCGAACCACACCAGCAACGCGATACAAAGCACCGCCAGCAGCGTCCAAATCCACGTCTGGCGCACCCAGGCACCGGCTTTCCTGAAAAGCAATTTCATGACACGTCCCTGTTTACGGCAGCGGCTGAGCGGCGACCGGCTCTGACAGTTGATAAGGTTGCAGTACGCTTCGGCGTTGCTCGTCCAATACCCAGGCGAAACTCGAGTACATCACCCCCAGGCAGACCAGCGTAAAAACCGCTACCGTCCAGGCCGGGACAATGCGCACCGGGCTGCGTCGCGCGCCATCGAAGCCTTCCCAGCGAGGCGACAGTTCACGAGGGATGTCACCGCGTGCCTGGCAGATCAGCCGATACAGGGCATCGCGCAGACTTTCGAGCTCGAGCATCCCACGGGTCTGGACCCGATACTTGCCCTCGAAGCCCAGGGACAGGCACAGATACAACAACTCAAGCATCGACAGGTGCTTGATGGGGTTTTTCGACAAGCGCTCAAGCAATTGAAAGACCTTCTCGCCGCCGAAGGTTTCGTTGTGGAAAGTGCTGAGCAGGCTTATCTGTGACCACCCACCTCCATGGCCCCACGGTGTAGTGACGATCGCCTCGTCGATCGCTGAGCAGAGCACGTAACGCGCCGCGATCAACTGACTGTTTTCAACACCGTCCTGCAAGGCACAGGCTTCGAACTGCTCCAGGCCTCGCTTCAGTTCCCCTTTGAGGGCTTGCAGGTCCTCGCGTTCGCGGCCGTGCTTGAGTTGCACCATTTGCGACAATAATCCGGACGCCGCCGCGACCAGCGGATTAAGGCTGACATTGAGGGCCTGGGACCGCGGCAGGTGCGCGGCGTAGATCATTCGCTCTTGCAACTGTTCGAAACGTGGCGGCGCAACAGCGTCGGTCAAGGGTCCAGAAACAGGACGTTGTCCATGGTGGTCGAGCAGGACGGTTGTTTCGTCCTGGGGATTTTCCTTATCCATTTCGTTCAATTCCTGATGGCCCAAAAATTCAGTTCAAGCTCCGCGAAATCACCGCACACATGGAACGCGAAGCCTGCCGAGCGCTTCAGTTGCGCCAGGTCTTCGGAGCTGGGCTCCAGGATGAAATAGGTTTTGTTGGCATGGAATGCGATCTGCCGCGGAGCCACGGGCAGAGGCCTGATCTTGATACCGGGCAGATGCAGGTTGACCAACTGGCGGATGCGCTCCACCGAGCCAACCTTGAGGTTCGACGGCAGTCGATGGCGCAACTCTTCGCTGTCACAGTTGGCGCTAGCCGCCAGTACGAATGAAGCCGTATCCAGCAGGGTGAGGTCCTGCATCGGCGAGACGGTGATTCCATATTGGCGCGGCTGCAATTGCAGCTCGATAGCGTGCTGCTCGAGCACCATCGACAGCACCTGGCGGATCGCCTGCATCAGGCTTCGAAAACATGCGCCCTGGTCGCTGTGCTGGTAGCGGTTGGTGAGCGGTGGACGCTTGCTGTCACTGGAAAAAGTCGCCAGCTCACCCAACAGGGCCAGTAGCATTCGGTAGAGCGTTTCGGGATGTACTTGCTCCAGATCCAGATAATGACGTAGCAACAGTTCGCTACGGTTGATCAGTTGCAGCATCATGAAATCGCCCACTTGCGCACCACCTGCCTTGCCATTGAAGCGGATCCGCTCGGCAAGGCTGTCACCCCGATGGGCAAGCATGCCGATGATCTCCTTGAGACACGACAGCAAATAATGGGATGAACGAGCCTGGATGAAGGTTGGCACAAAGTCCGGGTCGAGCCTGATCAGCCCATCAGCGGTGGTATCGAGCACCTCACAGAGCTTGAGCTTCACAAACGCATGGTCGCTCTGTTGCTCGCCCAACAGCAGGCGCAGGTCCGGCCGGCCACAACTGATCTGGCTCCCGCCGGAATCGCCGGCGTTGGAGTCGGTCACCTGCGCGTCGTAGATGGTGTAGCGCGCCAGCACGTCAGATTGCTCCGGACGACGGGACTCGATGTGATTGCCGGTCACCAATGGCAGCGCGAGGTAGATCGGTGTATTGCTGGTATTGGACGGTACTTCCAGGGCCAACGGCTCGGTGTTGCCACCGAGCTCGAACAGACTGCCGTCAGGCAGGACCCCGCTGGCCTGGCTGACCACCAGTTGGCCCATGTTGAGAAATTGCAGATCGATTTCCAGCGCCAGGAATCCCCAGGCGTAACTGGCCAGCAACCGGGTACGAACCTTCAACTGGTGATCGAAATAACGATCGTTGTGTTGCAGATGTTGTGGACGTAACAACATGCCTTCTTGCCAGATGACTTTATCGTGATTCATCGGTCATCTACCTTGGCCCGTCTTTCAAGCGTGTTGGCGATCCCATCCTGGTCGAGGGTCAGGTTCGCTTCGGTCAACTGCGTCGCAGCCACTGGCAGTGTGTAGCGCCAGCGGGCGTGTGGCAGGTCTCGGTACGCCGCGAGTATGCCGACGTAACGGCCATCCCCAGTGATACCGAGCCTGAGCTCGACGGTTTCACCTGGGCGCAATTCCAGCTCTTCGCTGGAAATCAGATCGGGGGCCAGAGTTTCCCTCGCGCGCTCATAGAGGCTGAAGAAATCCGAGTTTTCAAAGGCTACCGGATGCCTGAGTTCGAACAACCGCACCACCACTGGCGAGGGCCGCCCATTGAGGTCGGGGTTGAGCTGATCACTGGCCGTCAGGGTGAGGGTGAGCTTGGTCATCGTCGAAAAGGGCGACAACGTGGTGCAACCGCCCAACAGCAGGGTCATGGCCAGCGCCGCCAAAGTCTTGAATACGTGCATCGTGCAGTGCGACATGGACGTCATCCGTGGTGATCGATTTGCAGGCCGGCAATCAGACGAACCTGTTCTTCATAGGTCTGGGTCAGGCGCGGTTCGCCTTTCAACTCCGAGCGGGTACGCAAGCTCTGCTGCAAACCATGGATGCTTTGCTTGAGCAGCAGCGCTGCATTGATCGCCAGGGTTTCGCGGGCCTCGCTATCCAGGCTTTCGAGATCCATGCCCAGGGCAATAGCGAAACGCGCCCAAAAATCTTCGCGCGGGCGATCCATAGCGTTGGCGGGCGGGATGGGCGCAGGCCTTGGTTCAACGAGCTCTTCGACCAACTCCGGCACCAGCAGGCTTTCCATGTCGATACGCGCATAATCTGGGCGCCCAAGGGTGTCTGGTGGTACGGCAGTGGGATTTATCAGCTCATCGATGTCCAGCAAGACCCGCTCCTGTTGGTCCAGTGCTTTCAACGGGTCGAGTTCCAGAAAGGCATCGTCCGGAATGAGACTGTCGACCGGCGTTGAGCGACCGGCTTCGGCAACGCTGCTCGACGGCCCGACGACCAGCCGCGCCAGGACCTCGAATTCGCCCATGATGTAGGCGTCTCCGTCCTGTATCCGTACCGGCTCGCCCTTGCGTAGGCGTGCGCCGCTTTCGCGGTGGGTCGTACCGTTGCCACTGGTATCGGTCAGGAAAAATGCGCCCTCACGGAAGCTGACATGCGCGTGACACTTGGACAGCAGGCGGTCGCGGTCGGGAATCATCCAGTGGCAACCCTCGCCCCGACCAATCACTCCGCCAGCCGGCCCGAAGGTCTTGTGACACAGTCGCACAGGGACGAACTGGTTGGCGTTCAGCATTTCGAAAACAAGATCCATCTATCAAAGGTTCCTTGGGTCACTTACCGCGATTGACCGCTTGTGGATCACCCAAAGGGCGATAATCACTGTCGTTGAATTTGTAGTTGCCACTACAACCGCCGAGGACAAATGACACGAGGAGCGTCAGCAGGACGGCTCGCCAGGGGAAAACAGGCATCGAAATTTCTCCAGAAATAAAAAGGCCGGGCTGGAATGGCTACGAACAGGCAAGGATCAATCATTAAAATCACTACGCTGAACGTTCAGGCGCGTAAGGCGGTAGACCAGCGTGCGTAGCGGCAAGCCAAGTTCACGGGCGGCACGCGCCTTGTTGCCCGAACTCTCGCGCAGCCCATCGATCAGCAGGCCACGTTCGATCTGCTCCATCCGTTCACGCAAGCTCACGCGGCCACGCTCGGCGGGGGTCTGAATGTGTAGCGCAAAATGCTCGACAAGCAGTTCGCCGCCCTCGCACAAGAGCACGGCCCTTTCTACGATGCTCTTGAGTTCACGGACGTTTCCCGGGAAGTCATAGGCGGCCAGGTGATCGAGCGCTGCGTCTGACCAGCGCACCGGATCACGCTGCAGGAGCGTGCAAGCCTTGTCGGCAAAATGCCGCGCCAGCTCAATGATGTCGCCGTCGCGCTGGCGCAACGCCGGTAGCGGAATTGGAAACTGCGCAAGGCGGTAATACAGGTCTTCGCGGAACTTGCCCTCCTCCATCAGTTGCTTCAGGTCGCGGTGGGTGGCGGCAATGATGCGCACATCGACATGGTGAGTGACGTTGGACCCCAACGGCCGGATTTCGCCTTCCTGCAACACTCGCAACAACTTGGCCTGCAGGGATAACGGCATATCGCCGATTTCATCGAGCAACAGCGTGCCGCCGTTGGCAGCGTCGAACAGCCCGGCCCGGTCCCGGTCGGCACCGGTGAACGCGCCCTTGCGATAGCCGAAAAGCTCACTCTCCAGCAAGTTCTCGGGAACCGCCGCACAGTTCTGCACGATAAACGCCTTGGATCGGCGCGGGCCGTAATCATGGAGGACCCGGGCCACCACCTCCTTGCCGGTACCAGTCTCACCCCGCAGCAGGACGGTATAGGGGCTGTGCAGTACTTTACTGAGCAACGAGCAGGTCTTGCGCATGGCCATGCTCTTGCCAATCAGACCGTAACTGACGGCGCTCGGCAGGCTTGTGGTATCAGGCTCTGACTCATCAACAGGACCGCGCAGGCGCTGTAACAGGTGCATCTGGCCAAGCGCGAAGGTCCCAAGATGTCCCAGGGACTCAGCGATCCCATGCAGGTCGAGGTGCTGATTGCTGGCGCATAGCAACAAGCCTCCGACCCCATCCTGCGGATCGCCCAGGGGAACGCAAAGCAGCGACTGCCAGGGTATGGCCCGCGGCGGCAGGAAACCGGTTTCGTGCACGCTGTCGCTTAACGCGTCGAGGCACACCACACGGTTCTGGCACAGGGAAAATTGCAACAATTGCTCAGCGTGGTAGTCGGAGGGCAGGCTTTGCGGGTCACGAAATTGCAACTGGCCTTCCAGGCACTCGGTGTTCATTTCCAGGCGGGTGCGAGTGGCATCGAGCAGGTACAACTGCACCAGTTCACAGCCACTGAGCCGCGCTACGCCCTGGATGAACGCCCCCACCAGCTCAGCACCGTCCGCCAAGCGCGAAAGGTCGGAAAACTGCGCCAGAAGTGCTTCGGCATAGTCCAACGGTTGCGAGAGTTTCTTGAACATGGCGCCCACCTCAGGAGAACTCACACGCGAGACTGGCGTCGCTGTTGAGCATGGCGTGTACATGCCGTAGCTGTTCACCGCCAGCCATGGCGGCGAGCAATCGGTCGGCAACCAGCGGCATCAGGTGCAGGTCAAGCAGTTGGTCAATCAGTCGTGCGCCACGATCATTACGACTGCAACGCTCGACCAGGTGATTCACAAGGTGCCCGCAATAACTGAAGCTCAATTGACGACGGTGCAGCCGCTCGCCCAGGCGGTCGAGTTTGACTTCCACCAGTTCACGTAACACCGGCCCGTTGACCGGGTAGTACGGCACCACGCACATGCGCGCCAACAGCGCGGGTTTGAAATGTTGACTGAGTATTGGGCGAATGGATTCTTCAAGGCATTCGGCACTTGGTTTTGTGCCGTTTTCGCACAACTCGTTGATGCGTTCGCTGCCCAGGTTCGACGTCATCAGGATCAGCGTGTTGCGAAAATCAATTTCCCGTCCTTCTCCGTCGTTGGCCAAGCCCTTGTCGAAGATCTGGTAGAACAGATTCAACACATCCGGGTCGGCTTTTTCGACCTCATCGAGCAGCACCACTGAATAGGGCTTTTGCCGCACGGCTTCGGTGAGCATGCCGCCTTCGCCAAAACCGACGTAGCCCGGCGGCGCGCCTATCAGCCGGGAAACCGTATGTTTCTCTTGGAATTCGGCCATGTTGAGCGTGGTGATAAAACGATCACCACCATAGAGCAGGTCAGCCAGGGCATGCGCCGTCTCGGTCTTGCCGACACCACTGGGCCCTACCAACAAAAACACGCCCACCGGAGCGTCGGGTTTGTTCAGGCCTGCGGCGGCGGCACGCATCGCACGATCAAGCGCCTGCACAGCCGGCTCCTGACCACGAATACGAGCACGCAGGTCCGTCGCGAAACTGGCGACTTTCAAATTGTGCTCTCGCGCCAGTTGTGCCAGCGGCACACCGGTCCAGGCACTGATGACTTCGGCGACCAGTCGCGGGCAAACTTCGAAGCTGACCAGGCGCTCCTGGACTTGCGCAGCCACCAACGTGCCGTGTGTTTCATGCAACGCCGCTTCCAGGGTTTCGACGCTGAGGGGCTGATCCACCGCGGCGTCCCGTACCTTGGTCAATTGCTGACGAAGCGACAACAGGCGTTCCGCAAGAATGCGTTGTTCGGTCCATTGGATTTCCAGCGTTCGGCATTCATCTTCGATGGCCTCCAGGCGTACCTCCAGCGTTTCCAGCGCCTGAAGATCAATCGATAGGCCGGCCTGCGCATCACGACGCAGCGCTTGGCGCTGGCGCTCGCCTTCGGCCAACTCGCCGCGCAATCGCTCCAGGCTTTGCGGCGCAGCGGCCAGGCTGATGCGCACACGGGCGCAGGCAGTGTCCAGCACATCCACAGCCTTGTCTGGCAACTGACGACCAGCCAGGTAGCGAGCCGACAATTGCGCCGCCGCGACCACCGCATCATCACGCAGGTAGATGCCGTGACTGTTCTCGTAGACCCGGGCCAGGCCACGCAGGATGGTCACCGCCTCACTGACGGTCGGCTCGTGCAATTGCACCGGTTGGAAACGACGGGCCAGTGCCGGGTCTTTTTCAAAATATTTTTTGTACTCGGTCCAGGTGGTGGCCGCGATAGTACGCAGCTCGCCCCGGGCCAAGGCCGGCTTGAGCAGGTTGGCCGCATCGGCGCCCCCGGCGTTGCCACCCGCGCCAATCAAGGTGTGAGCCTCATCGATGAACAGGATGATGGATTTTGGCGAAGTCCTGACCTCGTCGATCACCCCTTTGAGACGACGCTCGAATTCACCTTTTAGGCCGGCGCCGGCCTGCAGGAGCCCCATATCCAGCGAAAGCAGCTCGACGCCTTCGAGCACTGAAGGTACTTCTGCGGCGGCGATGCGCAACGCCAGCCCCTCGACGATGGCGGTCTTGCCCACACCTGCTTCACCGACCACGATAGGATTGTTTTTGCGGCGACGAACGAGAATATCGATCATCTGCCTGATTTCACCGTCGCGACAAAGCACCGGGTCGAGTAGCCCCTCGCGGGCCTGCCGGGTCAGGTCACGGGTAAAGCGCGCCAGTAGGGAATCGCCCGGCTTGGCGGGGTGATCGGCGACGGATTGAGTCTGTTGCGCCAAGGCGAAATCTTTCAACCGATCGACATTCAGTCGGGTGAGCAGCGCCTGGTAAGCACTCCCTGCATAGCGAAGCGGGTTGCGCAGCAACGCCAGGATCAACGCGGCTTGTCCGATCTGGCTGCAGCCCAGCTCGAGATTGGCCACCAGCAGCGCATCCTGCAACCATTGCACCAGCTCCGGGGCGAATACCGGATTGCGCGAAGCGCTGTGTCCCATCCGTGGTTGCAGCGCAGCGCTCAGTTCACCTGCGCTTACCTGGGCATCTTGCAAGGCTCGCGCGAGCAGCCCCTGCGGACGTTCCAGCAAGCCCAGCATCAAGTCTTCCACCAGGACTTTGTCTGCGCCACGGGCGATGCATTGCTCGGCCGAGCGCTCCAGATCGCTTCTGGTTTCGGCGTCCAGCGCCTGGATCAGTTGCTGAAGGTCTACGTTGATCATGTCATTCATTCCTAATGAATTTTGCTGCCGAGGGTCACCACGCCATCGGCGCGCTCGTGTCCCAACCAACTGGTCCATCCCAGGCGGCAGATGTTCTGTTCTCCGATGCACAGCTCACGAATGTCCTGCCGGCGCAGGACCAGGCGAATGTCATATTCGAGGGGATCACGCAGGGTGAAACGCACCAGCGAGCACAACGGCTGGTAACCGATGCCGATGGGCAGGAATTCGTGAAAACGCTGCCAGTCCAGTTCGCTGATATGGATCCGGAACTTGCCGCTGCGGTCGCGCACCTGTTCACCCAGCACCAGGTCTTGGCTCAGCAGGCTATTGGCGCTCCCCAGGCGATTGCGCTGTTCGCCAAGGATGTCCACACGCCGCTCGATGCACTGCTCGAGGTTCAGTTCGGCGTGCTTGAAGTAATAACGCAGCACGGCCTCGATCAGAGCTGCCGAATGAGCACGAAGACTCAGCAGGCCCAGATACGGCAGCAGACGCTTCCAGTTCAGTTGACTGGTCTTGCGAATGTCTTCGCCGCCCAGGCCGATCAGCGCAAACAACTGCTCGGAAAACGGGTCCCTGGCACCGCTCTGAAAACTTGCGCAGTAACGATACTTGCGCCAGATCGGCAGCATCAGTCGTTGCAGGCGGTGGTGGAAGACGTCGAGGAAGTCGCGCGTCGGATTGCCCTCCTCCTCCCCCAGGGCCTGCTCACCATAGAACGCCGGTAGCGGCGACCCTGCCCCTACCAGGCTGATCAGGTTCAAACCCAGGCGCGCTCGCACCTGGCCGTTTTCTTCAAAAAACTCCACACGATCGATGTCGCTGGCGGGGAACCCCAGGCTTGGGTTGGCCTGGAACTCCAGCCGGTCATACAGCGCCTCATCATCCAGGTCTGGGTGAGACTCGCGCAGCCGATCAACGACCAACAACACGGCCTGAAATAGCGAGTACTCGCGTATTCCTCGCGTCAGCCCGCTTATAGAAGCGGCTGCTGGCCCATGCGGGGTGTCCATTGATAGACCTCTCCTTGTGTGCTGTTCACCCGCAGTTCGTGGTACGAATTGAGGCTGGCATAAAGCGCGAAGAATTCGTTGAGCACCGAAGCGAAGACGAACAGGTCGCCCTCGCCGATGTAACCCTGGGGGTCGATGGTCAGTTCGGTGCGCAAGCCACGAACCGGCAAGCCTCGATGCAGGCGATCGACATGCTGGTGCCTGATAGACTTGAGCCCGTCCAGCAAACGCTTGCTGACCTTCTCTGTCTGCTCGTCGTAGTAGCGCGGAAAATCATAGGTTTCGAGAATCACCTTGAGCGCATTGACGTCCGCCAGCGACAGATAGTTGAGTGACATGTTGCTGATCAGCTTCCAGAGGAAATCGCGATTGAGCGGGGGAGCGAAGCTCGAAGTGACCGGCCCGATGTTGCGGAAACTCAGCGATTCGGGGCTTTTTTCGCCGGGCTGGTCGATGTCACCCGGCTTGAGCTGGCGCGGCAGGTTCTGGTTGGTGCACATCAACTCGATCGACAGGGTTTCATGAGGGTGATTGTGCCGGGCACCGAAACCCAGGCAGGTGTCCAGGCCACCGTGCAGCAATGAAGGGCGCTGACGAACGCTGTAGTAAGGTCGGCTGTGGGGCACATCGAAGCTTGAATCGTGCTCGAAGGATTCGAACGGCACATAGGCCTGATAACCCAGACCGCCGGGGTTCCAGCCGGTGACGCTTTCGACCGAGAACACACCGCAGTGCTCCTGGTCATAATCGGCGGGCAGCAACAGGTATTCATCCTGTTTGCTGTCCAGGCGGATTGGCTGGGCGTCATGCTTGAACAGATTGACGATCGGCGTGCAGTGAAGCTTTATGTTGTCCAGTGTCGGGCGCATCCGCTGGATACCGCTTTTGCCAATATCGAAGCGCAGTTCCAGACCCCGCATCTGTTCGACGCTGCTACGCGGAGCAGCGTTGATTACGTCCAGGCCATTGACGTCGACGAACAGGAACTTGTCCTGGAAGGCGAAGTATTCCTGCAGGTAGCGATAGCCGCGAAAGGTATTCAGTGGATACGGGATCAGCGCTTCCTCTTCGGCAAACCCTACCGGCTGGACACGATCGGCTGGGACCCTGAACATCATAGGGCTGCCATCTGCCGCCCGCAGGGCCTCGCCGGAGCCGTCCAGCGGGATCAGCTCGATACCTTCAAGATTGCGCAACAGGCTGAGATAGAGCATCTGGCTGATGTAGCGCTCGCCGGTCAAGTGCAGCCGCAATTGGCTCAGTTGCAGTTCGCCCAAATGACCGTCGCAACACATCTCCAGGCGCAGGCTCAACAGCGACCCATCCCCTTTCACTGAATAACTCAACCTGGTCAGATCAAGCGCCAGCACCTCGGTGGGGTAACACGTCAGGAAACGGCAACGCACCTGCTGCACAGGCTTGCTTTCGACCGGCGTATCACGTTCCACCCGCAGTGCGGGGCCGGACCGCTGTAGTGAATCGAACTGCAAGATGCTGAAGGCCGGCAACGGCCGCATGTAGTTCGGCCACAACAGCTGCATCAGCGAATGGCTCAGCTCCGGCAATTGGTCATCGAGCTTCTGGCGCAGCCGCCCGGTCAGGAATGCAAAACCCTCCAGCAGCCGCTCCACATCCGGATCCCGTCCGGCCTGCCCCAGAAAGGGGGCCAACGCCGGGTTACGCTCGGAGAAACGTCGACCCAGCTGGCGGAGCGCCGTCAGTTCGCTCTGGTAGTAATGATTGAACGACATGTATGGCTATCCTTGTCTGACCTTGACCTGACCGCTGCCGTCCAGGCACGCGGAAAAACTGACCTGCCGCCTGACCCCCTCCACATCCAGCAAAGCGTCGATGCTGAAGGACAGGCGAAGCGGATCGGCATGACTTGGTATTGAAACGACACAGACATTCCTGAGGCGTGGCTCGTAGGCCTTGATGAACGCCTCGATCGCCTTGCGGGCCTGGCTCCCTGCATCGTGCAGGCTCAAGCGCATGTCATTGAGATCCGGTAGCCCATAATCGGATAGCGTCTGCACGCTACCCGCCCGGGTGCTGAGCATCTTGGCCAGATGCGCAGCCACCGATGTCACGACACACACCTCGCGACTCAAACCCGCACGCTTATCTGAATAACCGGCCAGGCGCTCGAAAAGGCTGCCATACATCATGAGCGCGCCTACGCCTTGTCCAGCTTGCCAACCAACGACAGCGTGAAATCGGCCCCCATGTACTTGAAGTGAGGCCGTACGTTCAGGCCTACGCGATACCAACCTGGTTCACCTTCAACGTCGCTGACAATGATCTTCGCTGCGCGCAGCGGACGGCGGCCACGAACTTCGGCGCTAGGATTCTCCTGGTCCGCCACGTATTGGCGAATCCAGTTGCTGAGTTCACGTTCCAGATCCGTGCGCTCCTTCCATGACCCCAATTGCTCGCGCTGCAGAACCTTCAAGTAGTGAGCCAGTCGATTGACGATCATCATGTAGGGCAACTGAGTGCCAAGCTTGTAGTTCAGCTCGGCATGCTTGTCCTCGGCGCCGTTACCAAAGAATTTCGGCTTCTGCACGGAACTGGCGGAGAAGAACGCGGCGTTGTCACTGCCTTTGCGCATGGTCAGGGAGATGAAGCCTTCCTCGGCCAATTCGTATTCGCGCCGGTCGGACACCAGCACTTCGGTCGGAATCTTGGTTTCGATCTCACCCATGCTTTCGAAGTGGTGCAACGGCAGGTCTTCAACCGCGCCGCCGCTTTGAGGACCAACGATATTCGGGCACCAGCGGAATTTGGCAAAGCTGTCGGTCAGCCTTGTACCGAACGCGTATGCCGTATTGCCCCACAGGTAGTGCTCGTGGCTGTTGGCAACGGTTTCCTTGTAGACGAATGATTTGACCGGGTTCTCTTGCGGATCATAGGGGTTGCGCAACAAGAAGCGCGGTACGGTCAGAGCAAAATAGCGAGCGTCTTCCGATTGACGGAAACTCTGCCACTTGGCGAATTGCGGACCTTCGAAGTGGTCCTTCAGGTCCTTGAGGTCTGGCAGGCCAGTAAAGCTTTCCAGACCAAAGAATTTCGGACCGGCAGCGGCGATGAATGGCGCATGGGACATGCAGGCGACACTGGACACGTACTGCATCAACTTCACGTCCGGCGAGCTTGGGGACATGAAGTAGTTAGCGATGACCGCACCCACCGGCTGCCCACCAAACTGACCGTATTCAGCGGTGTAGATATGTTTGTAAAGACCTGACTGCATGACTTCTGGCGAATCCTCGAAGTCGTCCAGCAAATCGTCCTTGGAGACATTGAGCATTTCTATCTTGATGTTTTCGCGGAAGTTGGTGCGGTCCACCAGCAACTGCAAACCACGCCATGCCGACTCCAAGGCCTGGAATTGTGGGTGGTGGAGGATTTCGTCCACCTGGCGACTGAGCTTGGCGTCGATCTCGGCGATCATGCGATCGACCATGGCCTTCTTGACCGGCTCGCCGCTGTTTTGCGGCTTGAGCAACTCTTCGATGAACGCAGACACGCCTCGCCTGGCAATGTCGTAGGCGTCATCGTCCGGGGTCAGGCGAGTCTGGGCGATGATGCTCTCAAGAATGCTGTAATCAGCGTTGTCCTGGCTTTGCTGCTGTACGGCATGGGTACTCATGTTTCGGCTTCCTTGGCTGAAAGAATCAAGCGTTCTTCGCTGTGGTGTTCAGACCCAGCTCATCCAGTACGCGGCGGCGGGAATCGTCATTGCCGAGTACGCCTTCGATGGCCTTGCGAAACGCTGGCGCGTTACCCAATGGTCCTTTGAGCGCCACCAGGGCGTCGCGCAGCTCCATCAGTTTGCTGAGCTCCGGCACTTGCTCGACCAGGCTCGCCGGGTTGAAATCCTTCATCGAGTTCACACGCAGCTGTACCGCCAACTCTTCAGTTTCGCTTTCTTCCTGGAGACGGTTCGGTACGCTCAAGGTCAGGTTCAGCTCTTGCTTGGCCAACACCTCGTCGAAGGTCATCTTGTCGATGCCAATCGGCTTGCGATCCTCGATCTTGCGTTCATCCCCGCGGTGGGTGTAATCACCGATCGCCAATAGTTTCAACGGCAGCTCAATTTCTTCCTGGGCACCGCCGGTGGCAGGTTTGAAGGTGACGTTGATGCGTTCCTTAGGGGCGATCGAGCCTTCTTTGGCCATGACTTTCTCCTTACAATTTTGGACCCGGAGGCCTATTCAATGACCCGTTCCAGGTCGAGGTGACACAACCTGCGATAGGTCTCTTCCTTGCACTCGCGTATGACGTGGTTCTGAGGCAATAACTCGCAGCAGCTGTGCAGCAAATGCAGTACCTGTAGCTCCAGGGTGGGCTCCCAGGTATTCAGGCCGGCGTGTTGCAGTGTCTGGTCGAGGACCTCCAGCTGGACTTTGGCGAGTTCGTATTTCCTCGCCGAGAAGCACAAGCGAGCCATCGCGAACCGCCAGAGGAAACACTCGCGTGCCCCAAGAGCGTTTTGCATGCCTTGCCTGAGTAACTGGACGGCGGGTTTGAGGCCATCCCTGGACAGGATCGACTGGGCCTCTTCCAGCGTCAGTTCCCAAGGCGCATCGTTGTGGGTGATATCGATTTCGGGCGCCGCGCCGGGGTTTTGCAGGTGAGGCATGACCTGGGACGCGATCCACGCCCGCGTGGCGGGATTGGCGAACGGCGTACCGTCATGCCAGCGCAATTCGATAACGCCCGGCAGGCGCTGGATGAATAGCGCGAAATGGACCTCCACTTCACCCATGGCCAACTCGGCGTTCAACCCTTGCAGGCACTCCCAGGCAAGCCGCTGGCCATCGAGCCAGAACGGAGCCTTCGCCAGGCTGGCCTCGATCTCCACCAGTAGGTTCGCGTAATCGCCTTGGTGGAGACTGTCCTGATAAGCCTTGAGTTTGTCCGCCGGCACCCCACGCAACTGGGTGATCTGCTCGGCGTTGCGCTCGGGCATGGTGTCAATGGTCAGCCAGGTCAAAGTGCGGTTCAGGCGCAGGGCCCGAACGTCGGTTGCTTTTTGTTTGAGCCACCAGATGCATAACGGCCCCGCGCTTTCCTGTTGGGCGCGCAGGGCCTTATGGGCTTCTTTTTCGTTTTCGATCGGAGCGCCGGGCGTGAGCAGTTGGGTAGCCACTTGCTTCACCTGAGCCACTACCGTCTCAATGGCACCCGCCTGCGGCAGGTTGTCTGTGGCACGCTGGATCATCGTGTTGAGGCGCCGACACAACGGGAGCAGCAGAGGCGCGTCATCACCCAAGTGGGCGGTGCAAGCGGTATCGAGTCCTTCAAGTTGCTCTGTCAGATGGCGGAACAGCGGCACCTGCTCCTTGATCGCAACGTCATCGCCCAAGGCCTGCTCCAGGCGAGGCAGCAACCAACTGATGGCGGCGGCACGGGTTCGATTTTTGGCCGGATGAATGTCAAGCCAATGGTCTTTACACAAGTGGTGCAAAAGGCAGAGACCTGCCAGCAACCCGTGGAAAGACTCACGCTGATACAGCGCCCAAACCAGCCAGGCCGCCACCCGCAAGTCCTTCGACTGGGTCCGCAACAGCGCTTCACTTCCTTCACGGATCTTCAGCCAGTCGACCTGGCCGCTTTCGTGCATCGACTGGGCTTTGCCCAGCTCGCTTTCCAACGCTTCGTATTCATTCGAAAAACGCACGTCCGCACCCGCAAAACCCTCTTTGGAGATGGGCGTTTTGGCGAGAGCCAGATAATGGGCGGATAGTTTTCCGGAATACGACATTCACGACCCTGTTAAGAGAATTCAGTTTGTGAGATGGGCAGTTTTGGCGGCAGGGTTATTCAAGGTGAATATTCGGTTTTGCTTGTAGGAAGTTTCGCCAAATACAATCAAGGCATACCTAAAAACCCACACCGCCCCAACCAGCGGAACGCAGCGAAGAATGCCAAAATTTTAATAATAAAAAAGTAGGACCTTTCCTTTTTTCAAGAAATTTACCCCTTCCGAAACTCCCAATGCAGATTCCTTCCTGTCAAGGTCGAACCACCATCGAGCCAACTAAAAATCACTTCAAATCATTTCATTCTCAGTTCCTACTTGCTGAGAAGAGAACTCTTACATCCTTTTCTTTTTTTACGGGTCTCTGCGCGCGCCCCCCTCAAGACTGCTTCAATGTGATCAGGAGTCAGCGCCAACGCCCAAGGAGCCGCGAATGTTCCACACCCCTGATTTGCGCAACTTTCATCTCATAATTCCTGACATCGAACATGACCTCCAAGTGATGGCCTTCGAAGGCTGCGAAGCTATCAGCACGCCTTATTCGTTCGATATCGAGCTCGTCAGCGAACAAAGCGATATGGATTTGGAATACTTGTTAAACCAGCAGGCATTTCTTGCATTCAACAAACAGGGAAGTGGTGTTCATGGGCTGATTTATCGTGTTGTACAAGGCGACACTGGCAAACGCTTGACGCATTACAAGATAAGACTGGTTCCACGATTGACTTACTTGGAACACCGCACCAACCAGCGTATTTTTCAACACGTCAGTGTTCCGCAGATCATTACATCGGTCCTCAAGGAGCACGGCATTCTCACTGACGCCCATTGCTTCCAGTTGAGTGCAAAGTATTCGCCTCGTGACTACTGCGTGCAGTATCGCGAATCCGACTTGCACTTCATCGAGCGCCTGTGTCACGAAGAAGGCCTGCATTATCACTTCCAGCACAGTGAGTCGGGCCATCACTTGGTATTGGGTGATGACCAGAGCGTATTTCCTCGGCTTGCGCACCGCACTGCTTATAAACACGGCAGCGGCATGATTGACGACGAGCCGGTTATCCATCGATTTGGCCTGCGACTGGAGACCCGGACCAGCCGCGTCACGCGCCGTGATTACGATTTCAAGAAGTCGACATTCCTACTGGAGAGCAGCTGTCAGCCCGGCGTCGAAAAGATCCAACCAGACTTGGAGGCCTATGATTATCCAGGCGACTTTACCCAGGAAAAACGCGGCAGGTTATTGAGCCGGCGAGCCCTGGAACGCCATCGCGTCGACTACCGCCAGGCCGAAGGAAAGAGCGATCAGCCGGTACTGAGAACGGGGCACTTCCTGACATTGAGCGGGCACCCTCGTCAGGAATGGAATGATCTATGGCTCCTGACCGAAGTGCATCACGAAGGCAAACAGCCGCAGGTGCTGGAGGAAATCACCCCCAGCGACACTGGCAGGGCTGAAGACCACTTCAATCAGGGCTATCGCAATCACTTCGTTGCCACGCCTTGGGATGCGATCTTTCGTTCGCAACGGGTTTACCAAAAACCACGTGTATGGGGCAGCCAGACGGCAATCGTCACGGGGCCCAAGGGCGAAGAGATCCACTGCGACCCGTATGGCCGGGTCAAAGTCAGGTTTTTCTGGGATCGGGCGGGCCACCTCGACGATGGCAGCAGCTGTTGGTTGCGAGTCGCCTCCAATTGGGCGGGCAACAGCTACGGGAGCGTCACGATCCCGCGGGTGGGCATGGAGGTGTTGGTGACCTTCATGGAAGGCGATCCCGACAAGCCCCTGATCAGCGGATGCCTGACCAACAGCGCCAACGCTCGGCCCTACCCGCTGCCTGCGCACAAGACCCGCACCGTGTTTCGTTCTTGCAGCTCGCCGGGCAACAACGGCTTCAACGAGCTGCACCTGGAAGACCGCGCCGGTCAGGAGCTGATCTATCTGCGGGCCCAGCGTGACATGGAACAGAAGATCGAAAACGACAGCCGACTGGAGATTGGCAACGAGCGGCGGGAGACCATCAGGGGCAACAGCATCACCGTCCTGCATGCCGAGGAACATCGGACCACCGCCGCCGACCGTACGGTCCAGGTCGAAGGCAATGACTACCTGCGCGTCGCCAACCGCCATACCCGTGTCGATCAGACACTGGCCGTCGAGGCCGGACAGCAAATACATATCAAGGCTGGTGCTCATGTGGTCCTTGAAGCAGGTGCAACCCTCAGTTTGAAAGCCGGGGGCCAGCACATCGTGATCGACCACAGTGGTATCTACAGCAGCAGTGAAATCCAGCTCGGCGGCGCCCCCATGGCCGGCGCTACCGCCTCATCATTCACGCCTGGCTTGACGGATCCCTTGGCGGCTCCAGCCCCCGTGCTCGCCCCCACTCAACGCGCGCTGATAACGGCCAGCAAAGTAGCGGGATTGGACTTTTGTCCGATCTGCGAGGCCTGCCGCGAGGGTCTCTGCCCAATGGAAGTCGCCGCCGCATGACTCGCTCACTCCCCCATCAATGGTTGATCGAACAGCAACGCCTCGGCCACACCCTGTGTGTCGTCCTGGACTCAGAACATGAGCACCACACGCGCCAGGCATTGCTCAAGAACAGTCGTCCCGACCAATACCTGAGCGTGTACGGCCAAACGCTGGTTGCTGACCTCGCTGACGTGGGGCCCTTTGTCTTCAGCTTCGATCGGCCCGGCGACGAACACATCAATGAATTGCTTAACCGGCCGGACAGCCACTGGGGATGGCTTGCCAGCCTTCCCAAAGGGGGCCTGCCAACGCTGGTGGAGCACTGGCGTGAACGACTGATCATCGGAGAACGCCCCCATCAGGCGTTGTACCGCTTCCATGACAACCGTGTCTTGGCCCGGGCGCTCAAGCACCTGCCCGTTGAAGCCTATCCGGCCTACCTCGGGCCGGCGATCAGCGTCTGCTACTGGCAGGGCACTCGCTGGGCAAGCACCTATAACCCGGCCCCTGGGACATACCCAGTATCCGACTCGCCTCTTTGGCTGCAGGTGCCCGTTACCCCGCAGCAAGCGATGCGGACTCGGCTCCTCAATGCCCGCCGCTTCCTGTTGGCAGAGCATGTCCAGGCCTTCGCCACACTGGCCGAACAACAGGACCCGGAGGCGTGGTTGCGTGCCACGCTTGACCAGGCCGAGGCCTGGCACTGGCAGGCGCCCGAGCAGTTGGAGTTTTTACTGACCCAGCGCCTGCAAGCACCCGCCCAGGCGCTGGCGCCGTACTGGCAAGTACGTTCAGCTGAAAGCCCCGACGAGCATTTTGAACGGGTGCGCCTGATGGCAGCGTTCCGGCAGGGAGATGCGCCGCCATGAAACAGGCTTTGCGCATTGCAAGTTTGAGCGGCCTGGCGATAACGGCAGGTTGTGCCAACACACAGCCGAACACGTTTACTTTTACGGCAGATTTGCCGCCTGATTTTGCCTACCAGGCTGTTGCGGTGTACGTGCCCGCCAAAGGGCAGACCTGCACCGTACCGGGCGGCAGAAATACAGAGGTCGGGTACAACCTGGAATGGCGGAAAAGTTACCAGCCAAACTCAGAAATAGACTTGTACAGAACCGTCAGCGGCTGCCCGTTGGTGATCTATCGCGTCAAGCTGGAAATCAACTCGGCGTATGGAAACGACTGGGGAGATATAAGCGGTGATTCCGCGGTCGTTGCCATACGCGATGAGTTGGAGCCGCGGTACAAATTGGATGAAAGTGTCTTTTATGGTCAGTGCCAGTGGTTGTTCCGTACTGCTGGGTCCAAACGACGCATCGTAAAAATCCTCGACTGCAAAAAAACCAACCCACAGGGCGAGCTTGGACGTGGGCGTCCTTTCGCGGCGTACACCCTCGATCAGCTACCGGGCAAGACCGTGAGGATGAAGATCAAATTGGCGGACGAGGAAAGACCCGCCATTGGAGACACTTGGGTGAAGGTGCCGAACGGTTGGAAACGCTGCATGGGGGAAAACTTTGAAGATCAAGATGCGTACTGCTTTGGCAACTACAAAGACTTCAGCGGTTTTCAAATGCCAGACGGCCGGCAATGCACCATTTATCCAGACTGTACGGAATAAGGCCCTATCCCGTGACTACGCCCTACTCAAAAATACATGCGCTGTTGCGTAACGCAGGCTTAGGTTGCTCCATCGCGTTAATCGTTGGTTGCGCCAACAAACAAGCGAATACATTTGTCTTCACCGCTGATTTGCCGCCTGGCTTTGCCTACCAAGCCGTTGCGGTGTACGTGCCCGCCAAAGGGCAGACCTGCACCGTACCGGGCGGCAGAAATACGGAAGTCGGGTACAACCTGCAATGGCGCAAAAGTTACCAGCCGAATTCAGAAATTGATCTGTATAGAACAGTTAGCGGCTGCCCGTTGGTGATCTATCGCGTCAAGCTGGAAATCAACTCGGCGTATGGTAAGGATTGGAGCGATATAAGTGGAGACTCCGCAGGTATCGCTATACGTGATGAATTAGAACCCCAATACAAGGGCATGTTCAGCGAAGCAGACGAAAGCGTCTTCTACGGCCAATGCCAGTGGTTGTTCCGCACTTCAGGCAAGCCCCGGATTCTCAGAAAAATCCTCGATTGCAAAAAAACCAACCCACAGGGCGAGCTTGGGCGTGGGCGTCCTTTCTCGGCGTACACCCTCGATCAGCTACCGGGTAAAACCGTGAGGATGCAGATCAAGTTGGCCCGCGAGGAGAGACCCTACATGGGAGATACCTGGGTGAAGGTGCCTAACGGCTGGAAACGCTGCATGGGCGACAACTTTGAAGATCAATACGCATTTTGCTTTGGCAATTACAAAGACTTCAGCGGTTTTCAGATGCCAGACGGCCGGCAATGCACCATTTATCCAGGTTGTACGGAATAAGGCTCCTATCCCGTGACTACGCCCTACTCAAAAATACTTGCTCTATTGCGTAACGCAGGCTTGGGTTGCTCCATCGCGTTAATCGTTGGTTGCACCAACAAACAAGCGAACACTTTTGTCTTTACCGCTGATTTGCCACCTGGCTTTGCCTACCAAGCGGCGGTGTACTACGTACCCGCCCCAGGCGAAACCTGCACCGTCGAGACCCGGTATAACAAGGCGCCGGTGTTCAATAGGGAGTGGCGTAAGGCATACAAACCCGATTCCGAAATCGTTATTCGCCGAACCCGTATGGGTTGCCCACTGGTGATCAGCCGCATTGAGCTCGAAATCAACTCCGCCTATGGCAAGGATTGGGGGGATATCAGTCAAGATTCAGCCAACGTCGTGATTCGCGACGAGCTGGAAGCGCAATACAAAGGCACGTTCAGCGAAGCGGGTGAAAGCACTTTCTATGGCCAATGCCAGTGGTTGTTCCGTACTGCTGGGTCCAAACGACGCATCGTAAAAATCCTCGACTGCAAAAAAACCAACCCACAGGGCGAGCTTGGGCGTGGGCGTCCTTTCTCGGCGTACACCCTGGATCAGCTGTCGGGTAAGACCGTAAGGATGAAGATCAAGTTGGCGGACGAGGAGAGACCCGCCATTGGAGACACTTGGGTGAAGGTGCCGAACGGTTGGAAACGCTGCATGGGCAAACACTTTGAGGACCCATACGCATTTTGTTATGGCAATTACCAGGACTTCAGCGGTTTTCAAATGCCCGACGGACAGAAATGCACCATTTACCCCGGCTGTACGGAATAAGGCCCTATCCCGTGACTACGCCCTACTCAAAAATACATGCTCTATTGCGTAACGCAGGCTTGGGTTGCTCCATCGCGTTAATCGTTGGTTGCGCCAACAAACAAGCGAATAGTTTTATCTTTACCGCTGATTTGCCGCCTGACTTTGCCTACCAGGCCGTTGCTGTGTACGTGCCCGCCAAAGGGCAGACCTGCACCGTACCGGGCGGCAGAAATACAGAGGTCGGGTACAACCTGGAATGGCGCAAAAGTTACCAGCCGATCTCAGAAATAGACCTGTACAGAACCGTCAGCGGCTGCCCGTTGGTGATCTATCGCATCAAGCTGGAAATCAACTCGGCGTATGGAAACGACTGGGGAGATATAAGCGGTGATTCCGCGGTCGTTGCCATACGCGATGAGTTGGAGCCGCGGTACANTCAAGCTGGAAATCAACTCGGCGTATGGAAACGACTGGGGAGATATAAGCGGTGATTCCGCGGTCGTTGCCATACGCGATGAGTTGGAGCCGCGGTACAAGGGCGCTTTCAATGAATTGGATGAAAGTGTCTTTTATGGTCAGTGCCAGTGGTTGTTCCGTACTGCTGGGTCCAAACGACGCATCGTAAAAATCCTCGACTGCAAAAAAACCAANATTGGATGAAAGTGTCTTTTATGGTCAGTGCCAGTGGTTGTTCCGTACTGCTGGGTCCAAACGACGCATCGTAAAAATCCTCGACTGCAAAAAAACCAATCCACAGGGCGAGCTTGGGCGTGGGCGTCCTTTCTCGGCGTACACCCTGGATCAGCTACCGGGTAAGACCGTAAGGATGAAGATCAAGTTGGCGGACGAGGAAAGACCCGCCATTGGAGACACTTGGGTGAAGGTGCCTAACGGTTGGAAGCGCTGCATGGGCAAACACTTTGAGGACCCATACGCATTTTGTTATGGCAATTATCAGGACTTCAGCGGTTTTCAAATGCCGGACGGACAGAAATGCACTATTTACCCCGGTTGTACGGAATAAGGAGATCCGCGTATGACGTCATTGCAAAAAGAATTGGAGTCACGGCTGAGCCATCGCAATCTGACCTGCCCTGTGGGGGGAAAGTGGACCAGTTTTCAGCTCGTCGATGAGTTTGGCTCTGGTGAGCCTTATGCAGGGCTGGCTTATGTCGCTACCGATTCAGAAGGACAAAAATACCCTGGCAACCTGGATGTCATGGGTGTTGGCAAGGTTACCAATCACCATGCGGGACCGATTGCCCTGCTTTTTGCTCAGAAGTATCAGGGGTTTGAAGATATCTACTCATTTCTACAAACAAGACCCCACTACCCACTCCAAATCACCGAACTACAAGTCCGCGCCGAGCAAACCCGCTACCTAAACACAAACGCCACACGCACCCGGGACAATCCCGCACAAGCCTGCGCAGACGATTTCTTCCAGGTGGAAGTACGGCACCTGATCAAGCACGTCGCGCATTTGCCACCCGAGGTGTACCGCCATTACCCACTCCCTGCGGGGCCGGCACGACTGATGGGCGAACATGGCAAACTCGGTGTGGCCCTGATGCCGCAAAAACACACGGTGCTGGAAGTTCGCCCGTTACGCGCCTTGCGGCCTATGCTGTCCACCGCCCCCGAATTCTGTGCGCTCAACTTGTATCAATTGGCACTCATGTCGACCTTGACCTATTGCCCCTTCGGCCAGACACCTGACAAGGCTCCGATAAAAACACCGCTGAACTTCACCGAGCAACCAAGCGTGGGCAACTGGTTCGCGGATGCATTGGCCAAGTTCGAAGAGCTCGGGGAGTTCTATCCGGAACAACCAAAACCCTACTACCCGCTGTATGAAGACGTGCCCTACTCCAAACGCCTGGAGATCGTGCCGTTTGACCCCTTTCTTTACACCGTCAATGATCCGGAATTGGGTGAAGATCAGGAACACCCCGCCAAAGTCCATTTCCTCGATGACAGCAAAACCGGGGCGCAAGCCACGGATACCCAGGCCTACATCACCCACAATGACGAGCTGGTCCTGATCGCAGTACGTGGCACCCAGCAAACCGCCGACTTCCTGCGCGACGCCGATGCGCTTCAGGTGCCGTTTGAAGAAGGTGTCGGCCGGGTGCATCGAGGGTTCTATGGCGCCGCAAAAAAAACCGCAGCCTTCGTGACGAGTTATCTGGACAGGTTTCATGCGGGGCAAAAATTGCTGATTTGCGGTCACAGCCTGGGAGGAGCCGTGGCATTGTTGCTCTCGGAGATACTGCGGCGCAGAGCGGGCTTCGACTACACCATCCAACTCTACACCTACGGCGCACCCCGCGCCGCCGATGCCACTTTCACAAAAAACGCCGAAGCCCTGGTGCACTACCGAATGGTCAACCACAACGACCCGATACCCAGCGTGCCCGGCAGTTGGATGAATACCAAGAGCGGTGTTTATGGCACAGGGTTGGCCCTTACGTTCGCCAACGTACCGGTCGGCCTTTCCGTGTTCGTGGCGGGCATCACTAACTTGACGGGCGAGCCCTACGAACACCACGGCATCTTGCGGCACTTCCTGCCGGTGGAGTTCGATCGCAAGGAGCGGTCGTCGATCCTGTGGATGCCCCATTGCGACACCATCACTCAACACGCCGCCTGCGAGGTGGCTCTCGAGCATAGATATGGCCTGCCGGACCGCCCGGCCTTACTGGCTCAACTCATCCAGACCGGTGATCACTTCATGGTCCCCAGCTACATTCCCGCATGCTGGGCGACTTTGCGGCGCTGGCAGGAAGCGCAGATCGACGGAAGCACGCTGGCGACAAAACGCGAATATGAGTGGATCGACAATGCGCTGACGCGGATTACCCAACAGTTGCGCGATGAAGAACGCTACCTGGCAGGACGGGGCGCGCCCAATGGGCGTAGCGAAAGCTCCATCAACATTGCGCTCATCCGTGAGGTCGACAAGATGCACAACACACGTGCGCGCCTGGCCACGCTGCGCACCGCGTCGGTCAGTGAAAAAGACGTTTACGGAAGCTTGTCGGAACAACCCGAGCAACTGGCACACAACCTGGCCCGTTGGCAGGCACACCCGGAGAACAGAGTGGCTGAGCAACTGGCGATGGCGCCGGCCCTGGATGACGATAGCGAGTTGATCCGCGGTGCTCATGGGTATGCCATTGGTAAGCCCTACACGCTGGATCTTGATTCCATCATCTGACCGGCATAGTCGCTAAGCTGTGCCTTCAGATCAGGTATGCACCGTGCTGCCGCCATCGCGAGCAGGCTCGCTCCCACAGAGGGGTTGGTGGTGGGCGCTCATTCTGTGATCACCTCGGGTTGGTCAACGACGCTCAACCTGTGGCGAGGGAGCTTGCTCCCGCTGGGCTGCGCAGCAGCCCCAAAAAAGCCGGCACATTCCTACAGAAAAACCGCTGCGCCACCGAGCGAGAGCACGCTTCCTGGCCCCGAATCCTGGGCATTACGAAGGCTTGTTTATTCACCCTGCGCAACGCTTCCACCAAGCTACGAATCCTTGCGCCATTGCCTACAACTACGCCAGAATCCGCCCGCTTGTGCGCCTTGCCCATGGGTTCTATCGTTTCCTTGCCACTGCCCATCAGTGGTCGGGTTTAGTAGCCCGAGGTTGTGTCAGTAGGATGCATGAGCTCTCCATCCAAGCAGGTTCCTAACCTGTCCTTGATGGTGGCTGTGCGCAGGGCGCTTCGGCGCGCCGGCAATGCTGATCTCCCCGGTCTACTAACCTGCGTACAGCCGCCACCCTTCTTTTAGTAGGGAAGAGGTTGCGGCTTAACCATGGAGTATCAGCACATGTTCAAGCCAACACCGAATCCCCCCGAAACAGATCGCACCTCTGCGTCCACCAAATCCAAAACGAAGAAACAAGACGAAGCAGAAAGGCGCGCCTTGGATTATTACCTGCAACCGAAACCGGAAAAGTCCGAAGAAGCATCCAAACCAGACCAGCTCTTCACCGTGAAAAAAAGCGCCGACAACGAATGCCTGCTCGCCAACCTCAGCGAAAACCTGGCATCCGCCGACGCGATGATCAGCAATCTGGCCTTCGATCTGGAAGGCCCCCGCCGCCACATCGCCCTTGGTATCCAGCAGTTGATCGAACTGAGTTCAATGCTGGCCAGCCGTGTGCTGGATAACGTCGACCCGCGCTAACCCGCGACACCACCCGTGGGAATGCATCCCGTGACGCTCTGCGTCACCTTCCAGAAGCGGAACGCGGAGCGTCCCTGGCGACATTCCCACGCAGGAGCGTGGGAACGATCGAACCCGTGGCGAGGAAGCAAGCTCCTTCGCCACGCATCACAGCCTCAAACTGCCCTTCTGCCCCAACCCCGCGCACACCCGCGCCAACAAGGGGCGATTTACGGTCAAACTTATTGGCCATTTCGATCCCCTTTTGGCCTCTCCTGCCGTTCTCTGAAACGCCGCGCGCCGCAAGACTGTGTTCACACCGATCAGCCTTGCGGAGAACAAAAATGCTGACGATCTATTCGGACGATCACCACCTGCACCACGGGCGCTGCGAATTGATGGACGGGCAGTTGATGCCCTGCTTCGAGATGCCGTCCCGGGCCGATCATGTATTGGAGCGGGTCAAGGCGCGGGCGCTGGGGCCGGTGGAGGCGCCGCAGGATTTTGGCTTGGGGCCGATCCAGCGTATCCACAGCGCGGCGTACCTGGAATTTTTCAAAGGTGCCTGGGACCGCTGGGCCAAGTACAACCGCGACGGCGATTTGTTGCCCTACACCTGGCCGGCGCGGACCTTTCGCACGGTCATACCCACCAGCCTGCACGGCCAACTGGGTTATTACAGTTTCGACGCCGGCGCACCGATTACCGCCGGCACTTGGCAGGCGGCATATAGCGCCGCGCAAGTGGCCCTCACCGCCCAGGCGGACATCCAGCGTGGCGCGCGCAGTGCCTTTGCCTTGTGCCGCCCACCGGGGCACCACGCCGCCGGGGACTTGATGGGCGGTTATTGCTACCTCAACAACGCTGCCATCGCCGCCCAGGCCTTTCTCGACCAAGGTCAGAAGAAGGTCGCGATCCTGGATGTGGATTACCACCACGGCAACGGCACCCAATCGATTTTCTACGAGCGCAGCGACGTGTTGTTCGCGTCGATCCACGGCCATCCGGAGGCGGAGTTTCCGTTCTTCCTGGGCTATGCCGACGAGCGTGGCGAGGGCGCCGGTGAGGGCTTCAACTTCAACTACCCTTTGCCAGCCGGCTCAGGCTGGGACACCTGGAGCGCGGCGCTGGAGCAGGCCTGCGGGCAGATCCGGGGGTACGACGCCGATGTCATCGTCGTGTCCCTGGGCGTGGACACTTTCAAGGACGACCCCATCTCGCAATTCAAGCTCGACAGCCCGGATTACCTGGCGATGGGCAAGCGCATCGCGGCGCTCGGCAAGCCAACATTGTTCGTGATGGAAGGCGGCTACGCGGTGGCAGAAATCGGCATCAATGCCGTGAACGTTCTTGAAGGTTTCCAAAGCGCCCCATGAGGAATAACAGCATGAACAGACTCAAGCGTTTAATGGCTCCAGCCGTGTGCGCCGCGCTGCTTTGCGGCGCTGTGCAGGCCGAGGAGCGCACCTTGCGCGTCTACAACTGGTTCGACTACATCACGCCCAAGGCCCTGGAGGATTTCAAGGCGCAGAACAGCCAGGTCAAGCTGGTCTACGACATCTTCGACACCAACGAGGCCCTGGAGGCCAAGCTACTGACGGGCAACTCCGGCTATGACGTGGTGGTGCCGTCCAACGTGTTCCTGGCCAAGCAGATCGAAGCCGGGGTGTTCCAGCCGCTGGACCGCAGTAAGCTGCCGAACTGGAACCACCTCGACCCCAAGCTGATGAAGCTGATCGAAGCCAACGACCCGGGCAACAAATTCGCCGTGCCCTACATGTACGGCACCATCCTGATCGGCTTCAACCCGGACAAGATCAAGGCCGCCCTGGGCGACAACGCACCAGTGGACAGCTGGGACCTGATTTTCAAGGAAGAGAACATCAGCAAGCTCAAGCAGTGCGGCGTGGCGCTGCTCGATTCGCCGTCGGAGATCCTGCCCCTGGCCTTGCAGCACTTGGGCCTGGACCCCAACAGCAAGAAGCCGGCGGACTATGCCAAGGCTGAAGCGCTGATGATGAAGGTGCGCCCGTACATCACCTATTTCCACTCGTCCAAGTACATGGCCGACATCGCCAACGGTGAGATCTGCGTGGCGGTGGGTTACTCCGGCAGCTTTTCCCAGGCCGCCAACCGCGCCAAGGAAGCCAAGAACGGCGTGACTGTGGACATGCGCCTGCCCAAGGAAGGCGCGCCGATCTGGTTCGACATGCTCGCCATCCCCAAAGGCGCGAAAAACCCGGACGACGCCTACACCTTCATCAACTACTTGCTGCAACCGCAGGTGATTGCGCCGGTCAGCGATTTTGTCGGCTACCCGAACCCGAACAAGGACGCCACCGAGATGGTCGACCCGGCGATCCGCGGCAACCCCAACCTGTACCCGACTGAAGCGGCCATGACCACGCTCTACACCCTGCAACCCTTGCCCAGGGACGCCGAGCGCGCACGCACACGGGCCTGGACCCGGATCAAATCCGGCCAGTAAAAGCCGTTGGGAGATAAAGGCCATTGTGGGAGCAAGGCTTGCTCCCACCAGCGTATACATAGTTACCACCTGCCCCGTCCCTTGCCTCTCTAGCATGGAAACCCCGAAGCGTTCGGCTTCGGGGTTTTCATCCATCTCGAGACAGGGACAACTCAGATGACATCAGACCCTACCGGCACCGCCCCGGCGTTCAACGCGAGTATCAGGAGCGCGCTGGTCAACCAACTGCTCGCAGGCCCCACCTACCCGGAAGTGGCGGCCATGCTGCTGCGCAACGCACTCAAGAAGCTCTACCCCTCACTGGATCTCGACCCGCATACCACCGTCATCGGCGAACCGGCCTGGGACATTGTTGGTGGCGAGATCGTGGCGCGCCCCACCCGCTATGAATCGCTCAGCGATTTGCTGGCCTCGCGGGTGGACCAGAGCAAACCCACGTTGTTGATCGAAGGCCTGCACTTCCTGACCCAACTGCCGATCACCGCGCCCGAGGTGCATTTGCCGGTGCGCATCGACCAGATCGGCCGTTTGATCAACGAGCTGGTGCCGGCCATGGTACCGGCCAGCCAGGAGCAGCAACTGGCGTACTGGAACATGCCGTTCGGCAATTACGGCCCGCGCTGGCATGAGCTCTCCCACACGCTGCGCAAGCTCTGGGACGTCAAGCAGATCGAAGGCTGGACGGCGACTGAATGCGACATGGCCCGGCAACTGTTCCTGTACCCCGACCCACAAGACCGTAACGACAGCTACGACAGCCACGCGTATCTGGTCGACATCGAGGAGGTCGACGGCGACGAGATCAACCGCGTGAATGAAAACTCGCTGGTGGTGCTGATCGGCCTGATCGACAACAAGGAGGTCATCCTTGTGCACTCGTTGCTCAACGGTTATGAAAAGTTCGCTTCACGGCACGCGTTGGGGCAAGCCCTTCCTGAGCATCTGGGCACCCTGGTGCACCCGACGAAAATTCGCTGGCGGCTCTATGAGCCCAGCGGCAATATTTTCGACAGCAAGGCCTGCGGGATCATCGCCGTGCAGGTCAAGATCCTTGGCATCCCCAGCATCAGTCTGAATCCGGGCTATGCAGAAGACGAACCACCGGCCCCCAGCGGAGTGGACGTAGGGCCTGGCGAAAGCTGGTTCCAAAAACAGTTGCCCGAATGGCTGCAGGCCGCGTCGGTTTCCGACCAGATCCTGTTCGCCCAATACATGAAGAACCTCTCGGCACTGAGCAGCTCCCACGCCGGCAAAACCTACCTGGACGACATTCCCCCTATCAAAACGTATGCGGCGCAGGCGCTGAAAACGCAGATGCAATCCGACCACGACGACGCTTCGACGCTGGACCCGGAAAAAATCGAGATCGAGATAAAAAGCCCGGTTGTCTGGGGCACCTTCGTTGTGCCCTTCAAATTCGATACCACGCGCTTCAACCTCGTCGACCTGGCCTTGCAAAACCTGATTGCCCTGCCCCCGGGCAACAAGACGGTGAGGGCCCTCGACGCGACCGTGTTGCCCGCGTGGTTGACGGTGGACTACGTCGAGAAGCTCATCACCCAAGTCGATATCGGTAGCGTCTATCCCGACCTGATCAAGCGCAAACTGCTGAATGACCCGGCGGAGTCGCTCCGCCGCGAAAACCTGTACACCTCACAGGTGCGCATACAGCTACCCATGCTTGCGCTGGAGGGCAAACTCCGTGGGCGGGGCAATATCGATGAGCGCGGTTGTCGTTATGTCGCGGCGCTGATGGAACCCCAGGAAGACGACCGCAAGGTAGACGGGCAAACCATCGTCCTGCGCAAACTGGCTTTCGTGCCCGAGCTGCAGTTGGGGCTTTCAGAGGACATCGTTGCCAACATGTTCGTGATCGGCCCGCAGACGCCAAGTGCCGGTCCTTGCCTGCTTTATCGACCGTTGCTTGAACCGCAGCTGTGGCAGTTCCCGTCGTTCAGCAACTTGCTGTACACCATCAGGCAAAACGCCCCCTTGCGCCAATCGGTACTGGCGTGGCTGCCCGATGGGGTACGCGAAACCTATGGCCGAGATGTCTTTCCAGGCGCCCTGCCCTCGCCCTGGACCATCGTGGAGTTCGTCGCAGCCCCGCTGGAGACCTTGTCCAATAATGGTCCTGTCAGCCTTGGCGACGAGACCCTGGGCGACGACTTCCTGCCACTGTTGTTCCGGGCCAACGCCAATGCCTTGGTCACGCTCGCCGATCATCAGTCGGTCTCCAATCGCGAAAGCCGTTGGGAGTCTTTCAAGCAGGCCGGTTGGCTGATTTTCAATTTGGCGTTGCCCTACCTCGGCACCACGGTGGCCACCACGACCTGGCTCTGGCAGATCCTGAACGACCTTGAAGAGCTGACGCAGAGTGACGAAGAAACCAGTAGCCAGGCCAAGTGGGCGCTGTTTGTCGATGTGTTGTTGAACGTCTCCTTGGGGATCATCCATTACGTGATTGACCGCACCAGGGCGAGCAAAGGTAGCCGTCCGACAGAGGCCCCGGAGATTGCCCCACCGGAAATCCCGCCGGTGCTCAAACCCAAGATCATTGTCGAAACGCTTGCGCCGCTCACCAAGACAGAGCTGCCACAAGAGCACTACGAGGTCATTCATACCAGCGGTGCCTTGATCGGCAGGTCGAGCAAGCGCGCCAATCTGCTCGATAGCTTCAGCATCGCGGCCCCCGACTCACCTGGGCAACCCAGGGCCGAAGGCGCGCTCAGGGGCCTCTATGCGACGGGTAGGAAGTGGTACGCGAAGATGGCGGGGAAATGGTTCGAAGTCACCGTAGAGGGCGATTTGGTCTGCATGATTGACGGAGTCCGCACCGGCCCTCCGCTGATCCATGATGTGCGCGGCCAGTGGCAGATCGATACCCGCTTGCGCTTACGCGGCGGCGGCTCGAAAGGTGCCCGACAGAGGGTCGTCGCCGAGGCACGACGCCGCAGCGTGGAGCTTCTGGCCGAACTCAACCAGTTTGAAGAACAGAAACCGGCGAACCAGAAGTTGCTGACCATGGACGCGCAGGAAATGAACCAGGCGTCCGGCGCGGCCCGGGAAACCAAGCGTGAGGCGTATCTGACGACCCTGGAAGCCCAACGAGAAAATTACGAACAAGCGCTGAAGACCCTGATTGAATGGCCGGTCTTCCAGTCACGCCCCGATTACCCTCGCGTCAGCCTTGGTTATCTGAACGCGCAAGTGAATTTCACCTTCGCGGAAATGGATGTATTGCGAGAGCATTTTACGCCTGCCCTGACCGATGCCATGGGCATGATCACGTCCGAGGTCAAGGCGCTGGAGCAACAACACATCGATGCTGCCAACACCATGATCAACGCCGGTCACGACATGATCGAGCGCCTGGACTACATGGAGACACGTTTTTCCAGGCTCAAGGAGATGGGACGCGAAGGCTTTGAGTTTGTCCGCCAGTACCGCGCAAAGATGCCGGTCTACAAAAGTGACGATCTGCGACTTATCCAGCTGGATATGTACCGCCACCTCTGCCTGTCTCTTGAAAGCGTCGAGACGATGCCTGAAGGCTGGGTGGAAATTAACCGAATTGTCGACAACGCCACGGTGGCCTTCCAGAGCCTGCGCGACGCCATGGATGAGCGAAGCATGATCCGGCTGGATGAACAAATCGATGCGCTCGGCAGCCTGACGGAACAGTTTGCCGCCATCGAAGAACATCTCGACTACATGGGCACCGAATACCGAGGCAGCACCAGCCCCGTACAACTCACTCGGCTGGTCAAACAGATGGGTGAATGTAAAAAGCGAGCGTTGGAGCAGTTGGCGCAAGCCCTCGATGAGCGAAGCAACCGGCGAAGGTCAGGCAGCCCTCATGAGCCACGTCCGCGGGCCAGGAAAAAATTCATCAGGGCACGCTTCTGGGGCGTCATCAGCGGTGAGCCTCGCTTATCGCAGCTGCACGAGGAAACGGATTGGGTCGATGTGAAGAACCCGTTCTCGGATGAAATCATCGTCTCGTTCCACCGCAAGGAAACCGGCGAATGGGCGCCCCACGTGATGGCCGACCCGCCTCCCCTGGCAGTCCCTGCGCTGGACACGAGCGTTCGCAAAGGCCAAGCCCTGATCGACGGGCTGACCGCGTTCAAGGCGCAAATTGAACAAGACTTGAAAAAGCCAGGCCGGACACCGGCCGGTGTGGCAATGATCCTCAATGCCCACGCCAGCAGGATGGAGAAGGTCGGCATCGCGATCAGGAAGGCACTCGACCAGGCACAAGGCGTTGCCACCAACGAAACGATTGAAATATCAGAGGCGCAGCAGCGCTCGGCCGAATCCTTGCGATTGCGCCTCAAGAGAGAATCGAAATCGCTCTATGAACAGGAATTCGAAACTGTACTGAACATCATCAAGCAGAGCCCTCCGACCATGAGCGGCGTGATCTGGCTGAAAGACCGAAACCGTATTTCCATCACCAAACGGATAAACCGCCAACGCATCAAGGGCCGCATACATGGTTACCTCGACAGGTATGAAATCAAGGACAAGAAAACCAACAAGACGCTCTGGTTCGCCGACTTTCACTACTCCACGAACTGGGTGCCTGCCCGTACGTTCCTTTCGGCACGCCTGAAAACAGTGGAGCAGGTGGTTCTGGGGATAGCCGACGTCTCTACAAAAGGCTTTAGCCAGCGTCAGTTGATCAATCATTACCGCAGCGAAATTGCCGTGGACCAGGCCCAGCAGGTGTTTTTTCCAAAGGAGCGACCATAAAGCCAGGGCCGCCGCCGATGCCCCGGCGGCGCGCCCTCAGGGTTTCCAGGCCTTCGACAGGTTCGCCAGCGCGGTGCCGATCGCCGCTGGCGGGACCGCCGCAAACCCCAGCACCAGCCCGGCGCGCACCTGCGACGGCGTGGTGGGCAACCAATAACTGCTCAGGCCATTGATTTCCACACCCACATTCGTCGCTTGGGCGATCAGTTCGCGCTCGCGCTCGATGCTCTCTACCGGGACCGTGAGATGCAGCCCGGCGACGACAGTGGGCAGGGCTCCGACACCCGCAACCGCCGTGGGCCAGCCCGCCAGCAACGCATCACGCCGAACCAGGGCGGCCCTGCGCATACGCCGGATATGCCGCTGGAAATGCCCGGCGGCCATGAACTCGGCCATCACCGCCTGGGTGCTGACTTCGGAGTGGCGCACGTCCACGGCGCGCCGTCGGGCGAAGGCGTTGACCAGGCCAGGCGGCAGCACCAGGTAGCCCAGGCGCAGGGCCGGGAACGCCACTTTGCCGAACGTGCCGACGTAAAGCACCCGCCCCTGGCGATCCAGTGCAGCCAAGGGCGCCAGTGGCGCGCCGCTGTAGCGGTACTCGCCATCGTAGTCATCCTCGACGATCCAGCCGTCGTTGCGCTCGGCCCAGGCCAGCAGTTCCAACCGCCGTGGCAGGCTCATGACCACCCCGGTCGGGTATTGATGGGACGGTGTGACGTAGGCCAGCCGACAGTGGCTCAACGTACCCAGCGCAGCGCAATCCAAGCCATCGCCATCCACCGGCACGCCCCGGACGTCGGCACCGGCAACGGCGAACGCATGCCCGGCCGCACGATAGCCGGGATTTTCCACCGCCACGACGTCGCCCGGGTCGACCAACAGCTGTGCACAAAGGCTGATGCCCTGCTGTGCGCCACTGGTGATCACAATTTGTTCAGCCGTGCAGTGCAGCCCCCGGGAGCTGCGCAAGTACGCCGCGATCAACCCGCGCAAGCGCGCATCGCCCTGGGAATCGCCATAACACAGCTGCTGCAGATCCGGCTTGCGCCAGAAAGCCGCATTCAGCTTGGCCCAGACGTCGAAAGGGAACAGATCGAAAGCCGGTACACCGACCCGAAACGCCCGCGGCGGGCCGCTGGGCGGTGGGGCCAAATGGTGTTTTTCGACACGGTTCAGCGCGCCGCTGTGGATAACTTTACTGGATGGACCCACAGGTAAATCGAGCCAATCTGTGGATAAGGCTGTGGGTAAGCCTGTTGAAAACCCTGTGGATACTTTTGTGGATATGTTTTTCAGCGGCAACGTCGTCGAGGACAGTTTTGCCACATATGTACCATCACCGACCCGCCCTTCGATGAAACCCTCGGCGTAGAGCTGGTCATAGGCACGCACCACGCTGTTACGCGAAATCGACAAGGCCGCCGCCAGGTCACGGCTGGCCGGCAGGCGCGTGCCGCTGGCCAGGCGCCCATCGAGCACCCGGGTACGCAACGCCTGGTAGAGCTGGCGGCTGAGCCCTTGGCGGCGATCCAGCTCGATGCCCGCGGGGTTGAACGACAATGGCGGCGTGGCGTTGTGCATGGCAGCCCTCACGAATGGACCTATCGAATTGGCCGGAAGTGGCTCTTACAACAGACCAATAGCCTGCCTAGGATGCTCGCATTCGCCAAGGAAAATCATCATGTACAACCCCAAAGCCTTTGCCGTCGAAGACCTGCCCGAACTGCACCAGATGATCGGCGATTGCCGCCTGGCCGTATTGGTCACCCAGGGTGAACACGGTTTGCAGGCCAGTCATCTGCCGCTGTTGCTGGACACGCAACAAGGGCCGAACGGAAGCCTCTACGGCCACATGGCCCGGGCCAATCCTCAATGGCGCGACCTGGAAGCCGGGGCCGAAGCCCTGGTGATATTCGCCGGGGTCGATGCCTACGTCAGCCCAGGGTTGTACGCCAGCAAGGCCGAACACGGCAAAGTCGTGCCGACTTGGAACTACGTGGCCGTACACGCCTATGGCAGCGCCGAGGTGTTCAGCGATGCTCATCGCCTGCGAAACCTGGTGGGCGCCCTCACCGACCGCCACGAAACCGGTCGCGCCCAGCCCTGGAAAATCGACGATGCACCGCCGGAGTACATCGACAGCATGCTCAAGGCCATCGTCGGCTTCGCCTTGCCCATCCAGCGCCTGGAGGGCAAGCGCAAGCTCAGCCAGAACCGTAGCCCCGCGGATGCCGCCGGCGTACGCAACGGCCTCGCCGCCAGCCCCGACCCGCAGGACCGGGCGCTCGCCCACCTGATGCCCGAACAATTGTCCAAGGAGTGACCATGAGCCAACCTGAAATCCGCCTCGTCAGCGCCAACGATCACACCGCCTGGCTGCCGCTGTGGCAAGCCTACCTGCGGTTTTACAAGACCGAATTGCCGGACGCCGTCAGCCAAAGCACCTGGCAACGCTTGCTCGATGAGCGTGAACCGACCCATGCTGCCCTCGCCTGGGATGGCGACACGGCGGTGGGACTGGTGCACTTCATCTATCACCGTTCGAACTGGAGCATCGAGAATTCCTGCTACCTGCAAGATCTGCTGGTCACGGAACAGAGCCGTGGCACCGGGGTGGGTCGCCAGCTCATCGAATTCGTCTACGCCACGGCCAAGGCCGATGGTTGCTGCAAGGTGCACTGGTTGACCCACGAAACCAACGCCACGGCGATCCAGCTGTACGAGCGCATCGCCGAGCGCCCAGGCTTCATTCAATTTCGCAAAGCCCTTTAAGGAGCGCAGCATGTCGACTTCACTCGCCGATTGGAAAGGTGTCCCGGCGCCCTCTGCACAGTTGCTCGAAGGGCGCTTCATCCGCCTGGAAAAACTCGATCCGGCGCGGCATGCCGATGGCCTCTGGCAAGCCCTCGAAGGCCCCGGCGCCGACCCGAAACTCTGGGATTACTTGCCCTATGGTCCGTTCAAGGATCGCGGTGCGTTCGATGCCTGGCTGAACAACCACGCGGCCAACACCGACCCGTATTTCTTCAGCGTGATCGACCGCGCCAGCGGCGAGGTGCAGGGCATTCTCAGCCTGATGTCCATCGTCCCGGCCCAGGGCCGCATCGAGATCGGCCACGTGACCTTCGGCGCACCGATGCAGCGCTCGCCAAAAAGCACCGAGGCGGTCTATCTACTGGCCAAGGAGTCTTTCGCCCTGGGTTATCGCCGGCTGGAATGGAAGTGCAACAACGGCAATGCCCGCTCCAAATACGCGGCCGAACGGTTGGGGTTCACGTTTGAAGGGGTGTTTCGCCAGCACATGGTGGTCAAGGGCCAGAACCGCGACACCGCGTGGTACTCGATACTGGACTCGGAATGGCCGGCGATCGCCGCGGGCTTCGAGCGCTGGTTGAGTGAGGACAATCAGCGCGAGGGTGGGCAGGTGCGCGGGTTAGTGGAGTGTCGGGCATAGGTATCGGGGCCTGACGCTCCGCCATCGCGAGCAAGCTCGCTCCCACAGTGGATCTGTTGTGGACCTGGATTAAGTGGTCATCACAGATTGACTGTGGGAGCGAGCTTGCTCGCGATGGCGATTAATCAGGCAATGAACTCATTGGCTGCCAACCGCCCGATCACACCGGTTTCGGTTTCATCTCTCCAAAAGTCTTGAGCGATTCGGGTGTCACCCCTCTCTTCAGGTACTGCCAGGCCCAGTCCGGCACGGCCATGTGGCTTTCCAGATACGTCACAAAATCCAAAAGGCTGTGCCCCAAGCGATTGACCGGGAAATCAAAATTGTACAGATACTGTTGGGCGCGGCTTTGGTCGACGCTGAACAGCTCCCTGACAATCCGGTTCGCACGAAGATTGCCTCTTAATGCGAGCACAAAATCCAGCGCGGAACGAAGCACGCCGGGGCGCTCGAGCGTGAATTGAATCACGGAGTCGCTAAATTGAGATCCAATCAGATCGTCCCAGATCTGCACGGCGTGATGCCTGGGGAGACGTTGCAGCGAGCTCCATAGATTTGGGGTATTGAACAAAATGTTCACTCGGGTATTGGAGGGCAATTGCCCCGGGGCGCTGAATAACCGGATGACAGGCGCCTGGTCGACCTCGCCAGCCTTCACCGGCGGCCTTTCCAGGAAATCCCAAAACGCCGTCAGTAGCCGTTGATGGGTGACGATATTCTGCAGATTGCTGTCATCGAACAATCGCATCCAATGGATATCGATATCGCCGTGCCTCACCACCTCTTTGTAACGCGTATCGGCATATTCAGAGATGACTCGCAGTCGTTGCTCGGAGAGCGCCGGATTACGCAGCCATCTGGCAACCACATTCACAGGCAACATGCCGTCCAGGTTGGATGAAATAACCGCAGACCTCAGCAGGAGACTCGCCCGCCTCAACAAATCGGGGAAACGCGCGAGGGAAGCGATGAGCAGATCACGGGTGTTTTCAGCCCGGTCGTAATAAATGTACTGCTCCATCAGTTCTGAGTCGTCATCGATTACCCGCCCCGTTTCACGCTCGAATCTCACCTTCACCTGATCCAGGTCGTCGCGGTCCACCAGGTAGGCACCGTCGAGCAATTGTTCAAGCTGGTTATCATCAAGATGACCATGCCTGGCCTGGTCGAACTTGACGTAGGCCAATTGATTCCTGGGGTGATGGTCGGTCAGTTGCCGGGCCCTGACTCCGTATTCCAGCATGATATGGATCACGCCTTGGGACAGCCGGAGGAATTCATTATTGAGCAGTTCGCTGAGGTGCAAATCCTCGACAGGGCCCAACAAAGTATCTTGGAAAAATTGCCGCAGGGTCTGGTTCTCACGGGTGTAATACGGTGCACTGCTCGGCATCAGTTGCTCTGGGGACCGGGGCGATAAATAGCGCCCGATTTCCTGCAGCACCTCCGGTGGCAGGTCAGCCTCTCGCGCCGCAAACAGCGTCCGGCGACCGACGCTGTTTGCGTACAACCTCAGGTAATCCTGGGTCGGTTGAAACAAGCGATACGGGTTGGGGGCACCGTAGATAATCCGGCTGAGATCGGACAATGCCTCCTCGTCCAGCAGGTTTTCCAGCCAGGGGGCATTTTCAAAGAGCGCTTGTCGGACCCCGGAGGCTCGCGACACCATGTACTGATTCAATTCCGGGTGTTGATCGACATAGTCGGCCGCTGCATTACGCAGCCCCTGCATCGAAAAAGTCTCCTGCGCTTGCCCTTCATTCAAACCTCGGGCGATGCCATTGAAAAAACAGTCGCCATCGGCATCTATCTCCACGATGTCGTCAACCAGATCCAGGTTGTAATGGTTCTGGGCCGTTCGTCTCAAGACGATATCGGTGCTCGTTCGACCCGGGTGGTTGCCCCTCGGGTAAACGCTTTCCTCCTGACCTGGGGTAAAACGCACCGACCACCTACGGTTTGCCGTTATCTCGTCAACGATCAGCAAGCTGCGGTTTTGCGGCCAGTTCGCAAGGCGCGTGATGATGGCCGGGACCAGTTCCATGACTTGTGTGTTCCAGACCCCTGGCGTACGGATCGAGTCGGAAACAGACGCCGACGACGGAGCAGGCACCTTGGGTTTCGAGGGACCTGGTTCAGCCGGTGCCGGACGCTTTCCACCACCCCGACCAAACCCCACAGCGCGCCACTCGCCATTGGGCATCCGTGCCACGGTACTTCTCATCACGCCGCTGGAACGGATACTCAACCCGGTAGCAGGGTCGACAAGGGTGGCCTCGGTCGCCGTCAACTTCGTATGGTCGTGCACCCGGAACACCGTCCCATCGGGTTGTCGCACGTACACCGGACGCGTGACGCTGTTATTGAGCGTGGGGCGATAAAAGCCCTGGGCATCGGCGGCCAGCCCTTGTAGCAACGAGGTATCCGTCACGGCATAACGGCGGTAAAGCGCGTCTTCCAAAGGCAGGCCAGCCAATGTTTCGCCCTGGCTCTGGCGCGCCGTCACGGCCAGGAAAGAGGACTGTCCCCGTACTGGAACACTCACGCCACCCGCCAACCCTCGTCCGCCATAATTGGCCACTCTGTGGACAAAGACCAAGGTGGTCAGGTTCGCTGGAACAGCGCCGGTCCTGACCATCAACCACCCGGTCTTGATGGCGCTCTTGAGCAGTTGGAATCCGGGAACCAGGAAGATGCCGGCCAGGTCCATGAACGTTTCCATCGCCATCATTACCAGCCTGGCAGCCGTCTGGCGATGAACATCCCGGTTGCTGTTGGAGCGGTGATCGGCATAAGCGCTGTGGAAGTTGACGTGCGCGCGGTGGAGGGCCTCGAGAAAATTGCCAGGGATCAACGCGCCGCGGATCAACGGTCGGCCACGCTGTTGCCCCAACGTGCGCTTTATCTCTTCAGGATCGAGGGTGCAAATACGTGAGCGGAAATATCCCTGCCATTGCTCTTGTTGCAACAGCCCCGCCACCCCCTCGCCCAGGCTGGAAAACTCATGAAAGTCATTACCCTCGGGGCTGTCCGGAAAATAGACACCCACGGTTCCCTTGATGTCCGGCCCGTCCTGATCGGAAAAAACCAGGACGCCATCAATGCTGATCGCATTGCCCATCGTCCCATGCTGCCCACCAGCCCCGACACTTCCACCCAGCACAAGCGCATAGACCTGCACGCTTCGCCCCTGGACCAGGGCACGTGTCTCGGCAGCGGGCGATTGCAGAACAGCCTGCAGCCAGAGCGCGATCAACTTCTTGGGCTTCGGTGGATGGAAGGCCCTATCGAGCACGGTGCTCTTGAAGACTTCATCGCCCCTGAGCCCGGCCTCATGGCCTTTGAATTTCATATTGGCCAGGTAGGCCGCCTGCCAGGCTGCCTTGTAGTCAGGTTTATTCATTTCCTTCCGGAGCAGGGTTTCATAACGGCCGCCGGCATCAATGTGCGTCGCCATCCTGGCAAGCTCGCCTCCCGTCAACGTGATCAGGAAGCCGTTGGCCGGGTGGCGGATACGCTGACCATCTTGATCGGCAAGGTAGACGGCCAGCACTTCTCTCATTGCGTTCGGGTATTGAGCCGGGCGCAGGTTATCGAGCATCAACTCGGTCAGGCTGGCGATACGTGACTGCCTTGGGTTGGCGCCTTGGCCATAGGAAAGCGTGACCAGGGTCTTGTCCGGGTCGGGATCAACGCCGGGGTGCACCGCGTGTTGCAGGTACTGCTTGATCTTCTGGCGGGTGAATTGCAACAACGTCGGGATATCGCTACTCGCCAGTGTGTAGGCGGCTTCCAATACCTGCGCTTCCAGGCTGCGGTAGTTCGACTTTTCCGCACGTGTTGCGGCTGCATAAAAATCGGGACGGTTGTTTTCGACCAGGGTTTCCCGGCGCACCGCCAGCGGCCCGGCCAGCGACAACATGGGCAACCCCAGCGCATCTTCAGCCTTCAGCGCATAAGCCGCCAAAGTAAGTGTCGCGTTTTCCGAGGTATTCAGGACCGTTTCCAGCGCGGTGCGTTGGTGCAGCAGCAGGTCATCCGCCGCCACCGCAAAAACAGACTCGGACAGTTCAGAAGCAATATCCCGGATCCCACGCTTCTGTCCCGCGTAGGTCGGGCTGACGTGATTGACCAGGTCCTGGAAAGAACGGAAGCGCTGTATTCCTCCTTCCAGGGAGTACAGGAACAGCGAGAGTTGATCCGTGCGTTTGATCACCATCGCAGCAGGCCATTTCTGTGGTTTCGCAGCGCCCATGTCGAGCATGACGGCGTAGACATGGGGGATGGGCGCTCGCAGCAACCGGCTTCTGTCCGCCCTGGACGGGTGAGTGGTGATGAGGTCCAGCAGGCGATCCTCTTCATCCTGCAGGGTTCGCGCACTTTGGGTTAACGGGGTGGCCGGATCCCGATCGACTTTGTACAAGTCGAAAAGGTGCAGGAACCGTCGGGACAACAGATGAGCAAGTGCCGCTTCAGTGGGCGACGTATCGAGCGCGCCTGCGTCGTTTCTGTCGTGGCGAAAGGCGCTGAGATCGTCACGCAACTGCTGCTTCAAGCTGTCATTGGTTGCGGGGTCGGCGATATAGAACACGGACTCCATGATCGCTGGAATTTTCGCGTCCAGCGGGCTGACGAATACGCTGTCGAGCTCTTGCACCGAGTCCGGACGGGTGTAGAAGCCCACGCCACCGCGCGAGTAAGTGGGCGGTGTATCCGTCGCCAAACAGCCCAACATCACGTCGGTAAAGCACTGTGAGGCGGTCAATGAACGACCACCGAGCGAGTCCACATCAAAGTGGTTCACATACCAGTGATCCGGGTCGATGCCCTGGAGCCGTGAGGCGCGGAATTTCCGCTCAGGGATCTTTGCCTTGATGCGGTTGACCAGCAGACGCTTGAGCACGGTATCGAACGTTGGCAAAGCGGCGAACAGACGCGCCAGTTTCACCTGATTGGCATCCAGGTGCCCCAGTTGCCTGATCTGTTCTTTTTCACGGGGGCCGAGCAGATTGCCTTGGGCGTCCACCTCCGTAATGACGGGCTGCCCAATACCCTGGTAGCCGGGCGCGATGCCAGCGTGCAGTTGCTGCAAGACGTCTGCTGAAAGACCTTTACCGTTGACCCGCAGTGAGGAGAAGTCCAGGGACATATGACTTCGGTGGGGATAAACCCAACCCTCGCGCGCAGAAGGCTCAGCGGTCGCCCTGCTTTGATGGGCGATCAAAAAGCCTCGTGTCACGGCGTCACGCAGAGGCACCGATGAGGTTTTTCTTTGAGCGGCCGAATCGACTGTCTCGACCTCTTGATAAGTGACCTGTACCCGCGTATCGCCAATAAGGCCCCATTGATTTAGCCATTGATCGGCGAATTCATGGGGTTGAAATCGAATACCGTGGGGTAACAGGCTGATGGGTTTGAGCCGTACGCCGGCAGCCTGCGGCGTCACGCCAGATGCATTTTCAGGGAAGACAGTCATTCAGGTGTCCCGGTGATGAGTAGGGCTGGGACCCTATCGCGCCGTTTCAGCGGGAATGACGTACATATGTATAGGTGTGGCTACGGGCTTTGGAGAAAAGCGTAAGCCGATGTTTGCGGCGGCGGGATTGCACGCTTGAAAGGATGCGGCGATGGCGGTCGAACAGCCAATGTATTTATTACCCTCCGACCGCCAACCCCTTAGACCAGCTTTTGCGCCAACACCGCAATATGCTCCGGCCCGATCCCGCAGCAGCCGCCCAGGTGGCTGGCCCCGCGTTTTTGCCAGTCCGCCGCCCACTGGAGATAGCCTGGCGGATCAAGGTCTTCGCGCAGCGGATCGAGCCCATCGTTGGCCGTCGCTTCCTTCGGTTGCGGCGGGAAGGCGTTGGCGTAGGCACCGATGTGGATCTTCACACCCAGGCGCGCGAAGGTGTCCCGCGCGGCATCGATGGCCGCGCCGATCACTTCTGGCTGGCTGCAGTTGAACAACAGCACCTCGACGCCCAGCTCAGCCGCCACCGCAGCGGCGTCCGCCACCGGTTCGCCGGAACGCAGGCGTGGCACTTCATCAGTGTCTTCGTCTTTGAGGGTGAACGACAGCCAGAACGGCTTGCCGTCCTTCGGCAACCCGACGTGAATCGCCCGCGCTTCGACCGTGGAGCTTTGGGTCTCGGCCAGCCACAAGTCGACATGGGGCGCCAGGCCGTTCACCAGGGGCGCGAGCAATTCACTGGCGCGGGAAGCGTCGAACAGATCCGGCCGATAGGAACCGAACAAGGGCGGCAGCGACCCGGCCACTTGCACCGCTTTACCCGAAGCGCGCACTGCCCGCTGCGCCAACTCGCCCGCGAGCGCGGCCAGGGCCTGGCCTTCTTCGGCGAAACGCGCCTCGCCAATATGAAACGGCACCACCGCATAGCTGTTGCTGGTGATCACGTTGGCGCCGCTGGCAATGTAGGCCGCGTGCACGGCTTCTACCGCCTGGGGCGCTTCGCTCAAGGCCAGCGCCGACCACTCGGGCTGTCGGAACGGCGCGCCCCGGCGTTGCAGTTCGCGGCCCATGCCGCCATCGAGAATGACTGTCGTTGCTGAGCCCATATGCGATTCACTCATAAGCTTATGAAAAATACTCACTACCGGAGTTGTTCTTATAACTATTTAATACGCACCATTCGGTGAACTACAACTTATTTTTCTATCAGGGCCCTCACATGAAATTACAACCACTGCTGGCCCTGGGCCTGACTCTGCTGGCTGCCTCTTCGCAAGCGTTCGCCGGCGCCACGCTGGATCGCGTCGAACAGAAAAAAGAACTGGTCGGCGTGCTGATGGAAAGCTATCCGCCCTTCTCGTTCCTTAACGATCAGAACCAGCTCGACGGTTTTGACGTGGACGTCGCCAAGGCGGTGGCGCAGAAACTGGGCGTGAAGCTGCGCCTGGAAACTCCTTCCTGGGACGTGATCGCGGCCGGTCACTGGAGCGGGCGCTATGACATCTGCATCTGCTCCATGACGCCGAGCAAGGCACGCGCCGAAGTGTTCGATTTCCCGGTGCAGTACTACGCTTCGCCAGCGGTGATCGTGGTCAACGCCAAGGACGACCGTATCCACGGCGCCAAAGACCTGAGCGGCAAGAAGGTCGGCCTGACCAGCGCTTCCAGCTACGAGAGCTACCTGAACAAGAACCTGGTGATCGAAGGCGCCGAGGATACTCAACTGAGCTATCCGTTCGAGGACGTGCAGATTGCCCCATACGACACCGACAACGTGGCCTTCCAGGATCTGGGCCTGGGCGCCGGGGTGCGACTGGACGCGGTGCTGACCAACCTGGTGACCGCACAGCCGCGCCTGACCGAAGACAAGCGCTTCAAGCTGGCCGGCGAGGTGCTCTACTCCGAGCCGAACTCGGTGGCCATCGAAAAGGGCGACGCCCAGTGGGACAACAAGGTGCGTGAAGTCTTTGCCCAGTTGAAACAGGACGGCACCTTGAGCAAACTCTCGCAAAAATGGATCGGCGCCGACATTACCCAATGACTTCTTTTCCACCCCCTCAGCCACCGCCACCGGTGGCTGAATCACGCCTGCAAAAAATCTTCGGCTTTCGCACCCGGCTGTATTTGACCTGGGCGGCCATGCTGGTGCTGTTCGCGAGTTTCTTCCTGAGCTTCGACCTGAAGTTCTCCATCATCCTCGACAAACTGCCGAACCTGCTGGGCGTGCACCTGGCGCCCAATGGCTTTTTGCAAGGCGCGGTGCTGACGTTGTTCCTGTGCCTGTGCTCGATCGTCACGTCGTCATTGCTGGGCTTCATCACCGCCCTGGCGCGGCTGTCCAGCAGCGCGGTGGCGTTCGGTATCGCCAGTTTCTATGCGTCGTTCTTTCGCGGCACGCCACTGCTGATCCAGATTCTGCTGATCTACCTGGGCCTGCCCCAACTGGGCGTGGTCCCGGGCGCCATCGCCGCCGGGATCATCGCCTTGTCGCTGAACTACGGCGCCTACCTGAGCGAGATCTTCCGCGCTGGGATCCTCGGCGTCCCCAACGGCCAACGCGAAGCCTCCCTCGCCCTGGGCCTGAGCGAAACCGTGATCTTCTGGCGCGTCACCCTGCCCCAGGCCATGCGCACCATCATCCCGCCGACCACCAACCAATTCATCTCCATGCTCAAGGATTCTTCGCTGATCTCGGTGATGGGGGTTTGGGAGGTGATGTTTCTGGCGCAGTCTTATGGGCGTTCCAGTTATCGCTATATCGAGATGCTGACGACGGCGGCGATTATTTATTGGTTGATGTCCATTGCGTTGGAGCTGATTCAGGCGCGGATGGAGCGGCATTATGGGAAGGCTTATCTCAAGCGCAGTTGACGTGGGTATAAGACAGCAACAATCAAACAATGGATATCAAACTCGCCCTTCGGACTCAGGAATTAGGGGTCCAACGGGGCTTTCGCCTCAATAAATACGTTGAGGCTTGCGAGCCGACGCACACCATTCTGAAGAAGCACCAGGTTATCAGGCTCAGACATAAACCAAGCAAAAGTCCCCCAAGCCAAACCCGTGATGGTTTTCTTGAATCCAGCTGCCTCCCTGTCTGCGTAAGCCGTTACAAAAGCGACCTGTGAGCGACTGAAGCCCCCTCTGTCTGTTATCGCGTACAACGCCTCTTGCCTGCGCGGGGTAATAGCTCCATCGGTCGCAACGACCTCGACAAAGACGATTAATGGCTCGATAGGACCGAGATCTACCAGAATCAGATCAGGAAGATTTTTCTGCGCCTCAATATCCAGCCCAATGTTTGAAGCCAGCTGAAGATCGGGATGAGCAACCTTGTTACCTGATTCACTCAGCCAGATAACACCTGGCTGTTCCAAGAACTTGACAGCAAAAACCTCCACAACTGCCTTCGATATGTCTGAGCTAGGCCCCGGAACGAGCCGACGGGTGTCACCATTGGGGAAAGATACTAAAACACCATCTCTTCCTGCCGTACCTGCTCGCATAAGGGACACACGAGCTCTCGCACTACGCGACAGATGTTTTTCCTGCCAGGCTAAGATGGCAGCAGACAAGTCCTCACCTGCTAGGTCAGGGTCGAAAAGAGCCGCAAGGTCCGCCTTAAGTGCATAACGAGGCAGCCCCGATGTCGTAGGTATATCCGGCCGCTCAAGCACGGCCCCCACAACCAACAAACCCTCTCTCAATGTTTCGTCGCGAATAGGCTCACGGGTATTGTCTGCATACCAACGAACGCCTGGAACCTGAAAGGCCTTTTTCCGCAAATTGGTCCGGTAAGTTAAGCGAGCGTTCTCACAGCAATCTTCAGCCTGCGTATCTGTCATTCGATATACATGCACCGGCCCAAGCCAGACATCCGCACCTTCGACTGCGCCGATATAAAGCATCGCAAAAACTGTGCTCGCAGCCAGCTCGCGTATGCAGTAAGAACGGTTAGGCGTTCCCTCTGGAAAAATCAGAGGCAGCCTTTCGGATATCAACGATCGCGAAACATGAGGTGGTAGCACATTTCTTCCTTAGAAAAGTTTGGAACAAGCTGCTTCGATGGACTCTTTTGAAGCGTCAGCTTCAACCAACCTTGCTAGCTCCTTCAAGGCCGCCGGATCGGGTAAAGGCAAGGATTCAAGCTCATAGGCTGAAACTGCTACAGAACCACTGACGCAACGAAACGCACGGTCAGCCGCCCCGCTATTCAAAAAAGCAGCAAGCACAGCAGTATTAACTTTGGGAGCGTCTGTGATGGGTCTGACCATGTTGATATGGTTCTCTATCACCACTCCCCCATGCGACTGAAGGAAATCTATTGGTAACGCGGCTGCGATAAGACGACGGCTCTGCTCTTTGGCAGTGGTGCGCTGTAAAAGCACACAGGGCTGGGTCGTGACCAGCCATTGATCAGAGGGCGCCAGCTCGAAATAGGGAGCATGGTTTTTCTTCTCCGCTCGAAAAACAAACTCCCCGTCGACTGTAATTGCTTCAGCCCAAATAAGCGGTAGCCGACTGCTACCAGCTTGGTAGGTCAGTTGCGATTTATGACGGTTCCAGACCAACGGCCCCGTACTGACTCTGTATCCCCAGTCAACAAGACGATGTGGCATCTCAGAAAGCCTTCCCACAAGTTTCGTTTGGTTGGGATTCCGAGGTAGCAGCCAAGGCAAAGTGCGGTCTTTTGGCAGGACGATTGACCCCGTCTCTCTAATTTCAGTCACACCCTCCGCAGATATTATTTCAGAGACCACAACCGGAACGTCTTCGCCAGCCTTACGGTAAGTGGTGAGAGCCATTTCTTGAAGAACATCATCAAAAACGCCTTTACGGGCCGCAACGAAATCTATGGAAATCGGAGGTGCTTCTTGGCCAATCAGCGCACGCAGATTTTTGAAATACCCCCCCGCCAAAAAAGAAGTAGGGGTCACAAAAGCGATCAGCCCACCCGGTTTGGTTTGGCGAATGGCGAAGTCAGTAAACAGTCCGTAAAGATTGGCATGACCGTATAGAGAGCGCTTATACAACTCGCGCGTTTCGAGATCGAGCTTGGCTTTGCCATACGGCGGATTACCGATGACCAAATCGAATCCGTCTTTAGGCGGATTATTCCGCAACGAATCACAAACCGTGATCATGACAGGTAAGCGCAGACCCGACGGGCGACTGATGGGCAGCAATACTGCGTCCAAAGTAACTTGGCTGAGCCAGGCTCCGAACGGATCTATTTCAAAGCCGTGCAGCCGGTTACCGATACTTTGCAGCAGCAGTCTCGGGCTGCATTGTGCAAGCTCCTTCATAATTCGCTGCGCAATGGGTGCGAGAAACGCACCACCGCCACACGCCGGATCCAGAACACGACATTTCGCCCAATCAACATTCGCTGACGTGGCCTGATCGATAAGCCGCGCGGTTAGAGCTGGAGGCGTATAGAAAATCCCATACTCTCCACGATGCTCCACGGGCAGCATACTGGTGTAAGTAAGCCCTATCTGATAGGCAGCCGTCTCAGCGTCGAATTCTGCGGCTGCCGTACCGATCTGCTCGGCAAGCAAGCTGGCGGCGTCTGAAAGTGTTGAGGTTTCAAATTCGGCAATCGGTGCACGAAGCTCCTGAGGAGCGATTTCATCCTGGTTGAGGCCGCGCCACCAAGCTTCAATTAGCCGAACGCCAAATGCTCTTGCCAAGCTCAACTGTTTGTCTATAGGGAACCCGGCAGCCAATGCACGAGCCGTAGCCCTGGCGGTAACCAACGACTGAACCGGCGCCTTCAAAGCAAATGGAACGTCCAGCTCAGCAAATGTCATTTGCGCCTCTTTTGCCATACACCCCCCATAGCGGGTCGCGATTCTACCTTGCTTTGAAGGTCTAGACGCCCCGGCTATCGCCCTTACGCGATGTTGCGTTAAAAAAAGGTAATCAACAATTAGCAATCGGCTCGGCAAACCCAGCCACCAGCTCAAAAATCGATAAAGCTGTATGAATATACAGCCTTATCATAACAATGCTAATTCATCGGCTAAACGGTTGAGCTGACAGAACCTGTCTGGTTTGAAGGCGGATTGCTACTAGCTTGCGCCTGGAGATCACCCTCTCCATCGACACGCCATCCCAACACCTCCAACGCATCGCAACCGTCCTGCAACAGCAGATGCGCGGCGCTGGTGAAGTGCTCCAGGTCATAGCCTTCGGCGTTTTTCATGCATAGACAGGAAACGCTGTTGAGTAAATCTCGAGCCACTTTGATGCGATGCGCAGCAGTTTCCAAAAGATCGGAGGCGCCGGCTTCCGTGTCGATAAAAAGCGTGGCTCCGGCGCTGGTATTTGCTTGAAGGGGATGGAACTTGATCATCGGATTGCTCTCTTGAGTTAGGAGCTACCGCCGTTCGCGGAGGCAGCAAAAAGCGCCGCCGTTGGGGGCGCTCGTGCACTCTTGTTCGACCGGCTAAGATCGGTCACCGATTTGTCGATGACGAGAGAACTATAGGCGAGGCCCTAATGACAAAAAACCGGGTTTCTTGATCTCGGAGCTATCCTACGCGAAACCCGGAACGGGTTTACAGATTCGATATTTGACAGACAGATCTCGGAATTCAGCCACGCAGAAAGGTCTGGGTATGCTGTAGGGCAATGCTTCGAGCCACGGAGGCCGGCGCGGTGATGCTGTGATCACAGCGTGGGCAGCCTACAAGCTCCATCGCTATGTCTCGCCAGCGGCTAGGAGACGGCTGGCATCGCGACCCGGGATGAAATTTTTAAAGTTCGACCTCATTCATGAGAGGTCGTACTCAATGCCTACCCAACACTCATATCTTCCCCAACATCTCGCTCTGGCAATAGCCTTGGCGCTCGGCTGTGTCGAGGTTTCGATGGCTCAGTCACCTGCCGAGACTCCTACGACGGCCGAGTTTCAAGAGCGTCTCAAAGCGCTCGAAGAAGCTACAGACACTAAGCATCACAGTATTGTCACCCCCCGCAAAAAAGGCATGAAACTGACTAAGACCAATGACTTGGTCAACGTCAGCGCAAATGGCACGTTCGGCGGGACTGTTGATGGAGGTGGCGGAACCAACGTTCTGCGATTGGGCGATGCTCAACACTCCAAAGTACCTGAGACCCGCAATTTCGAGGCTTTGCATGTCACTAAAGGCGAATGGGAGCACACCGGGAATTTCGCTGGTTGGGGAGTGATCGAGCCGGAGACCACGTTGACCAACACCGGCCATATCGACGGACAGATCGGGGTACTCGGTGCGTTCGATAACAAGGGGGTTGTCGCCAACAACGTGATCATCGAACCAAGCGCCCGCATGACAAATTCCGGCACAGTCAATGGCGGTGTCCATGTGCGCGAGAACGCCAGTTTCAGCGGCAATGGATCCGTGGAATTTCTGAGCGTAGCGGGTCAGTTGAGGGTCGGGCCTGAGACCGGTGCCCCCTCGATCAAAGGAAACTTCGAGCTGTTGAGCGGCGCAGAGCTGATCTATGGCGTCGATGCTGATGGTCGTAGCTCGACGATCAACGTTGAAGACACCGCGACACTGAACAACACGACCCTGAAAATCGATGCTGTACCGGTCGAAAACATGGGCACGAGCGAGCACACGGTGATCCGAGCGGGGAACATTGAGGGTGAGTTCGGCACGGTCATTAGCAATCTCACCTTCATGACGGCGACCCCGCACTACAGCGGGACGGAGGTTGGCCTGACCTATGCGCGCAACGACATCCCCCTCAAGGTTGCAGCAAAGAACGAAAACGCAGAAAGATTCACCAACAGTATCGAAGATCCGCAAACGGCCACGCCACTGCCGCCCAAGCCTGTCGACAATGTAGCGGCCGTCCGGTCACCTACCACCCAAGCGAAAGTCGATCCGGCCCAACATCCCCGCCAAGCGTCGCCAGTGGCCAGCATTGAACCGAAACCCACCAGCCAGCCGCACACCACTCCCGTCGCGCAACCCAACGCAGCCGTCAATGCGCTGCTCGGTACCAACCTGCATACCGCCGTCAACGCCATCGACCAGTTAGCTGGCTACGACACCGCCGATCTGGGCAATGCCACCTTGAGCAGCATCGCGCCAATCGGCACCGGAATGCTCTCGGCCATGGACCAGCGAAACTCAGAAAGCGTGCATGCCGACGGCCAAGTCTGGCTCCAGGCCATCGGCAACAGCGGCAGCCTCGCCAAACAGCTGGGCAGCTATGCTCTCAAGCATTCGACAAAAGGTTTGATGCTGGGAACCGACTGGGCTGTCAGCCCCGATTGGCGGCTGGGCATTATCGGCAGCAAGACCCAGACCCGGCTGGACAGCTATCAGTTCGACGGAGCGCTCGACAGTTGGCTCGTCGGCGCGTACGCCTTGCGCCAGGACGGGCCGCTGGCGCTGCGCCTGGGTGCCGTTCATGGCAATCATGACGGCAGCACCAAACGCCACGTCGCCTTCAACGGGTTCAGGGATCGCCTCAAGGGTCGTTACGATGCCACGACACAGCAGGTCTTCGGGCAGGTCGGCTACAACCTGGATATAGCTCATTTCGATATCGAGCCCTACGTCCAAGTGGGCTACCAACGCTACCAACGCGATGCCTATACCGAAAAAGGTGGGGACGCCGCGTTGCAGTACGACGGCCAGGCACAGGAACACTACAGCAGCGACCTCGGGCTGCGCCTCGCCCGTACCTTCGCGCTTGATCAAGGCATGCGCTTGACGCCGCGCCTGGATGTCGGCTGGAAGCACTTGTATGGCAACGTCAGGGGTAGCTCCCATCAACGTCTGGTCCGCGGGGGCAATACCTATATCATCGAAGGGGTCGAGCTGGACCGTGACAGCCTGCTCCTGGAAGCCGGGCTGGACCTGGCCGTTTCACCACGCCATACCCTGGGGCTGAACTATCGCGGCGAAACAGGCCAGGACAACCGCAACGGTGCGCTGATGGGCCAGTGGCGAATGATGTTCTGACAGGCAAAAAAAAAGGGGAGCACATGCCCCCCCGAGGTTAAAACGTTGTATCGAGGCTGTTTATTCAGCCTTCGATCTCGATCAGGATCTCGCCCGGGTTGACCCGGTCGCCCTTGGCTACATGAATCGCGGTGACCTTGCCGGCGATGGCCGCCTGCACTTCGGTTTCCATTTTCATGGCTTCGGTGATCAGCACTGCTTGACCGGCCTTGACCACATCGCCCTCCTTGACCAGCACATCAACGATGTTGCCCGGCATGGTGGTGCTGACATGGCCTGGTGCAGTGGCTTGCTTGCGCTTGCTGCTGCCACCGCCGACAAATTCATTGAGCGGTTCGAACACGACCTCTTCCGGCATGCCATCGATGGACAGGTAGAAGTGACGCTTGCCTTCGGCCTTGACGCCCACACCGGTGATGTCGACGCGGTAGGTTTCGCCGTGGACGTCGATGACGAACTCGGTCGGCACGCCTTCGCCGCCCGCCGAGCTCACGCTGCCCGCCTCAGGGATTGGCAACAGCACTTCTGGAGTCAGGGTGCCGGCTTCGCGCTCTTCGAGGAACTTGCGACCGATGTCCGGGAACATGGCGTAGGTCAGCACGTCCTCTTCGGATTTGGCCAGTGCACCGATTTCACCGCGCAGCTTGGTCATTTCCGGCTTGAGCAAATCGGCCGGACGCACGTCGATCACCTCTTCGCTGCCGATGGCCTGGCGACGCAGCTTCTCGTTCACCAAACCTGGTGCCTTGCCGTAACCGCCCTGCAGATAGAGCTTCACTTCGTTGGTGATGGTCTTGTAGCGCTCACCGGCCAAGACGTTGAAGAACGCCTGGGTACCGACGATCTGCGAAGTCGGGGTCACCAGCGGTGGGAAGCCGAGGTCTTCGCGCACGCGCGGGATCTCCGCCAGCACTTCGTTCATCCGGTTCAGTGCGCCCTGCTCTTTCAACTGGTTGGCAAGGTTGGAGATCATCCCGCCCGGTACCTGGTTGACCTGGACGCGGGTGTCCACCGCGGTGAACTCGCTTTCGAACTGGTGGTACTTCTTGCGCACGGCGTAGAAGTACAGGCCGATTTCCTGGAGCAGTTCCAGGCTCAGGCCGGTGTCGAACTCACTGCCCTTGAGAGCGGCGACCATCGACTCGGTGCCCGGATGGCTGGTGCCCCAGGCGAAGCTGGAGATCGCGGTGTCGATGTGATCGGCACCGTTTTCGATAGCCTTGAGTTGGCACATCGCGGCCAAGCCGGCAGTGTCGTGGGAGTGGATGAACACCGGCAACGATTGCTCGGCTTTCAGCGCTTTCACCAGCTCGCCAGTGGCGTATGGGGTCAGCAGGCCAGCCATGTCCTTGATCGCCACCGAGTCGCAACCCATGGCTTCCATTTGCTTGGCCTGGGCCACGAACGCGTCGATGGTGTGCACCGGGCTGGTGGTGTAGGCGATGGTGCCCTGGGCGTGCTTGCCGGCGGCCTTCACCGCTTCGATGGCGACTTTCAGGTTACGCACGTCGTTCATCGCATCGAAAATACGGAACACATCGATGCCGTTGACGGCGGCCTTGGCCACGAACGCCTTGACCACGTCATCGCTGTAATGGCGGTAGCCCAGCAGGTTCTGGCCGCGCAGGAGCATTTGCAGACGGGTGTTGGGCAGTGCCGCGCGCAGTTGGCGCAGGCGCTCCCACGGGTCTTCTTTCAGGAAGCGCACGCAAGCGTCGAATGTCGCGCCGCCCCACACTTCCAGCGACCAATAGCCGACTTTGTCGAGCTTGTCGCAGATCGGCAGCATGTCTTCGGTGCGCATGCGGGTGGCGAGCAGCGATTGGTGGGCGTCGCGCAGGATTGTGTCGGTAACAAAGATCTTCTTGGACATGGTCATACTTCCTTACAGGCCTGCGTGGGCGGCAATGGCGGCGGCGATGGCCAGGGCCAGCTCTTCGGGTTTGCGCTTGATCGAGTAGTTGGTCAGTTCAGGGTGGCTTTCAACGAAGCTGGTATTGAACTGGCCGCTGCGGAATTCCGGATTGCGCAGAATCTCCTGGTAATACGCGGCGGTGGTCTTGACCCCCTGCAGGCGCATGTCATCCAGGGCCCGCAGGCCACGGTCCATTGCTTCTTCCCAGGTCAACGCCCAGACCACCAGTTTCAGGCACATCGAATCGTAGAACGGCGGAATGGTGTAGCCGGTGTAGATCGCCGTGTCGGTGCGCACACCCGGGCCGCCAGGGGCGTAATAGCGGGTGATCTTGCCGAAGCTGGGCAGGAAGTTGTTTTTCGGGTCCTCGGCGTTGATACGGAACTGCAACGCAAAGCCACGGTGCTGGATGTCTTCCTGCTTGACCGACAGCGGCAGCCCGGAGGCGATGCGGATCTGTTCGCGAACGATGTCGATACCGGTGATTTCTTCGGTGATGGTGTGTTCCACCTGCACCCGGGTGTTCATCTCCATGAAGTACACCTCGCCCTCGGCGAGCAGGAACTCCACGGTGCCGGCATTCTCGTAACCCACGGCCTTGGCGGCGCGCACCGACAGGTCGCCGATGTAGGCGCGCTGCTCGGGGGTCAGCTGCGGGCTCGGGGCAATTTCGATCAGCTTCTGGTTGCGGCGCTGGATCGAGCAGTCACGTTCGAACAGGTGCACCACGTTGCCGAAACTGTCACCGAGGATCTGCGCTTCGATGTGCTTGGGATTGACGATGCATTTTTCCAGGAACACTTCCGCCGAACCGAATGCCTTGGTGGCTTCGGAAATGACCCGCGGGAAGGCCTGTTCGAGTTCTTCGCGGCTGTTGCAGCGACGGATACCACGACCGCCGCCGCCGGAGGTGGCCTTGAGCATCACCGGGTAACCGATCCGATCACCTTCGGTCAGCGCTTCTTCAATGCCCGATACGTTGCCTTCGGTGCCCGGCGTGACCGGCACACCGGCCTTGATCATGCTGCGGCGCGCTTCGGTCTTGTCGCCCATGCGGCGAATGACTTCTGCCGAGGGGCCAATGAATTTGATTCCACGTTCAGCGCAGATGTCCGCCAGTTCGGCGTTTTCCGAGAGAAAACCGTAGCCGGGGTGCAAGGCATCACAGCCGGTTTCCACCGCCAGGTTCACCAGTTTGCGCGGGTTCAGATAGCCGGCCAGCGGATCGGCGCCAATGCTGTGGGCCTCGTCCGCACGTTTGACATGCAACGCATGGCGATCCGCGTCGGAGTAGACCGCGACCGAGCGAATGCCCATCTCGGCGCAAGCGCGCACGATGCGGACGGCAATCTCACCACGGTTGGCGATCAGGATCTTTGTTATCAATTGGAGGTTCCCTTGAGCCGGTGATACCACGGCCTGGGGTTCAGGCCGACGCGTGACCAGATGTAACAATTGGTCGCAGCCCCACACTAGTCCTGGCTGTTGATTAACAAAAATGAATATTTATTGGGCCGTGCATAAACAAAGACTTATAGTTGAGCTATTCGTCTCGGGCCAGGGTGCTTAGAAAATGCGTAAGTCATTGATGCGTATGACATTGCGTCAATTGCAGATTTTCAACGAGGTGTGCGACCTGAGGTCCTACAGCCGTGCAGCTGATGAAATGTCTCTCACACAACCGGCCGTTAGCCTACAGATTCGTTCCCTGGAAGAGCTGATTGGCCAGCCGTTATTCGAGTATGTCGGTAAAAAGCTCTACATGACCGAAGCCGCCGAAGCCCTGCAACGTGCCAGCCGAGACATCTTCGGACGCCTGGAAAACCTCGATATGCAGCTCTCGGACATGCAGGGTTCGCTGCAAGGTCAATTGAAGCTGGCGGTGGAGTCCAGCGCCAAGTACTTCGTCCCGCACCTGTTCGCCGCGTTCAAGCGCCAGCATCCGGAGGTCAACCTGAACCTCACGGTGGTCAATCGCGGCCAGGTCATCCGCCGGCTCTCGGACAACCGTGACGACTTGGTGATCATGTCCATGGTGCCCCAGGACATGGGCCTGGAATTCCTGCCATTTCTCAACAATCCAATCGTCGCCGTGGCGCCGCCCGATCATCCGTTGTGCCACATGGGCCCGCTGCGCTTGCAGGACCTGGAGCCCTATACGCTGCTGTTGCGCGAACCAGGGTCCGGCACGCGATTGGCCTGCGAGGAGTACTTCAAGGAGAAACGAGTGCATTTCACCCAGACGCTGGAGGTGGCGTCGGCGGAGGCCCAGCGTGAATGCGTGGTGGCCGGGCTGGGCGTGGCGCTGTTGACGCGCCACGCCGTGAGCCGGGAATTGTCGTCCGGCGCACTCATCGAGTTGCCGGTGGAGGAGTTGCCGCTGTACCGCAGCTGGTGCCTGGTGCAGGCCAGGGCCAAACGCCTGTCACCGGTGGCTCACGCCTTCCTGGCATTCGTTCGCGGTGAGCGCGCTCAGATCATCGACCTGGTTGAGCGTTTCGACGGGAAGCCGCCGGCGCTGCCTGCCAGTAACTGAACTCTGCCGCGTCAGGAAATTCGCTGATTTCGGCCAGGAGCTGGCGCTGTTCATAGCGGTCTTCGATGGCACGACGGAACGCCATGCGGCGCTGGTCTTCCTGCTGACGACGGGTTTTGACGGCGCTGCGTTCTTCGTAGGACTGGGTCATGTCGAGACTCCCAAGACGTATACGGGAGCTTTACGATGACGGCGCGGGATGACGGTTTGGCGGCGCGTGCGTTACAGAACGATGAATTCGGGCAAATGATCCCTGTTCCCGCTGGGCCGTAGGAGCTGTGTAGGAGCTGTCGAGCGGAGCGAGGCTGCGATCTTTCCACTGACAATTGAGTCAAAAGCGAAAGATCAAAATCAAAAGATCGCAGCCTTCGGCAGCTCCTACCTAAGCCCAACGGGAGCAAGCTCCCTCGCCACAGAAACCCAGCAAGTCAAAATCGGCTCAGTCGTCCAGCGCCTTCACCGACTTGGGCGACAGCCGCAGGCTGCGAAGGCTGCGTTTCACGCTCTTGAGGTGGTTGACCAGGCTTGGACCACGGGCCATGGCGACCCCCATTGCCAGCACGTCGATCACCACCAGGTGGGCGATGCGCGAGGTCAGCGGCGTGTAGATCTCGGTGTCTTCATGCACGTCGATGGCCAGGTTCACCGTGGACAGTTCCGCCAATGGCGTCTGGCTCGGGCACAAGGTAATCAGTGAGGCACCGCTTTCGCGCACCAGGTTCGCGGTGATCAGCAAGTCCTTGGAACGCCCCGACTGGGAAATGCAGATCGCCACATCGGTAGGTTTCAAGGTCACCGCTGACATGGCCTGCATGTGCGGGTCGGAATAGGCCGCTGCCGTCAGCAGCAACCGGAAAAACTTGTGCTGGGCATCAGCTGCCACCGCGCCCGAGGCGCCGAAGCCATAAAACTCGACACGCTGGGCCTGGGACATGGCCGTGACGGCTTTTTGCAGCGCCACCGGGTCGAGCTTCTCGCGAACCTCCATCAGCGTATGCAGGGTCGTGTCGAAGATTTTCAGGCTGTAGTCAGCAACGGAATCGTCTTCATGGATCGCAAACTGACCGAAGCTCGCGCCGGCGGCCAGGCTTTGCGCCAGTTTGAGTTTCAGGTCCTGGAAACCCGAGCAACCGATGGCCCGGCAGAAACGCACGATAGTCGGTTCGCTGATGCCGACGCTGTGGGCAAGATCGGCCATGGAGCTATGCATCACGGCCGCAGGATCAAGCAGTACGTGATCGGCGACTTTCAGCTCCGACTTGCGTAGCAAGTGGCGTGACTGGGCGATGTGTTGCAACAGGTTCAAGGGGCTGGACTCTTGTTATGGGCAGGTGCCGGGATGTAGCAAGCTTGTAGTTATACTACAAGAATTGGCTTTTTGCCCGTCCAAAACGTAACTGGATTGCCTCGCTGCCCCTTTGTTTTGGCCGAGGATCCCCCGATGTAGCAGCTTGTGCCGTAGCGCAAACCTTCAACGCTGCCGATCCGCTGATTTCCAGGCCCGTCCTGAGCTTCCAACCCGGGGGAAATCGTCTATTGGTCATTGGCCAATCACCCAATAACTTGCTCCCATGACTTCCCGTCAGACGAATTCGTTGCCTGACGGGAAGTATCATCGTGGTTCAGGCTCATTCAGCCAGGTGTTGCGCCCGCAACAACCCAGCCAACCCTTCAGCCTCCACCGGCCGGCTGATCAGATACCCTTGAACCTCATCGCAACGTTCATTCCTGAGGAATTCGAGCTGCTCCTGCCGCTCAACGCCTTCGGCCACGACTTTGAGCGACAACCCGTGGGCCATTGCAATGATTGCCCGGGTAATTGCCGCATCCACGCTGCCCTCACCCAACCCGCGAATGAACGCCTGGTCGATCTTCACGTAATCCACCGGGATGCGCTTGAGATAACTCAGGGATGAGTAGCCAGTGCCGAAATCGTCGATCGCCAGCTTGACCCCAAGGTCACGCAATTGCTGGAACGTGGCGATGATGTGTTCAACGCTGTCGAGCAACTGGCTCTCGGTCAACTCCAGCTCCAGGTATTGCGGGGCCAGACCGGTTTCCTCCAACACCTGCCGCACCAGGCTGACCAGCTTGCCCTGGCGCAATTGATGCACCGACAGGTTGACGGACACCCTGATCGGCGCGAGCCCCTGGCGCTGCCATTCGCATGCCTGCCAACAAGCCTGGCGCAATACGAATTCACCAATCGGCCCGATCAACCCGGTCTCTTCGGCCAGGCCAATGAAATCCCCCGGTGGAACACGGCCCATGGCCGGATGATCCCAACGCACCAACGCCTCGGCGGCGTTCAGGCGACCGGTCGCCAGGCACAGTTTTGGCTGATAAAAAACCTTCAGTTGTTGCTCTTCCAAGGCCTTGCGCAGCTGATTCTCCAGTTGCAGGCGCTCCAGCGTGCTGGCCTGGAGGCTGTCGGTGTAGAACTGGAAATTGTTGCCCCCTAAATGCTTGGCATGTTGCATGGCCATGTTCGCCTGGCTGACCAGCATGGCAACTTCCCGCGTGTTGTCGGGCAACAGGCTGATGCCGATCGAGGCACTGAGCACCAGTTCATGGCCCTCTATGGTCAGTGGCACACGCAGCTTGGCAGCCAGCCGAGTCGCCACCCGCGCCAGGCTCGAAAGATTGCCATAGGCATCGAACAACACCGCAAACTCATCGCCCGATAGCCGCGCGATGGTATCCGCCTCGGGCAGCGCATTGATCAGGCGTCGTGCCATTTTCTGCAACAACTGGTCGGCGATGTCATGGCCGAGGCTGTCGTTGAGCAACTTGAAACGGTCCAGGTTGATATGCAGCAACGCCAGGCTGCGCCGTCCGCCCTGGCGCACACGCTGATGAGCCTCGTGCAGCCGCTCGCGAAACAGCGAGCGATTGGCCAGCCCGGTCAATTCGTCGTAATGGGTCAGATAGCGCATTCGCTCTTCGGATTCGCGTCGCGCCGAAAGATCGGCGAAGAAGCCCACGATATGACTGACATTTCCCCGAGCATTGCGCACGACGTTCAGTTGCAGCCATTGCGGATACAACTCGCCGTTAGCCCGAGCTTCCACCAACTCACCCTGCCAGGTACCGTGCTGCTTGAGCGCTTGGCGAATGATGGGGTAGTGCCGGCGCGCGTCGCGACTGCACGGCAGGTCCACCACGTTGCGCCCGAGCATGTCATCGATATTGAAACCGGTGACCCGCGTGAACGCCTGATTGGCAGCGAGTAGCACGTAGTGGGGGTCGAAAATCACGATACCTTCGCTGGCGGCTTCGAACACCGTGGCCGCCAGTTGCCGTTGCTGCTCGAGCTCCTTGCTGGTGCTGATGTCTCTCCGGGTGCCGACCATACGCAGTACCCGTCCGCTGACGCTGCGCTCCACAGCCCGGCCGCGGTCCTCGATCCAGACCCAGTGGCCATCGCCGTGGCGCACACGGTATTCGATCTGGTAATCCTCGCTGCGGCCCTTGAGGTGTTCGACCAAGGCCCGCTTGAGCGCCGGCAGGTCCTGAGGGTGCAGGCGCGGAGTGAGGTGAGTGAGCATCGCCGTGATGTATTCGGGCTCCAGGCCGAAGAGCTCCTTGAGCTGAGTGTGATGAACTTCGTCAGTCTGCAGATTCCAGTCCCACAACCCCAGCTCGCTGGCCTTGAGCGCCAGGGCCAGACGCGCCTCACTCTTGCTCAACGCCTGGCTGGCGACCTCCAGTTCAAGACTGCGCTGCGCTACCCGCGCCTCCAGGCCAACCTGGGCCGCCCGCAGTTTTTCCTCCGCAGAACGGCGTTGCTCGACCTCCCGGGCCAGCGCGTCGTTGAGCTGGGCGCTGCGGGTTTGTGCTTGCTGCAGATGCTCGATCAGCGCCTGGTTCTGGAAACGTCGCAACAGGCTGCTTTGGATCAAGCGGTTGACTTGCCAGGCCACCACGCTCAGCGAGACCAGCACGATCAACCCAAGCCAGCCCCACCCGCGTTGCTGCTCGTCGCCGCCCCAGAAGAGGTAGCTGATGGCCGGTAACAGGCAGGGCAAGGTAAAGGACAGGAATGCGGGAAGGCTCACCGCGTAGGCCACGCTGGCCGACAGGGCGGCCGCGCCAATCAGGCCGAACACCCAGGCCTGCTGCTGGAAACTGTCAGCCGGGACCAGCGCGATACCGGCCCCAGCCAGCGTCAGGCCGGTCATCGCCGAGCCCAGCAAAAACATACGCAACCAGATCGGGTGTGCCTGGCGGCTGGGCATCGCCGAATCGAAAGCCGCCACCTGGATCACCCGCAAGGCCACCAGCGACAACAACCAGACGAGCCAGACGCTGACCAGGAAATAGCGCCGCGGCTCCCACAACAGCGCGGCGCAGACCAGACCGTTGAGCAACATGAACAGCGTAGGCAGCAGCGAGCCTTGATACAGCAGACGTGTGCGCTCGACCGCCATCTCCATGGCGTACTGCTTGCAGATGACCCGCGGCTCCACACAGGGGCCCGCCGGATCGGAATTGAGGGTCATTGGCACTGTTTTTGTTCTTATTCAGTGGAGCGTGGAGAACCCGAAACAAGCACCGAGCATACACAAGCCATGGGCCATCCCACACTGCCCCAGCTCATAAAAATACGGAAAAAGTCGCTATTTCATTGGCTCGCGCCCCTTCGAAGCGAGTCCCGCCAATGGCTGTAGCCCATGACCCGCCGGTCATCCACAAGCGGTCTTTTATCGGCTGATGCAAAGCTCGGTTTGCCCGGGGTGACGTCGCACCCTAGAATGCCCCGATGCGCGATGATCTCTCCCTTCTGCTGAACTCCCTCAACGATGCCCAACGTCAGGCCGTAGCTGCCTCCGTGGGTCGTCAGTTGGTCCTGGCCGGTGCCGGCTCCGGTAAAACCCGAGTGCTGGTGCACCGTATCGCCTGGTTGATCCAGGTCGAGAACGCCTCGCCCCATTCGATCCTGTCGGTGACGTTCACCAACAAGGCCGCGGCCGAGATGCGCCATCGCATCGAACAACTGATGGGCATCAACCCTGCCGGCATGTGGGTCGGCACCTTCCACGGCCTGGCGCACCGCTTGTTGCGGGCGCATTGGCAGGAGGCCGGGCTGAGCCAGACCTTCCAGATCCTGGACAGCGACGACCAGCAGCGCCTGGTCAAGCGGGTGATCCGCGAGCTGGGCCTGGACGAGCAGCGCTGGCCGGCCCGTCAGGCCCAGTGGTTCATCAACGGCCAGAAAGACGAAGGCCTGCGCCCGCAGCACATCCAGGCCAGCGGCGACCTGTTCCTGGCGACCATGCGCAGCATCTACGAAGCCTACGAGGCGGCGTGCCAGCGCGCCGGGGTCATCGACTTCTCCGAGCTGCTGCTACGGGCGCTGGACCTGTGGCGCGACCACCCTGGCCTGCTGGCCCATTATCAAAAGCGCTTCCGGCATGTACTGGTGGACGAATTCCAGGACACCAACGCCGTGCAATATGCCTGGTTGCGCCTGCTCGCCAAAGGCGGCGACAGCCTGATGGTGGTGGGTGACGACGACCAGTCGATCTACGGCTGGCGCGGCGCCAAGATCGAGAACATTCACCAGTATTCGGCGGATTTTCCCGACGCCGAAGTCATCCGCCTGGAACAGAACTACCGCTCCACCGCCGGCATCCTCAAGGCCGCCAACGCCCTGATCGCCAACAATACCGGACGCCTGGGCAAGGAATTGTGGACCGACGGCGGCGAAGGCGAAGCGATCAATCTCTACGCCGCCTTCAACGAACATGACGAAGCCCGCTACGTGGTGGAAACCATCGAAAGCGCGCTGAAAACCGGCCTGGCCCGCAGCGACATCGCCATCCTGTACCGTTCCAACGCCCAGTCGCGGGTGCTGGAAGAGGCCTTGCTGCGCGAACGGATCCCCTACCGCATCTACGGCGGCCAGCGCTTCTTCGAGCGTGCTGAAATCAAGAACGCCATGGCCTACCTGCGCCTGATCGAAGGACGCGGCAACGACGCGGCCCTGGAACGGGTGATCAACGTGCCGACGCGGGGCATCGGTGAGAAAACCGTCGAAGCGATTCGCGATCACGCGCGCCACAGCCATGTGTCCATGTGGGAAGCCATGCACCAACTGGTCGCCAACAAAGGCATGACCGGTCGCGCCGCTGGCGCCCTGAAGGCCTTCATGGACCTGATCGAAGACCTGGCCGCCAAGTGCGGGGAAATGCCTCTGCACTTGATGACCCAGACCGTCATCGAGCAGTCCGGCCTGATCGCCTACCACGAAGCGGAAAAAGGCGAGAAAGGCCAGGCTCGGGTGGAAAACCTTGAGGAACTGGTCAGCGCCGCGCGCAACTTCGAAAGCACCGAAGAAGACGAAGACCTGACGCCGCTGTCGGCCTTCCTGGGTCACGCTTCCCTGGAGGCCGGTGACACCCAGGCCGACGAACATGAAGACAGCATCCAGCTGATGACCCTGCACAGCGCCAAGGGCCTGGAATTCCCCTACGTGTTCCTGGTGGGCATGGAAGAAGGCCTGTTCCCCCACAAGATGAGCCTGGAAGAACCGGGACGCCTGGAAGAGGAACGGCGCCTGGCCTACGTCGGTATCACCCGCGCCATGCAGAATCTGGTACTGACCTACGCCGAAACCCGACGTTTGTATGGTAGCGAGACCTACAACAAGGTGTCGCGCTTCGTACGCGAAGTACCGAAGGGCCTGATCCAGGAAGTGCGGCTGTCCAACAGTGTCAGCCGTCCGTTCGGTGGCGGCCAGCAGCAAAGCACCAGCAGCCTGTTCGGCGGCAGCAACATCCCGGAAACCGGCTTCAGCCTCGGCCAGACCGTACGGCATTCGGTATTCGGCGACGGCGTGATCCTCAACTTCGAGGGTGCCGGCGCCCAGGCGCGGGTGCAGGTGAACTTCAGCGAAGGCAGCAAGTGGCTGATGCTGGGGTATGCCAAGCTGGAAGCGATCTAAGGATTTCGTAAGAAGCACCTTGCTGTGGGAGCAAGGCTTGCCCGCGAGGCGGTGGCACATTCAACACAGATGCGTCAGACAGATCGCTATCGCGGGCAAGCCTTGCTCCCACAGGTATCTCTCTCTATCCCACATTAGTTTCCGACCGAACTTATTTACTTTTCCTACAGCCCAAAGCGAACAAGCCTTCTTGCACAGCCCAAGCTGAACCTAAGCTGTCACGCAAAAGCCCGAAACACTCTGCCGCTAGCCAGCAACAGTTCAGCTGTGCAACATGGCGCGCGTGCTATCCACAAATGGGAATGCCTTTATATGAAACGTTTTCTTAGCATCGCCATGGCGCTGTGCATTGGCCTGACGATGGCCATCGACGCCAATGCCGCCAAGCGCTTTGGCGGTGGTAAAAGCTCGGGCGCTGCCCCGACTCACCAAACCAGCCAGATGGCACCGTCCTCTGCCGCCGGCTCTACCGCTGCCACCGCAGGCGCTGCCGGTGCCGCGGGCGCTGCCACCAAGGCCAGCGGTGCTTCGCGCTGGCTCGGCCCCCTGGCCGGCATCGCCGCCGGTGGCCTGCTCGCCTCCATGTTCATGGGCGACGGCTTCCAGGGCATGCAGATCTTCGACATCCTGATCATGGCGGTCATCGCCTTCCTGGTCTTCCGCTTCATTGCCGCCCGTCGTCGCAAGCAGCAGGAGCAATTGGCTCCAGCCGGCCACGCGCCGATGCAGCGTGAAGTGTTCAACCAGCAGCCTGCCAGTGGTTCGATCTTCGGTGGTTCGGCAGCGCCTGTGACCGCCCGTCCGGTCATCAATGCGCCGGCCTGGTTCAACGAACAACGCTTCATCGAAGCCGCGCGCAGCCACTTCATGTCCCTGCAGCAACATTGGGATGCGAACGAAATGGACAAGATCGCCGAATTCGTGACCCCGCAACTGCTGGAGTTCCTCAAGCGCGAGCGGGCCGAACTGGGTGATGGCTTCCAGTCCACCTACATCGACAATCTGCACGTGCAGCTGGACGGCGTCGACGATCGCGCCGACAAGACCATCGCCACCCTGACCTTCAGCGGTGTGTCGAAGGATTCTCGCTTCGACAAGGGCGAAGCGTTCAGCGAAAGCTGGAACATGGAACGTGCCCAGGGCGATGACCAGCCTTGGCTGGTGGCCGGTATCCGCCAGAACGGTTGAACCTTTGCCCGTTTTGCATGTTGAAATAAAAGAACCCCGGCTCAGGCCGGGGTTTTCTATTTCGCGGTTGCATCTATAGCGAGCTACTGTATAAACCGCTCCATATAAAACCGCGCCATCGAGAAAGAGGATCCCCGGACGTGGAAGAAATCATCGAACAATTGCGTGAAGCCAACGAGCCCGTACCGGTCCCGCTGGAGTTGCCCGACGAAGACTTGCTGGTAGAAATCGAAGAGCAGCTGTTCATCGATATCCCATTCGTCTTCAGGGAGTTTTTGCTGACCGTCAGCGATGTCGTCTATGGCAGCCTGGAACCGGTGACCGTCACCGATCCACAATCCCACACCTACCTGCCGGATGTGGCCGCCAATGCCTGGGATGCCGGTGTCGACCGCAGCCTGATCCCGATCTGCCAGGACGGCGACGATTATTATTGCGTCGAAGAAGACGGCACTGTGGTGCTGTGGCAGGCCGAAGAAGAACTGATCGCCGAAGAGACCTGGGAATCGGTCTGGCACTGGGCGCGGGACGTCTGGCTGGAAAGCTGAGCCCCGCGGCCGGTCAATGCCCGGACTATTCCTTGTGGTTGTCCAGGGTTTCAAGCAAGGCCACCTGCATGCGCGTATGCAGGCGGATGAACCAGCGCCAGAGCAATGCCGCCACGGCAGTCGCCACCACGGCGATCAGTACGAGCAACTTGTTGGTCGGCAGAATGCTGGCCGACAAGGCTGCCAATAGCAGGAAAATCACCAGCAACGAGAGAATCGGGATCACTTCGGCGATCACCCGACGCACGCGCTGGGTGTGGCGGCCAGCCATCTCCGGCTTCACGCCCATCTCCGCCAGCAGCATCGACAGCGCCTTGAGCTTGCGATAGGCGGCGATCAGGAACGGTAGCGACAGCAGCAACGCCCCGCCCCAGATCAATGCCTTCTGCCAGCTCGGGTCGCTGATCCATGCTTGCAGGTACGCCGACATCCGCTCGGCGAAAAAACCACCCGAAACGAAAATCGCGATGACCAGCGCCAGGTTGACCCCGACCTGCAGCAAAATCCGCCTGATCATCGAGGCCACCACCGCCCCCTCTCCGTGGGGCTGGATGCTGCGCAGCCATTCGCCATACATCCCCAACACCCGTGTCAACCGTTGCGGCATGACCGTCGCCAACTTGACGGACAGTGGGTCGGCGGCCCGGATCAGGTACGGCGTCAGCAGAGTAGTCAACACCGAGACGGCGACCGCAACCGGATAGAGGAAATCGCTGGTGACTTGCAGGGTCATCCCCAACGACGCGATGATGAAGGAGAATTCGCCGATCTGCGAAAGGCCCATCCCAACGCGCAGCGAGGTGCGTCCGTCGTTGCCGGCGATAAAGGCACCGAGGCCGCAGGACAACATCTTGCCGAGCACCACTGCGCCCGTGATCACCGCAATCGGCCAGGCGTACTGCAGCAATATCGCCGGGTCGAGCATCAGCCCGATAGCGACGAAGAAGATCGCGCTGAACAGATCCCGCACCGGTTCCACCAGCCGCTCGATTTTCAGCAGTTGCCGGGACTCAGCCATGATCGCACCGATCAGGAACGCCCCGAGCACCATGCTGTATTCCAGCTTCACCACCAACAGGCAGAAGCCGAAACACAATCCCAACACAGTAATCAGCAGCATTTCGTTGCTGTCGAACTTCGCCACATAGGCTAGTACCCTCGGCACCAGCAGAATGCCGACGACCAACGCGACGATCATGAACAACGACAACTTGCCGACCGTGGAGAACACTTCGCCGGAACTCACGGTGCCGCTGACGGCAATGCTCGACAGCAAGGCGATGATGCCAATGCCCAGAATGTCCTCGACGATCAACACCCCGAAAATCAGCTGCGCGAAGCGCTCGTTCTTCATCTTCAGGTCGTTGAGGGCCTTGACGATGATGGTGGTGGAGGAAATGGCCAGGATCGCACCGAGGAACAGCGAGTCCATGGTGCTCCACTCGAACCAGCGGCCGATTTCATAGCCGATCCAGATCATCAGCACGATTTCGAGGAACGCCGCGATGAAGGCCGTGGCCCCAACCTTGAACAGCTTTCGCAGGCTGAATTCCAGGCCCAGGCAAAACATCAGGAAGATCACCCCAAGCTCGGCCAGGGTCTTGATCGTGTCTTCGTCGTGAATAAAACCGAACGGTGGCGTATGCGGGCCAATGATGAAGCCGGCCACGATGTAGCCCAATACCACCGGTTGCTTGAAACGATGAAAGAGCACGGTCACCAGCCCCGCTGCCATCATGATGATTGCCAAGTCTTGAATGAAACTAATGGCATGCATGTCGGAGCTCCCTGTTCAAATGACTCATCGCAGAGCTGGAGAAATCCATTTCCTCTGTAGGAATTGCCCTCACAACGGGCTTTTGAAGGGTAACACCGCGACTTTCGACAAAAAGACGGTGCAATATATGGAAACAGATCCATCGGCGCGTGACGGCAACCACAGGCGCAGCGTCCCGATATCGGTGGTTTTTAAAACCTGGTGACCTGTTTGCAGGCCACCCACCAGCACCCGCAGAGGTGCACTCCCGAATTGCTGCCTTGAACCGTGAGTACGTTATGGAACCCGGAAACGCCCAACTGTCGATGACGGTGTTGATGACCCCCGATATGGCCAACTTCTCTGGCAATGTCCATGGCGGCACCTTGCTCAAATACCTCGACGAAGTCGCCTACGCCTGCGCCAGCCGCTACGCCGGGCGCTACGTGGTGACCCTGTCGGTTGACCAGGTCATTTTCCGTGAGCCGATTCATGTCGGCGAACTGGTGACCTTCCTGGCCTCGGTGAACTACACCGGCAACACGTCGATGGAAGTGGGCATCAAAGTCGTGACCGAAAATATTCGCGAACGCTCGGTGCGCCACACCAACAGTTGCTTCTTCACCATGGTTGCGGTGGATGACCTGCGTAAACCCGCAGCCGTGCCGCCCTTGCAGCCACACAACAGCGAAGAAAAACGCCGCTACGAACAAGCCCAGCAACGCCGGCAGATTCGCCAGGAACTGGAAAAGCGTTATCAGGACATCAAGGCAGACGGGCCCTAAGCGACCGCCGAAAATCAATTGTGGGGAGCTTGCTCGCGATGAGGCCATTACATTCAACATCAATGTCGACTGTTAGACCGCCATCGCGAGCAAGCTCGCTCCCACAGGGATTTGCAGCATTTCCCCGGGTGCGATCAGAGACTGATCGGCACAGCCTCGAACCGCACCCGTGGATGGGCGATCCGGTCCTGGGCGCGGACCAGTTCCAGCTCATAGCTTGTGCAGGCCTGGGTTTCCAGCAGCACTTCATGCACCGCTGCGGCAGTGAACTCGAGCGCCGCCACCAGACTGTCCCCCAACAGTATCCGCGCCAGGAACAACCCTGACGTCAGGTCACCCACGCCCACCGGCTGACGCGGGAAAGCCAACAGCGGACGGCGCAGGTGCCAACTGCCCTCGGCGGTCACCAACAGCATTTCGAAGCTGTCATCCGGCTTGCCAGGGTAGGCCAGGTGCTTGACCAGCACTGCCTTCGGGCCACGGGCCAGCAATGCCCTGGCCATGGCCAGGCAATCGAGCAACGATTGCGCCTTGCGCCCTGAAAAACTGTCCAGCTCCAGTTGGTTCGGGCACATGAGGTCCGCCACGGCAGCAGCTTCTTCCAGGAGAAACTCGCTCACCTCGGGCGCCACGATACAGCCCTTCTCTGGATGCCCCATAACCGGGTCACACAGGTACAGCGCCTTCGGATTGGCGGCCTTGATCCGCGCCACGCCCGTCAGAATCGCCCGCCCCTGAGCCGCGCTGCCCAGGTAACCGGACAACACCGCATCGCAATGGCCCAGCTCACCGATGGCCGCAATGCCTTCTACCAATGCCGGTATCTGCTCTGGGGCCAGCACTTCACCGGCCCATTGGCCGTACTGGGTGTGATTGGAAAACTGCACGGTGTTGAGCGGCCAAACGTTCACGCCAACCCGCTGCATCGGAAACACTGCGGCGCTATTGCCGGCGTGTCCGAACACCACGTGGGACTGAATGGCAAGCAGATGAGGCGTACGTTTCATGCGGGAAATTTCCGTAAAACGATTGAAATTCAAGCCGCGCAGTATGCGACTAAACGCAGCCTATACGACAGACCGGCGAGACAGTTAAGCTGGCAGCAACTTGTTGGAGCACTTCGTTCATGCTGACCCTTGGAAACATTTTCGTGCTGATGTTGCTGGCTACCGGCGGCGCCTGGCTGTGGCACAACCATGGCTTGCGCGAACGGGCGTTGGCGAGGGTCGTGCAGCATTGCGCCAACCTCAAGATCGAGCTGCTGGACGGCAACGTGGCGCTGAAAAAGATCGGTTTCGTGAAAGACGCCAGCGGACGACGACGGCTGGCTCGCGTCTACACCTTCGAGTTCACCGTCACCGGCGAAAGCCGCCATTCGGGCACCATCACCCAGTTTGGTGCCCACAGCGCACAAATAGAGCTGGCGCCCTACCCGATGCCCTTCGAAGAAACACCGCCAACGCCGATTGAACCGGTCCAGGCCAGGCCCAGGGCTGAAGTCATCGAGTTGAGCCAATGGCGCCAGGAACACAACAAATGGAAGCCATGAAACACGGCTGACTCAGCGACACTGACAATTCGCCAGCCCGGCTTGCAGACCATCAACGTCTTGCGCCCGATCGAAAATCAGCTCGATCCGAGAATCCTGGCGCCACTCACTGGCTTGCCAACCCAGCGCCGCCCCCTCCAGCGCATTGGTTGAAAGCCAACCGTCAACGCTGTGGATAACCATCTTCGCCCGTTTCCAGTCTTGGCCTTGTAGCCATCGCGTCAATGCCGCTGCGTCGAATTGCTGGCTAGGGTGCCAGCGCCAACCAATACTCCAGCCACCTTCCTGCTGCTGATACAAGCAGATCGGCAGCGTTGGGTCGGACCAAATGGCCGGTATCTGGCTCAGGCTCTTGGGCAAGATCAAGTTATCCACAGCTCCGCTGCCCCGAGCCGCAAGGCCTGGCAATCGATCAATCGGCAGCGCAGCCTGTTGCGTCCAGTACAACGTACGTCCTGGCAGTTGCGCCGTCAGCCGTTCGCGATCGGCTTGTGTGAGGGTCTCGGACTTGTTCAGCACCAGCAGTCCGGCATCCGCCAGGGTTTGTTGCTGCGCGTCGGGCAAGGGCTTGCCGTCCGCCATCGCCCGGGCATCCAACACCAGCACACAGGGTTGCACCGTCAGCACGCCGAGCCATGGCGCTTCGCTCAACTGTCGCAGCAACTGTGCCGGATGACCCAGGCCCGAGGGTTCGATGAACAGCCGATCTGGCCGGGCCTTGCGTAGCAAACGCCCAAGACCGATCTGAAACGGCGCGCCGTTGACGCAGCACAAGCAGCCACCGGCCACTTCGCCCAGTGCGATACCATCGCCCGCCTGGGTCAGCAACGCGGCATCCAGGCCGATCTGGCCGAACTCATTGATCAGCACCGCCCAGCGCTCATTGGCCGGGCGCTGCGCCAGCAGATGCCTGATCAGGCTGGTCTTGCCGGCGCCCAAGGGACCGGCGATGACATGGGTGGGAATGTGCTGCAACATAATCGACGGCTTTCGATGGAGGTGAATATGCGAATGATCGGCTGGTTGTTACTGGCACTGACTTCGAACCAGGCATTGGCCCAGGCTTGCGTGGTCCACAGCCAGGCGGAGCGGCTGGACGTGAAAGTCTGCCAGCAGAACCGCAACATCCCGCAGAAGCTGTTTGCCGATGGTTTCTGCCAGCCAAACCTTGCCGGCCAGAAGGTCGAGGTGCAATACGTCGATCAATGCCCCGGCGGCGCGTTTGGCGTTTGCAGCAACGCCCAGATCGCCAATATGCCTTACCGCCAGGATATTCACTATTACGGCGTGGCGACCGATGCCGCTTATCTGCAGCCCTTTTGCGAAGGGCAGAGCCAAGGCACCTGGCTCAAGCCTTAAGCCAGCCAATCCAGCGTGAGAATCAATCGACGCTCTCCCGGCGCGAGCTCCGGTGATCGATGGATCAGGCCAAGGCCTTCGTTGCCTTGCCATTTTTCGCCTTTAAGCAAACCCACATCACCGCAACGAAACTGCTGGATCACGCGCGGATCACTGGGCTCAGCCTCAGGCTCGGCAAGTCGTCGACGGTCCATGGCACCTTCCTCAAGCCACTGGCTGCCGACGCCCGCATAGGTGGTCAGCAGCCGCACCGGCACGTGGTCAACGTGAAAGCGCGGACACATCGCCTTGTCCAGCGTGCGCAGGCGCAGGCCGACACATTGGGCACCCAATAGGCAGGCAAATGCACTGACCAGCCAGGAGACATCGGCGATAAAGCCTTCATAGCCTTTCAGGTCGCTGAAACCTGCAGCCAGGCCCTGCAACGCCGGCTGCGTGTCTTCCTCCGGCAACTCGAGCACGCGTGATTCGGCCAGCGACTGGTCCATCGCCAGCACCATGGCCGCAAAATCGCTGATGTGTGCAGGAAGCTGACGCTGCCAGACCGCCAGGTTGGTGCCGTCGTCCAGGATCTGCGTGAATACCCCTGGCGTGTCACCTTGGGCCTGCCGTACCGGCACCGCCCTTTTCAAACTGGGCGCCAGCATCACGCTGCCACCTCTTCATGCCATGGACCGAACGGATCGGGTAACAAGCGCCAATTTTCGGCGCCTAAGGCCATTTCCGCGTCTGTGAGCAAGCAAGCGTCCAATTCAGCGGTGAGCTGGCTGAAGTTGATGTCCTGACCAATGAAGACCAGCTCCTGACGGCAATCGCCTGTGGCAGCGAGCCAGTTCTTCATGATCGCCGCTGTGCTCTCTTCATCCTGCGGCCATTGGTTTTTCGGCACGAACCGCCACCAGCGCCCGGCAAAACCATGCCGCATCAAGCCCCCGGCCTGGGACCAACTGCCCGCCTCCTCAGGTTTGCTGGCCAGCCAGAAGAACCCCTTGGAGCGCAGGAGTTTGCCGTTAGGCCATGGACGGTCGATGAAACTGAAAAAGCGCTCGGGATGAAACGGTCGGCGTGCCCGATAGGCGGTCGAGGCGATGCCATATTCCTCGGTTTCTGGCACGTGCTCGCCACGCAGCTCCTGCAGCCAGCCAGGGGCCTGGGCGGCGCGTTCGAAGTCGAAAAGGCCTGTGTCGAGGATTCTGCCCAGCGGCACCTGCCCCATGACCATGGGGATGATCTGTGCCTGGGCGTTGAGACGCTGCAGAATCACGGTCAACTCTTCCCGTTCATGCTGGCTGATCAGGTCGATCTTGCTGATCAGAATCACGTCGGCAAACTCGATCTGTTCGATCAGCAGGTCGGTGATCGAGCGTTCATCGTCCTCACCCAGGGTTTCACCCCGTGAAGCAAGGCTTTCAGCGGCTTGGTAATCCAGCAGGAAATTCACCCCATCGACCACCGTCACCATGGTGTCGAGCCGCGCAACATCGGCCAGGCTTCGGCCTTCTTCATCACGAAATGTGAAGGTTTCTGCCACCGGCAACGGTTCGGAAATACCTGTGGACTCGATCAGCAGGTAATCGAAACGCCCTTCCCTGGCGAGTTGCCCAACTTCTTCGAGCAAGTCCTCGCGCAACGTGCAGCAGATGCAGCCGTTGCTCATTTCCACCAGTTTTTCTTCGGAACGACTCAGGGTGACATCTCGCTGGACTTCGCTGCCATCGATGTTGATCTCGCTCATATCATTGACGATCACCGCGACCCGTAGATTGTCGCGATTACGCAAAACGTGGTTGAGCAGCGTGCTTTTGCCAGCACCGAGAAATCCGGAAAGGACGGTTACGGGAAGACGATTGGGCATCAGGTATATCCTCATCGGGCGGCCGCTTCGACTACGGCTCGTTTCCAGGGTTTGGCGTGGTTCAGGATCCGGTTGTTTTTATGTTATAGTATAACAGCGCCATTCAACCAGCCCCGCCTGTCCTCATTGGTCTGAGAGCAATCCATGCGCAATCGTCTGAAGTTTATTTTTGCGGGCCCGCTGTTGCTGTGGGCGCTAGGCGCTGCGGCCCAAAGTCCACTCCTGGCGAACTGCACCCGCAGTGCGAATTTACTGGCGTGCGTGGATAGCCAAGGCAATGCCTATAGCGTCGCGACGGCTGGAAACACCATTTATTTACGAGGTTTTGAAGCGGCCAGTCGTCGTTATTGGGCGCAAACAAACAGCCGTTACGGTCAGCTCACCTTCTTTACTGGCTTGGCATCGGATGGAGAAAGTTGGGTCGGATACAGCCGGCGAGTGGGCTGGACGACCCTTAATCGTTTCTCGAGCTCCGGTGGTAGTGGGGGCGCATTTGTATGCGGGCGCATGAACGGTTGCCAGGATTCATCGCGCTGATGTTTCACGTGGAACGTGCACGTTTGGGGAAATGAAACTCCTTTCATGGAAAAGGTTTCTTTAAATTAGATGTTATACTATAACATCTAATTTTGAACCTTCGATGGACTTTGACCATGAACGCGTTAACCCTGCCCGACATCGCTGCGCAGGCTTCACGTCAAACCCTGCCCCTTGATTGGGTGGGTATGTGTGGCATCGCAACACCGGTGTTGATCGACGGCCAGCGTCTCAGTGCAATGGCCGACGCGGGTGTCAGCCTTGATGACGGTGAGGCGCGCGGCATTCACATGTCACGCTTGTACCTGGCGCTGGAGCTGCTCGAAGAGACGACGCTTTCGCCAGCGTTATTGCGCCGAATCCTGCAGCAATTTCTCGATAGCCATGAAGGTTTGTCCCATACCGCATCGCTCAGTGTGCATGCCGATCTGTTGCTCAAACGTCCGGCGTTGATCAGCCCACTGGAGGGTTGGAAACGCTATCCGGTGAGCATCGAAGCCCACTTGAAAAACGCAATGTTCCACGTGGAACTGAGCATTCAGATTCCCTATTCCTCCACCTGCCCTTGTTCGGCCGCACTTGCCCGGCAATTGATCCAACAGCAATTCGTCGACGACTTCGCTAACCAAAAACTTGAGCACGCCGAGATCCTGGCCTGGCTAGGTTCGTCAAACGGCATCGTCGCCACCCCTCATAGCCAACGCAGTACGGCGACCCTGACCCTCCGTCTGAACGCCGATGCCGACGATTTGCCGCTGCAGTCTTTCATCAACGAAGCCGAAGCAGCCCTCGGCACCGCTGTGCAGACCGCCGTCAAGCGCGCCGACGAACAGGCCTTCGCCCTAGCCAACGGCCAAAACCTGATGTTCTGCGAAGACGCCGCGCGAAGATTAAGCACGGCCCTGAGGCGGTTACCCGACATCGCTGCCCTGAATGTACGCGTCGTTCACGCCGAAAGCCTGCACGCCCATGACGCCGTGGCGCAAAGCCGCTGGACCCGGGACGCATCATGATCAACTGCCAAGCGCTGCGCTGGGGCGCCCCCGGGCAACCCCTCACGCCGCCGCTCGCGATGCAGCGACCGGCCGGCAGTCTCACCGCCATTATCGGTGCCAACGGCTCGGGAAAAAGCAGCCTGTTGAAAGTGCTCGCGGGGCTGCAAAAACCGCTCTCCGGCAAAGTCACCTTGGATGTTCCACGCCGTGGTGGAGTTTCGTTCATGCCTCAGCAGCAACATCTGGATCGGCAATTCCCCATCAGTTTGCAAGAGTTGGTGGCCGCCGGTTCCTGGGGTAATCGACACACGCCAGCCATGCGCAGGCAGTTGCTCCAGACCGTACTGGCCGACTGGGCGTTGACCGGACTCGAACATCGTCCGCTAATGGCGCTGTCTGGAGGCGAGTTGCAACGTGCCCTGCTCGCTCGCCTGAGCCTGGCCGAAGCGCCACTGCTGTTGCTCGACGAACCCCACGCCGCCCTCGACGAACAGGGCCAGGCGCTGCTGTGGAAACACCTCCATCACTGGCATGCCCTGGGCCGAACCGTCGTGGTGGTGTGCCATGATCTGGCAGCGGTCCGCCAACACATCCCCCATACACTGCTGATCAGCAACAACGGCTGCGTGCTGGGCCCTAGTGTCGACTTGATCGCTCAACAACCCCACACGTGGGTGGCCTGATGCTTGCTGCCACTCATCTCTGGCAACCGTTTCAAGAGTTTGTCTTCATGCGCAGGGCCTTGCTTGGCGGCCTGGTGCTGGCGTGCAGCACGGCGCCGTTGGGCGTGTTCCTGATTCTTCGGCGCATGAGCCTGATTGGTGACGCCGTAGCGCACGGCATTTTGCCTGGCGCCGCCCTCGGTTTCTGGTTTGCCGGGTTGAGCCTGCCCGCCTTGACCATTGGCGGCCTGGGCGCGGGCCTGAGCATGGCCGGGCTCGCCGCCTGGATTACTCGGCGAACCGGTCTAAGGGAAGACGCCAGCCTCGCCGCGATTTATCCCATTTCCCTGGCGGCCGGCGTATTGATACTCGGCATGGCCGGTAAACGCCTGGACTTGCTACACCTGCTATTCGGCTCAGCCTTGGCGGTGGACGGCCCGACGCTCACCGGCATGCTCTGGGTGTCCGGTGCCAGCCTGTTGGCGATGGCATTGATTTACCGACCCTTGCTGCTCGATACCCTGGACCCACTGTTCCTGCAAACCGTCAGTCGTCTTGGCCCGCTGGCCCATGGCGTATTCCTGACCCTGGTGGTGTTGAACCTGGTGATCGGCTTCCAGGCCATCGGTGCGCTGATGGTGGTCGGCCTGATGATGCTGCCAGCCGCCGCGTCACGATTCTGGAGCCGTCGCCTGCCACTCCTGATGCTGATCGCGGCGCTGCTCGGTTGCCTCTCGGTGTGGCTTGGTCTGTTGTTGTCCTTCTATTACTCACTGCCCAGCGGGCCGTCCATCGTGCTGGTGGCGGGCGCGTTGTACCTGCTGTCGGTGGTATTCGGTCCGGTGCACGGCTTGCTGCGCCGCCCGCCTTTGCTCACATCCCAATGAGGTGTTTCCCGATGCGCGTTCTGCTCGTGCTAATCAGTCTGATGCTGTCCATGTCCCTGTCCGCCGCTGAAAAACTCCAGGTGGTGACCAGCTTCAGCATCCTCGCCGACATGACCCGACAGGTCGGCGGTGAGCATATCCAAATCACCAACATGGTCGGGCCGGACGCCGACGCACACACCTACGAACCCACGCCAGACGACGCCAAGGCATTGCTCAAGGCAAAGCTGATCATCAAGAATGGACTGGGCTTCGAGCCATGGTTGGATCGCCTGGTGACCAGCACTGAAACCACTGCCCCGGTGATCAGCGCCAGTCGCGGCGTCATCCCGCGTTCACTGGATGAGGATGGCGAGACCATCCCCGACCCGCACGCCTGGCACAACCTGGCGAACGCCGAGCTGTATGTCAGCAACATCACCAAGGCATTGGAAGCTGCCGACCCGGCCAACAAGGCCGACTACGAACGCAACAGCCAGGCGTACCTGAAGAAAATCTATGCCCTGCTCGCCGAAGCCAAGGCCAAACTCGGTGCGTTGCCACCAGGCAATCGCAAGATCGTAACGTCCCACGATGCATTCGGTTACCTGGGCCAGGCCTATGGCATCGAGTTCATGGCACCCCAGGGTTTATCCACAGAGCGTGAGCCGTCGGCGGCAGAAGTCGCGGCGCTGATTACCCAGATCCGTCAGGCGAAGGTCAAAGCGGTGTTCATGGAAAACATCAAGGATGCGCGCCTGCTCAAGCAGATCGCCGACGAGAGCGGCGCTCACATCGGCGGCACGCTGTACTCCGATGCACTCGCGGCCAGCGGACAGGCCAGCACCTTTACTGGTCTTTTCGAATACAACCTCAATACGTTGTATGAGGCGCTGAGTCGGCCTTGATCCAGCACTTGTGGCAAGGCTTGCCCTGATAGAGCACTTGTGGGAGCAAGGCTTGCCCGCGATGAACGATAACGCGCTTGGCGATTGACCAAGTTGCCCGCATCGCGAGCAAGCTTTGCTCCCACAGATTCTCCAAACGATTACTTCATACCCGCTTCAAGCCCTCGGCTTGACCGTCCCGCAATCCTGCCCCAGCCACACCGCGCGCGTGTCGAGGCTGCCGTTCTGCTGGATGCCGGTGGCATTGAACGTGCCGTTGACCTTGGTGGTGAATTCACGATCGCTCTGGAACGTCGCAACGCCATTACCCTGGGCTTTCGGGCAACTGAAGCGAAACTTCCACTGATTGCCGGTGCGCTCGGTGATCTGCTGCTTGCAACCCGATTGCGGGTCTTGCAACGGAATGTCATTGGTTTGCACCTGCGCCGGGGTCAGGCAGACGCGAATGCCTTTACCGCCCATGGTGATGCCCTGCTTTTCCAGCATCGCCCGTTGCTCCGGGGTCATCTGGGTTTGCAACTGGCCGAGGATCAATTGCAGGTCCGGCAAGTTCTGGTTATCGACCTTCATGTTGCTGGTGGTCAGTTCCCACAAACCCGGCTGAAGCATCTGCGCCTGAGCGGCCATCGGAACCGCCAAGACAATTGCCAAGGCCACACCCAGCAGACGAACATTCATTGCATAAACTCCAGAGGACAAGTGGCCGTTAGACGCCGTCCACAGGCTTCGGTTCAGGCCCGGGACAAGCGAATTAAATAGCGACATTTGCCATGGAACATGGTCTGTTAAGCATTGAAGCTTCCGGAGCAAGGCTGCCCCATGGATTATTTCGGCCCGCATGTTTTCGGTTACCTGATCGCGCTGCTCCACACCCTGGGTTCCATCGCCGCCGTCCACGCCGTACTAACGGTGCGCACGGCCCAAGGCTCGATTGCCTGGGCCCTGTCGCTGCTGTTCATTCCCTACCTGACGTTGATTCCTTACTTGGTTTTCGGGCGCAGCACCTTTGATGGCTACATCAAGGCTCGCCGACAAGCCAACGAAGAGATGCGCAAGGCGATCTCCGAGCTGAACTGGCGGCCGTGGGTCGAAGAAGCTTTGACCGCCCGCGCGTCCCAGGCCTACGACTCGTTACGGGCCATGCCCAAGCTGGGGCGCACACCGTGCCTGGCGAACAATCAGGTGCGCTTGCTCGTCAATGGGCAGGCCACGTTCGAGGCGATCTTCCAGGCCATCGATAACGCGCGGCAGGCCGTGCTGATTCAATTTTTCATCATCCACGACGACCGCCTCGGCCTACGCCTGCAGGCACTGCTTCTGAAAAAAGCCGCCGAAGGCGTGGCGGTGTATCTGCTTTATGACCGCATTGGTAGCCACTCCCTGCCCCACCGCTACGTCCAGGCGCTGCGCGACGGTGGTGTCCATGTGAAAGCCTTCGCCACCCGCAGCGGCTGGCTCAATCGGTTCCAGGTCAACTTTCGCAACCACCGCAAGATCGTGGCGGTGGATGGCGTTCTAGGTTTCGTCGGCGGGCACAACGTGGGCGATGAATACATGAGCGAAAAGCCGCCTCTGGCGCCGTGGCGCGACACCCATGTCGAAGTCTGCGGCCCGGTGGTGGGGAGTATGCAAGAGTCGTTTGCCGAGGACTGGTTCTGGGCGGCCCGTTCGCTGCCACCGCTGATCCTGCCAGACACCTACCCGGACGACGGTGTGCTCTGCCAGTTGTTGACCAGCGGCCCGGCCGATGCCTACGAAACCTGTTCGCTGTTTTTCGTCGAGGCTATCCATGCGGCCAGCGAACGAGTCTGGATCACAACGCCTTACTTCATCCCTGACGAAGCGGTGTTCGCGGCCTTGCGCCTGGCGGTGCTGCGCGGGGTGGATGTGCGCATCCTGCTGCCCTCGCGGCCCGACCACAAGATCGTCTACGCCGCGTCCAGCCTGTATGCGTTTGAAGCAGTGCGGGCCGGCGTGCGGATGTTCCGCTATACGCCGGGTTTCCTGCATCAGAAAGTGGTGCTGATCGACCGGGAAATCAGCGCCATCGGCAGTGCGAACCTGGACAACCGTTCGTTCCGCCTGAATTTCGAAGTCATGCTGCTCACAGTGGATATCCCGTTCGCCACCGAGGTCGAGCAGATGCTTGAGCAGGACTTCGCCCAAGCGGTGGAAATCGACAAACAGGAAAGCCGGGAGACCCACCGCCTGCAGAAGATCGGCATGCGGATCGCCCGGCTTATTTCCCCGATTCTCTAAGGGATATAGATGTCGTCGCGGGTCCAGGGCAACTCATGGCTACCGTCGGCGTGGGCCTTCACCGCCAGGATCTGGTGCAGATTGATCCAGCCCTTGGCGAACGCGTAGGCACAGCCGGCCAGGTACAGACGCCAGATCCGCAACGCCTGTTCCGGCACTTCCTTCGCGGCGGCCTCGAGATTGTCCTCCAGGCGTTCACTCCAATGATCGAGCGTGCGCGCGTAATGCAGGCGCAGGCTTTCCACGTCGACGATTTCCAGCCCCGCTTCGCTGATCTCGGCAGAGATCATCGACAAGTGCGGCAGCTCACCGTTGGGGAACACGTACTTCTCAATGAATTCACCGGCGCCGCGACCGACTGGACGACCGTCGGTGTGCTTGGCGGTGATGCCATGGTTCATCACCAACCCGCCCTCACGCACTGCGCCGAATAGCGTCTTGCAGTACTGCTTGAGGTTGGCGTGGCCGACATGCTCGAACATGCCAACGCTGACCACTTTGTCGAAGCGACCGTCCTGAGGCAGGTCGCGGTAATCCAGCAACTGCAACTCGACCTGATCCTCCAGGCCCTCTGCCTTGACCCGTTCCCGAGCCAGTATCAGCTGTGCCTTGCTCAAGGTAATACCGAAGACCTTGGCACCAAACTCGCGTGCGGCGTAACGCGCCAGACCGCCCCACCCGCAACCGACATCCAGCAGATAGTCACCCGGCTGCAATCGCAGCTTGCGACACAAGTGACGGAATTTGGCTTGCTGGGCCTGTTCGAGGGTTTCGCTGCCCGTCTCGAAATAGGCACAGGAATAGGCCATGTCGCTGTCGAGCCACAGCTGATAAAACGCGTTGGACAGATCGTAGTGATAGGAGATCGCCTGGGCGTCGGTTTCCTTGTCGTGGAGCGATCGAACCGGCAGGTTGTCGGCGTCGTCCTCAATCAATGCCTGGCTCCATTCATCGCAGACACGAATGACTTCGTGGATCGATCCTTCGAGTTCCAGCTTGCCTTCGACGAATGCCGCTCCTAGCGCATTCAGGCTGGGATGGGTGAATTGCGCGACCATTTGTGGGTCCTTGACCACGATCGTGACACTGGGGTCGTCACCCAGTGAAAATTCATGGCCATCCCAGAGCCGCAGCCGAAGCGGTAGATGCAGATTCTGTAAGGCCGGTGGAAGTTGCGCGAGCATGAAAAATCCCCCCTTGTTTCAGACGTCTGAAAATGAGGGTAGACCATCATAGAAAAATAGCAGGCTATCGAATTTATAGCCTTTCTCTATCACCGTCCCAAATTCACTCCTTGTGCCGGGTACTGCCAGTATGGGTGCGCCCTCTCCAACAGAGACTGCAAGGGTGACGCACAGTTCGCCAAGGGTTATCCAACGGTTCCCTTCGCTTGGATTTTCAGGAGTGGCTCCTGGAACCGCAGCAATCGCCCTGCATTACCTAACACTAGCAGGGTACTGAGATTGTGCAGCAGCGCAGCGATCATCGCCCCTGCCGCGCCAAGCCAACCGAAGGCGGCAAAGGCGACGATTGCCAGCGTCCAGCCCAGGCCAATGATCACGTTGACCTGCAACGTGCGCCTGCATTGGCGGCTCAATCGTACGCAAGTGCCGAGGCGGCGCAAGTCGCTGCCGATCAGCACGATGTCTGCCGACGCCAGGGCGATATCTGCGCCGCCTGCGCCCATTGCAACGCCGACCACCCCGGCCTTGAGCGCCAGGGAGTCGTTGATGCCATCGCCCACCACCATGGGGCGGAACCCATGGTCGATTTCGGCCATGACCCGCTTGAGTTTGTCTTCCGGCAGGGCCTGGGCTTGCAGATCGCCGATGCCGACATCCCGGGCCAGGGTCGTGGCCACGCTCTGGCGGTCGCCGGTCAACAGCAACTGACGTCCCAGACCCAGCTCGCGCAGCTCGGCCATGGCAACCCGTGCCTCCGGCTTGACGCTGTCGGCCAGCAACAGCCAGGCGAGGAATTGCCCGTCCAGGGCCAGGCCGGCAATCGGGCCGTCGTGCTCCGGGACCGCTGACGTTTGAATGCCCAGCTGTGCAAACAACTCCGGCCGCCCGAGCGCCGCTTCGCCCCGAACAGTCATCGCGACCACCCCTAAGCCCTGGCGCTCATGGATGTCCGTCAGCGCCAGGCAGTCTTCCTGTTCCACCAGCCCTGCCAACGCACGACTGACCGGATGACTGCTGGCCGAACCGAGGCTGGCAGCCAAAGGCAGCAGCAACGATGAGGGAGCATCCTGGGCATGTTCAATGGATTGCAGGCGCAGGACGCCGTAGGTCAGGGTGCCGGTCTTGTCGACAACCAACGACGTCAGGTCCGCCAGTTCTTCCAGGAAGGCCGAGCTGCGGATCAGGATCCCGTGGCGCGCCGCCACCGCGATCCCGGCAATGGCGGTGGCCGGCGCCGACAGCACCAACGCACAAGGACAGGCGGCGACCAATACCGCCAGCATCGCTTGGGCATCGTTGGTCACGAACCAGGTCACCGCCGCCAGCAGCAACACCAGTACCAGATAACTGCCGGCGTAGCGTTCCAGGAGACGAGTGATGGGTGGCTTGGAGCGTTCGGCGTTTTGCATCAGGGCGATAACCTTGCCCAAGGTAGATTCTTCGCCGGTACGGGTCACTTCCAGGCTCAACAGGCCATCGAGGTTGATCGCGCCACCAAAGACTTCAGTGCCGACCACGGCCTCCAACGGCACCGACTCACCCGTGATAGGCGCGGTGTCGAGGCTGGCTTGGCCGGACAACACCCGACCATCGGCCGGTACCCGATCGCCCGCGCGCACCTCCACGACATCACCGGGCTGGAGCGTCGCGTTGTCGACATCGATGATCGAACCGTCGGCCTGCACCTTGCGACCTTGGCTGCGGGTCAGTTGGCCGAGGGCATGGATCGCCTCCTGGGAACCGATGACGCTGCGCTCTTCCAGCACATGCCCGAAGATCATGATGATCGGCAACAACGCCGCCGTCAGCAGATCGCCAGTGGCCCAGGCACCGAGCATCGCCAGGGCGATAAGTTGGTCGGTAATCCCGTGCAGGCTTGGATAACGCAAGCTGTACCAGGCCGAACGCATCACCGGCACTGCCACCAACAGCGAGGCGAATCCCAACAGCAGTTGGCTGACACCGCTCTGCTCCGGCGACCAACCGCGCCATACCAGGCCCAATGCGAGCAAGCCGAGGGCGAGCATCGCCAAGGTCAGTTGTCGGGCGGCGACGCGTTGTTCCGTCGAGGACAACATCGGTGCAGCACTGATTTTGGCGGTCATTGTCCAGCTCCCTGGATGATCAGGCGGGAATCATCTTTCGGATCGACCGTGGTCACTGAACCGGCCTGGCGAAGGATGGCAGGCATGCGCTCGCGATACAGGCGCAGCAGCATTTGCGGATCGCTGACTTGGGTCTTCGCCAGGCCCAGCACCGTGGCCGTGTCGGCCGAAGCCTTGGCGAGCCGTTCGCTGGCCTGGGCATGGGCGACCTGCACGGCACGGTCGGCGTCTTGGCGAGCGGCCTGGGTGAGTTTTTCCGCTTCAGTCCGGGCGTTAGCCACGGCTTTATCGGCCTGCTGGCTGGCCGTCAGCACCGCGTTGAAGGCACTCACCGCCGGCCCCGGCAAACTCGATTGCACATCGACCCGCATCACTTCGATCCCCAACCCCTGCCCCGTCGCCGCCAGGTCAGCCAGGCGTCGGTTAAGCCCCTGCACCAGATCGCCACGCAAGCGTTCGCGATGCTCGGCCGCCTGGTTGTCGCTGCCCATCAGTTCGGGGCGAGCCACCAGAATGGTGTCCAGATCCCGGGCTGCGGTCAGGGCCACGGCACTGCGGGTCGCCATCCGGTCCAGTGCCGGCAGGACATGTTCACCTTGCAAGACGAAGGAATAAGGGTCGGTGACTTTGTAGAACACCCGCACATCCAGTTGCACCACGCCGGCATCACCGGTCAATAAATAACCAGAACCAGCCAGCGCATCGCTGACCGGGGTGGCGAAGCTGGCGACACGATCGGCTTGCAGGGCCTCATCCGAACGCAGCAGATTTTCCACCCGCCGCTCAAGCACCCGATCCGCAGCGGGCAGCAAGACCACTTGTTCCACAGGGCGAGGCCACGCCAATAAAAGGCCAGCATTCTGGATGCGATCCAAGGCGCCAAAGTGCAGCACCACCGCACGATTCTGTGGATCGATCTGCCGCACGTTGGAAAACACCCAGGCCAACGCCGCCAGCACCGTGACAGCGTAAAGCGCCAAAAACGCTAGGCGCCCAGCCTGGATCCACGGGCTGGATAACTCGTTTGTTCCACGTGGAACCAAACTCATGGTTGTGTTCCACCTTTGCCTTCCACGGAACCAGGACCGTCCACCAGAACCCGGAATGGCGCCGCATCGGTGCGCAAAATCAGCTTCGTGCCTGGGCTGACGATCGTGCCCAAGGTGTCCAGCGAACGGAGCAGATTGTAAAGCTGCGGGGAGCCGGCGTATGCCCGGCCATAAATCTCGGCCGCTGCTACCCGCGACTGCGCTTCGATATCCGCGGCTTTCACCGTGGCATCAGCTTGCATGACTCGCGCATCACGCTCCGCGGCGGAGCGAATCTGCGCTGCTTCGCGCTTGCCGATGGCGGTGCGTTCGGTGGCGATGGTCTCACGCTCGGCGCGCATGCGATCCACCGTCGCCGTCAGTGTCACCGAGGGCAAGGTCAGGCGTTCGACGCCAACTTGCAACACGCGCACGCCGTAAGTGGTGAGCAACTGCTGATCGATCTGCTGACGCAGCTGAGCTTCGAAATCGGCGATGCGCACCTGGCTGGCATCGGTGTTGACCAGGTTCGCCAGGTCAAAACTGGCGGCAGTGGTTTCTAGCGCCGAGCCGACGAAGGTGCGGATCTGCCGTGCGGCTTCGTCCGGTTGGTTCTGCACCGCGCGCATGAAACGCTGCACGTTTTCCGGGTCACCCTGCACCTGCCACGCCACGTAGGCCTGGACGATGATCCGCAGCCCATCACGGGTGCCGACATCCTGCAGACCGCTGGAGGTGGTGCGTAACCGCAGGTCCACCGGGATCGCCGCCTCGAACGGTGCGGGCCAGCGCCAACCCAAGCCAGGTTGCAGCAGCACCCGCGCCGGATTGCCGAAACGGGTGATGACCGTGGCCTCCCCCGAGCGAACTTGCACCAGGCTCGCAGCCGCAACGGCAACCGCCACCAGCAACGCCGCCCAACCCATCCGTCGCCACGGGAACGGACCGGCCTGCTGCGGATCGCCATGATGGTGGTGATGATGACCATGGTGATGACCGGCATGGCCGTGATCGTGACCAGCGTGGTCGTGGTGATCGTGTGAAGAGGACTGGCTCAATGGGCAGCTCCTGGCGGGACAGGGTTACGCGGCGACGCGGGGTCTGCCGGCAGCGTGAAGGTGCGCAAGTCGATGGTCGGCGCGTTACCGTTGCCGCCCAGGCGATGGTCGAGAATCAGCAACCGGGCATTGGCGAGGCCCTGGCTCAGTTGGCCCAGGTAATGCTCCAGCACAAAAGCGTGCCCCGCCGTGGCGTAGGCTTTGCGGTCGGCATTGAAGCGCAGGTCAGCGGCCTGGGCGCTTGCGTTGATTTCCCGAGCGGTGGCCGTGGCTTGGTCATGGGCGATGCTGGCTTGCAATTGCGCCTGGTTGGTCTGTTCCGCCGCCGCGCCGCGCTCTCGGGCGATCAACGCCTGCGCGCCGATCTGCGCCGCCTGCACGCCGTGGTAAGCATTGGCCGCACCGGCCGGCGGATGAATCGCCTCCACGACCGTCGCCAGGATTTCCACACCGCTATCGAGCGATTGCAAATCAGCCTGGACGGCGCGACCGATTTCGTCGGCGAGGCTGACACGGTCCGCGCCCAGCAAACCGTCCAGCGTGCGCGACGCGAACTCATGCACCAGGATGCGGCTCGCGGTGCTGCGGATCAGCGTCGGCACATCGGCGCTGTTGTAGGTCGCCGCCAACGCCGCGGCGTCCGTCAGGCCGATGCGGTAGACAAAGCGCACGTCCATGTTGACGATCTGGAAGCTCTGCTGGTCGGCACGACGACTGGCAATGACCTGGGACTTGTCGTTCACATGGCTGGCGTCCCACAACCGATTGGCGATTGCCGGCGCCGGTCCCTCCGCCGGTTCAGCCTCGACCACTGCCCGACTCTCCGCGACGCTGGTCGCCAGTTCATGCACAACGCCATTCTCGACGTTGAGCACCCTGCCCCACGGCCAAGGCAACGCGACATGCAAGCCCGGGCCGAACACCTCCACCGGTTTGCCAAAGCGCTCATAGATGCCACGCCCCTGCAGCGGTACTTCGTGCACGCCCGTCAACAACCAGCCCACCAGCGACACCAGCGCCAACACCGGCAAAAAGGCGCGGCGCATGTAGCTGAACGCCCAGATCTGGCGCAAGTCGATGCCGAAACGGTTGTGCAGTTCGTGCTGCAAGGCCAGCAACGGTTGCGGCGGCCAGCGCAGCAGATCGGCGATGACACTACGCCCCAGCAGCGTCGGTTCCAGAGCGTCCCGGCGCGGGATGAATAACGACAACACGGCGCGCAGCAACAACTCCGCCGCCACCACGCCCGGCAACAGCCCCATCAGCACGGCCAGGCGCAGCGGCCAGATGGACGTTTCTGTGGCGAACAACAAACACAAAGCGCCGAGCACCAGCACGATGATCGTCACCCGCGTCAGCTGCGCCAGCGGCGGCGCTTCCGGCCATTCCACGGGAGATTGCTGGGCCAATTGCCGCTCGAACACCAATAGCCCGAACGCCAACAATAACGACAGCACCGCTCCCACACTGGCCGAGACACCGAGGGTGGCGGCCGGCAGTTGCAAGTTCCAGGCTTGCTCCAGGCCCAGCAATACCAGCACTGACCACCCGGCCAGCCACAACGCAGGCGCACCGATTTGCTTCAGCAGGCCGATCCCGCGAGCACCAATTCGCTCCAGCAACCGTTCATACCAGCCCAGGTTATCAACAGGCTCGTTTTCCGCCGGCAGGTTATCCACAGCCGGCAGCAGCGCCCTGCTACGCCATTGAGTGACCCACCAGGCCGATTGCACACCTGCCACCAGCACCAGCAGTCCCGCACCTTGGCTGACCAGCAGCGCCGGCCACAGGGATTGCGGCGAAAACACCCCGATAAAAAACGCCAGTACCAAGCCCACGCCCGCCACGCTTCCCAGGGCGAAAGCGATCTGCTTCAAACGACGCCCTTGAAACGACGCGCGCTGAAAACGTGGCCATTCGGCCACCTGTGCCCCCTCGACATCAAGATCGACTTGCATACCACCCCAGCACTCGTGGCGATCAAAATCCGGGCCCGTGGACAGACGCCACCGACGCTCCGTTATATGCCGTTACCTTATAACGATTCCTGTGAAATTTCCGTTTTGAATTCTTCATGACAAGGCCTGCGCCGGCCTCTTGACTTAAGCCTTGACCGAAATCTCTGGAAACGCTCATATTACGTACATAATTTTTTATCAGGCCAAGCAGGAGAACAGCGATGAGCAACTACGACGTGATCATTCTGGGCGGCGGGCCCGGCGGGTATAACGCGGCGATTCGGGCCGGGCAGCTGGGGTTGAAAGCCGCCTGTGTCGAAGGCCGAGCCACCCTGGGCGGCACCTGTCTGAACGTCGGCTGCATGCCCTCCAAGGCCCTGCTGCATGCCTCGGAGCTGTACGAAGCCGCCACGGGAACGGAATTCGCCAACCTGGGCATTGAAGTCAGCCCCACCCTCAACCTTGCGCAGATGATGAAGCAGAAGGACGAAAGCGTGGCCGGCCTGACCAAGGGCATCGAGTTTCTGTTTCGCAAGAACAAGGTCGACTGGATCAAAGGCTGGGGCCACATCGACGGCTCGGGCAAGGTGACCGTTACCGGCGACGATGGCGCCAAGACCGAACTCAGCGCCAAGGACATCGTCATCGCCACCGGCTCGGAACCCATGCCCCTGCCAGGCGTGCCCATCGATAACCAACGCATCCTCGACTCCACCGGCGCCTTGTCCCTGAGTGAGGTGCCCCGGCATCTGGTGGTGATCGGCGCTGGCGTCATCGGCCTCGAACTGGGTTCGGTCTGGCGGCGCCTGGGTGCCCAGGTGACCGTGGTCGAATACCTCGATCGCATCTGCCCGGGGGTAGATGGCGAGGCCGGCAAGACTCTGCAACGGGCCTTGAGTAAACAGGGCATCCAGTTCAAGTTGAGTTCGAAGGTCACCGGAGCCATTCCCTCGGCCGGCGGCGTGCAATTGCAGATCGAGCCGGCGGCGGGCGGCGAAGCACAGACCCTGGACGCCGATTACGTGCTGGTTGCCATCGGGCGTCGGCCTTACACGCAAGGTCTGGGGCTGGAGAACGTCGGGTTGAGCACCGACAAACGCGGCATGCTTGCCAACCAGCATCATCGCACCGAAGCACCGGGCGTCTGGGTCATCGGTGATGTGACGTCCGGACCGATGCTGGCCCACAAGGCCGAGGACGAAGCCATGGTCTGCATCGAACAGATCGCCGGCAAGGCCGCCGAGGTCAACTATGCGCTGATTCCCGGCGTCATCTACACCCGTCCGGAACTGGCCAGCGTCGGCAAGACCGAGGAGCAGCTCAAGGCCGAAGGCCGTGCCTACAAAGTCGGCAAGTTCCCCTTCACCGCCAACAGCCGGGCCAAGATCAACCATGAGACCGAAGGGTTCGCCAAGGTCCTGGCCGATGAACGCACCGATGAGATCCTTGGCGTGCACCTGGTGGGCCCGAGCGTCAGTGAGATGATCGGTGAATACTGCGTGGCCATGGAGTTCAGCGCCTCGGCCGAGGACATCGCCCTGACCTGCCACCCACACCCTACCCGCTCGGAGGCGTTGCGCCAGGCGGCCATGAATGTGGAGGGCATGGCGACGCAGATGTAGGAACGACGCAAAGCTAGGGTTAACAATTTTTGTGGCCAGAGATTGCTCCCGCCGGACCGTGCCTGTAGGAGCTGACGAGTGCAACGAGGCTGCGATCTTTCCCCAGACACTTGAATCTCAAGCGAAAGATCAAAAGATCGCAGGCTTCGCCAGCTCCTACAGAGCCGAGCCAGAGCCAAGCTATGGCCACATTTCAATTTAATTGGCAGACATCCGCGCCTTGCGCCGGCGCCGGCTGATCAGCCCCAACGCCACCGCCACTACCAGCACCACACCACCCATTTGCAGCCAAACCTTGTAAGGTCGCAGCGTCGAGCGGATCGGGTCCAGGGCCTGGGTGACGTAGCGTTTGTTCGCCTTGCTGAAGTCCGGTTCCTGGCATTGATGACCGAAATCCCCGGCCCAAACCACATACGGACCTTCCTTCACATAACGTTGATACAGCGCGCTTTGTTCCTCAAGGCTGGAGTTGTACCCCACCGCTTTGCACAGCACCGCCGCAAAGGCCTGGCTGGTATGCGGCAAATAATCCGCCGCCTGGCTCGCCAGCGCCGTGGCGACAAACCGATAGTGATAACGCATGTCCGGCTGCGCCGCGCTGGCCTGCTGGCGTTGCACTTCGCCTTCGGCCACCAGCGGCCCGACCTTCAGTTCAACCGGTTCCAGGCTGTAGTTGCCGCCCAGGCTGGCGTAATCCGGCGCCATCTCATAGCCGAGCAGCTCCATGCCCCAGTTGCGCGCCATCCAGGACGCATTGAAATAGGCCTCGGCCCGTCGGGTTGGCCACCACTTGGACTCCGCGTCCTGGCGCAATTGCCCATAGGCGCGGGCCTTGTTCTGCAGGTCCGCGTTATCGAAATATGCCGGTGCCTCATCAAAACGCCCTTCCCTCAACAACCGACGACCCAGCAGATTGCGCAGGCTCGCAGCCACCGGCAGCGGCACGTAGTTATCCCGATCCTCCTGGCTCAACGCCGGTGGTGCCGGGACTTGGGCGTCGACGTACTGCTTGAGCTCATCCACCGTGAGCACACGCTCGGCGACGGCGGCAGCGTCGTACCAATAGTTGCTCTGGCCGCGATAGAGCTGATCGAAGGCTTGCAGGTAATCGCCGCGCTGCAAGGCCAGGATCGCGCTTTCACCTTCGACACGGCACTTGGGCTGCACCGACTCGTAGTTCCAATCCGGTGTGCGCCGGTTGCCCCAGGATTCATCGTTCGGGAAAGCCTGGGCAGCCTTGGCATAAGCCGCCGCCGCGGTCACTTTGTCGCCGTCGCGCAAGGCCAGCTTGGCACGCACCCACCAGGCCAGGCCGGTGTCGGAAGCCTTTTGCACAAAAGCCTGGGCGCTGGCGTAATCGCCGTGCTGGTAACTCACCGCCGCCAAACGGTCGGCGTCGTCCAGATTGTCCCGGGCACTGGCCTGCAACAGTTTGACCAACCTTTTCTCGCCAGAGGGTTCTTCACCGTCCCACCAGCCAACGCGGCTGAGCAGGTAGGCGGTGACCAATCGCTGCACCAACTGAGTCTTGAGCAGTTCGCTCAAGCGTCCATCCGGCTGGCCGCTCAAATCACCCGCCAGTTGCAACAACGAGCTGTAGCCCACCGGGGACCCTTGCAGGTTCTGGATCGCATACAGGCCGATGGCACTGTCCCAGTCGTCCGCGGTATAGGCCACCCGGGCTTCTTCGCCAAGGCTGGCAATACCCAGTTCCAGCGGATCGCTGAAGCCGGCAATGCTCAACTCGCGGGCCTGGCGAAACGCCGCTCGCGCCTGGTCCTGCAAAACCACAGGGTCGCCGCTGCCGGCCTCGGTGCTCACGGCGAACAACGCCCGCCCGAGGGAGTACGCGGCCCAGGTGCTGCGCAACCGACGTTGGTCGGCCGGTAACGCCAGCAACTGCTGGAACGCTTCCACGGCGCGCTGATGCTCACCCACGTTGAAAGCCGCCGCGCCAATCGCATACAGGCGCAGCTCATCGGGCAGGTTGGCCGCTTCGGCTGCCACCTGGTCGACATCGGTCAGGGCCCGCAGGCGCTCCACCACCGCTTGCTGCGGCGGGGTCAGGCCGATCTGCTCGGCCTTGTTGCGTTGTTCCACGTAGGAAGGCAGGTCGTCATAGCTGTAGTCCGGGTTGCGCGTCGCCTCGGTAGCCGGCTTGAGCCCGGCAATCGCCTGGCCGAGGCGGCTGACCTCGAAGCGAAAGCTGCCTTCGGGCAATTCGGCCAGCGACTGGGCGCGGTTATCCAGCAGACGCATCGGGAAATCCGGCCCGCAGGCCAGCGCCGGGCCCAGCGGCAGACAAAGGCTCAGACACAGTAGGTGACGAGGCCACTTACGGGTAAACATTGAAACCTCCTTGGTCAATTTTCGTACAGCGCGCCCAGCCGATTGCCCGTTGGCTGCCAGCAGCCAAGCGGCCTTCCTGAATGCGGGTGAAGGTAAGCAGTCCGGGGGTTTGTTGCAACGTATAACCGGCCAGGGCATCGACGCCGTCACACGCGCCAACAGCCAGCGTCAGGCGCTGGGGCCAGGGGCTGTCGAGATTGCCCTGGTTAACCAGACGGATATCGTACAAACCACCCTGCTCTTCCCACTGCAACGCCAGGCGACTGTTCAGGTTGTCTCCCCGGGCGACGGCGCCGAGCGTGGTCAGGCTCCACGCCCGTCGGTCGCCGGCCAGCGGCAGGCGAAACCAGATCAACCCCGCGAGATGTTTCGGTGGATCGGCACGCAAATCTGCCGCAAGCCCGGCCACTTGTTGCGGATCGGCCAGCAACTCCCGCCGCTCGCCACCGCGATCGATCGGCACTTCGCTTTCCACCACAGGAACGCCACTCTCCTGGGTCAGCAGCGCCACGCCGTACGCCGGCAGGGCCAGATAAAACGGCCGCGTAGTGACGTCGCTCCAGCGTTGCGCCCAGTGCCGGGCCTGTTTCGGGTCGAACAAGCCCTGCCGTGGATCGCTCACCGCGTGGACCTGCAGCACGCTGCTGTCCACCGTTTCCAACAACCCCGGCAAGGCGGGGCTGTCGAGCCAGGCCGGTAGCGCGGTAATACTCAGCCGCACGTTGACCGGCAGGACTTGCCGCAGTTGGCCGAGGAACTTTTCATAGGCCGGCAACCGTGCGTTGCCCGCATCATGGTCGATTTCTACCCCTACCGGGGTCAGGCCTTGGGCTTGCCAATCGCCCAGCACCTGCTGGATCTGCGCGATCACCTCGTCCTGGTCCAAAGCCTTGAGCTGACCGTCCAGGCGAATCACGGCGATCAGCGGGCGGCCGTCAGCCTTGAGCAAGGCCGGATCGATCCGCGCACGGCTCCAGCCCGCCCCGGGAAAAGCCTGCAACGTCAGCACTCGCAGCGTGGAAAAATCGCCCTGGCTCTGGCGCAGCGCCGACTCGTGGGCCGGCGTCCATTGGCGTTGCCAGATATACAGCTGTTGATCCAGGGCTGGGGGTGGAGGTTGTTCGCAGCCCGCCAAAAGCAACACGGTGAGGGCCAGGGAGAGTCGGAAAAAAACAGTCATGAAACGCTATCACCCATCAAAGCCCGGCAGATTACCGCCACTCGGGTCGAAGCGAAAATGGTGCAGAGGCGATTTGATCCTGCTGTGGGAGCAAAGCTTGCTCGCGAAGCAGGCACCCCAATTCCTGGAGGACCGCGTCGCATTTATCGCGGGCAAGCCTTGCTCCCACAGAGGGCATCACTCAGGCTTGCGCGCAATAATCACCTGACTCTTGGCCACCACCGCATCCAGCGCCTGCTTGATCTGCGGGCCGCGCGGCGAATTCAACACTGCTTGCCAAGTGTCGGCCCAATGATTGAGCAATGGGTGGTCGGCGTTGCTGAAATCGACCTTGGCCTCCCAGAACAACAGCATCCACATCGACCAGTAGAAACCGTATTGGCTGTGGCTCAACACCGTAAGCCCGGCCTCGCTGACCATCGCCTTGAACTGCTCTTCGCTGATGATGCGAATGTGGTTGGGCTTGCGGAAGTACTCCGGCGCGGCGATGTCCTTTTGCAGGTCTTCGGAGCTGGGGTGCGGCACGCTCAACAGGTACAGCGCACCGGGCTGGCCGACCCGTACCAGTTCGGCAAGGAACTGCGCCGGATCGTCGACATGCTCGATGACTTCGGTGGACACCACCCGCGTGGCCGTGGCGTCGGCAATGGGCAGCGGGTTGCAGTCGGTCACGTGGCACTCGACGCCGCGCGCGGGGGTGTCGCTCAAGCGCTGGCGAGTGGCCTCGACCTTGGCCGCGTCGATGTCGGCGATGATGATCTTCGCCCCGCGCATCGCGCAATAATGCACATTGCCACCATCACCACAGCCGACATCCAGCAAGGTATCTTCAGGTGCAACTGGGAAGCCGGTGAATAGCTCGTTGGTCTGCTGGTTGAACCAGCCGCTGAGCATCGCATCCTGCAACCCGAGCATATAGGGGTCGATCTTGTCAGTCACCGGCTCGGTGGGCCCGGGCATGCCCTTGGTGAGTTTTTTTAAAAGGCTCAGCATCAATACGCTCCAGAGACGGTAAGGAAGGTGAGGCGGCAGACAGGCTTCAATCAGTTGCGCGTCAGGATTGCGTCCAACCCTGTTTGACCTGCCGATAATCGAGTGCACTCAACAACACAATCAGGGACCATCGCCATGACGACGTGCAGTTGTTCGATGTTCATGATTCGCTTGCTGCTCATGATGCATTCCCCGGTTTGCGGGCAATGATGACCTGGCTCTTGGGCATGAACCGGTCCAGCGCCTGCTTGATCGCCAAGCCGTCAGGTTGCGTCAGCAAGTCCTGCCAGAGGCTTGCCCAGCGCTCCATCAACGGTGGATACGGCGCCTGGATGCGGTCGCGCACGGCACCCTCGAGGTCCCGGCCAGCCGCGCGTTCGCTGGCCCAGAAGAAAATCATGCCCATCACCCAGAAAAATCCGCTGGCCTGGCGATGCTCGATTACCAGCCCGGCCTCCTCCACCAGCGCGGCAAATCGTTCGGCAGTGAAAATCTGCACATGGTTGGGCGCTTGAAAGTAGCCCGGCGGCGCGATGCCTTGCTGCAAATGCTCGCCCACCGATGCCGGCACGCTGAGCAAATACTGCGCCCCTGGCCGGCCCATGCGCACCAGTTCAGCCATGAATGGCGCTGGCTCATCGATATGTTCTAGCACCTCCATGCAGACGATCTTGTTTGCACAACCATCGGCCAGGGGCAGCGGCAGGCTGTTGCTGACCAGACCCAGGAACGGCGCAGCGGCCTGGGCCTCGACCTGGCGAGCCAGGTCGCGCACCTTGTCCTGTTCGCTGTCGGTAAAGATCACGGACGCGCCCTGGCGCATTGCAAACAGCGTCGCCACACCTTCGCCGCAGCCTACATCCAGCAACGTATCGTCGGCCGTGATGGCAAAGCCCTTGAGCAATTCGCCGGTTTCACTGCGAAACCAGCCATCAAGCATCGCGTCGCAGAGGCCGGCATCCCGGGGCGAAACGGCCACCGCCGGCGGTGGCGAAGGTTCCACCACTGGCCTGCGCTCAGCCAGCCATCGCCGGATCATGGCTGCGTCGCGTTCCGGCGACGCTCGGACAGTTGTTCGAAAAACGCCCGCAAACGCTGCTCGGCGTTCGCCTGGCTGCAGAATTTCTCCAGGCTGAGCACGGCGTGGGCCGACATGCGGCGGTAACGCTCGGGGTCGTTTTTGGCCACGTCATAGCTGGCGCGATAGGCCGAGCACAGCGAGTCCCAATCGGTGACATAACGCAGGGTCCGGTAAGCCGCGCGCGGGTCGTGGGGCCAGGCGGTCAGTTCCTCGGTCGAATCCACCACGAAGGCATTGTCGTGGTCGATGTAGTCGGCCATGGCCGTGTTCAGCGGCGCAATCGCCGGGCGGCCGCAGGACATGAACTCCATCAACGGCAGGCATTGCCCTTCGCCATAGGAACTGTTGACCACGTACCGGGTGGCTTCCACCAGCCGCTCGTAGTCCGCGTCCGCCAGGTAACCGTGAATCAGCACGATGCGGCAGCTGAACGGTTGATTCTTGTAGAGGTGGTGCAATATATCGTTGAGCGCATCGGTGATGTCGTGATGGGTCAACTTGAGCACTAGCGTTGCATCAAGGACGTCACGGAACGTTGCACAGAAAGCACTGATCATGTCAGTCCAATTCTTGCGCCCATCATAGGGGTTGAACACTGAGGTATAGATCACACCGTCCAGGAACAACTCGTGGTCCCGGGGCGGGCCTTCAAGCCCCAACGGTGTGCCGACCCGATGCGCTGGAGGACCGTAGGGCTGTAGGTCGATCATGCGGCTGTCGATCAACAATCCGCGTAATTGCAGGCGCAGGTGATCCACCACGGCCCTCTTGGCGAGCACCGCGCCGCGAGCGGCAAAACGATCCCATACCGGCGCCGCGATCGCGGTGATAGGGAAATCCGCCCCCATGACTTCGCGTACGGCTTTGACGGTGAAGCTGGAATGGGTAATCGCCATGCCGGTTGCGCCCAGGACCACCCGCCAATCGTGCCGGGGCTCGCCCTGCCAGCTTTCGGTAGGAATGGTGCTGAACTCCCAGGCGAACACCGCAATTGTCGGGCAGGCGTAGTGGGCGGCGGTGCGATGAGGAGGTGAAAATGACAGGAATACGCAATCTTCGTCACGCTCCAGGCAATCGGCGTACAACTGATCGACCTCTTCGTCAGGCCGAGTCACTTTGACGACCCGCCCCAACCGCGCCAGCACCGGACGAAACTCCTTGAGCACGAAGTAATAGCTGTACTCGGGTTTGCCGAGGCTTTCCAGAATGTTGCTCTGGTTGGTTTCCGAATAAATGATGATCAACATGAAGCGGTACCTGCCTGGACCGCCAGCGGCAGCCCTTCGTCACCGGCTGGCGTAGCCAGGAAATCCGCCAGGCGCTGCTGCACCGGGACGAAGCCGCAATAGCGGCGCATCCGTTCGTTGGCGGCAACGGCCATGGCCTGGTAGGCCTGTGGTTGGTGCTTGGCCATGGCGTAGCTCTGCTGGTAGGCGAGTTTCAATGAGCCCCAATCGGGCCGATGGCGCAGCGTGCGGTACAGAATGCGCGAGTCCTGAGGCCAGATAGCGGGTTCGCGGCTGGATTTGACGATAAAAGCCACCTCGGAATCGATGTAGTCACGCATCGCCGTGTGGTCGGGGGCGATTACTGGCCTCGCGCACGACATGAACTCCATCAGCGGCAGGCACAGCCCTTCGCAACGGGAGGCATTGACGTAGAAACTCGCCGCGCCATAAAGCCGGGCGAACTGCTCATGATCCAGATACCCATGCATGACCACTACCCGACAACTGAACGGCGACAGCTGGGACAGTAGCGTGAGCAAGTGGACGTAGTAGGTCGACAGATCGTTCTGGGTCATTTTCAGCACCAGCGTGGCGTCCTCGACGTCGCGCAGGGCCCAACAGAATGCGGTAATCAATTGATGCCAGTTCTTGCGCCCGTCGTCGGGGTTTAACACACTGACGTACACCACCCCGCTGACTTTTGTCTCGACCACTCGGTGGGTGTCCGGCAGGACGGCTTGGGGGTGTTCCGAGGGTGCTGGCTCTGGAGCGGCCTCGACGGCCAGCGACGGCCCCCGCAGGATCCTGCTGACCGCAACGCGAGCCGGCACCGGAATCAGGTCACGGACCGCCTCGCGATACCAGCCCAACAGGTTGTGCTTGAACAGCCACACAGGACCCTGCTCGGCCTTGCCGGTGAAGGCACGGATGAGTTCGCGCAGGTAATGGCGGGAAATGGATGCGCGCCGCCGCCAGGTCAGGGGCTGCGGCTTGGTGTCCGGGTACGGCGACTCTTCAAGGATCGGCGCGATCAAGCCGTCAGCCGACAGCCCGAGGGGTCGGCTGTCGATGATGCAACCCTTGATCCGCAAGGTCGTTCCCGGGTTGATCGGCAAGCTCGGGTGGCGCTCACGAACCGCTGCGAAACGCTCCCACAGCGGCGTGGGCAACACCAGTACCGGGAAATCCTCGCCCAAGGTCCGACGGATCGCCTCGGCCGTGTGGCTGGACAGGGTAATCACCCGGCCATGACGGGCCAACGTGCGGCTCCAGTCATGGCGCAGGTCGTCGTCCCAGTGTTCGGCCGGGATCGAATCGAACTCCCAGGCCACCACACAGACCGTCGGACATAACAGATCGACGGGAGTCTTGTAGGGAGGAGAGAACGAAAGAAACAAGCAGTCCTGACCGGCCTGCTGCAATGTTTGATAAAGCGGATCGACCTCGTCGACCGAAGACACCACATGCACCGACCCCAGGCTTTCCAGCACGGGACGATAGGCCTTGAGCACGAAGTAATAGCTGTACTCAGGGCGGCCGAGGCTCTGGCTGATGGAGTGATCGTTTACGTCCGAGTAAAGAATGAAATTCATGGCATCCCATCATGGCGCCGCCGTCCCGGCAGCCCCAACTTCATGACGGTCGAATCACGCATCGAGCCGGCCCGGAGGCCGCCACGCGTCGTTCATCTCACTACCCGTCTCGTTCTTGTTTTTTTAGGGTCCCGCCCCTGGGCTCATCTCGAAGATCGAAACCAGGGACACTGTGACGAGCGGCATTCTAAACACATCCACCAAGGGTTCGTGAACCGCCCGGCGAGAATAAACCCGCTATAAATATGAGAACTGACCGGTCACGGTTTGCGCTGTTGAAATTGCGTCGAAATTGGCACAAATTGACAACCAAACAACTACAACAAACGCTTCTCAGGACGAGATTTGAGTGATTTTTCCCCGATCTTACGGAAATTTCCCACTCAGTTCGCAACAGAGGAAGCAACCGTCAAGGAGGCTGGTACTTGAAAAAACGTCTGTTCGTTACGGGCCTCAGCGGTTTCGTTGGACGTCACATCAAATCTCGACTGAACGGTCATGATTCGGCGTGGCAGGTGATGCCTGTCGCTGCCCGCTACGACCTGACGGATCCCAAGACCCTCGAAGGCCTCTGGCCCGAGATTCCCGACGCCGTGGTCCACCTGGCGGGCCAGACGTTTGTCCCTGAAGCCTTCCGCGATCCGGCGCGCACCCTGCACATCAACCTGCTGGGCACCTTGAACCTGCTCCAGGCCCTCAAGGCCCGGGGTTTCACCGGGACGTTCCTGTACGTCAGCTCCGGTGATGTCTATGGCCAGGTCAGCGAAGACCAACTGCCGATTACCGAACTGCAACTGCCCTCCCCGCGCAACCCGTATGCGGTGAGCAAGCTGTCGGCCGAACTGCTGAGCCTGCAATGGGGCATGAGCGAAGGCTGGCCGGTGCTGGTGGCCCGCCCGTTCAATCATATCGGTCCCGGGCAGAAGGACAGCTTTGTCATTGCCAGCGCCGCCCGGCAAATCAGCCGGATCAAGCTGGGCCTGCAACCGGCCCGGCTGCAAGTGGGTGATATCGACGTAACCCGCGACTTCCTCGATGTCAGCGATGTGATTTCGGCCTACCTGGCCCTGCTGGACAAAGGCGTCCCGGGGCAGGTCTACAACATCTGCTCGGGCCGCGAGCAGAGCATTCGCAGCCTGATCGAACAACTGGGCGATATCGCCCAGGTCGACGTGCAACTGATCCAGGACCCTGCGCGTCTTCGCCGCGCAGAACAGCGTCGCGTCTGTGGTAGCCCAGCCAAGCTACGACAGGCCACCGGATGGACGCCTGAAACAACAACACAACAATCCTTGCGGGCGATCCTGTCCGACTGGGAGATACGGGTACAACAAGAATGAAAAGTGCATTGATCACAGGGATCACCGGTCAAGACGGCGCGTATCTGGCCAAGTTGCTGCTCGACAAGGGTTACAAGGTCCACGGCCTGGTGGCGCGACGAAGCAGCGACTCGCGCTGGCGGCTGCGAGAGATGGGCATCGAACAGGACATCGTTTACCTTGACGGTGACATGGCCGATGCCTGCTCGGTGCAACGGGCCGTGATCAAGTCGACGCCGGACGAGGTGTACAACCTGGCCGCGCAAAGTTTCGTCGCGGCCTCCTGGGACCAACCCGTGACCACCGGCATTGTCGATGGACTGGGGGTCACCCACCTGCTCGAAGCCATTCGCCAGTTCAGCGTGCATACGCGCTTCTACCAGGCGTCCACCAGTGAAATGTTCGGCCTGATCCAGGCCGAACAGCAGGACGAGCACACGCCGTTTTACCCACGCAGCCCCTATGGCGTGGCGAAACTGTACGGTCACTGGATCACCGTCAACTACCGGGAAAGCTTCGGCCTGCATGCCAGCAGCGGCATCCTGTTCAACCACGAATCACCACTGCGTGGCATCGAGTTCGTCACCCGCAAGGTCACCGACGCTGCAGCACGCATCAAGCAGGGCAAGCAGCAGGAATTGCGCCTGGGCAATATCGACGCCAAGCGCGACTGGGGCTTTGCCGGCGATTACGTCGAGGCCATGTGGCTGATGTTGCAACAGGACACTCCCGACGATTACGTAGTGGCCACGGGCGTCACCACCACTGTGCGCGAGATGTGCAGGATTGCCTTCGAACACGTGGGCCTGGACTACCGTGACTTCGTCAAGGTCGACCCGGCGTTTTTCCGCCCGGCCGAAGTCGAAGTGCTACTCGGCAACCCGGCCAAGGCACAACGCGTCCTGGGCTGGAAGCCCAGGACCGACCTCGACACCCTGATCCGCCTGATGATGGATGCGGACATGAAACGCGTCGCCAAGGAGTAGGCCATGCTCATTCCCGTGATTCTCTCCGGCGGGGCCGGGACGAGGTTGTGGCCGGTGTCCCGCGAAGGCCACCCCAAGCCCTTCATGCTCTTGCCCGACGGCCAGTCGCTGCTGGGCAAGACCTATCGGCGTGCCGCTGGGTTGTTCGACGGCCGGGGCGACATCGTCACCGTCACCAATCGCGAGTACTACTTCCAGAGCCGCGACCACTATCAAAGCGCCCACCTGGAGCGTTATCGCGGTCACTTCGTGCTCGAACCGACAGGTCGCAACACCGCGCCGGCCATCGCCACGGCCACCCTCGCGGTACAGGCCCTGCACGGTGACGATGCGATTCTGGTGGTCATGCCCGCCGACCACCTGATCCAGGACGAGGCCGCCTTCAAGGCATCCGTTGAGCACGCCGTGGAACTGGCCAAAACCGGCCATCTGGTGACCTTCGGCGTGCTGCCCTCGGCACCGGAAACCGGCTTCGGCTATATCGAACGGGGCAAGCCCCTGGATACCAAGGGCGCGGCCAAGGTCGTGCGCTTCGTCGAAAAACCCGACCTGCAGACCGCCACGCAGTATCTGGAAAGCGGCCGCTTCCTGTGGAATTCGGGGATGTTCTGCTTCTCGGTCAAGACCCTGCTGGCGGAGCTGCAAGCCCACGCCCCCGAGCTGCTGGAACAGGCACGCGCCTGTGTCACGGCCAGCACGGCGGTGGAAACCTCAGGGTGTGTGCAGCAGGAGTTATCCGCAGCGCATTTCGCCGAAATGCCAGACATCTCCATTGACTATGCCCTGATGGAGCGCTCCACCAACGTCGTGGTGATTCCCGCCGCATTCGACTGGAGCGATATCGGCTCCTGGAACGCCGTTGCCAGCCTGGTGCCCGCCGATGCGCAAAACAACCGCGCCACCGGCGAGGCCCTGTTTATCGACAGCCAGAACAACTTCGTCCAGAGCGAAGGCCGACTGGTGGCTGCCCTGGGCGTGGAGAACCTGATCATCATCGACACCGCCGATGCCGTGCTGGTGGCCCATGCCGACCGTGCCCAGGATGTGCGCCGCGTTGCCCGGCAACTCAAGGACAAGGAACACGAAGCCTATCGCCTGCACCGTACGGTCAGCCGCCCATGGGGCAGCTATACCGTGCTCGAAGAGGGGCCACGCTTCAAGATCAAGCGCATAGTGGTCAAGCCTGGCGCGTCGCTGTCGCTGCAAATGCACCACCATCGCAACGAACACTGGGTGGTGGTCGAAGGCATGGCCAAGGTCACCAACAACGGCTCGGGTTCGCACCTGGTTGCCAAGAACGAATCGACTTTCATCCCCGCCGGCCACAAGCATCGCCTGGAGAATCCCGGCGTCATCGACCTGGTCATCATCGAGGTCCAGAGCGGCGAATACCTGGGCGAAGACGACATCGTCCGCTTCGAAGATCACTATGGCAGGGCCGTCTGATGCTGCTGGCCTTGCAACGCACACTGTGGAGCTATCGCGGTTTCGTCCTTGGCAGCGTCAAGCGCGAGTTCCAGGCGCGCTATCGCAACTCGTTGTTCGGCGCGCTGTGGACGGTGCTCAACCCGTTGTCGATGATCCTCGTCTACACGGTAATTTTTTCCCACATCATGCGTGCCCGCCTGCCCGGGGTCGAAGACGGCATGGCCTACAGCGTCTACCTCTGCGCCGGGCTGCTGACCTGGGGGTTGTTCGCGGAAATCACCACCCGCAGCCAGGGCATGTTCCTGGAAAACGCCAACCTGCTGAAGAAGATCAGCTTCCCCCGGATCTGCCTGCCGGTGATCGTGCTGTTCAACGCCGGGATCAACTTCGCGATCATCCTCGGGCTGTTTCTCGGTTTCCTGTTGATCACCGGGCGCTGGCCGGGCATGACCTTGCTGGCCCTGGTGCCGCTGCTGGCCCTGCAAGTGATGTTCGCCGCCGGGCTGGGCATGCTGCTGGGGATCCTCAATGTGTTTTTCCGTGATGTCGGGCAGTTGTTCGGTATTTGTCTGCAATTCTGGTTCTGGCTCACGCCGATCGTTTACCCGATGACGATCCTGCCGCCGCCGATCCAGCAACTGCTCGCCTTCAATCCCATGACCGCCCTGATGCAGAGCTACCAGAACCTGTTTCTCTACAACCAATGGCCGGTCTGGAGCTCGCTGGTGCCATTGCTGGTGGTCGGCCTGCTGTTATGCGCCTTGGGCTTGCGCATGTTTCGTCGGCGCGGCGGTGAAATGGTGGACGAACTCTGATGGGACATTTGCGCGTCAGTGGCCTGGGCAAGGCCTACAAGCAGTATCCGAACCGCTGGAGCCGGCTGTTCGAATGGTTGATCCCCTTTTCCCGCCAGCGTCATCAGTTGCACTGGGTCCTGCAAGGCGTGGATTTCGAGATCCAGCCCGGGGAAGCCGTCGGCATCGTCGGGGTCAACGGTGCCGGCAAAAGCACGTTGCTCAAGATGATCACCGGCACCACCCAACCCACCTGCGGCCACATCCAGTTGCAGGGTCGTGTCGCCGCGCTGCTGGAACTGGGCATGGGCTTTCATCCGGACTTCACCGGCCGCCAGAACGCGTTCATGGCCGGGCAGTTGCTGGGCATGCAGGTGGAAGAAATCGAAGCCTTGATGCCCGAGATCGAAGGGTTTGCTGAAATCGGCGAGGCCATTGACCAGCCGGTACGCACCTATTCCAGCGGCATGCAGATGCGCCTGGCTTTCAGCGTCGCCACCGCCCGGCGCCCGGACATCCTGATCGTCGACGAGGCGCTGTCAGTGGGCGACGCCTACTTCCAGCACAAGAGCTTCGAGCGCATCCGCAGCTTCCGCAAGGCCGGCACCACGCTGCTGATCGTGTCCCACGATCGCTCGGCGATCCAGTCGATCTGCGACACCGCCATCCTGCTTGAACACGGGCGCATGGCGATGCGCGGCAAGCCCGAAGAAGTGATGGATTACTACAACGCGATGCTGGCCCAGCGCGAAGGCCAGGTGGTCCGCCAGGAAATGCTCGCCAACGGCCAGGTGCGCACGATTTCCGGCACCGGCGAGGCGGGCATCATCGATGTACAACTGCTCGACAGTCAGGGGCAGCCGGTGGAAGTGGCCGAGATCGGCCAGCCGATGGTGTTGCAAGTTCGAGTTGAAATCCGCCAGGACATCGAGCGGCTGGTGCTGGGCTTTTTGATCAAGGACCGTCTTGGCCAGCCCATGTACGGCATCAATACCCATCGCCAGGACAAAGCCGTGACCGACCTCAAGGCCGGCGAACAGATCACCTTCCGCTTCAGCTTCGACATGCGCTTGGGCAAGGGCAATTACTCCGTCGCGCTCAGCCTGTCGCGGCTGGATTCGCACCTGGATCGTAATTTCGAATGGCGCGACTACGGGTTGGTGTTTCACGTGATCAATAATCGCCAGGAGGATTTCGTCGGCTGTTCCTGGCTCCAGGCCCGGACCAGTATCCAGCGTTCGAGCCAGACTGCCGTCGAGGCGTTGCCGCAAAAGGAGTTGCCATGAGCCGTCTGTTGGTGGATTGCACCTATGTATACGACCACCCGAATGACAACTCCGGCATCCAGCGGGTAGTGCGCAATGTCATCCGCCAATTGCCAGCCATCGACCGCAAGCACGAATGCATTCCCGTGGTGATGCTGCAGGGCAAGCTGTACGAAGTGAAAAGCCTGGCCCCCTTGCCCTCGAACGGGCTGGATCTGGCTGACCTGCGGGCACGGTTGGTGCAGTTCGCCAACCTGTTCTGGCTCCGACAGCGGACCCTCGAACGGTGGCGCCCCTTCAACCAGTCGATCTGGGCTCGCCGCTTCTTGTACATTGTCTGCCGACTGTTCGCCCTGGCATGCCTGAACCTCCCCATTCGAATCCTTGATCGCCTCCTAAGACGCGAGCCTGCCCCGGAACGCAGCGTACCGCTGAAACATAGGGCCGGCGATCAACTGGTATTGCTGGACTCTTCCTGGCACTCAGGTTTCTTTCCCCTGGCCGAACAGCTCAAGCGTGATGGCGTCGGGATCATCTCGGTGATCTATGACCTGATCCCCCTGACCCATCCGCAATTCTGCGACGCCGGGCTGGTCAAGGTGTTCAACCATTGGTTCGATTGGATTGCCCGCACCGCCGACGGCTACATCGCCATCTCCACCACCATTCGCGATCAGGTTCGCCAGGAAATGGTCCGGCGCATTGGCGAGCAAATGGTGCGCGAGCGCTGGTTCGACTATTTTCATCTGGGCAGCGAACTGGACCTGATTGACGCCACTCACCCCGTAGACCCGAACTTGCTGCGGTTGTTTGAGCAACCCGAGCCAGTATTCCTGATGGTCAGCACCATCGAGCCGCGCAAAAACCACGCTTACCTGCTCGACGCATTCGAGCGGGCCTGGGCCGCCGGCTCCCAAGCGCGGCTGTGCATCGTCGGGAAAATCGGCTGGAAGTGCGAGGCCCTGATCGAACGTATCCGGCGTCATCCGCAACTCGACAGTCGCCTGTTCATGTTCAACAACCTATCAGACCAAAGCCTGGAACACGCCTATCGCCACTCCACTGCGCTGGTGTTCCCGTCCTATGTGGAAGGCTTCGGCCTGCCCCTGGTGGAAGCCATGCAGCGCGGCTTGCCGGCGATGGGCAGCGATATCGAAGTGTTTCGGGAAATCGGCGGTGAGTTCATGGCCTATTTCGATCTCGACGATCCTCAAAGCCTGGCAAACCTGGTCATCGACATGGAACACACTGGGGTCTTCCCGGCCAAGCGCGACCTGGAACAATGGCAATGGCTGAGTTGGCACCAGGCCAGTGCGCAATTGGTGGAGCGGATCGAGTACCACATCAATGAAATGGCCCTCGACCGGGAAACAGCATGCGGATAGCCCTCAACACACGCATCCTCCAGGCCCCTCGCACTGGCATCGGCCATTACGTAGCGGAGCTGGCCACTGCCCTGGCCCGGGAGCCGGATGTGCAGTTGTCGCTGTTTCATGGCTGGGGTTGGAGCTCGCAGTTGCCGCAAACGGCCGCGCCTGGCTATTCAAAGCTAAGCCCCTGGCTTCGGCGGGTTCCGGGAGCCTATCAGGCGCGCCGCTGGCTGGAGCAGAAACGCTTCGATCAAGGCCGTTCAAAGGCCATCGACCTGTATCACGAACCCAGCCTTTGGCCGCTGGCCTTCGAGGGGCCGACGGTGATCACCCTCCATGACCTCACGCACCTGCGCTACCCCGAAACGCAACCGCCGGCACGCCTGAAGGAAATCGAGCGACGGCTCGGCCGTGCGGTGGAGCTGGCGCAACTGATTCTGACCGACTCGCAGTTCATCGCCGACGAAGTGCAACAGCATTTCGGCCTCCCCACCGAGCGCCTGCGGGTCGCTCCGCTGGGCGTGGCGGCGCGTTTCCATCCGCGCGAACCCGCAGCCATTGACGCCGTACTCAAGGCCCATGGCCTGGAGCACGGTCGTTACTTTCTATGTGTCGGCACCCTGGAGCCGCGCAAGAACCTGTCACTGGCCCTGCGTGCCCACGCCGGGCTTCCTGAATCCGTACGTCAGACCTTTCCTTTGTTCATCGTAGGAATGAGCGGATGGCAACAGGCACAGCTCAATGATGAGTTGAAAGGCGCCCTGGCCGGCGGTCATGTTTGTCTGGCGGGTTACCTGCCTGACGAACAGGTCGCCCAACTGTTGGCGGGGGCACGGGCACTGATTTTCCCGTCCTACTACGAAGGCTTTGGCCTGCCGGTGCTTGAAGCCATGGCCAGCGGCACACCGGTAATTACCACCCGTTGCTCGGCGATGCCCGAGGTGGCCGGGCCGGCCGGCAATTATTGCGAGCCGGACGATCCGCAAGGCATGCGCGAAGCCATGGTCCGGTTAATGGAAGATCCCCAGCACTGGCAAGCGTGTCGCGAAGCGGGGTTGCAACAAGCGGCGCTTTTTTCCTGGGAACGCTGTGCGAAGGTCACCGCCCAAGCGTATCGCCAGGTCTTGGGAGGTTGAATGCGAGTCCTGCACTTTTACAAAACCTATTTGCCAGACTCCATGGGTGGCATCGAACAGGTCATCTTCCAGCTGTGCGACAGCACTGACCGATTGGGTATCGATAACACCGTGTTGGCCCTGAGCAGGCAGCCGGCGTCCGAGCCGATCAAGATCCGACAGCATGTCGTTCATCAGGCGCGAATGGACTTCCAACTGGCGTCCACCGGCTTCTCCTACAGCGTGTTCAGGAAATTCCGTGAGCTGGCCGCCGAAGCGGACGTGATCAACTACCACTTCCCCTGGCCGTTCATGGACCTGGTGCATTTTTTCACCTCCGTGAAAAAACCCTACGTCGTGACCTACCATTCGGACATCGTTCGCCAGCGGCACCTGCTCAAGCTCTATCGCCCCTTGATGCGGCGCTTTCTGGACGGTGCCGAGCGCATCGTCGCGGCGTCGCCGAACTATGTTCATACCAGCGATGTGCTCAAGGAATACCCCGCCAAGACCCGAATTATCACCTACGGCCTGAACAAGACCAGTTATCCACAGCCTGACGCCGAGCGCATGGCGGGGTGGAAGGCAAAACTGGGCGAGCGTTTCTTTTTGTTCGTGGGGGTAATGCGGTACTACAAAGGCCTGCACATTCTGCTCGACGCCCTCAAAGGCGTGGATTACCCCGTGGTCATCGTGGGTGCCGGCCCGCTGGAAAAACAACTGCACACCCAGGCCGAGGCACTGGGCCTGCGCAACCTGCATTTTCTCGGACGCCTGGGAGACGAAGACAAGGTCGCGCTGCTGGAACTGAGTTATGCCATCGTGTTCCCTTCGCACTTGCGCTCCGAAGCCTTTGGCATCTCGCTGCTCGAAGGCGCGATGTTCGGCAAGCCGATGATCTCCAGCGAAATCGGCACCGGCACCAGCTACATCAATATCCACGAAGAAACCGGCCTGGTGGTGCCACCGAGCAATCCCGAAGCTTTTCGCGAGGCGATGCGCACCCTGTGGGAAAACCCGGCACAAGCCCAGGCAATGGGCGCCAGGGCCGAAGCCCGTTACCGCCAGTTGTTCACGTCCGAAGAGATGGGCCGCAAGTGGGTGCGGCTATACGAGGAACTGCTGGAGGAAAAGGCGCTTTCCTATGCATAGGCCTACTGGAACGATGCAATTGCTGTGGTGAGGGATCTATCTCTACCGTGTGGGAGCAAAGCTTACTCGCGAAACAGGCGCCTCGATCTCTGAAAGACCACAGTGCCTTCATCGCGGGCAAGCCTTGCCCCCACAGTGAAAGATAACCCCCTCGCCACCGGGTCCGTTTCAGGCGTGCTTTTGCAACCCGACAACCGTACGCGGCATGCCCACGAAACCGGGCAAGGCTTCAATCCGCGCCAGCCAGGCCCGCACATTGGCATAGCCCTCCAACGACACATTGCCTTCCGGTGCGTGGGCAATGTAGCTGTAGCCGGCGATGTCCGCGACGGTCACAGCGTCACCCGCCAGATAAGCACGGTTGCTCAACTCTTGATCAATGACTTTCAGCACATTGTGGGAACGGGCAATCACGTCCTCAGCGTTGTAGGCCGCGCCAAACACCGTGATCAGTCGCGCCGTGGCCGGGCCCGCATGGATCGGCCCAGCCGCCGCCGATAACCAGCGCTGCACCCGGGCGGCGCCAACAGGATCGGTCGGCAGCCAGCGGCCCTTGCCATATTTGTGCGCCAGGTACACCAGGATCGCGTTGGAGTCCGCCAGCACCACGCCGTCATCGTCAATGACCGGTACCTGGCCAAACGCATTGAGCGCCAGGAAGTCCGCCTGTTTGTGCGCGCCCTTGGCCAAGTCGACGAAGACCTCTTCGACAGGCAGCCCGAGCAACGAGAGCATCAGTTGAACGCGATGGGAATGGCCGGAAAGCGGGAAGTGATAGTGCTTGATAGGGTTCATGGTCGACTCCGCAGCAAGTGACGCCATCAGCACAACGGCGTCGATGGGGTCATCTTCCGCTCAAGGCAAAACCAAGAGAATCACCCAGAAATGCAATCCATTGTTTCAGCCAGAGAAACAATGCTTCAACCGCTCAAGGCCGGATGTTCGCGCAGTGCACCGACGACGAAATCGACAAAACTGCGGACCCGCGCCGGCGCATTGCGTCCGCCCTGGTACACCACATGGATCGGCAGAGGCGGCAATTCAAAATCGGCCAGGACAATTTCCAGCTCCCCGGCCGCCACGTTGCCTGCCACTTGGTAAGACAGGACCCGCGTCATCCCCAACCCCTGGCAGGCTGCCGTGATCGCCGCCTGGTTGGCCGTCACCACCAACCGAGGCACGGGCCGGACGGCCAACGGTTGGCCTGAATCGATGAAGGTCCAGCTTTTGACCTGGCCAATGGCCGATGACGCCACCACGGGCATTCGCTCCAAGTCCTCCGGATGCCGGGGCCGCCCGTGGCGTGCGAAGAAACCGGGCGCGCCGCACACCACCCGCCGCACTTCACCGACACGCACGGCGTGCAGGTTGCTGTCCGGCAGCTCGCCAATGCGCAGGGCAACGTCGATGCCCTCCTCCACCAGGCTGACCGTGCGATCCAACAACAACGCGTTGATGCTGACCTCGGGGAACCGCTGCAAGTAATCCACCAGCAGCGGCGTGACGAACAACTGACCGAACAGCACCGGCGCGGTAATCGTCAACTGCCCACGGGGCTGGACGTGGCTGCCGGCCGCCGAATCCTCGGCTTCCTGCAAATCGCTCAGGATCCGGCGACAGTCCTCGAGAAAGCGCTGGCCGGCTTCGCTCAAGTACACATTGCGGGTGGTGCGCACCAGCAATGGCGTGCCGATGCGTTGCTCCAACGCCGCCACCGCCCGCGTGACGCTGGCCGCCGACAGCCCCAGGCGCCGCGCTGCCGCCGAGAACCCCGACGCCTGGGCCACAGCGAGGAAAACCTGCATTTCCTGGAACCTGTCCATCCATCCCCCGATGAGAAATCCTGATACAAGTTTTCTGCGCGTCTCAAAGCAGCGCTACGCGGCCATTGTAGAGGCCTGGGCCAGTGAACCACAGCGTAGCGCAGCCAGACACCGGGACATTGCCTCGGCCAGGGGCGATTGCCCTTGGTACCATCCCTCCTCATGACAATTTCATGACCGAAGGAAGAACCCTCTGTGGGAGCGAGCTTGCTCGCGATAGCGTCAGGTCAGCCGCAATCCATATGGACTGACACACCGCAATCGCGAGCAAGCTCGCTCCCACAGGGTTGGTGTGTTGTTCAATGGATTGGCTTCAACGAAAGGCCTGTTTCTTGTGAATATTCTTTATCGCGCTTCAACCCACCCCCGCGCCGCCCTCATCGCCCTGATTGGCTGCGTACTACTCGTCCCCATGGGCCTGCGTCTCGCCCTCGGCTGGTCCGACCCGCTGGGTTATCTCTCGGACCTGGGTATCGGCGGATTGCTGATCGTGTTGCTTCATCGCCGTCCCGGGTGGCTGGCGTTCCCGGTATTGCTGGCCTGGAGCGCGTTGACGCTGGCCAGCATCGAGCTGGTCAGCGCGGTCGGGCGGATGCCCAATCCTTCGGACATACTTTATCTGACCGACCCGCAGTTCGTTGAAAACTCCACCAGCGGCGGCTTCGCTCATCCCTGGCTGGCCGCACTCCAGCTGGCCGCGCTGGCGTTCTGGCTGATGACTCAATGGACCAGCCGCCCACGCCAGGCGCCACGCTTGCCTCGCCACGCCTGGGCCGTGCCCGTGTTGCTCCTGCTGAGCCACGGCGCGCTGCAAGCCTGGCGCCCCAGCGAGGTGGACCAATGGAACGTGTTCAACCTGCCTCACCAACTCGTCACCGCAGGTATCGCCGCCGGGCAGGACCAGGCCCGACAATGGCTCGACGGCGATGCGGTGGACCCGGCCCCGCCGATGGAGGGGCTGACTCGCCTGGACCTCGATGGCAACAGATTGCTGGCCGAACCGGGGCGTGCGCGCAACGTCCTGATCATCGCCCTGGAGGGCATTCCCGGCGCCTATGTGGGCGCCAACCGTCAGGCCTTGAAAAGCAGCTATCAGGAGAACCTGATGCCGCACCTCAGTGCCTGGGCCGAGCGGGGCATGAACACACCCGATTACGTCCTGCACAGCCACCAGACCATTCGCGGCCTCTACGCCATGCTGTGTGGCGACTACGATAAACTCGACAACGGCACGCCCAAAGGCGTCGAAATGCTCAACCAGACCCAGCGCAACCAGGCCTGCCTGCCGGCCCAGTTGCGCCAGAACGGCTTTTCCACGCATTTCCTGCAGGGCGCGGGCCTGCGGTTCATGGCCAAGGACCGGATCATGCCGCACATCGGTTTCGACACGACCCTGGGCATGGAGTGGTTCACTCGCCCCGCCTACCTGGAATTCCCTTGGGGCAAGGACGACAAGACCTTCTTCGAAGGCGCGCTGGACTATGTCGGGCAGCTGCAACAAGCAGACAAACCCTGGATGCTGACCCTGTTGACCGTGGGCACGCACCAACCCTACTCGGCACCGGATGACTACCTGCAACGCTACGACACCGCCAAGCAGGCAGCGGTGGGTTACCTGGACGACGCCCTGGAAAACTTCCTCGCGGGCTTGGAACGCCAGGGCATCCTGGACAATACCCTGGTGGTCATCACCTCGGACGAATCCCATGGCATCGACGACGTGCGGCTGGCCTCGTCCTGGGGGTTCAACCTGACGCTGGCGCCGGAGCCGTTGCCCAGGATCAAGTCCGGCACCTACGGCCACGTCGACCTGACCGCCTCGATCCTCGATTACCTCGGCTTTACGGTACCCACGTCGTTGTCCGGCCGCTCGATGTTCCGGGACTACCCGACGGGCCGGGAAATCATGTCGTTCACCAACGGCAAGCTGCGCTATCACAACGGCAAGGGCACGTTTACCGAGTGCGACTTCCTCCAGCATTGCCGTGACTACGCCAGCGCAGGCTTCATCGCCGACCGCGCCACGTATGGCGGGCAATACAGCGGCCAGCGCGCCAGGCTGATCGGCGCCCGGGCCACGGCCCTGGACCAGACCCTGTTGCGCACCCCCTTGAACCAGCACTATCAGTTCGGCAGTGCGGATAAAATCCCGCTGCCGGCCCAGGTCACCAACGACTGGACCGATAACCTGATCGGTGCCCAATATCTGGAAATGCCCAAGGGTTCACAGACTCGCGTCAGCTTGACCATCCGCGCCGTCGAGGCAGACCATGCCGCCTACATTTCCCTCAAGGCCAAGGAGTTCGAGCAGGATGTGTCGATGGACCTGCCGACAGACGTCGCGGTGACATCCGACCAGCCGCTGGTGATGAACCTCCGTTTCGACAACCCGCAGCAGCGCAAGGCGTTTTCCTTCCATCTGCTCGGCCATGGCGTCGGCGCCATCGAGATCAGCGACTTCAGCGTCGTGACCGAACTGCCGGACCAGACCGACCAGCCGGAATATCTGGACGATATGCAGGAAGACAGCGAGGCCCAATCCAGCTGAACGAAAAACGCGCAACCCCTGAACACGGCGGCGCGTTTTTTTATTGTTCGGGGCCGGACTTGATCAATGCTTGATCAATTGCATGATTTCGAACGCGTTCAATGCCGCCCCCCGCAGTAACTGGTCACCGCAGATGAACAGGTCCAGCCCATGCTCGCCATAGATCAGGTTGTAGCGAATCCGTCCGACTTCCACCGCATGCTTGTAGGTGGAAGTCATGGGCATCGGATAGGCGCCATACTCCGGCTCATCCACCACTTCAACCCCCGGCGCCGCGCGCAACAACTCACGCACCTGCGCCAATGACTGGATGGGCTCTTTGAACCGCAGGCTCAGGCTCTCGGCATGGGAGCGCAGGGTCGGCACCCGCACCGCCGTGGTGCTGATAGCCAACGCCGGCTCATCCAGGACCTTGCGCAGCTCCCAGACCACTTTCATTTCTTCACGGGTGTAACCATTGGCTTCGAACGAATCGACCTGGGGAATCACGTTGAAGGCCAGGTTATGGGCGAAGTACTCGCTGTCATCGCGGTCGCCATAATCGCTAAAGGACTTGGCCTTCTCCCGCAGCTCCAGCATCGCTGACTGCCCTGCACCACTGGCGGCCTGGTAAGTGGAAATGATCGCGCTCTCCAACCCGAAGGCCTGATGCAGCGGCCCCAGCACCATCAGCGCAATAGCCGAGGAACAATTGGGGTTGGCGATCAGTTTTTCGCCCTTGTAGCGCTGACCGTTGATGGGCGGCACCAGGAGCGGAATCGCCGGGTCGTAACGGAAGGCCGAGGAGTTATCAATGACGTAGGCGTTCTCAGCCAGACGCTCGCCATACTCCAAGGCGAAAGCCCCAGACACACACAGGAAGACGATATCGCACGCGGCACAACCCTCGACCGAAAAGGCTTCGACCAGGTGCTCGCCCTTCCCCACCTTCAAGCGCTTGCCCGCCGAACGGCCAGAGGCCATGCACACCACTTCATAATCGGTATTTTCAAGCAATTGCAGCATGGTCATGCCCACTGCACCGGTGCAGCCCACCACGGCGACTTTCTTCATTTCGCGTCCCTTATCCACCTTTGCAAAGGCTCAACCGTCTTGGTTGTCCCGATTACCTGCGATCGATTGTAGGGAGACGGGCCCGTCCGCTACAGTGCAGCGCAAGACAATAAACGGTGGATTTACGCCAAATGCATGCGCATCCCGGAACCGTGGCAATCCTCGTTTATGAAGGCCTTTGCGTGTTCGAGTTTGGTATCGCCCTGGAGATCTTCGGCCTGCCTCGCCCTGAGCTGGATGTACCGTGGTATGGCCATCAAATCGTCGCCGTCGACGCTGGACCGATGCATGCGCTGGGAGGCCTTCGGATAGCCGTCGACGCGGGCCTCGAAGCACTGGATACCGCGCGAACCATCATCATCCCCGGCTGGCGCAGCCACCACGAACCGCCTCCTGAAGCGTTATTACAAGCATTGCGCCGCGCCCATGCCCGCGGTGCACGCCTGCTGTCGATCTGCTCGGGGGTGTTTGCCCTGGCTGCCACCGGGCTGCTGGACGGCAAGACCGCGACCACCCATTGGCAATTCTGCGCAGAACTGGCTGAGCGCTTCCCGCTGATCACGGTTGACCCGAATGTGCTGTATGTCGATTCCGGGCAATTGATCACCTCAGCCGGCAGCGCCGCCGGCATCGACGCCTGCCTGCACCTGATTGCCCGGGACTTCGGCACGCACATCGCCAACTCGGTGGCCCGTCGCCTGGTCATGGCGCCGCAACGGACCGGTGGCCAGGCCCAGTTCATCATCGCCCCCGTGAGCAAGTCACCACGCAACGAACTGACCCGCGTCCTGCAGTGGATGCGTGAAAACCTCGACCAGCCCCTAAGCGTCGGCGACATGGCCGCCCGCGTCGCCATGAGCGAGCGCACCTTCCTGCGCCGCTTCGTCGAAACCACCGGCCTGCCGCCCAAGACCTGGCTGCAACAGGAACGCTTGAACCGGGCACGAGCGCTGCTGGAAAGCACCGACCAGAGCACGGCCGGCATCGCCCAGGCCTGCGGCTATCGGTCGGTGGAGAGTTTCCGGGCCGCGTTCAGGAACGCTATCGGTTTGCCGCCCTCCGCCTATCGCGAAAGATTCGGCGGCGGTGAGGGTCGCCCGGAGGAGGCCTGGGGCTAATCCAGCAGCCGATGCAGCTTGGCGTACTGCAACAGCATGATGGTCTTGCCGTCGCAAATCTCCCCGGTCTCGATCATGCCCAAGGCCTGGTCGAGGGGCAGCTCCAGCACTTCGATCTCTTCGCCCTCGGCTTCCAGGCCGCCGCCTGCGTGCTGCTTGTCTTCATCGAAGTATTCGCCGACGAAAAAATGCACCCGTTCAGTCACCGAACCCGGGCTCATGAAGGCGTCGAACACCTTGCGCACGTCCTGGATGATATAGCCGGTTTCTTCCTGGGTTTCCTTGCGGATGCAGGTGTGCGGGTCGTCGTTGTCCAGCAGGCCAGCGCAGGTTTCTATCAACAGGTCGTCATGCCCGTTGACGAAGGCCGGGAAGCGGAATTGCCGGGTCAACACCACGGTCTGCTTGGCCTTGCTGTACAGCAGGATGGTGGCGCCGTTGCCCCGGTCGTAGGTCTCGCGCGTCAGTTCGCGCCATTGGCCGTTGCGGCCGAGGTAGTCGTAGGTGGTCTTGCGCAGCACGTACCAATCATCCGAGAGGACTTCGACGTGCTTGATGCGTACGCGATCTTTGGTGGCGGTTACTTGTGTCATCACCCACTCCATGTCTGGTATTTGAGCGGGAGGCTAGCAGAGGCCGGCTCGATCACTCCAGGCCGGCGGTGAAAACCTTGCCGGGGTTCATTAACCCGGCCGGGTCCAGGGTGCGTTTGATGGCACGCATCAACTCGATCTCCAGAGGGTCCTTGAAGCGGACCGCCGCGTCAGGTTTGGCTTGTCCCAGCCCATGTTCGGCACTGATGCTGCCGTTGAAGGCACTGGTCATCCTATAGATGACTTGCATGATCGCGTGTTCGCGGGCCTTGAACGAAGCGTCCGCATCGCCGACCGGCTTGCTGATGTTGTAGTGCAGGTTGCCGTCGCCCATGTGGCCATAGGAAACGATGCGCACGCCCGGGAAGTCCTGTTGCAGGGCTTTGTCGGTGCGCTCAATGAATTCCGGTATCCGACTCACGGGCACACTGATGTCGTGCTTGAGGCTGGGGCCTTCATGATTCTGCGCCTCGGAAATACCTTCGCGCAGCGCCCATAGCGCTGCGGCCTGTGCCTGGCTGCTGGCCAATACCGCATCAACGACCCAACCGTGCTCGAAGGCGTGGGCCAGGCCGTTTTCAAGCAACAGCGACAAGGGCGCGTCGGGCACCGTGTCGCGCAATTCAATCAAGGCGTACCAAGGGTGCTTCGTTTCCAGCGGATCAGTGCAACCGGTCACATGGTCCAGGACAAAGTCCAGGCTCTGGCGCGACATCATCTCGAAGCCCGTCAGGCGGTCGGCGCACAGGCTGCGAATATGGCCGATCAAGTCCACCGCCGCCTGCGGCGAAGGCAGCGCGACCCAAGCAGTCGCCGTGCTGTGGGTGGCCGGGAACAGTTTGAGCACCGCCGCGGTGATAATACCCAGCGTGCCCTCCGAGCCGATAAACAGATGCTTGAGGTCATAGCCGGTGTTGTCTTTACGCAAACCACGCAACCCGCTCCAGATGCGCCCGTCGGGCAATACCACTTCCAGGCCAAGGGTCAATTCACGCATGTTGCCGTAGCGCAGCACCGCGGTCCCGCCGGCATTGGTCGCCAGATTGCCGCCCACCGTGCAGCTGCCCTCTGCCCCCAGCGACAGCGGGAACAGACGATCAACCTGAGTGGCGGCGTCCTGCAACTGCTGCAGGATCACCCCGGCCTCGACCGTGATGGTTTCATTAGCCAAGTCGATTTCACGGATGCGCTTCATCCGGGTCAAAGACAGCACCACTTGGTTGCCAGAGGCATCAGGGATCGAGCCGCCGCACAAACCGGTATTACCGCCCTGCGGCACCAAGGCAATCCCGGCGTCATGGCAGAGCCGTACGACGTCGGCCACTTCTGCGGTGGTGGCCGGGCGTACCACCAAGGCAGCCTGGCCCTGGTAGGCGTTACGCCAGTCCGTCAGATAGCCGCGCATCAGCTCGGGATCACGCACCAACCCTGACGGTCCGACCACCTGCTCGATGCGTCGGATGACTTCATGGCTTAACGACGACATATCTCTCCCCTCAAGCGGCTCGTGGCCTGGACGGTCAATTCGAGTACTGCCACTAGGGACGCTTCCCGAACTCAGCCTGGTTCGCCGTCCAGCCCGCCACTCGTTCACTCAAGGACAGCCCCAGGCCAGGCCGGGTAGGCACCAGCATGCGCCCGTCACGCGTCTCCATGCGCTCGTTGAACAGCGGCTCCAGCCATTCGAAATGTTCCACCCAGGGCTCACGGCTATACGTGGCGGCCAGATGAATGTGCAACTCCATGGCAAAGTGCGGCGCAATCATCAGCCCCGCTTGCTCGGCCAATGCCTGGACCTTGAGGTAAGGGGTAATGCCACCGACACGGGGCGCGTCGGGCATCAGGTAATCGGCCGCGCGCAACTTGATGAACTCCCAGTGCTCGGCAACGCTGGTGAGCATTTCACCGGTGGCGATCGGCGTATCGAATTGCAGCGCCAGCGCGGCATGACCTTCGGCGTCATAGCAATCGAGCGGTTCCTCGATCCAGACCAGGTTGTACTGCTCCAACTGGCGGCACATGCGCTGCGCAGTGGGCCGGTCCCATTGCTGGTTGGCGTCGACCATCAATGGGAAGTCATCACCCAGGTGTTTGCGGATGGTGCTGACCCGGTGCAGATCCAGTGCCTGGTCAGGCTGACCGACTTTGAGCTTGATGCCACCGATGCCCTTTTCTCGAGAGAGGTCGGTATTGATCATTAATTGATCAAGCGGCGTGTGCAGGAATCCACCCGACGTGTTGTAGCACTGGACCGAATCACGATGGGCGCCGAGCAAGCGAGCCAGGGAAAGATTGGCCCGCTTGGCTTTCAGATCCCACAGGGCGACATCGAATGCGCCAATGGCCTGTGTGGCCAGGCCGCTGCGCCCCACCGAGGCACCCGCCCAGCAGAGCTTGTCCCACAGTTTTGAAATGTCGCTGGGATTTTCGCCGATGAGGCTGGGGGCGACTTCCTGGGCGTGGGCAAATTGCCCAGGGCCACCGGCGCGCTTGGAATAGCTGAACCCCAGGCCACGGTGGCCATCCCGGGTTTCAATTTCCACGAACAACATGGCGATTTCTGTCATGGGCTTTTGCCGACCGGTCAACACCTTCGCATCGCTGATGGGGTTGGCCAATGGCAGGAACACCGAGGCCACGCGCACCCAGGCAATGCGGTCGTCGTCGGCGGAAGACAGTTGAGGCGTGTCTTGCATGGCTATGCTCCGAACGTTTGGGTCGGCTGCTGCAACCCGGATTCGTGTTGCAGCAGCGAATGCGGACGAAAGCAGCGGGCTAGCTGCGCATCAATTCAATAGCAGCACTTTTCCTGTGGCGAATGACCGTCACCAGGTGCCAGGAGATGGAGGCGGCAGCCAGGATGAGAAAGCCCGCCGAGATGGGATTGGTCAGGAAGCCGCCGAAGTTGCCATCGGACAGCATCAAGCCACGGCGCAAGTTGGTTTCAGCCATCGGACCGAGGATGAAACCGATGATGAACGGTGCAATCGGCAAACCGGCTTTTACGAACCCGTACCCCAGCAAGCCAAACAGCAACACCGCCCAGACATCGAAGATCCGGCTGTTCAAGCCGAAGGCCCCAACCACGCACAAGACCAGGATGATCGGCAGCAGGATGTGCTTGGGCACCGCCAGCAACTTGATGAACATGCGCAGGCCGTAGAACTCGAGCACCAGCATCAGCACGGAAGCGAGGATCAGCGCGGCGAAAATCGTATAGACCAACGGTGCCTGGCTGATGAACAGCAGAGGCCCGGGCTGGATGCCGTGGATCATGAAGCCACCAAGCATCACCGCCGTGGTGGTGTCGCCGGGAATGCCGAGCGTCAGCAGGGGAATCATCGCGCCGCCAATACCGGCATTGTTCGCCGTCTCGCTGGCGACCACGCCGTCGATCTTGCCTTTACCGAACTCCTCAGGCGTCTTGGAGCGTTTCTTTGCAACGATGTAAGAAACGATATTCGACGTACCGGCACCGATACCAGGCAGGATGCCGATACCGAGGCCGATCAGGGATGAACGAGTGGCGTTGGGCAGTTGACCGACAAATTCCTTCATCGAAAAACCGAAACCTTTCACGCCTTTCATACTGACGTGCTGTGGTTTGGCCCGGTGGCTCAGGCGCGCACTTTCAGCAAACTTCAGCACTTCGGCGACGGCAAACATACCGATCATGACCGTGAGCATGGCGAAGCCGCCATTGAGGCTCGGCAGGTCGAAGGTAAAGCGGCGAATGGCCTCGACCGGGGCGATCCCCACGGTGGAAAAGGCAAAACCCAGGGCACCGGCAAACAAGCCTTTGACCAGCGAGCCCGTAGACAGCGTGGCGATCAACGTCAGCGAGAAAATCGCGATGGAAAAGTATTCGTGCGGGCCAAAGCTCAGGGCCAGTTCCGCCAGGATCGGGGCGATGAACATCAGCGCGGCGATACTGAAAATCGTGCCAAGAAACGAGAACACCACGCCAATCCCAAGCGCCTTGACGCCATGGCCTTGTTTCATCAGCGGCCAACCATCGAATGTCGTGGCGATGGAGGCCGGTGTTCCCGGTATGTTGAGCAATATCGCCGATATCAGCCCTCCCGAGGTGGCGCCGACGAACAGCGCGACCAGCAGCGCCAAGCCAGGGCCTGGCCCCATCGAGTAAGTCAGCGGCAAGCACAGCGCGATAGCCATGGTCGCCGAGAGCCCGGGCACCGCACCAAAAACGATCCCCACCGCAACGCCGAGGGTGATCAGGAGAAAGACGTAGGGTGTCAGTACGGCCGCGAAGCCTGTTTGCATGAGTTCAATCATGGCCGTCCCCTAGAAATCCAATAAACCGACCGGCAGGAGCAAGTCGAAACCATGGCGAAAAATGTAAAAAATCAGAACTGACGAAACGACCGCTATCAACGCGTATTGAAGGTGCTTGACCTTTTGTTCCGCCGGGGTCAGCACGATGAACTGGGCATAGAGATAAAGCACCGTCATGATCACGAAACCCACGGTCTCCAGCAGCGCTGTAAACAGCAGCACCAATGCCAGGGATTTGAAGACCGTCGGGTAATCGATCGACTCCGGCTTTTCCGTCGGCTCAGGGCTCTTGTCCGGCAGCTTTCGCCACGCCCACAACTGCAATGCTCCCAATAGGCACAGCGCGACGGCGAGTACCCAGGGTACAAACGCGGCATCGACGAAACCGCGATGCGGCAGCCTCAGGGTCAAGATCAGATAAGCCACGCCGGCGCCGAGCATGGCCAGACCGGCAATCAGCTCGTTTCTTTTATAGGAATCCATACAGGCTCCTCTTGCTGGAAAGGACTGGCGATCGGGTGCTTGCCAACGCGGCGCACACCCGGGCCGTTACGTAAAATTATTTGGCTTTACGCATCTCGTCCTTGAACTGCATGAAGCTGTCGCGGGTTTTGCTCAAGGTGGCAACAGCTTCTTCGGTGCCCTGGAAACTGACCGGCTGCTTGAAGGATTTTTTCAGCTCTTCGGCGTATTCCGGCTCTTCGGTAATCTTTTTCATGGTGTCGGCCATTTTCTTGACGATGGCCGGGTCAGTGCCTTTCGGGAAAGCGACGACATAAGGCTTGTCCAGGATCAGGTCCACGCCTTGTTCCTTGAAGGTCTTGACGTCGCCCAGCAGCGCGTTGCGCTCAGCGTTGGGCTGGCCCAGGGCGGTCATCTTGCCGCTGGAAATGTAATCCTGGACCGAGCCATAGCTGATGGCACCGAGATCGATGCGCTTGCCCAGCAAGGCAACGATTTTTTCGGACACCGTGCCGCTGTCGACCATTTTCAGTTTCACGCCGGCGAGCTTCTCGAACATCAGGCCCTGCAGGTGAGAAAAGTTGCCCATCTCAGTGCCGTAGGTAATGGTGCCGGGCTTGGCCTTGGCCTTTTCAATCAGTTGGTCGAGGCTGTCGATGCCCGAGCTTTTCGCCGAGACGAACACCGCGCCTTTGTCGACGCCGGCGATGCAGGAGATATCAAACGCATCAAAGCGATCCTCCGACAGTCCCGCGACTTCGTTGACGATCAACTGGCCGGTGTGAGTAAACAGAATGGTATTGCCATCCGGCGCCGCGCTCTTGACCGCATCGGCGGCAATCGTCCCGCCCCCACCGGCCATATTGGTCACCACCATGGATTTGCCGGTGAGCTTGGTGAAGTACTTGGCCATCATTCGCGCGTTGAAATCGGTGTCACCGCCGGCGTTGGCAATCACCACCACCTGCACTGGACGGCTTGGCCAGGTGCTGGCGTCGGCGGCCATCGCCGTGCCAGCGGTCAGGCTCAGAAAAGAGGCGATCAAAGAGGCGCAGAGTGTTTTCTTCATTATTGTTCTCCAGGTGCTGCCATTCATCGTTGGGTTGAAGTTGAGCAAAAAACCAGCACGCCAAGCGCTAACGCCTGGCGAGACAGGCGCACAGGCCTGAACGTTGGGATAGGGGAATTGGATTGCACTTGCGAGCCCGCACGGGGCTTTTCGGAAAGTAAGGAAGGTAGCTGGCGCCCTGCGATAACGCGTGGGGACGATGACCTACAAACTCGCTCGGCGGTAAATGTAGAAGACATGACTGCGCCTTTCGTTTTTATTATTTTCTATGTCATACGTTGTCGTATGACTGGATATCATCACCTATGCCCCATGTTGTCAACGTAGTTGTTCAGCGGCTCGCCCTGAAGGCGACGAACAGGGTTGCCAGACCAAGGCTCAATTGAATCTCGGTTCCCGGCCCCAAACCGGCATGAAGTTTTGTGGGCTCCAAAAAAAACCCCCTGAATCAGGGGGTTGGTTTCTGTGAGCGTTTCGGATCAGAGCCGGACGGCTGGATCCGTTGCCCGCGCTAAATCCTTTACTCGACCGTTACCGATTTCGCCAGGTTACGCGGCTGGTCCACATCAGTGCCCTTGAGCACGGCGACGTAGTACGACAACAACTGCAATGGGATGGTGTAGAGAATCGGCGACAGGATGTCGTGGATGTGCGGCATGTGCACCACGTGGGTGCCTTCGCCATTGGTCATGCCGGCCTTTTCGTCAGCAAAGACAATCAACTGGCCGCCACGGGCGCGCACTTCCTGAAGGTTGGACTTGAGCTTTTCCAGCAGCTCGTTGTTCGGCGCGACGGTGACCACCGGCATGTCGTTATCCACAAGCGCCAGCGGGCCGTGCTTGAGCTCACCGGCCGGGTAGGCCTCGGCGTGAATGTAGGAGATTTCCTTGAGCTTCAAGGCCCCTTCCATCGCCACCGGGAATTGCGCGCCACGGCCCAGGAACAGGGTGTGGTTCTTCTCAGCGAACAGCTCGGCGATTTTTTCCACAGTACCGTCCATGGCCAGGGCTTCGCCCAGGCGAGCCGGCAGGCGGCGCAGCTCTTCGACCAATGTTGCCTCGACACCCTTGTCCAGCGTACCGCGCACTTGGCCCAGGGACAGGGTCAACAACAGCAGGCCCACCAGCTGCGTGGTGAACGCCTTGGTCGACGCCACGCCGATCTCACGACCGGCCTGGGTCAGCAGGGTCAGGTCGGATTCGCGCACCAGCGAGCTGATGCTGACGTTGCAGATCGCCAGGCTGGCGAGGAAACCCAATTCCTTGGCGTTACGCAGGGCGGCCAGGGTGTCGGCGGTTTCGCCGGACTGGGAGATGGTGACGAACAGCGAATCGGGTTGCACCACCACTTTGCGATAGCGGAACTCGCTGGCCACTTCGACCTGGCACGGAATACCGGCCAGTTCTTCCAGCCAGTAACGGGCGACCATGCCGGCGTGATAACTGGTGCCGCAGGCCACGATCTGCACGTTACGGACCTTGGCGAACAACTCGGCCGCTTGTGGACCGAACGCCTGGACCAACACCTGGTTCTGGCTCATGCGGCCTTCCAGGGTGCGTTGCACCACGGCCGGTTGTTCGTGGATTTCCTTGAGCATGAAATGGCGGAACTCGCCCTTGTCAGCGGCTTCGGCACCGTCGCGGTACTGGACGATCTCACGCTCTACGCTTTTGCCATCCAGGTCCCAGATCTGCACGCTGTCGCGGCGAATTTCGGCGATATCGCCTTCTTCCAAGTACATGAAGCGGTCGGTGACCTGGCGCAGCGCCAACTGATCGGACGCCAGGAAGTTTTCCCCCAGGCCGAGGCCGATGACCAATGGGCTGCCGCTGCGGGCCGCCACCAGGCGATCAGGTTGTTTCGTGCTGATGACCGCCAGGCCATAGGCACCGTGCAGTTCCTTGACGGTGGCCTTGAGGGCGACGGTCAGGTCCACCAGGTCCTTGAGCTTGTGATTGAGCAGATGGGCGATGACTTCAGTGTCGGTGTCCGAGGTGAACACATAGCCAAGCGCCTTGAGCTGTTCACGCAGGGCTTCGTGGTTTTCGATGATGCCGTTGTGCACCACCGCCAGGTCGCCGGAAAAATGCGGGTGAGCGTTACGCTCGCACGGCGCGCCATGGGTGGCCCAGCGGGTGTGGGCGATACCCAGGCGACCGAGCAGCGGTTCGGCTTCCAGCGCCTGCGCAAGCTCGCTGACCTTGCCCGGACGACGCATGCGTTCGAGCTTCTCGTCGTTGGTAAACACCGCCACACCGGCGCTGTCATAACCGCGGTACTCCAGGCGCTTGAGGCCTTCGAGCAAGATTGCTGTGATGTTGCGTTCAGCAACGGCGCCGACAATTCCACACATGCTATTTCTCCTGGCTGACAGGCGCGCAGATCACGGTGATGCCGCGGGCCTGAATCTGATCGCGAGCCTCTACGGGCAGGCGATCATCGGTAATGAGGGTATGGACGCTGCTCCACGGCAGCTCCAGGTTGGGGATCTTGCGGCCGATCTTGTCGGCCTCCACCATCACGATCACTTCCCGGGTAACCTCAGCCATCACACGGCTCAAGCCCAGCAGTTCGTTGAAGGTGGTGGTACCTCGAACCAGATCGATGCCGTCGGCGCCGATGAACAACTGGTCGAAGTCGTAGGAACGCAGGACCTGCTCGGCCACCTGACCCTGGAACGACTCGGAGTGAGGGTCCCAGGTGCCGCCGGTCATCAACAGCACCGGCTCGTGCTCCAGTTCGCTCAAGGCATTGGCGACGTGCAGGGAGTTGGTCATCACCACCAGACCCGGCTGTTGGCCGAGTTGCGGAATCATGGCCGCCGTGGTGCTGCCACTGTCGATGATGATGCGCGCATGTTCGCGGATCCGCTTCACCGCGGCCCGGGCAATGGCCAGTTTGTACTTGGAGACGGTTTGCCCGTTATCGGCCACCAACTCCTGCGGCATCGGGACCGCGCCACCGTAGCGACGCAGCAGCAGGCCGTTGGTTTCCAGGGCGGCGAGATCCTTGCGAATCGTAACTTCCGAGGTTTCGAAGCGCTTGGCCAACTCATCCACACTGACCTCACCCTGCTCCTGGAGCAAGGCAAGGATGTTGTGACGGCGTTGTGGTGTGTTGCGTTTCGACATGGCGGTATAAGTTTCGATTCGAAAGATAACGTAAGCAATCAAAACCTATTGAAGGGAAGTCGTCAAGACAGCAGAAGAAAAATTCAGAAATCCCCTAAATCACTGTGGGAGCGAGGTTGCTCGCGAAGAGGCCAGGTCAGGCAATGCTGCTTTACCTGATACACCGCTATCGCGAGCAAGCTCGCTCCCACAGGGGGTTGTGGATAACTTTAGGACTTCTTGATTTTCTCCGGTCGCTTCCAGCCGTCGATGTTTCGTTGGCGGGCGCGTCCGACTGCCAATTGGCCTTTATCCACATTCTGGGTGAGGGTCGAACCGGCTGCCGTGGTCGCACCGCTGGAGATATCCACAGGTGCTACCAAGGAGTTGTTCGAGCCGATGAACACATCTTCACCCAACACGGTTTTCCACTTATTGGCGCCATCATAGTTGCAGGTGATGGTCCCGGCGCCAATGTTGGTTCGGGCGCCGACTTCAGCGTCACCGAGGTAGGTCAGGTGCCCGGCCTTGGCGCCTTCGCCCAGGTGAGCATTCTTCAGTTCAACGAAGTTACCCACATGGGCGCGGGCTTCCAGCACCGAGCCTGGACGCAGACGGGCAAACGGGCCAGCGTCGCTGCCCTCTCCCATGACCGCACCGTCGAGATGGCTGTTGGCTTTGATCACCACGCCTTTGCGCAAGGTGCTGTCCTTGATTACGCAGTTCGGGCCGATGACCACGTCGTCTTCGATGACAACCTTGCCTTCGAGGATGACGTTGATGTCGATGACCACGTCGCGACCCACGCTGACTTCACCGCGCACGTCGAAACGGGCCGGATCGCGCAGGGTCACGCCTTGGGCCATCAGGCGGCGAGCGGTGCGCAATTGATAGTGGCGCTCCAGTTCGGCCAGTTGCCGGCGATCATTGGCGCCTTGCACTTCCATGGCGTCCAGCGGCTGCTCGGTGGCAACCACCAGCCCGTCGCTGACCGCCATGGCAATCACGTCGGTCAGGTAGTACTCCCCCTGGGCGTTGTTGTTCGACAGACGACTCATCCAGTCACCCAGGCGCTCAGCCGGTACGGCCAGAATCCCGGTGTTGCCTTCAGTGATCGCGCGCTGGGTTTCGTTGGCGTCCTTCTGCTCGACAATGGCGGTCACCTGGCCATCGACGTTACGCACGATGCGGCCATAACCGGTGGGGTCATCCAGCTCGACGGTCAACAGGCCCAACTGTTGTGGCGCAACATGCTTGAGCAGGCGCTGCAAGGTGTCGACTTCGATCAGCGGCACATCGCCGTAGAGAATCAGCACCGTATCGGCCGTGATGAACGGCACGGCCTGGGCTACTGCATGGCCGGTGCCCAGTTGTTTGTCCTGCAGAACGAAATTCAGGTCATCGGCGGCCAGGCGTTCGCGCACCGCATCGGCACCGTGGCCGATCACCACGTGAATGCGCTGTGGATCAAGTTGCCGGGCGCTGTGGATAACATGGCCGAGCATGGAATTGCCGGCTACCGGGTGCAAGACCTTCGGCAGCGCCGAACGCATGCGGGTGCCTTGACCGGCCGCGAGGATAACGATTTCAAGAGACATGACTGGCTACCAATCCTGGGTGGTCAGCGGCTGCGACCAGATGATGAGTGTCGGGAAAAGAAAAAAAGGGTAGCCGAGGCTACCCTTTTTAATCAATCACACAGAAAGCAGACGGCTTAGCCGCCGAACTTCTTGCGGATCTGCTGGACGGTGCGCAGCTGGGCTGCGGCCTCGGCCAGACGTGCAGCAGCAGAACCGTAATCGAACTCCGCGCCTCGCTCGTGCAGGGCCTTCTCGGCAGCCTTGACGGCTTCCTGAGCGGAGGCTTCGTCCAGGTCGGCAGCACGTTGCACAGTGTCGGCAAGGACCTTGACCATGTTCGGCTGAACCTCGAGGAAACCACCGGAGATGTAATACACCTCGGCTTCCCCGCCCTGCTTGATCAAGCGGATCGGACCCGGTTTCAGATTAGTGATCAGCGGTGCGTGACCCAGAGCGATACCAAGATCACCCAGCTCACCATGCGCAATCACCATCTCGACCAGACCGGAGAAGATTTCCCCTTCCGCACTGACGATATCGCAATGGACTGTCATAGCCATCTGATTGCCTCAACCTAAATTAGCGCCCGTTGCCGGGCGCCGGGATTACAGTTTCTTGGCTTTCTCGATCGCTTCTTCGATGCCGCCGACCATGTAGAACGCTTGTTCTGGCAGGTGGTCGTAGTCACCGTTGAGGATGCCTTTGAAGCCAGCAATGGTGTCTTTCAGGGAAACGTATTTACCCGAGGCACCGGTGAAGACTTCAGCCACGAAGAACGGCTGCGACAAGAAGCGCTGGATCTTACGAGCGCGGGATACCAACTGCTTGTCGGCTTCCGACAGCTCGTCCATACCCAGGATCGCAATGATGTCCTTCAGCTCTTTGTAGCGCTGCAGCACGTACTGGACGCCGCGAGCGGTGTCGTAGTGCTCCTGGCCGATCACGTTCGGGTCCAGCTGGCGCGAAGTCGAGTCCAGTGGGTCAACCGCAGGGTAGATACCCAGGGAAGCGATGTCACGGGACAGAACGACGGTGGCGTCCAAGTGGGCGAAGGTGGTCGCTGGCGACGGGTCGGTCAAGTCATCCGCAGGTACGTATACCGCTTGGATCGAAGTGATCGAACCTTCCTTGGTCGAAGTGATACGTTCTTGCAGAACGCCCATCTCTTCAGCCAGGGTCGGCTGGTAACCTACTGCCGAAGGCATACGGCCCAGCAGTGCGGATACTTCGGTACCGGCCAGGGTGTAACGGTAGATGTTGTCGACGAACAGCAGAACGTCGTTACCTTCGTCACGGAACTTCTCGGCCATGGTCAGGCCGGTCAGGGCTACGCGCAGACGGTTTCCCGGCGGCTCGTTCATCTGGCCATAGACCAGTGCCACTTTGTCCAGAACGTTGGAATCCTTCATCTCGTGGTAGAAGTCGTTACCCTCACGAGTACGCTCACCCACACCGGCGAACACGGAATAACCGCTGTGCTCGATGGCGATGTTACGGATCAGTTCCATCATGTTTACGGTCTTGCCCACACCGGCACCACCGAACAGACCGACTTTACCGCCCTTGGCGAACGGGCAAACCAGGTCGATAACCTTGATGCCGGTTTCCAGCAGGTCGTTGCCGCCCGCCTGTTCAGCGAAGGATGGCGCAGGACGGTGAATGCCCCAGCGCTCTTCGGTGTCGATCGGACCCGCTTCGTCGATCGGGTTACCCAGTACGTCCATGATCCGGCCCAGGGTCGCTTTACCGACCGGTACGGAGATGGCAGCGCCAGAGTCGATAACGTCCAGACCGCGCTTCAAGCCTTCGGTAGAACCCATCGCAATGGTACGAACGATGCCGTCGCCCAGCTGCTGCTGAACTTCCAGGGTAGTTTCCGCGCCTTGTACTTTCAGCGCGTTGTAGATGCTCGGTACGCTGTCGCGTGGAAATTCCACGTCGATAACGGCGCCGATGATTTGAACGATACGTCCGCTACTCATAGCTGGATCCTCTGAATATTTGAACCGTTAAACCGCGGCAGCGCCGCCGACGATTTCCGAGATCTCTTGGGTGATCGCAGCCTGACGCGCCTTGTTGTAGATCAGCTGCAAATCGCTGATCAAATCACCGGCGTTGTCGGTAGCGTTCTTCATCGCGATCATCCGCGCTGCTTGTTCAGCTGCGTTGTTCTCGACCACCGCCTGGTAGACCTGCGACTCCACGTACCGGACCATCAAGCCGTCAAGCAGCTCCTTGGCATCCGGTTCGTAGAGATAGTCCCAGTGGTGCTTGAGTTCCTGTTCCGGGGTCGCCACCAGTGGGACCAATTGCTCCACGGTTGGCTGTTGCGTCATGGTGTTGATGAACTTGTTGGATACCACGGACAGGCGGTCAATCCGGCCTTCCAGGTAAGCATCCAGCATCACCTTGACGCTGCCGATCAGATCATTGATCGACGGCTCTTCACCCAGGTGGCTGATAGCAGCGACGACGTTGCCGCCGAAGTTGCGGAAGAACGCCGCACCCTTGCTACCAATCACGCACAGATCGATCTCGACGCCTTGTTCGCGGTTTACAGCCATGTCCTTGACCAGGGCCTTGAACAGGTTGGTGTTCAAGCCACCACACAGACCACGGTCACTGCTCACCACGACGTAACCGACGCGCTTGATAGCACGGTCGATCATGAACGGGTGGCGATATTCCGGGTTGGCGTTGGCCAGATGACCAATAACCTGGCGGATGCGCTCCGCATAAGGGCGGCTAGCAGCCATGCGCATTTGTGCCTTGCGCATTTTGCTGACCGCCACTTTTTCCATGGCGCTGGTAATTTTTTGCGTGCTTTTGATGCTCGCAATCTTACTGCGAATCTCTTTTGCGCCTGCCATGTAACACCTATCAGGTTAGCAAGCGGGAGCCTTGCGACTCCCGCTGCGGCTTACCAGGTTTGGGTGGCCTTGAACTTCTCGATACCGGCTTTCATGCCAGCGTCGATTTCGTCATTGAAGTCACCCTTCACGTTGATCTTGGCCAACAAGTCGGCGTGATCGCGGTTGAAGTAAGCAATCAGCGCTTGTTCAAAGCTGCCGACCTTGGCGATTTCGACGTCAGTCAGGAACCCACGCTCAGCGGCATACAGCGACAGCGCCATGTCAGCGATCGACATTGGTGCGTATTGCTTCTGCTTCATCAGCTCGGTAACGCGCTGACCATGCTCAAGTTGCTTACGGGTCGCTTCGTCCAGGTCAGAAGCGAACTGGGCGAATGCCGCCAGTTCACGGTACTGAGCCAGGGCGGTACGGATACCACCGGACAGCTTCTTGATGATCTTGGTCTGAGCGGCACCACCCACACGGGATACCGAAACACCGGCGTTCACAGCAGGACGGATCCCGGAGTTGAACATGGCCGATTCCAGGAAGATCTGACCGTCGGTGATGGAAATCACGTTGGTCGGAACGAACGCGGAAACGTCGCCAGCCTGGGTTTCGATGATCGGCAGAGCGGTCAGCGAGCCGGTCTTGCCGGTCACTGCGCCGTTGGTGAACTTCTCTACGTACTCTTCCGAAACGCGGGATGCGCGCTCCAGCAGACGGGAGTGGAGATAGAACACGTCGCCTGGGTAGGCTTCACGGCCTGGTGGACGGCGCAGCAGCAGGGAGATCTGGCGGTAAGCCACTGCCTGCTTGGACAGATCGTCATAAACGATCAGCGCGTCTTCACCGCGGTCGCGGAAGTATTCGCCCATGGTGCAACCGGAGTACGGTGCCAGGAACTGCAGCGCAGGAGATTCCGATGCGCTGGCCGCCACGATGATCGTGTTGGCCAGGGCGCCGTTTTCTTCCAGCTTGCGAACCACGTTGGCGATGGTCGATTGCTTCTGACCGATGGCTACGTAGACGCAGAAAATGCCGCTGTTCTTCTGGTTGATGATCGCGTCGATCGCCAGAGCGGTCTTACCGATCTGACGGTCACCGATGATCAGCTCACGCTGGCCACGGCCGACAGGGATCATGGCATCGACAGCCTTGTAGCCAGTCTGTACAGGCTGGTCTACCGACTTACGCCAGATCACGCCAGGAGCAACTTTCTCGACCGCGTCGGTCTCGGTGTTGTTCAGCGGACCTTTGCCGTCAACAGGGTTACCCAGTGCGTCGACAACGCGACCCAGCAGTTCCTTACCAACCGGAACTTCGAGGATGCGGCCGGTGCACTTGGCGCTCATGCCTTCGGCCAGCGACTGGTAGGAACCCAGTACAACGGCACCTACGGAGTCTTGCTCCAGGTTGAGGGCCATACCGTAGACGCCGCCCGGAAACTCGATCATCTCGCCGTACATGACGTCGGCCAGACCGTGAATCCGCACGATACCGTCAGATACGCTGACGACAGTGCCTTCGTTACGGGCTTGGGAGGTCACATCGAGCTTGTCGATGCGGCCCTTGATAATTTCACTTATTTCGGAAGGATTGAGTTGCTGCATTGCTCTGCTGCCCCTTCAAACTCAAGATTTCAATGCTTCGGCAAGTTTCGCGATTTTGCCGCGAATCGAGCCATCGATAACCAGGTCGCCGGCGCGGATTACAACGCCCCCTATCAGGGACTTGTCTTCCTCGACTTGCAGGCGCACTTCCCGGTTGAGTCGTGCACTGAGAACCTTGGCGAGTTTGTCTTGCTGTTCTTGGTTCAATGCGAAAGCACTGGTCACTTCCACGTCTACCGACTTCTCTTGCTCGGCCTTGTACAGGTCAAAAAGAGTGGCGATCTCCGGCAGAAGCAGGAGACGGTCGTTTTCGGCAACGACGTGAATGAAATTCTGTGCCTTGGCATCGAACTTGTCGCCGCACACGTCAATGAACGTGGCGGCCTTTTCTGCGCTCGTCAGTCGCGGGGCCTTGAGCACGCGCTGCATGGTGTCGTCTTGCGACACCGCTGCAGCCAGGCCGAGCATGGCTGACCAATTGGCCAGTTGCTGGTGGGCCTGAGCGTGCTCGAAGGCCGCCTTAGCGTAAGGTCGGGCCAACGTGGTCAGTTCTGCCATGATCGCCCTCGCTTAGATTTCAGCAGCCAGTTGGTTAACCAGCTCTGCGTGCGCGTTTTGATCGATTGTGGCACCCAGGATCTTCGAAGCACCGCCAACGGCCAGAGCACCCACTTGGGCACGCAGCGCGTCTTTGACACTGTTGAGTTCCTGTTCGATCTCGGCTTGAGCCTGAGCCTTCACACGGTCAGCTTCGACGCGAGCCTGTTCACGGGCTTCGTCGACAATCTGGGTACCGCGTTTCTTGGCTTGCTCGATGATTTCAGCTGCCTGAGCTTTCGCTTCGCGCAGTTGCTGACCCACTTTCTCATGGGCCAACTCCAGGTCGCGAGCTGCACGGCTGGCAGCGTCCAGACCATCAGCGATCTTCTTTTGACGTTCGTGCAATGCCGCAATGACCGGAGGCCATACGAACTTCATGCAGAACAGTACAAAAATCAGGAACGCAACGGACTGGCCAATCAGGGTCGCATTAATGTTCACGCCAACACCTCGCAGTTACGTTGTCCATCACACCAATCTACTCGAGACATCCGAGTAATTAGCCAGCGATTTGACCAACGAACGGGTTCGCAAAGGTGAAGAACAGCGCGATACCAACACCGATCATGGTCACGGCGTCGAGCAGACCGGCCACGATGAACATTTTGACTTGCAGCATTGGAACCATTTCTGGCTGACGCGCTGCGCCTTCCAGGAACTTGCCGCCCAACAGGCCGAAACCAATTGCGGTACCCAGTGCGCCCAGGCCGATCAACAGTGCAACAGCGATAGCGGTTAGACCAACTACAGTTTCCATCTTTCCTCCCGACTTTTACGTCGTATGGTTTAGGTTTTTTAGATTAAAGCGGTAAAACAAATCGTTTCTCAGCCCGGTTCGGGCTCCTTCCCGTTTGACCGGGAAGGACATCAGACTAGTCGAGACTGGCCTTAATGGTTTTCTTCGTGCGCCATCGACAGGTAGACGATGGTCAGCATCATGAAGATGAACGCCTGCAGGGTGATGATCAGGATGTGGAACACAGCCCACGCCCATTGCAGGACTACACCCAGGCCGCTGAGCCACAGCAGGCCGCTGCCGAACATCACAGCGATCAGGATGAACACCAGTTCGCCGGCATACATGTTGCCGAACAGACGCAGTGCCAGAGAAATCGGTTTGGCGATCAGGGTCACGAACTCCAGCAGGAAGTTCACCGGGATCAGCAGGGCTTGAACCAGGATGTTCTTGCTGCCGAACGGGTGCAGGGTCAGTTCGCCGATGAAGCCGCCGATGCCCTTGACCTTGATGCTATAGAAAATGATCAGTGCGAAAACCGAGAACGCCATGCCCAGGGTCGCGTTCGGGTCGGTGGTCGACACGGCGCGGAATGGGATGTGTGCATCGCCGGAGATCAGGATGGCCAGCTGAGGAATCCAGTCGACCGGTACCAGGTCGACGGCGTTCATCAGGAACACCCAGACGAAGATGGTCAGTGCCAGCGGTGCGATCACCGGGCTACGGCCATGGAAGCTGTCTTTCACGCTGCCATCGACGAATTCGACCAGTACTTCAACGAAGTTCTGCAGTGCACCAGGCTGACCGGAAGTCGCCTTCTTTGCCGCCATGCGGAAAAGAAGAACGAAGATCAGACCCAATGCGACCGACCAGCCGAGGGTATCGACGTGGAAAGCCCAGAAGCCCATTTCCTTGGCTTCTGCTGCGGTGTGGGCAAAGCCCCAGCCGCCGTTGGGTAGCTGACCGAAGGTCAGGTTCTGCAAGTGGTGCTGGATATAGCCCGAAGCGGTTGTCTCTGCCATGGTTGCCTCAAACGCCCTAAGGTCTCGAAAGTCTTGTTCTCATTAGCAGGGGAGCGAACCAGCTAACCAGTTGGGTCAGCACGAAGACGCTGAATACAGCCAGCGGCGCCAGTGGCTTCACACCTGCGAACGTCAATGCAAACAGCACTGCCGTCAAAATCAGTTTCCCCGCCTCGCCGGCATAAAAAGACCGGACGATAGCCTGGGCTGCTCGGGCGCCGGAAAACCGAAAGGCCCTGTGAGCAAAGTAAATATTGGGAAGCAAGGCTATCAGGCCTCCGCAAAGCCCTGAGTATCCGGCGACGACTCCTTTCCATTGCCAGAGCGCCAATGCGGCGATCAGTACAACGGTGAATTGGGCCATCAAAACCGGGAAAACTGCCAGACGATGGAACGGCAAGCGGTTTGGCGTGCGGGTTTCCATCGCTTTTGCTCTCCAATAGTCGGCCGCCATAATTCAATAACTTGGCATAATTTGTGCCGACAAAATGCGCGCAGAGTATAGGGGCGGTTCTGCCCCTATTCAACTGTCAGGTAGTGATTTCCGACTGCGCGCTACAAGAGCAATTGTTTCAGCGAATGTGTGCAAGGACACCTTGCAGCTCATCGAGGGAGTTGTAGCCAATCACCAATTGCCCCTTTCCCTTCTTTCCGTGGCGGATCTGCACCGCAGAGCCCAGGCGCTCGGCCAGGCGCTGTTCCAGGCGAGCGATATCAGGATCGGTTTTGGGTGCCTCGACAGGGGCCGGTTTACCGCTCAGCCACTGGCGAACCAGTGCCTCGGTTTGGCGCACAGTCAGACCGCGTGCGACAACATGTCGCGCCCCTTCAACCTGTTGATTTTCCGGCAAACCGAGCAATGCCCGGGCATGACCCATTTCCAGGTCGCCATGGGACAGCATGGTCTTGATGACTTCCGGCAACGCAATCAGGCGCAGCAGGTTGGCCACGGTCACGCGGGACTTGCCCACCGCCTCGGCAACTTGTTGCTGGGTCAGCTGGAATTCCTGCTGCAAGCGCTGCAGGGCCACGGCTTCCTCGATCGGGTTGAGGTCTTCACGCTGGATGTTCTCGATCAGCGCCATGGCGATGGCCGTTTCATCCGGCACATCACGGACCATTGCCGGGATGGTTTCCTGGCCGGCCTGCTGGCTGGCGCGCCAGCGACGTTCGCCGGCAATGATCTCGAAGCGCCCATTGGCGATCGGCCGGACCACGATCGGCTGCATCACGCCCTGGCTCTTGATCGACTGGGCCAGTTCTTCCAGCGCCTGCGGGTCCATGTCCCGGCGCGGCTGATATTTGCCGCGCTGGATCAGGTCCAGCGGCAAATGCTGCAACTCACGCTGATCGACCTGGACAGCCTGTTCTTCCAGCGAGCTGACAGTGGGACCGCTGAGCAGTGCATCCAGTCCACGTCCGAGACCTCGTTTCTTGACGGCCATGGGGTTTCCTTAAGTTGGCTGGGCTGCAGCGGTGCGTGGATTGCGGCGCTGACGGCGAACCATCTCGCCCGCCAGGGCCAGGTAAGCCAGCGCACCACGGGATTGTTTGTCGTAGGCCAGGGCCGGCATCCCGTAGCTCGGCGCTTCGGCCAGGCGGATGTTACGCGGGATGACCGTGTCGTAGAGCTGCTCGCCGAAGTGTTCCTTGAGCTGGGCCGAAACATCGTTCATCAGGCTCAGGCGCGGGTCGTACATGGTCCGCAGCAGGCCTTCGACCTTCAGGTCCGGGTTCAGCAGTTCGGCGATGCGCTTGATGTTATCCACAAGGTCGCTCAACCCTTCCAACGCGAAGTACTCGCACTGCATGGGGATAATTACCCCATCGGCCGCCACCAGGGCGTTGAGGGTCAGCATCGACAGCGACGGTGGGCAGTCGATCAGGATGTAATCGTAGTTTTCCCGGATCGGCGCCAAGGCGCTGCGCAGACGGCTTTCCTTCATCTGCATTTCCAGCAGCACCACTTCGGCCGCCGTCAGGTCACGGTTGGCCGGCAGCAGTTGATAACCGCCGTGTTCGGAAAAGTGCATGGCCTGGCCCAGATCGCATTCGCCGATCAGGACGTCGTAGATGGAGTTTTCCAGGCCATGCTTATCCACACCGCTACCCATGGTGGCGTTGCCCTGTGGATCGAGATCGATCAACAGCACCCGGCGCTTGGTCGCGACCAGGGATGCTGCGAGGTTGATACAGGTGGTGGTCTTGCCCACACCACCCTTCTGGTTCGCTATCGCGAATACCTTAGCCATTCTTGCTTGTGTTCCCAATCATGCCGTGCGGCGCAGTATCAGCAGATGGCGTTGGCCTTGGCAACCGGGTACGGCCAAGGCGTGTTCGCTATCGAGGTGGAAGTCTGCCGGCAATGCTACCAGCTCATCGGCCGGATGAACGCCCTTCATTGCCAGCCAGCGCGTATCGGCGTCGCCCAGGTGGCGAGTCCAGTTGCTGAAGTTCTCCATGCTGCTGAACGCCCGGGAGATGATCCCGTTGAACGGATCTGCAGGCTGGAACGCTTCGACGCGGCTGTGGATAACTTGCAGGTTATCCAGTTTGAGTTCGAGTTTGACCTGGGTCAGGAAGCGGGTTTTCTTGCCGTTGCTGTCCAGGCAGGTCACTTGCGAGTCGGGAAACAGGATCGCCAGCGGAATTCCCGGCATGCCCCCGCCACTGCCGACATCCAGCCAGCGACCGTTTTCGATGAAGGACATGACACTGAGGCTGTCGAGCAAATGGCGCGAGACCATTTCGTCCGGATCGCGCACGGCGGTCAGGTTGTAGGCCTTGTTCCATTTGATCAACAACGCCAGATAACCCAGCAATTGCGCGTGCTGGGCTTCGGTCAAGTTGACGCCGAGCTGACGGGCACCTGTGGATAACTCTTCAGCGTGTTGCGAGGTGACCATCGAACTCAAGCGCTTTGCTCCAACTGGCGGCCCGCGCCGCGTTTTTTCAAATGAATCATCAACAGGGAAATCGCCGCTGGCGTGACGCCGGGAATGCGCGAGGCCTGGCCCAAGGTCTCTGGACGGGTCGCACCGAGCTTGCTCTGGATTTCCTTCGACAACCCGGAAATGCCGGTGTAATCGATATCCACAGGCAGCTTGGTGTCTTCACTGGCGCGCAGACGGGCGATTTCGTCCTGCTGGCGGTCGATGTAACCGGCGTACTTGGTCTTGATCTCGACCTGTTCAGCCACCTGTGGATCTTCCGCGCCCTGGCCAGTCACTTCCACCAGCCCGGCATAGTCGATTTCCGGACGGCTCAAGAGGTTCAGCAGATTGTATTCGTGGGTCAGCGGCGTGCCGAATTTCGCCGCAATGGCATCGCCCTGCTCGGTACCGGGACGAACCCAGGTGCTTTTCAGGCGCTGCTCTTCCAGCTCGATGCTCTCGCGTTTCTTGCAGAACGCGGCCCAGCGCGCGTCGTCCACCAACCCCAGTTCGCGACCTTTCTCGGTCAAGCGCAGGTCGGCGTTGTCTTCACGCAGGATCAGGCGGTATTCGGCCCGGGAGGTGAACATCCGATACGGTTCCTGGGTTCCCAGGGTAATCAGGTCGTCCACGAGCACCCCGATGTATGCCTCATCGCGACGCGGGCACCAGCTGTCTTTGCCCTGGGCGCGCAGTGCGGCGTTGGCACCGGCCAACAGCCCTTGGGCGCCGGCCTCTTCGTAACCGGTGGTGCCGTTGATCTGCCCGGCGAAGAACAGACCGCCGATAGCTTTGGTTTCCAGGCTGTACTTCAAATCGCGCGGATCGAAGTAGTCGTACTCGATCGCATAACCCGGACGCACGATGTGCGCGTTCTCCATGCCACGGATCGATTGCACGATCTGCAATTGCACGTCGAACGGCAGACTTGTGGATATCCCGTTCGGATACAACTCATGGGTGGTCAAACCTTCCGGTTCGATAAACACCTGATGGCTTTCCTTGTCGGCAAAGCGATGGATCTTGTCTTCAATCGACGGGCAATAGCGCGGGCCGACACCTTCGATTTCACCGGCAGCGGAATACATCGGCGAACGATCGAGGTTCGCCGCGATGATTTCGTGGGTGCGGGCGTTGGTGTGGGTGATCCAGCAACTGACTTGCCGTGGATGCTGTTCCTTGTTGCCCATGAACGACATCACCGGGATCGGCGTATCGCCAGGCTGCTCGGTCATCACCGAGAAATCCACGGACTTGCCGTCGATGCGAGGTGGCGTACCGGTTTTCAGGCGCCCGACACGCAATGGCAACTCACGCAGGCGGTGAGCCAGAGCAATCGACGGCGGATCACCGGCGCGACCGCCGGAAAAATTCTGCAAACCGATGTGGATAAGTCCGCCGAGGAAGGTCCCGGTGGTCAACACCACGGAATCGGCGAAGAACCGCAGGCCCATTTGCGTGACGACACCGCGTACCTGGTCCTGTTCGACGATCAGGTCATCGGCCGCTTGTTGAAATATCCACAGGTTCGGCTGGTTTTCCAGGATTTCACGGACAGCGGCCTTGTACAGGACTCGGTCGGCCTGTGCGCGAGTAGCGCGCACGGCTGGGCCTTTGCGGCTGTTCAATACGCGAAACTGGATACCACCCTTATCGGTGGCCATGGCCATCGCGCCGCCTAGGGCATCGATTTCCTTGACCAGGTGGCTTTTGCCGATCCCACCAATGGCAGGGTTGCAACTCATGGCACCGAGGGTTTCCACGTTATGCGTCAGCAACAGGGTTTTTGCCCCCATGCGCGCTGATGCAAGTGCTGCCTCGGTACCGGCATGACCGCCGCCGATGACGATCACTTCAAAACGGGAAGGGAAATCCACCACGCACCTCGTGCCTGCTTAATTCAGGTAATTCGGAAATAGGTCTTGAGCCTGGCCAGAGCGTTTTTCGAGCCAGGTCGGCAAGTATAGGGACTTCCCCTTTCCTAAAGAACCCTTTGCACAAAATTTAACCAGCTGTGGAAAACTCGCGGTTAAAGAAATTAAAAAGAAAGAAATTTATAAAACCTTTGTTTTTATGTTTATTCTTACGGAGCCACCTATCTGTGGATAACATTACACAGGCCTTTATTTTCAATATGTACAGAGATTCAAAACCCTGTGGTCAGGTGGCAATGAGGGGCTTGGATAACCGGTGTAAGCCTGTGGATGAATGGGCCTGTTATCCACAGAGGAGGTTATCTTCAGTTTTGAAGGGAGTTTATCAACCGACCTCAATGGCAGTTATTCACAGGGCTTAATCCACAGAAAATCGCCGCGATGGATCGCAGCAGCGTCCACGGGCAAGCCGCCATCAAGGGCAATCGTGTCAAAAACAGAGGAGAGGAACCGGGTTTGCGTTGGACTCGAGAGGCTTCGAGGACAAACCCGGTTTGAAAGGCGGGGTTATTTACCGATGCAGAAGCTGGAAAAGATCCGCCCCAACAGGTCGTCGGAGCTGAAGGCGCCGGTAATTTCCCCGAGGGAATGTTGGGCCTGGCGAAGGTCTTCGGCCAACAACTCACCCGCCCCCGCCAAGGTCAGCTGCGCGCGACCGTGTTCCAGGGCGGCACTGGCATGGCGCAAGGCTTCAAGATGCCGCCGGCGGGCGCTGAAGCTGCTTTCCGCGGTCTGCTCATAGCCCATGCAGGCCTTGAGGTGTTCACGCAGCAATTCCAGGCCTTCGCCCGCCGCCTTTGCGCTCAGACTGATGGTCACATGGCCGTCGTTGCTGACCTCAAGGACAATCGCTTCCCCGGTCAGGTCGGCCTTGTTACGGATCAAGGTAACTTTCGCTGGATCCGGGCGGACTTCGAGGAATTCAGGCCACAAGGCAAATGGATCGTCCGCTTCCGGTGCGGTGGCATCCACCACCAGCAGGACCCGATCGGCTTCACCGATGGCCTTGAGCGCCCGTTCAACGCCGATTTTTTCCACCTGGTCATCGGTGTCGCGCAAACCTGCGGTATCCACTACGTGCAGCGGCATGCCGTCGATGTGGATATGTTCACGCAGGATGTCCCGGGTGGTGCCGGCGATCTCGGTGACAATCGCCGCTTCACGACCGGCCAGGGCATTCAACAGGCTGGACTTGCCGGCATTCGGCCGCCCAGCGATCACCACGGTCATCCCATCGCGCAGCAAGGCACCCTGTCCGGCTTCGCGCAGTACTGTGGATAACTCATCGCGCACCTTATCCAGCATGCTCAGCACGTGGCCATCGGCTAGGAAGTCGATTTCCTCTTCCGGGAAATCAATCGCGGCCTCCACGTAAATCCGCAGGCCGATCAATTGTTCGGTGAGGTTATGCACACGCTGGGAAAACGCACCCTGCAAGGAACGCAATGCGTTGCGTGCCGCTTGTGCAGAACTGGCTTCGATCAAATCGGCGATCGCTTCGGCTTGGGCCAGGTCGAGCTTGTCGTTGAGGAAGGCCCGTTCACTGAATTCACCCGGCCGCGCCAGGCGACAGCCCAGTTCCAGGCAACGCTTGAGCAGCATGTCCAGCACGATGGGGCCGCCATGCCCTTGCAGTTCCAGTACGTCTTCGCCGGTGAACGAATTCGGTCCCGGGAAATACAAGGCCAGCCCCTCGTCGAGGACCTGCTGGTCATCACTGAAAAACGGACCGTAATGAGCAAACCGCGGTTTGAGTTCACGACCGCTGATAGCCTTGGCCGCAACACTGGCCAAGGGCCCCGAAATACGGACGATGCCGACACCGCCGCGACCTTGGGCGGTGGCAACGGCGGCGATGGTTTCACGCGGAGCGCTCATAAACCGGTATCCAGACAAAAGTGGCAGATAGCAAAACGCCCCACTAGGGGGCGTTTTGTGTGGTTATCCACAGAGCAAGTTACGCCTCGGCTTTTTTCGCAGCCGCTTCGATCTTACGCGTGATGTACCACTGCTGAGTGATGGACAACACGTTGTTCACAACCCAGTACAGCACAAGACCAGCCGGGAACCACAGGAAGAAGAAGGTGAAGATGATTGGCATCATTTTCATGACCTTCGCCTGCATCGGATCCGGAGGCGTTGGGTTCAACTGCTGCTGGATGAACATGGTCGCGCCCATGATGATCGGCAGGATGAAGAACGGATCCTTGATCGACAGGTCGGTAATCCACAGCATGAACGGTGCCTGACGCATCTCCACGCTTTCCAGCAACACCCAGTACAGCGACAGGAACACTGGCATCTGCACAAGAATCGGCAAGCATCCACCCAGCGGGTTGATCTTCTCTTTCTTGTACAACTCCATCATGGCCTGGGACATTTTCTGCCGGTCATCGCCATGTTGCTCTTTCAGCGCGGCCAGTTTTGGGGCCACAGCGCGCATACGAGCCATGGATTTGTAGCTGGCGGCCGACAATGGGAAGAACAGACCCTTGATCAGCATGGTCAGGAAAATGATCGACCAGCCCCAGTTACCGACGATGCTGTGGATATGTTGCAGCAGCCAGAAGATCGGCTGGGCAATGAACCACAGGAAACCGTAGTCCACGGTCAGTTCCAGACCTGGGGACAACTCTTTCAGGACGGCCTGGCTTTTAGGACCGGCATACAGAATGGCGCTGGTTTCGGCTTTCGCACCTGGCGCGGCAGTCAATGTCGGACCGGTGTAACCGATGATGAAGTTGCCTTTGCTGTCTTTGCGCGTCTGGACGACGTTGCTGTCGCCTTTTTGCGGGATCCAGGCTGTTACAAAATAATGCTGCAGCCAGGCAACCCAGCCACCTTGGACGGTTTCCTTGAGCGGGCCCTTGTCCATGTCCTTCATGGACACTTTCTTGTACGGCTCCGAACTTGTCCACAGGGCAGCGCCCAGGTAAGTCGCGGTGCCAGTGGCGGTGCTGGAGGAAGGATCGTCGCTGGCGTCACGCTTGAGTTGCGCGAACATCGCACCGGACCAGGGCTGTGCGCTCTGGTTGTCGATCAGGTAAGAGACGGTTACGTCATACAGGCCACGTTTCAAGGTGAAACGCTTGATGTAGTTGACGCCATCCTTGCTGAACTTCAGGTCCACGACCAGTTGGTCCTGACCGTCAGCCAGTTGATAAGTCTTCTTCTCGGCAGAGTAGACCGGGCGACCGGCCGGGTTCGAATCCGGGCCGTTGGTACCGATCAGGCCACTTTGGGCCAGATAGGTGCGCTCGTTACCGTTGTCGAACAACTGGAACGGGATTTCCGGATGATCCTGGCGACGTGGGTACAGCGGCAGCTTCAGCTGGGCGACGTCACCACCTTGTGGATCGATTGCCAGCTCGAGCACGTCCGTTTTGATCTGGATGAGATCTTTGCTTACGGCCACGGGGGCTTCGGCAGGAGCGCTGGTATCGCTTGCCGCGCGCGGGATGTCGTCATTGCTGGCAGCGTTGTTGCCAACTGGGGCATCCGGCAGGCTCGGTGCGGTATTGCTGGCTGCAACATTCTGAGTCGGCAGGGCAGCCTGGCCATAGTCCTGGTTCCATTTAAGGACCATGACGTAGGACACGATTGCCAGGGCGACGATCAGGATCGTGCGTTTGATATCCATGATTACTCGGCCATCGAAGAAGAACGGGAGGTAGGGATAGGCGGAACCGGGTCATAACCGCCGGGATTCCACGGATGACAGCGACCTAAACGACGAAAGGTCAGCCAGCCACCGCGCAGTAGGCCATGATTTTCTATGGCTTCGTACGCGTAGCAGGAACAACTGGGGTAGAAACGACAGTGGCTGGCCATCAAAGGACTAATGGCATAGCGGTAAAACTGGATCGGAACGAGTGCCAGTTTACGCATCGGGACTGTCTACCCCTACAGTTTCGGTGTTGACTGCTGGTACTGGCTTGTTACGGGCCAGACGCTTCCAGAGCTTGCCGAAATGCTGAATCAATTCGGGGTTTTCTACGTCACCCAAACCTTTGCGCGCGACGATAACAATGTCCCATCCGACCAGTGAATCCTGGTTCAGGCGAAACGATTCGCGCATCAGACGTTTGAGGCGATTGCGCTGAACAGAGAGCTTGACGCTCTTTTTCCCGATAACCAGCCCTAGTCGGGGGTGATCGAGATCGTTACTGCGCGCAAGGAGCAGGAGATTTTTCCCCGGAACCTTGCCGGTAGGGGAGTCAAAGACTGCCTTGAAATGCCGGGGTGTAAGCAGACGCTTTTCCCGACTGAAGTCCTGACTCACCTCCAGTGCCGGATTATCAAACTGCCAGACGCGCACGACCTTTGGCGCGACGACGCGACAGGACGGCACGACCGTTCTTGGTAGCCATGCGAGCACGGAAACCGTGGGTACGAGCGCGTTTGATAGTGCTTGGTTGGAAAGTACGTTTCATGTCGTGTTACCTGGTTCGTCCACAACGGGCCGGAATGGCCCCCGTTTTAAGAGACCGGGGATTCTAGAGAAAGCAAGCCTCTAGGTCAATTTCCAACCAGCGTTTCCTTTAAATAGATATCCCGACGCTTGGACGGATTCATCACACGACGCTAGATATAGAAATAAAGAAGGGAATTATTTAAAGCTTTTCTGTAAAGCTTATAAAAGCAAGGCAGCCACCTGTCTGTGGATAACCATGCTCAGCCCTTGTAATCCGCCATGTACAGAGAATGACAACTACAGGGGAAAGCAGTGGCCAGCCTGTGCTGCGCTGTCGGATAAGCTGTGTGTGGAATGCGTGGTTATCCACAGGCCGGTTATCCACCGACTTTCGCCCCCACTTGTGCAACGACCTCAGGCGCGGTTATCCACAGAGCTTATCCACTGACCGCCCGTCGTCTTTCTCGCGGTTAACGCGTTGATAAATCATGGGCGATCAGCAAGCTGCATGTGGATAAGTGGGCGTCTGCTCGCTACAATGGCCGCTTGTTTTTGCCTCACCGGCTTTCAACTTAGGGGATATCCGTGTCAGTGGAACTTTGGCAGCAGTGCGTAGAGCTTTTGCGCGATGAGCTGCCTGCCCAACAATTCAACACTTGGATCCGTCCACTACAGGTCGAAGCCGAAGGCGACGAGTTGCGTGTCTATGCACCGAACCGTTTCGTTCTCGACTGGGTCAACGAAAAGTACCTGGGCCGGGTCATGGAACTGCTCGACGAGCATGGCAATGGCATGGCGCCTGCGTTGTCCTTATTAATAGGCAGCAAGCGCAGCTCGGCACCGCGCGCCGCACCCAACGCGCCGCTGGCCGCCGCAGCGTCACAGGCCCAACAGGTTGCAACGGCACCGGTTAACAACCATGCTGCCCCGGCACCCGCCCCTGCCCCGAGCAAACGCAACGCACAAAAGGTCGCCGAGGTCAGCGAAGAACCCTCCCGGGACAGCTTCGACCCGATGGCCGGTGCCAGCTCCCAGCAGGCGCCGGTGCGTGCCGAACAGCGCACCGTCCAGGTCGAAGGCGCGCTCAAGCACACCAGCTACCTGAACCGGACCTTTACCTTCGAGAATTTCGTCGAAGGTAAATCCAACCAACTGGCTCGCGCGGCGGCCTGGCAGGTCGCGGACAACCCCAAGCACGGTTACAACCCGCTGTTCCTCTATGGCGGCGTAGGCTTGGGTAAGACCCACTTGATGCACGCCGTGGGCAACCACCTATTAAAGAAGAACCCGAATGCCAAGGTCGTGTACCTGCATTCCGAGCGTTTCGTGGCCGACATGGTCAAGGCGCTGCAGCTGAACGCGATCAACGAGTTCAAGCGTTTCTACCGTTCGGTGGACGCCTTGCTGATCGACGACATTCAGTTCTTCGCCCGCAAGGAACGTTCCCAGGAAGAGTTTTTCCACACCTTCAACGCATTGCTTGAAGGCGGGCAGCAGGTCATTCTCACCAGTGACCGCTACCCGAAAGAAATCGAAGGCCTTGAAGAACGCCTCAAGTCGCGTTTCGGCTGGGGCCTGACGGTGGCCGTCGAGCCGCCGGAGCTGGAAACACGGGTTGCGATCCTGATGAAGAAAGCCGACCAGGCCAAGGTCGAGCTGCCTCACGATGCCGCGTTCTTCATCGCCCAGCGTATTCGCTCCAACGTGCGTGAGCTCGAAGGTGCCCTCAAGCGGGTGATCGCTCACTCGCACTTCATGGGCCGCGACATCACCATCGAATTGATTCGCGAATCCTTGAAGGACCTGTTGGCGCTTCAGGACAAATTGGTTTCTGTGGATAACATTCAGCGAACCGTTGCGGAATACTACAAAATCAAGATTTCCGACCTGCTGTCCAAACGCCGTTCGCGTTCGGTAGCACGTCCGCGTCAGGTGGCGATGGCCCTGTCCAAGGAACTGACCAACCACAGCCTGCCGGAAATCGGCGATGTGTTTGGCGGACGCGACCACACCACCGTGCTGCACGCCTGCCGCAAGATCAACGAACTTAAGGAATCCGACGCGGACATCCGCGAGGACTACAAGAACCTGCTGCGTACACTGACCACTTGATGACCACCAGCGCAGCTTATTAAGGCAAGGGACTAGACCATGCATTTCACCATTCAACGCGAAGCCCTGTTGAAACCCCTGCAACTGGTCGCAGGCGTCGTCGAACGCCGCCAGACCTTGCCGGTACTTTCCAACGTGCTGCTGGTTGTCGAAGGCCAGCAATTGTCGCTGACCGGTACCGACCTGGAAGTCGAGCTGGTCGGTCGTGTGCAACTTGAAGAACCGGCCGATCCGGGCTCCATCACCGTGCCGGCGCGCAAGCTGATGGACATCTGCAAGAGCCTGCCCAACGACGCGCTGATCGACATCAAGGTCGATGAGCAGAAGCTCGTGGTCAAGGCCGGTCGCAGCCGTTTCACCTTGTCCACGCTGCCAGCCAACGATTTCCCGACTGTGGAAGAAGGCCCGGGTTCGCTGACCTGCAGCCTGGACCAGAGCAAATTGCGTCGCCTGATCGAACGCACCAGCTTCGCCATGGCCCAGCAGGACGTGCGTTATTACCTCAACGGTATGCTCCTGGAAGTGTCTGCCGGCGTCATCCGCGCCGTCGCCACCGACGGCCACCGCCTGGCCATGTGCTCGATGCAGGCCGATATCGGTCAGCCGGATCGCCACCAGGTGATCGTGCCGCGCAAAGGTATCCTGGAGCTGGCCCGCCTGCTGACCGAGCCGGACGGCAACGTCAGCATCGTGCTGGGCCAGCACCACATCCGCGCCACCACCGGCGAGTTCACCTTCACGTCGAAGCTGGTAGACGGCAAATTCCCTGACTACGAGCGCGTGCTGCCAAAAGGTGGCGACAAGCTGGTCCTGGGCGATCGCCAGGCGCTGCGCGAAGCTTTCAGCCGTACCGCGATTCTCTCCAACGAGAAGTACCGTGGCATCCGCCTGCAACTGGCCAATGGTCAGCTGAAAATCCAGGCGAACAACCCGGAGCAGGAAGAAGCGGAAGAAGAAGTTGGCGTTGAGTACAACGGCGGCTCCCTGGAAATCGGCTTCAACGTCAGCTACCTGCTCGACGTGCTGGGCGTGATGACCACCGAGCAAGTGCGTCTGATCCTGTCCGACTCCAACAGCAGTGCGCTGGTGCAAGAGTCCGACAACGACGATTCGGCTTACGTTGTCATGCCGATGCGTCTGTAATCATGCCCATGCCCAGCAGAAGCTAGATGTCCTTAAGTCGCGTCTCGGTCACCGCGGTGCGCAATCTGCACCCGGTGACCTTCTCCCCTTCCCCCCGCATCAATATCCTTTACGGCGCCAACGGCAGCGGCAAAACCAGCGTCCTGGAAGCCGTGCACCTGCTCGGGCTTGCCCGTTCGTTTCGCAGCACCCGCCTGTTACCGGTCATCCAGTACGATCAACTGGCGTGCACGGTGTTCGGGCAGGTGGAACTGGCAGAAGGCGGCCATAGCGCCCTGGGGATATCGCGGGACCGGCAAGGCGAGTTCCAGATCCGCATCGATGGGCAGAACGCCCGCAGCGCGGCACAACTGGCCGAGATCCTGCCGTTGCAGTTGATCAACCCGGACAGCTTTCGTCTGCTGGAGGGCGCACCGAAGATTCGCCGGCAATTTCTCGACTGGGGCGTGTTCCACGTGGAACCGCGCTTCATGACGACTTGGCAACGCCTGCAGAAGGCGCTGCGCCAGCGAAACTCTTGGCTGCGACATGGTACACTTGACGCCGTTTCGCAAGCGGTTTGGGACAGGGAACTGTGCCAGGCCAGCGCTGAAATCGATGAATACCGCCGCGCTTACATCAAAGCCTTGAAACCGGTCTTCGAGCAGACCTTGAGCGAACTGGTTGAGCTTGAGGGCCTGACGCTCAGCTATTACCGAGGCTGGGACAAGGATCGGGAACTGAGCACCGTGTTGGCTGGCTCGCTGCAGCGGGACCAGCAGATGGGCCATACCCAGGCCGGACCACAACGTGCTGACTTGCGTCTCAGATTGGGCGCACATAACGCCGCGGACATCTTGTCCCGGGGGCAGCAGAAGTTGGTGGTGTGTGCCTTGCGCATAGCCCAGGGGCATCTGGTCAGCCAGGCCCGCCGCGGCCAGTGTATTTATCTGGTGGATGACTTGCCGTCCGAGCTGGACGAAGCCCACCGCCGCGCGCTATGCCGCTTGCTGGAAGACTTACGCTGCCAGGTGTTCATCACCTGTGTAGACCACGAATTATTGAGGGAAGGCTGGCAGACGGAAACGCCAGTCGCTCTGTTCCACGTGGAACAGGGCCGTATCACCCAGACCCACGACCATCGGGAGTGAAGGCATTGAGCGAAGAAAATACGTACGACTCAACGAGCATTAAAGTGCTGAAAGGCCTGGATGCCGTACGCAAACGTCCCGGTATGTACATTGGTGACACCGACGATGGTAGCGGCCTGCACCACATGGTGTTCGAGGTGGTCGACAACTCCATCGACGAAGCCCTCGCCGGCCATTGCGACGACATCAGCATCATCATCCACCCGGATGAGTCCATCACCGTTCGCGACAACGGCCGTGGCATCCCGGTAGACGTGCATAAAGAGGAAGGCGTTTCCGCCGCCGAGGTCATCATGACCGTCCTCCACGCAGGCGGTAAGTTCGACGACAACTCCTACAAGGTATCCGGCGGTCTGCACGGCGTAGGTGTATCGGTAGTGAACGCGCTGTCCGAAGAGCTGGTCCTGACCGTTCGCCGCAGCGGCAAGATCTGGGAACAGACCTACATCCACGGCGTGCCCCAGGCACCGATGGCGATCGTTGGCGACAGCGAAAGCACCGGCACCCAGATTCACTTCAAGGCCTCGAGCGAAACCTTCAAGAACATCCACTTCAGCTGGGACATCCTGGCCAAGCGGATTCGTGAACTGTCCTTCCTCAACTCCGGTGTTGGCATCGTCCTCAAGGACGAGCGCAGCGGCAAGGAAGAGCTGTTCAAGTACGAAGGCGGCCTGCGTGCGTTTGTTGAGTACCTGAACACCAACAAGACCCCGGTCAACCAGGTGTTCCATTTCAACGTCCAGCGTGAAGACGGCATCGGCGTGGAAATCGCCCTGCAGTGGAACGACAGCTTCAACGAGAACCTGTTGTGCTTCACCAACAACATCCCGCAGCGCGACGGCGGTACCCACTTGGTGGGCTTTCGTTCGGCGCTGACTCGTAACCTGAACAACTACATCGAACAGGAAGGGCTGGCGAAGAAGCATAAAGTCGCCACCACCGGTGACGATGCCCGTGAAGGCCTGACCGCGATCATCTCGGTGAAGGTGCCGGATCCGAAGTTCAGTTCCCAGACCAAGGACAAGCTGGTGTCTTCCGAAGTGAAGACCGCAGTTGAACAGGAGATGGGCAAGTACTTCTCCGACTTCCTACTGGAAAACCCGAACGAAGCCAAGCTGGTGGTCGGCAAGATGATCGACGCCGCCCGTGCCCGTGAAGCGGCGCGCAAGGCCCGTGAGATGACCCGCCGCAAAGGCGCGCTGGACATCGCCGGCTTGCCGGGCAAACTGGCCGACTGCCAGGAAAAGGACCCTGCCCTGTCCGAGCTGTACCTGGTGGAAGGTGACTCTGCTGGCGGTTCCGCCAAGCAGGGTCGTAACCGCCGCACCCAGGCCATCCTGCCGCTCAAGGGCAAGATCCTCAACGTCGAGAAGGCGCGCTTCGACAAGATGATTTCCTCCCAGGAAGTCGGCACCTTGATCACGGCGTTGGGCTGCGGCATTGGCCGCGAAGAGTACAACATCGACAAGCTGCGTTATCACAACATCATCATCATGACCGATGCTGACGTCGACGGTTCGCACATTCGTACCCTGCTGCTGACCTTCTTCTTCCGTCAGTTGCCGGAGCTGATCGAGCGCGGCTACATCTACATCGCCCAGCCGCCGCTGTACAAGGTCAAGAAAGGCAAGCAAGAGCAATACATCAAAGACGACGACGCCATGGAAGAGTACATGACGCAGTCGGCCCTGGAAGACGCGAGCCTGCACCTGAACGAAGATGCCCCAGGCATTTCCGGTGAAGCCCTTGAGCGCCTGGTGAATGACTTCCGCCTGGTGATGAAGACCCTCAAGCGTCTGTCGCGCCTGTACCCACAGGAACTGACCGAGCACTTCATCTACCTGCCAGCCGTGAGCCTGGAGCAACTGTCCGATCACGCAGCGATGCAAGATTGGCTGGCCCAGTACGAAGTGCGCCTGCGCACTGTCGAGAAATCCGGCCTGGTCTACAAAGCCAGCCTGCGTGAAGACCGTGAACGTAACGTCTGGCTGCCGGAAGTCGAACTGATCTCCCACGGCCTGTCGAACTACGTCACCTTCAACCGCGACTTCTTCGGCAGCAACGACTACAAGACCGTCGTATCCCTCGGCGCGCAACTGAGCACGCTGCTGGACGAAGGTGCGTACATCCAACGTGGTGAACGCAAGAAGGCCGTGACCGAGTTCAAGGAAGCCCTTGAATGGCTGATGGCCGAAAGCACCAAGCGCCACACCATCCAGCGATACAAAGGTCTTGGCGAGATGAACCCGGATCAGTTGTGGGAAACCACCATGGACCCAGGCTCGCGCCGGATGCTGAAAGTCACCATCGAAGACGCCATTGGCGCGGACCAGATCTTCAACACCTTGATGGGTGATGCGGTCGAGCCTCGTCGTGACTTCATCGAGAGCAATGCGTTGGCGGTATCCAACCTGGATTTCTGATCCCTTCGGCAGCACCGCTCCAAAAAAAGCCAACGCATATGCGTTGGCTTTTTTTTACGTTTGAAAAACGTGCACCGTTTTCAGGCCTGTGGGTAAAAAGTGGTGTAACTCGGTAACACCTTGGCACAAAGCCTTCACGCTCAATGGGTTAGGAACGGGGTGAAAGCCCCGGATAACGGGCTTTCAGATTTTCTGGCGCAGAACTTGCGTGTTAAATAAATTACACATCGTTTCTTTAAATTGACAGTGGAACGGTGGGTACGAGGTGACACGAATAAATCCAACACCAAGGGTAGTCTCAATGAGCGGTACGCAAACTTCCAATCATCTGGAGCAAGGGCTCAAACCCCGGCATGTAACGATGCTATCCATCGCCGGCGTCATCGGCGCTGGTCTTTTCGTTGGCTCCGGCCACGCTATCGCAGCGGCCGGCCCAGCCGTGCTGCTGGCTTACGCTGCCGCGGGTGCCCTGGTGGTGCTGGTGATGCGGATGCTGGGCGAAATGGCGGTGGCGTCGCCGGACACTGGCTCCTTCTCGACCTATGCTGACCGTGCGATTGGTCATTGGGCCGGTTTCACCATCGGCTGGCTCTACTGGTGGTTCTGGGTCCTGGTGATTCCGCTGGAGGCCAACGCCGCCGCGACGATCCTGCATGCCTGGTTTCCGAACGTGGCAATCTGGGCCTTCACCTTGGTCATCACCCTGCTGCTGACGGTCACCAACCTGTTCAGCGTGAAGAATTACGGGGAGTTCGAATTCTGGTTCGCCCTGGTCAAGGTGGTGGCGATCATCGGCTTCATTGGCCTGGGTGTGATGGCGATCTTCGGCTTGCTGCCTACCAGCCAGGTCAGCGGTGTTTCGCACCTGTTCGACACCCAGGGCTTCCTGCCCAACGGTATGGGCGCGGTGTTGGGGGCAATCCTGACCACCATGTTTTCGTTCATGGGCACCGAGATCGTGACCATCGCGGCGGCCGAATCGAAGAACCCGGGCCAGCAGATCTCCAAGGCGACCAACTCGGTCATCTGGCGGATTGGCTTGTTTTACCTCGTCTCCATCTTCATCGTCGTCGCCCTGGTGCCATGGAACGATCCGCTCCTGGCCAGCGTCGGTTCCTACCAGACGGTGCTGGAGCGCATGGGCATCCCCAATGCCAAACTGATCGTCGATATCGTCGTCCTGGTGGCGGTCACGAGCTGCCTGAACTCGGCGCTGTATACGGCTTCGCGGATGATGTTCTCGTTGGGCAAGCGTGGTGATGCGCCGGCCGTTTCCCAGCGCACCAACAAGAGCGGTACACCTTACTGGGCGGTGATGCTGTCGACCGGGGCGGCCTTCCTCGCCGTGTTCGCCAACTATGTGGCGCCGGCTGCGGTCTTCGAATTCCTGCTGGCCAGCTCCGGCGCGATTGCGTTGCTGGTGTACCTGGTCATCGCGATTTCGCAGCTGCGTATGCGCAAACAGCGCATGGCGCGTGGTGAAAAAGTCGCCTTCAGCATGTGGCTGTTCCCCGGCCTGACCTACGCGGTGATCGTCTTCATCGTGGGAGCCTTGACCATCATGCTGTTCCAGGAAGCCCACCGCGTGGAAATCCTCGCGACCGGACTGCTCAGCGTACTGGTCGTCGCGTCCGGGTTGCTGGTGCAGCGCCGTCGGATCGCAAAAGCAGGGAGTTTGGTGCAGACGATCGGCTGATATCCGTTGTGGTGAGGGGATTTAGCGAAACGTCGCACCGCCCCTCGCCACAGATGTAATCAAAGACCTAACTCGCGACAGACGCCTCACTCCCCGCCGCCACACTCTCCAACCGATACCCATACCCATAAATCGTCAGCAACTGCCAACCGCGATCCGCGGTGAGGCCGAGCTTGTTGCGCAGGCGATAGATATGGGTGTCGAGCGGGCGGGACGAGGTCATTTCTTCGTGGGTCCAGAAACGTTCGTAGAAATACTCCCGAGACAGCGGCCGGCCCAGGTTGGCGAACAGGCACCGGGCCAGGCGGTATTCCCGCTCGGTCAGGCTGATGGGAATGCCGGCGCGGGTGATGGTCAGCTCGGCGTCGTCGAACGCCAGGTCGTTGAACACCAGCATGTCGCTGGCGGGCGCGCGCTGCAGGTTGTGACGGCGCAGCACTGCGGTGACCCGGGCCTTGAGCTCGTTGGGCCGGAAGGGTTTGCTCACATAGTCGTCAGCGCCAGCGTTGAGGGCCTGGACGATGTCGTGCTCGCCGTCGCGGCTGGTCAACATGATGGCGGCCGGCGGCGAATCCATGTGCTCGCGGGTCCAGCGCAGCAATGAAAGCCCGCTGATGTCCGGCAGTTGCCAGTCGAGGATCAACAGGTCGAAGGTTTCCCGGCGCAGTTGCCGCAACAAGTCCTCGCCTCGCTCAAAGCTATGCAGGGTCCAGGCTTGTTCGCCCCTGCCAGGGATTTGTTGCAGTGTCTGTTCTACCCGGCGCAGTTCGGCCGGTTCATCGTCCAGTATGGCGACACGCATGAAATGCGATTCCTTGATCTCGAGAGTAACGGACATCTGCAGGTGGCAATGAAACGCAGCCGCTGGCTGATTTGTTGTCATTGACCTGTCGCTGGCTGCGACAATACCGGCTCGCGGCACAGAGGGAAAGGCAGCAGCGCGCCACCCATCGAGTCCCGTTATAGTCGTGGGCTTGGCAGGCCTGTGAAAAAATCCCCAGTTCTTGAGTTTGGCCAGGAGGCCTATGAGTAACCAACGTCGGCGTGAAAGTCGTGAGCCAACCCAGGTCCAGCGGTTGTTTCGTCAGTTGGTGCGGGAGTGGTTGTGGATAAGTTTGTTGCTGTTGCCGCTGACGGCCTTGCTGTCATTGAGCAGTCAATCGACGGGTAACCATCCAGGTGCTGTGTTGTTGTCGGTGTGTTTGGTGGCCTGTGTATTGGGCCTGTTGCTGTTGCGCCCGCGCCTGGCCCTGTGGACAACAGTGGGCGGCATGAGCCTGGCCCTGTTGATCAGTGCCGTGCTGGGCGCGCGAGGCTGGTGGTGGTCGCCCATGGCAAGTGTGCTGGGCATCATGTTTGGCTACCTGATCTGGAATTGGCGGCGCCTGAGCGTGGTGCTGGCCTATTTCGGCTGGGAGCTGGCCCGCCTGGACGCGGAGCCCAAGGTTTTCCCGGAACGTCGTCGCGCCTCCTATACCGGCAGCGACCGCTTGCAGGGTCAGATCATGGCCCTGGAACAAGCCATGAGCCGAACCCGCGACACCCGCCGCTTCATTGCCGATGGCCTGGAATACCTGCCGGTGGCGACCATGATCAGTGATCCTCAAGGCAAGCTGTTGCTTGGCAATCGCAAGGCGCGCGAGCTGTTCGGTCATGGCCTGGCGGGCGGCGACGTGCTCGAGCAGCTCGGGCAATTGGGTTATCCAGGGTTGGAGCATGGGGCGCATCACCGGTTATCCACATTGCCTCTGGTGGAGTTTCGCGACATTCGCGAGCGCAGCTTGCGCCTGGAACGGGCGGCGTTGTTGCCGGTTGATGGCGACGCGCCGATTGGCTGGTTGTTGAGCCTCACGGACCTGAGCGCCGAACGTGAGGCTGAAGAACAGCGCAGCGTCATGCTGCGTTTTCTCTCCCACGACTTGCGCGCCCCGCACTCGGCGATCCTTGCATTGCTCGATGTGCAGCGGCATCAGGTCGGTGGGGATAATCCGCTGTTCGACCAGATCGAGCGCCAGGTACGTCGCGCCCTGGACCTGACCGAGGGCTTCGTGCAATTGGCCAAGGCCGAATCCGAGGCCTATCAATTCCAGCCGACGCTGTTCGCCATGCTGGTGCTGGATGTGCTCGACCAGGCGCTGCCCATCGCCCAGGCAAAGCGCATCCAGTTGATTCATGAAATAGAAGATGAAGAGGCGATGGTGAGGGCGGATCAACCGTTGCTGACCCGTGCCCTGTTCAATCTGCTGGAAAATGCCATCAAGTACAGCGCGCCCGACGCCTGCATTTCGCTGCAGGTTCATTGCACCCCGGGCTGGTTGATCTGCAATGTTGCCGACCAGGGCAAAGGCATCAGCGCCGAAGAACTACCCGACCTGTTCAGGCAGTACCGACGGTTTTCCTCGGCTCACGGGGTCGATGGAATTGGCTTGGGGCTGTCGATGGTCAAGGCCGTGGTTGACCATCACGAGGGGAAAATCGAGTGCCGTAGCGTGGTGGGTAAAGGCACGACGTTTAGCCTGCGTTTCCCGTTATTGGAAGATTGAAAAGATCGCGGCCTTCGGCTGTAGGAGCTGCCGAAGGCCGCGATTTTTTGGTGCTATAAAAAACTTATGCACCTGAAGGCGGGTTTTATGTGTTTAGGAAATATGTATTAAAAACATAGACCTACAGCATAAAAGCAACGGATTTCGAAAAAACGGTACACAGGTTATCCACAGATCTCAAACAGCGAGCTGGTCGGTGGTGGCCGGTGTTGTCGGGGTCGGAGGCAGTGAGCCTATTTCCCGTTGTGTCTGTTCATTCCAGGCTTGTACGCGGTCATTGAGCTCGGCGATGGCGCGCGGCCCAGTGCCTTCGGCATACATCGGCGCGCCGATCACCACAGTGATGACGCCTGGTTTCCTGATCCAGCCAGCCTTGGGCCAGAATTTGCCGGCATTGTGTGCAATCGGCAGTACAGGAAGATCGGCGTTCACGGCCAATGCCGAACCGCTGCGGGAGAATTTGCCGACGGTTCCATAAGGAACACGGGTGCCCTCGGGGAAGATCAGCACCCAAACGTTATCCTTGAGCAGTTCGTCGCCCTTCTTCGCGACCTGCTTGAGGGCCGCCTTGGGGTTGTCGCGATCGATGGCGATCGGGCGCAACATCGCCATGGCCCAGCCGAAGAACGGCACGAACAACAGTTCACGCTTGAGCACTTGGCTCAACGGTTCGAAATAGGCCGAGAGAAAGAACGTCTCCCAGGTGCTCTGGTGGTTGGATTGGATCACGCAGGGCCGGTCAGGCACGTTCTCGGCACCTTTGACTTCATAGCTGATGCCCAGGAACACCTTGCTCAACCACAGCGCGCAGCGGCACCAGTACACATTGATGAAACGGTAGCGCGCCTTGAACGGCAAGAAAGGCGCGATAAAAAAACTCAAGGAGCACCACAGCAAGGAACTGGTGCCCAACAGCAGGTAAAAGAGAAAGGCTCTGATGGCCTGCAATATCGACATAGCGGCATTTACCGTTGCGGGCAATGCCCGCCTGTTCAAGCGCTTCCCGAACAATCCTTGATCAGGTTGTCTTGGGAGCTCTAATTGTGGATAAGTTCAGCGGCAATCGCCGCCAAGTCGTCAAAAATCAAGGTGCCCACCGGTAGGGTCTTGCCCAGAGTCTTTTCGCCTTTCCCGGTCTTTACCAAAACTGGCTGACAATCGACGGCCTTGGCCGCCTCCAGGTCACCGAGGCTGTCGCCGACGAACCACACACCCGCCAGCGCCACGCCGTAACGCGCGGCAATGGTTTTCAACATGCCCGGCTTGGGCTTGCGGCAATCGCAACCCTCGTCCGGCCCGTGCGGGCAATAGACGATCAGCCCGACTTCCCCGCCCTGCTCCGCCACCAATGCACGCAGGTGCTCGTGCATGGCTTCGAGCACGGCGAGGTCATAGTAACCGCGGGCAATGCCCGACTGGTTGGTGGCAACCGCCACCGTCCAGCCGGCCTTGCTCAACTGCGCGATGGCTTCGATCGAACCGGGCAGCGGCAACCACTCCTCCACCGATTTGATGTAAGCGTCGGAGTCGTGATTGATCACCCCGTCCCGATCGAGAATCAGCAGTTTCAACAGCAGCTCCTCAACCCAGCACGGAAATATCGGCAATATTGAGGAACAGGCTGCGCAGGCGTGCCAGCAATGCATAACGATTCTTGCGAACGTCTTCGTTGTCCGCATTCACCATCACGGCTTCAAAGAACGCATCGACCGGCTCGCGCAGTGCCGCCAGGCGCGCCAGGGCCTCGGCATAATCGCGTTTTTCCATGAGCGGTTGTACCGACGCATACGCCTGTTGAATCGCCGAGTTGAGCGAAAACTCGGCGGCATTATCAAAGTAACGTGCTTCAACGGCTTTGACTGAAGGCTCGGCCTTGCTCAGCAGGTTCGACACACGCTTGTTCACCGCCGCCAACGCTGCCGCTTCCGGCAATTTGCGGAACGCCTGCACCGCTTGTACGCGCTGGTCGAAGTCCAGGGCCGAACCCGGTTTCAGGGCACGCACCGACAGGTAGGTGGCGACTTCGACACCTTCGTCTTCATAACGCGCACGCAGGCGGTCGAAGATAAATTCCAGCACGGCATCGGCCAGGCCGGCAGACTTGACCTTGCTGCCGAACGCATTGACGGCGAACGCCACGGCGTCGTTCAGGTCCAGGTCCAACTGCTTGTCGATCAGGATCCGCAACACGCCCAGCGCCGCACGACGCAAGGCATAAGGGTCTTTGCTGCCGGTGGGCAGCATGCCGATACCGAAGATGCCGACCAGGGTGTCGAGCTTGTCGGCGATCGCCACGGCCGCACCGGTCAGGGTGGTCGGCAGCTCTGCGCCAGCACCGCGCGGCATGTACTGCTCGTTCAGTGCCAGGGCCACGTCTTGCGGCTCGCCATCGTTGAGGGCGTAGTAGTAACCGGCGACGCCTTGCATCTCCGGGAACTCACCGACCATCTCGGTGGACAGGTCGCACTTGGACAGGATCCCGGCACGGGCCGCGCGCTGGGCGTCGCCGCCGATGCGTGGGGCGATGAACGCCGCCAGTTTCGACACGCGCTCGGCCTTGTCGTAGACGCTGCCGAGTTTTTCCTGGAACACCACGTTGCGCAGGCGCTCGTTGAAGCTTTCCAGGGGCTGCTTCTTGTCTTGCTTGAAGAAGAACTCGGCATCGGTCAGGCGCGGGCGAACGACTTTTTCGTTACCGGCGATGATCTGCTGCGGGTCCTTGCTTTCGATGTTGGCGACCGTGATGAAGCGCGGCAGCAACTTGCCTTCGGCGTCCAGCAGGCAGAAGTACTTCTGGTTGTCCTGCATGGTGGTGATCAGCGCTTCCTGCGGCACTTCAAGGAAACGTTCCTCGAACGAGCACACCAGCGGCACCGGCCATTCCACCAGCGCGGTCACTTCGTCCAGCAGGTTGGCCGGCACGATGGCGGTGCCTTCCTGCAGGGTGGCCAGCTCTTCGGTGCGCTTGCTGATCAGTTCGCGGCGCTCGTTGGCGTCGGCCAGCACGTAAGCGCCGCGCAGGTCGGCCAGGTAGTTGGCCGGCGAGGTGATGCGCACGCTCTGTGGATGATGGAAGCGGTGACCGCGGGAATCGCGACCGGCCTTCTGGGCCAGGATCGTGCAATCGATGACCTGGTCACCGAGCAACATCACCAGCCATTGGGTCGGGCGCACGAACTCTTCCTTGCGCGCGGCCCAGCGCATGCGCTTGGGGATCGGCAAGTCATTGAGGGAATCTTCGACGATGGTCGGCAACAGGCTGGCGGTCGGCTTGCCCTTGATGCTCTGGCTGTAGCGCAGCTTCGGGCCGCTCTGGTCGATTTCGCTCAGGTCCACGCCGCACTTCTTGGCGAAGCCCAGGGCAGCTTGGGTCGGGTTGCCGTCGGCATCGAACGCGGCCTGGCGTGGCGGGCCGTCGAGATTGATGCTGCGGTCTGGCTGCTGGGTCGCCAGGGCGGTGATCAGCACGGCCAGGCGGCGCGGCGCGGCGTACACCTGTTTGGCTTCGTAGCCCAGGCCGGCGGCTTGCAGGCCTTTGTCGATACCGGCGAGGAACGCATCGGCCAGGGTGTTCAGGGCTTTGGGTGGCAGTTCTTCGGTGCCCAGTTCAACCAGAAAATCTTGAGCACTCATTGTGCAGCCTCCAGCTTAGCCAACACTTCATCACGCAGGTCCGGGGTCGCCATCGGGAAGCCCAGCTTGGCACGGGCCAGCAGGTAGGCTTGCGCAACGGAACGCGCCAGGGTGCGCACACGCAGGATGTATTGCTGGCGCGCGGTCACGGAAATCGCCCGGCGTGCATCCAGCAGGTTGAAGGTATGGGACGCCTTCAACACCATTTCATAGCTCGGCAACGGCAGCGGCTGGTCCAGCTCGATCAGGCGCTTGGCTTCGCTTTCATAGAAATCGAACAGTTCGAACAGCTTCTCGACGTTGGCGTGTTCGAAGTTGTAGGTCGACTGTTCCACTTCGTTCTGGTGGAACACGTCGCCGTAGGTCACTTTGCCGAACGGGCCGTCGGCCCACACCAGGTCGTAGACCGAATCCACGCCCTGCAGGTACATGGCCAAGCGTTCCAGGCCGTAGGTGATTTCGCCGGTGACCGGGTAGCACTCGATGCCGCCCGCCTGCTGGAAGTAGGTGAACTGGGTCACTTCCATGCCGTTGAGCCAGACTTCCCAGCCCAGGCCCCAGGCGCCCAGGGTTGGCGATTCCCAGTTGTCTTCGACGAAACGAATGTCATGCACCAGCGGGTCGAGGCCCACGTGCTTGAGCGAGCCCAGGTACAGCTCCTGGAAGTTTTCCGGGTTCGGCTTCAGCACGACCTGGAACTGGTAGTAGTGCTGCAGACGGTTCGGGTTTTCGCCGTAGCGGCCGTCAGTCGGGCGGCGGCTGGGCTGTACATAAGCGGCGTTCCAGGTTTCCGGGCCGATGGCACGCAGAAACGTGGCAGTGTGGAAAGTGCCGGCGCCTACTTCCATATCGTAGGGCTGAAGTACCACGCAACCTTGCTCGGCCCAGTATTGCTGGAGGGCGAGGATCAAGTCTTGGAAGGTACGCACGGCTGGCGTAGGCTGGCTCACGAAATTCACCTGTTTCTTGGGCTGCGATTTAAAGAGCGGGAGTATACCCGATTCGTTCGTGCGCACGCCCCCTGGAGCCTTATGCCACGCTGCTTTTGGTGTTCTGACGATCCGTTGTACATGGCTTATCACGATCAGGAGTGGGGCACGCCGCTGCGCGATGCGCAGGGTTTGTTCGAGTTGCTTTTGCTCGAAGGGTTCCAGGCCGGGTTGTCCTGGATCACCGTTTTGCGCAAACGCGAGCGCTACCGGGAGGTGCTGTACGGCTTCGATGTGCAGCGGGTAGCGCAGATGAGCGACGCCGAAATCGATGAACTGATGCTCGACCCCGGCATCATCCGCAACCGCCTCAAGCTCAAGGCCGCCCGCCGCAACGCCCAGGCCTGGCTGGCGTTGGAAGACCCGGTGGCGTTCCTCTGGTCGTTCGTGGGCGACAAACCCATCATCAACCATTTCAAGGACCGCACCGAAGTGCCGGCCATCACGCCCGAAGCACTGGCGATGAGCAAAGGCTTGAAAAAAGCCGGGTTCACCTTCGTCGGGCCGACCATTTGTTATGCGCTGATGCAGGCCTCGGGCATGGTCATGGACCACACCCAGGATTGCGACCGCTACGCCGAGTTGGTAAACGGCGGTTAGAATAGCCGGCTCGCAACACGGCCCATACATTCAGGAGTGACCTGTGGATAAGTTGAAAGGCGCCTTGCTGGTCGGCGCTCTGCGGTTGTTTGCGCTGCTGCCCTGGCGGGCGGTGCAAGCGGTGGGCTCGGCCATTGGCTGGTTCATGTGGAAGCTGCCCAACCGCTCCCGCGACGTGGTGCGGATCAACCTCGCCAAATGTTTTCCCGAGATGGACCCGGCCGAGCGCGAACGCCTGGTGGGCCAGAGCCTCAAGGACATCGGCAAATCCCTGACCGAAAGCGCCTGCGCCTGGATCTGGCCGGCCCAGCGTTCCATCGACCTGGTGCGTGAAGTCGAAGGCCTGGAGGTGCTGAAAGAAGCGCTGGCCTCCGGCAAAGGCGTGGTCGGCATTACCAGCCATTTGGGCAACTGGGAAGTGCTCAACCACTTCTATTGCAGCCAGTGCAAACCGATCATTTTCTACCGTCCGCCCAAGCTCAAGGCGGTGGATGAACTGCTGCGCAAGCAGCGTGTGCAACTGGGCAACAAAGTCGCCGCATCCACCAAGGAAGGCATCCTCAGCGTCATCAAGGAAGTGCGCAAGGGCGGCCAGGTGGGCATCCCCGCCGACCCGGAACCGGCCGAATCCGCCGGTATCTTCGTGCCCTTCTTCGCCACCCAGGCCCTGACCAGCAAGTTCGTACCGAACATGCTCGCCGGCGGCAAAGCGGTCGGCGTCTTCCTCCATGCCCTGCGCCTGCCGGACGGCTCCGGCTACAAAGTCATCCTCGAAGCCGCCCCGGAGGCCATGTACAGCACCGATACCGAAACCGCCTGCGCGGCCATGAGCCAAGTGGTGGAACGCTACGTACGGGCCTACCCGAGCCAGTACATGTGGAGCATGAAACGCTTCAAGAAACGCCCGCCGGGCGAGGCGCGGTGGTACTGAAGGCCTGTTGCCATCCCCAATCCCTGTGGGAGCGAGCCTGCTCGCGATAGCGCCCTGACAGCCGCAGCCTAACTAACTGATCCGACCCTCCAGTGGCGAGTGAGCTTGCTCCCGCTGGGCTGCGCAGCAGCCCCAACCGGGCTAACGTATTCCCCCAGGCAAACCCAACGGAGGCCGAATGGATAACGCTCCCGGCAAACGCGTCATCGTCATCGGTGCGGGCATCGTAGGCGCATCCCTGGCCTATCATCTGGCGACCAAAGGCGCGAAAGTCACGGTGGTCGAGGCCGAAGGCATCGCGTCAGGCGTGACCGGCAGCTCATTCGCCTGGATCAACACCTCCCATGACGAACCCGACCCCATCGCGCCATTGCGCGGTGCTGCCATCCAGGAATACCGCCGACTCGAAACGCAACTGCCCGGCCTGAAGATCCGCTGGACCGGCGCCCTATCTTACGGCCCGAGTTCAACAGCGTCGGCAAGCCGGATATCCCAATCACAGATCCGTGAACTTGAGCCAAACCTCAAGAACCCTCCTCAACACGCTTCGTATGCGGCAGAAGAAGGAGCGCTGGACGCCGTAGCAGCAACCCAGGCGTTGATCGCCGGTGCCCAAGCGAATGGCGCGAAAGTGCTCACTCAAACGCCGGTTCTCGGCTTTAAAACCCAGGGTTCCACCGTGTGGGGCGTTGAAACCGCCACGGGCGTCATTGAAGCCGATATCGTCGTATTGGCAGCCGGCACCGGCATCACGAAGCTGACCGACCTGCTTGAAGTCTGCCTGCCCATAGACGCCTCCCCGGCAATTTTCATCCGCTACACCTCGCCACCCAACCTGGTGCGCAGCCTCATCTCCAGCCCTGAAATGGAAGTGAGGCAAACCGCGGAGGGTGCGTTGCTGGCGGCCGAAGACTATCTGGACGACGCCTTGGAAAACCAACCATCGGAGATCGCGCTGCGCACCGCCTGCGCCATCAAAAGCGAACTCCACGGCGTTGTCTCCCTGGATCTGCAATCGGCTCGTGTCGGATACAGACCAATGCCTGCCGATGACATCCCCATCATTGGTTATCTTCCGCAGGTTGGCGGCGTATACGTGTGCGTCATGCACCCCGGCGTAACCCTGGCGGCGATCGTGGGTCGTCTTGCCAGTGAAGAGATCGTCGACGACCAGGTATCCTCTGCCCTCAACCCCTGCCGCCCGGATCGATTTTGCCAAGTTTAGCGAGGGCTGAGTGGCCCAAATTCGCCTACTCCCCAATCAGTGATGTATTTGGAACTCCGAATGGTGCTTGATAGCCGATTTATCATGTTTATCGCCGGGAACTACCTGACCCGGCCTTGAATACAGGCCCGCCATGCCCAGCCCTCACCATAAAGCAGTCAATAATTAAAGCGTCATATACCCAATGAATAACTACTACCAAGCGCAGTCTATTTCTGCGCTGTCTTGCTAGCCATAAGTCGAATACAGCCTTCATGAACTGAGCCTTATAGTGCGCGACGCAAAAACAATCTCGACCTTTAATTAGTCCTGGATGGTTTAGATGTCGCTAAAAAGACTTAAGACTAAAGCGCTTCCAATCACTGAGGAGTTATTGCAATTACTACGGGCCACGCAACACGCTCAGACTGTATGGAGCGTCACCGTCAATGATATTGACGCGTCATGTGATGAGGTATGGCTTGCTCGAATGTGGGAGGTCGAGGGCCTCGAAGCCCGATACAGAGCCTGCCAAGACCGGCTGTTTCTTTATCTAAAGCAAGTCATCCAGATCTGAGTCTTCCGTTACACACCGTACGGTTTCCAGCGCTCGCAACATAGGTGCGGGTCCACCAGAATTGAACGATCGTGAACATTCGACTAAAGAACTAGACAGTTTGTTGGTGTTTGAAAAACCACCCCTTAGTTTCGAATCTGGCCACTCTTGAAACGCCGATAGGCTGGGCGCTGTATCCTTTCAGCCGTGCCTTGGCCCAATAGCCCTGGATATCACTATATTTTTTACATCCGAGGACGAGTTGTGCTCCAGAGCACTTCGGTTGCCACTCTAAAAACTAAAGCATTCAGGTTCATGGTCGACATTCCGGGCGCCATGTTCAATCAATCGTGAATTACGACTGGAGTCTTTATGTTTGCCTGGATCAGCAACATCCGTGTCAGCGCTAAATTAAGCTTGGGCTTCGGCCTGGTACTAGGGCTTGCGTTGTTACTCGCTTCCACGGGTTGGTACGCCATTGCGACCTTGACCGACCGTGGCGTTAAAATCGAGAAAATTGCTCAAATCAGCGATTACACCAAAGACCTGCGAATCAGTCGTTTACGTTTAGGTGCAAACCCTCAACCAGATGCCTATCAACCGCTGCAGAAGATTCTGGACAATCTGGCAGCCCACTTGCAAAACATCAACACTCAGTTCACTGCCCCGATTGACCAGCAACTGATGCAACAACAGAACACATCCGTCAGAGAATACGGACAACTGCTGCTTGATCTGGCCAAACCCAATGCCGACCAAGTGTCTATCTATAAACGTATGGGGCAACTCGGTGATCTGTTGCTCGATACGACGCAAAAACTCATTGACTCGCAAAATACCAAGCGCGATGCCGACGCCGCGTCTGCCAAGGTTCTGCTGGGTCTTGTCGCTGCCTTGACGTTGCTACTGGGCGCACTCGCAGCGTGGATCATTACCCAACAAATCGTTAACCCACTGCAGTACACGCTACAGGCCGTGAATCGTATTGCCAGGGGGGATTTGAGTGAGCCCGTGCAGGTCAATCGGCGTGATGAGTTGGGTCAGCTGCAATCAGGTCTTCAGCAGATGATGCTCAACCTTCATGAACTGATCGAGGGCATTCGATCCGGCGTCATTCAGGTTGCCAGTGCTGCCGAACAGCTGTCGGCCGTCACCGAGCAAACCAATGCGGGCGTCAATAATCAGAAAACCGAAACGGATCATGTCGCCACCGCGATGAGCGAAATGACCGCAACGGTGCAAAACGTCGCTCGCGATGCTGAAGAGGCCTCAACTGCCGCATCCGCCGCGGATCAGCAAGCCTCTGAGGGAGAGCAAATCGTGAATGAGGCCATAGCGCAGATCAAGCGCTTGGCCGAAGAACTCAATCAGTCGGCCGATGCTGTACGTCATCTCCAGGAACAAAGTGAAAAAATCGGTGGGGTACTCGATGTGATAAAGGCGGTGGCCCAGCAAACCAATCTGCTGGCGCTGAACGCGGCCATTGAAGCCGCACGCGCCGGCGAGGCTGGCCGTGGCTTTGCGGTGGTAGCAGACGAGGTGCGCAGTCTTGCCTTACGCACCCAGCGTTCCACCGAAGAAATTGAAAGTCTGGTGGCCGGTGTACAGAGTGGTACTCATGCCGTTGCCTCAGGCATGGAAAGCAGCCAGCTGTTGGGCGAGAGCAGCGTCGAATTTACCCATCGCGCGGTGATCGCCCTGGAAAACATCACGAGTAAAGTATCGATCATTCAAGCCATGAATCAGCAAATCGCCACCGCAGCGGAGCAGCAAAGCGCAGTCGCCGAGGAAATCAATCGCAGTGTCATCAACGTTCGCGACATCTCCGAGCAGACGGCAAGCACTTGCGAGGAAACTGCTTCTTCAAGTACCGAACTCGCACGGCTGGGTCATGAACTGGAAAGGCTGGTAGGACGCTTTAAAGTATAGACGTGGCAGAGATGGCGCCGTTTTGCACCCGCAATACCTCAGGTATCACGGGTACCGGCGCCAGCTATGTTCCTTCTCTGCCCTCAACCCTTGTCGTCCGGATCGATTTTTCCAAGCTCGGTGAGGCGGAAATGGCCTAAGCTCGCTTACTCCCAAATCAGCCAAGGAAGCGACAATGGGCATTCAAGGTAAAGACCGTCAAATCGATAACATCGAGTTCAATGTCAGCGACATCGCCCGCAGCAAAGCCTTCTATGCAAGCGTGTTCGGCTGGAGTTTCGTCGACTACGGCCCGACCTATACCGAATTCAGCGACGGTCGCCTGACCGGTGGCTTCACGACCGGTGAACCGGTGCGCCCGGGCGGCCCGTTGATCATCTTGTACGCGGATGACCTTGAGGCCACCCAACTCAGGCTCAAGGCCACAGGAGCGACCATCAGCCGTGAAGTGTTCGCGTTCCCGGGTGGAAGACGTTTCCACTTCATCGACCCGGATGGCTATGAGTTGGCGGTGTGGTCGGCTTCCTGATGGTTGATGGATCACGAGGAGGCGCAAAGCCTCAATCGTGTCCATGATTAAGGGCCTGCGATATCGGCGACGTTGGGATGCACCGCCATCTCTAAAACCGTCGGACTAGCGTCCAGTCAGAAATATCGCACTTCCTCTGGTTCATTAATCAAGGAGTCCCCTCATGAACATCGACTTCACCGGCCGTCACGTGTTGGTCACCGGGTCCACCAGCGGTATCGGGTTTGCGACAGCCAAAGGCTTTCTGGAAGCCGGCGCCCATGTGGTTATCAACGGTCGCAGCGGGAGCAGCGTGGAGGACGCGTTGCAGCGCTTGGGCGCCCTCGCTTCAAGGGCCGATGGCTTTGTTGGCGATCTGAGCAACGCGCCGGGCTGCCAGGCACTGATCGCCAGATACCCACGCTTCGATATCGTCATCAACAACCTGGGCATTTTCAAACTGGAAGACTTTTTCGAGACGCCGGACAGCGAATGGCAGCGCTTCTTTGAAACCAACGTGATGTCGGGCGTGCGTGTTTCCAGGGCCTACGCGCCGGGCATGGTCGAGCGCGGTTGGGGGCGGATTGTGTTTGTCTCGTCGGAATCGGGCGTGAACATTCCCGCTGACATGATCCATTACGGCTTCACCAAAACCGCCCAACTCTCAATTGCTCGCGGCCTGGCCAAGCGCCTCGCCGGCACGGGCGTGACGGTGAACTCGGTGTTGCCGGGGCCGACGCTTTCCGAAGGCGTTGCCCAGATGCTCCAGGCAGACGTCGAGCGCACCGGGGACAGCCTGGAAAAGGTCGCGGCAGATTTCGTCAACCAGCACCGCAGCACCTCGATCATCCAGCGCGCGGCGCGCGTCGAGGAAGTCGCCAACATGATCATCTACGCCAGCTCGGAACAGGCCTCGGCCACCACCGGAGCGGCGCTGCGGGTTGATGGTGGTGTGGTGGATAGCATCGTTTAGGATCCTGGGACACGTTGCAAAAAAACGCCGCTTCCTCATGAGAGATAAGCGGCGTTTTTTCTTTTGGAAGCAACATGGGTTGATTCGACCGGTTTTCGGAGCGGTGAAGGGATTGTTCAGCCCACTCTGTTTTCCATCAGTCGATCCGAGCCGCCTTCAGCTACGCGGTTTTCGATGAGTCGATCGGAGCCACCTTCGGCTACGCGGTTTTCGATGAGTCGATCGGAGCCGCCTTCGGCCACGCGGTTTTCGATGAGTCGATCGGAGCCGCCTTCGGCCACGCGGTTTTCCATCAGGCGATCCGAGCCGCCTTCAGCCACACGGCTTTCGATCAGGCGATCCGAACCACCCTCGGCGAACGTAGGTTGAACAGAAGAAGTCGCGAACGCATTGCCGAGGGACAGTGCCAGAAGCGAGCCAATGAGAGTTTTGTTGAGCGTTTTCATGTCCTGATCCTTTTTATTCGCAGATGAAGTGAGTTAGACGGTGACGTGCAAACGGACATCGACGTTGCCGCGTGTCGCGTTGGAGTACGGGCAAACCTGGTGAGCGGCGTCGACCAGCGCTTGAGCATCGGCTTGATCCAGACCTGGCAAGTTGATGTGCAGGTCGATGTCCAGGCCGAAACCGCCAGGGATCTGGCCGATGCCGACATGTGCCGTGATCGAGGCGTCAGCAGGAATGCTGCGTTTGCTTTGGCTGGCGACAAACTTCAATGCGCCAATGAAGCAGGCGGAGTAGCCGGCAGCGAACAACTGCTCAGGGTTGGTGGCTTCACCACCGGCGCCGCCCAATGCTTTTGGAGTAGCCAGCTTCACGTCGAGAATCTTGTCGCTGGAAACAGCACGGCCATCACGGCCACCGGTGGAGGTTGCGACTGCGGTGTAGAGAACGTTCATGGTGTTTCCTCTTTTGCTGATGGGTTTGATCGAGATTGTTTAGCGCTAAATGTTTGCGCGCTAACCAGTCGCGATAAAATTAACGGATGAATAATTGGCGCGCAAGATAAATTTTGAAAAATTTACCGATTTTGAATTAACCGATTGATCTAAAAGGAAATTTATTTTTAGGGCTTTGCAATGTCGCCAGCTCGGGTGAGCTGCGAGGTGAGCCAAGGGAAGGAGATTGCTAGGGGGATCAGCAGGGCCAGCGCAAATGCAGGTCTTCAAAGAGAGGGAAATTCATAAGCAGAATGTTGGGTTTCGATCGTCCCCACGCTCTGCGTGTGAATGCCGCAGGGACGCTCCGCGTTCCGCTTCCGGAAGGTGACGCAGAGCGTCACGGGATGCATACCCACGCAGAGCGTGGGCACGATCAAACGCCGGATCAGGGAAAAGTACAAAAAAACCGCCGAATTGGCGGTTTTTTGGTTTCGCGCAGGGCAAAGCCAACCCGACTAAGCAACAGCCACTCGATTACGCCCCAACGCCTTCGCTCGATACAGGGCTTTATCCGCGTCGTTCATCAAGCTGTGAAGATCTTTATTGCAGGCCTCCGTCGATGCGACGCCAAGGCTGGCTGATATATGGTGAACAGGCTCGATCATTAAACCCGCGATCGTATCGATGAGCCGTTCTGCAATCTGGGTGGCGACCTCAATGGACGTGTCCGGGAGCAGAATGGCGAACTCTTCGCCCCCGAGCCGACCGTGGATATCGGTTGCCCGAAACGATGAACTGATGACCGCACCCATCTGGCGCAAAACCTGATCGCCGACCTGATGGCCGTAGGTGTCGTTGATGTGCTTGAAGTGATCCATGTCCAACATGACCGCGCACAACCCTTGCCGCTTGGCCTTGCATTCGTTGTAAAGCTGCTGGGCATGCTCGAAAAATGCCCGTCGACTCTTCAGGCCGGTCAGTTCATCGGTTTGTGCGGCGCGGGTTGAAATGCTGTTCGCCTGTTCCATTTCACGGGTGAGTCGAAAGGCGATTTCCAGTGCCTGGGACATTTTGTGCGTAGCGCGGGCCGCAAATGCCGTGAACACCAGAATCGAAAGGGCCATGCCGACTTGGATCGGGGACGGTTGAAACAGCAGCCAGACGGTGCACGGCAACAACACCACGCCAATGGAGACCAGTGTCATGTCGCGGTAGGCCGAATAGCAGGACACCGCACTGACGGACATGCCGACTGTAAAGAGCATGACCAACGCCTGCGACAACAGATCGTCCGCCGGCATGAGCACAAACGCCCCACCGCCCCAGATGCTGGCGGACAGCACCAGCGTGACCCAGTATTTGCGTTCCCAGTGTTGAGGCGTGCGCTGACTTTCGTCGCTGCGGAAATAGGCAACGAACATCGCGATACGCACCAGCGTCGATGCGGTCAGGATGGCCAGCCACCAAAAAATAGCGCTGTGCTCAAAACGATCCCAACACAGCCAGCTCAGTATGATGGCAGCCAGGTAACTACCAAAAACCGCAGAAACGGATTGGCGAAACAGTTGCTGCAATCGGTCAGTTCGCACCTGCTCGGCTATTACAAAATCCTGGCCATTGCGCAATCTTGGGCCATACATTTGAACCACCTGGTTATGACGCAACAAAAAAACGATTGTGGCACCCTGCCACCAATGCAAACAACTGAATTACTGTGAAGATGAGATTTAGCGAAACATCTCGCTGCCCCGCCCGCTGGGATCTTCGCCTCGCTGGCGCAACTCCCAATGCCTGAAGAGTGCGTGGCCTGCGCCAGGCATGAAAAAAGGGACAAAGGAGAGCTGAGTTCGGTATTGGCGAATCGGGTGTTGAATAGCGTTGAGGCGCGATAGCGGGTGAACCCGCCAAAGAAAAACCCGACGCATTAAGTCGGGTTTTTCAGCGAGGGCGGCTTACTCGACTTGCGACAGCTTGGCGTCGTCGCAACCGGCAGCACGGCACTCGCGCTCGACAGCTTTGAGTATGACGATACGCGCCTCGGTCTTCTCGTTGGCACAGTCCAGGTAGAGCAGGCCATCGTTGGAACAGGCGCTGTCACGATTTTTGATCCACTGGATTTGAGCGGCTTTCACTTTTTTCTTTTGATCCGGGTTCAGCGCACTCATCGTCTTCTTGTATTGATCATTGATGTCCTGATCCGACTGAACCATTTTCAGCGACGCGCAATAGGTTCTGTCATAGGCGTTTCTAGGGTTATCGCAACTCATCGCAGATGCCGATGCGGATGCCATTGCCAGCAATGTCCCAACCAACAAAGACTTGATCACTTACTTCTCTCCCTGAATGCCCTCTATTGATTAGAGGTCGTGGCGGGGAATTTATCATGGGGGTTGTAGAACAATGAAGCAGATCCTAGGGTCATTCGGCCCGAACAAGGGGCAAATGCTGATAGGGGTTCGGGAGCAAGTGATTGCTGAAAAAGGCTGGGTCGTTCCCACCGGCCTCGCCGAATCCCCAAGCCGGTCAAACGTGGCGAGGGAGCTTGTTCCCGCTGGGCTGCAAAGCAGCCCCATCGCATCATCTGCATTACAGCGCCTCCCGCCGAGTAAAAACAGGCCCTTTAGCTCCGAATTCCTAGGCAATAAAAAGCTCTGTTTACTCCCTCTCCGCCAGGCTTCTACCAAGCTACGAATCCTTGCGCCTTTGCCTACAACTACGCCAGAATCCGCCCGCTTGTGCGCCTTGCCCCCGGCCTCTATCGTTTCCCTGCCACTGCTCATCAGTGGTCGGGTTTAGTAGCTCGGCTAGTCATCTACGGTTGCATGAGTGTCATCCCGTCAGGCGTTTGCCTGCACTTGATGGTGGCTGTGCGCAAGGCGCCTTCGGGCGCGCCGGGTTTGGTGACTTTACCGGTCTACTAACTTGCGCACAGCTGCCTCCTTTCGTTTAGTAGCGAGATGGTGGTGGCCCTACTATAGGAAAGTCCCAATGTTCAAACCTACTCCGAATCCTCCAGAGACAGGCCACGCCAAATCCAACGCTAAGAAGCACGACGAAGCCGCCAAACGCGCTCTGGATTTCTACCTACTACCAAAACCGGATACGTCAGAAGATGCGTCCCAACCGGGCCAGCTCTTCACCGTCGCAAAAAACGCCGACAACGAATCCCTCCTCGCCAACCTCAGCGAAACCCTGGCAGCAGCCGACGCGATGGTCAGCAACCTAGCTTTCGACCTAGAAGGTCCGCGTCGTCATATCCTTCTAGGCATCCAGCAACTGATTGAGCTGAGTTCATTGCTGGCGAATCGGGTGCTGGATAACGTTGATCCGCGATAGCAAGTAAAACATTCTGCCAGCAAGCAAACCCGACACTTTTCGTCGGGTTTTCTGTTTTCATCTGGCGGTTACTCAAGGTGAAAATAGCAGTGGCACTTGGCCTCGCTTTGCGTTTATATGGCCCTTAGGCTGCTTTTCATGGTGCATTGACTTTATTGCATGAAGACAAGGGAACTGTTCAGTGGAACGTATATTTGCTTTCGTTGATGAGTCGGGCAACCATGATTTGGATACGTCAAAATCTGGAAGCTCTAAATACTTCGTCGTCTGTTCGGTCATTGTTGCAGAGAAGGATCTTCCACAGGCTTATGAGCAAGCTGAGACTGTGAGGAAGCAAAACTTTCAGGTAGGCGAAATAAAGTCGAGTAACCTCAGAGCTAAGGACTCGGAGCGGCGCAAACGAATTTTGCTGCAGCTGGTGGAGCTACCTATAAGACTATTTATAACTGTCGTTGATAAAACTCGTGTGCATCGTGATGGAGGTCTGCGGTTCAAGCAATCGTTCATAAAATATGTGAATAATTTGCTGTACGAGCGTCTGTTTAATATATTTGATCATCTACAGATGATGGTCGACGAACACGGAGGAGTTGAGTTTCAGGCCAATCTCAAAGAGTATGTAGAAGCAAGATATGTGGATGATCTTTTTGGACGAGAAGCATTTCAAACTAAGAGTAGTAAAGATGATGTCCTGATTCAAGTCGCTGATTTTTTTGCAGGCTCTATCGCTCAGATATATGAAGGCAAAGCGTCCGCAGAGGTTGAGGGAGCATATAAAACTATACTACAGACGGTTATGCTTGGCATGCTCGAATGGCCGCCAAAGTATAAATCCCTTGTTCTGCCTCCAATGAACGATTCTGCCTATGCAGATTATAGAGTGCATCAGGCGGCGATTAAACAGGCGGATCGATTCGTCGAAAACATCGGCTCTCACCCAGACGAGGATCAGCGGCTTCAACTTTGTATTTTGGACTACCTGCGCTTCCGAAGTGAGTTTGTAAGCGACGAATATGTTTCCACCGCTGAAATTGCCAACCACTTAGCTGATCGGGGATTTATTGGTTTAAGTGATCAAAAAATTAGATCTAGTGGAGTTGCGAAACTACGAGACTCCGATGTAATTATCGCCAGTGCTCCTAAGGGCTATAAATTTCCTAAGTCATGTGCCGATATCAACGATTGTCTAGAGCTTGCGGCCAGCCAAGTCGTGCCACTATTGGATCGCGTCAAGAAAGCAAGGGATGTTTATCTGCTCAGTAGCATTGGTGAGTACGATATTTTGGAACAGAAAAATTTCTTACAGCTAAAAAAACTGCTGTTTTCGCTAGAGACTTTACATGACTAATAACTGATAAATTGAACTGGCTTTACGGGAAACATCTTCAATCGATTATAGCCAGCGGAGGAGATTATTATATTTTGTTTTTCGCATTTTCTCTCGTTTTTTAAAATGGAGTGTGCCATTATATTGCCATCTCACGCCCCTGGCTAAGGCAGTGATAATAATGCTCTCCAATTTGACGGCGGAGCTGAAAATTCACAGGGAACACTTTAGCGTAACTGATAGAGTTACGGCATATCAGCTAAAGCATTCCCATAGATTAAATGGACGTTCACTTGAATTTAGAGAGCTTTAGAGCGAAGCTGGACCTAGCGAGAGAGCGAAAGGAGCTACTCGATTTTTGCAGAAAGCATGTTCTGCATGGTATACCGTTCGTTTTCAAGGACAGGCCAGATGAGTATTATGATTTCAAAAAGATCATAACAAATGAGTTCGGAGACATCTCTTTTCACGAGGTCTACATTACCGGCTCTGGAAAATTAGGTTTCAGCCCATACAAGGGCACAATGTTCGACTATGATTCGGATATCGATGTAGCAATTATATCCTCGAAGCTCTTCGATAGCATAATGAATAAAATTTCTGCATACCAGATGCAAATTAGGAAAAACAAGCGGGTTGTCCGAGAGTCTGAGCGTTCGATGTATCACGAATTCCTAGAATATTCTGCAATGGGATGGATAAGACCGGATAAGTTACCGATATCTTTTCAGATGGACGTTTTGAAGCAGGCCTGGTTTCGTTTTTTTGAGTCTATTTCTTATAATAAATCACCTGTGGGAAACTACAAAGTTACTGCTGGAGTATTTCGAACCTATGAACACTTAGAGGCGTACATAGTAAGTGGGCTGGAAGGGCTGCGATACAAAAACATTAGGGATGAAAATTAATATGCAAATAAAGCCATCTGTTACGAATCCAACAATTGCCGATATCTATGAGAAAATCGACACCAAACGTTTAGATTTGCGCCCTGATTTTCAACGGAAATTTGTTTGGACTCAAGAGCACCAAGAGCAATTCCTTGACACAATTTTACATGGCTATCCCTTCCCGGAGATCTATGTATGCCAAGGGGAAACTGATTTAAAAAAAATGAGAACTAGCCAGATAGTAATCGATGGCCAACAGCGGCTTACGACGATACAGAACTATGTGGAGAATACATTTGATAAACCTTTGAAGCTTATCAAGGCTTTCTCAGAGCTTGGCCCTGAAGAACGAGAATCCTTTCTTTCTTACCAGGTAGTAGTTCGAGATATTGGAAAAGTGGAAGATGATCTTGTTCGAGAGATATTCAGGCGAATCAACCTTACCAAATTCAAGCTTGAAGATATTGAGATTCATAACGCTGTTTATGATGGCAAATTTATTCAGACCGCTAAGTCTATTGCCAAAGATATAGGCTTGGAAAATTACGGTGTTTTCCATGAATCTGAGTTTACGAGGATGGCAGATCTTCATTTCGTTCTCCAAGTGATGTCCACCCTCGAAAGAGGTGGCTACTACAATCGTGACAATGAAATAGAAAAATGTGTTGCTGAGTTTAACGAGGATTATCCGCTTGCTAATGCTCGAAAGGGAGAAATACTGAAGACATTCAGCATAATTGAAAATATAGGACTGGATGTAGATTCAATGTGGTTTAGAAAATCAAATTTCTTTACATTAGTCATTGAGTTGACAATTGCCAAAAATATACCGGCCGACTTAAAGCGTCGATTGGATATTATGGCTGAAGAAGTTTTAAAAAGTAAAAATCTGCCAGATACTGAGTTTGGAATATATTTTTCATATATGTATCAGGGAACAAACAATAGGAAGGCGCGCGTTATTCGTGCAGAAATATTTGGAAAGCATATTTTGGCATGATGGATTAAGTGGTACAGATTGGTTTGCAAAATAATCAAACAATCTACATTGTTTTATTTAAATAAAAACTCACGGAATGGAGAAGTTAATGGCGCGGCCACCAAGATGGACAGACAATGATATAAGTCCAAGTGTTGTAGAGTATACGCTCAGCTCATGGAAATACTTCTCTGATTTCATAAATCAGGAAATGTTGGATTATACAAGCTATGTATATAGAGGGCATGGTGATAGTAGCTGGAAACTCGAGCCAACTTTGGATAGAATTATAAAGAGCCCTATTTCATTAATAAGAGACGCCCATCTTGAAAGGTTTAAGTTCGAGACTAGAGGACGGCGTGGTGCAAATCCTGCCCGAATGGAAAGTGATAATGATTGGTGGGCGTTAGGACAACACCACGGTTTAGCGACACCGCTGTTGGACTGGACCGAATCCCCTTTTGTAGCGTTGTTTTTTGCTGCAAGCGCAGCAAACTCCCTTAAGTCAGAAAAATTTAGCGTATATGCGTTGTCCCAGAGTGCGGTTGTAAGCATTAATAAAGCTATTGCTAAAAACGACAATGTACAATTGATAAACAACCAAAAACCCACCGTGAAAATTTTCAGACCTTTAAGTGATGAAAATAAACGCTTAGTAAGTCAACGGGGATTGTTTACTCGAGGGCCAAATAATATCGATCTGGAAGCCTGGGTTCGCACACATTCTAAAACAGATAAGCTTATTGAACTAATGAAAATAACCATCCCTAGTGATGGAGTGCAAGAGTGTCTCCGGTACTTAAACAGAATGAACATTAGTCACTCGACTTTATTTCCAGATCTACCTGGAGCATCCGATTTTTGCAATACTCATTTACTAATAAAAAAATATTAAGCTCCCTATTTTTAAAGTCTCGGGTTACGTAAGCGAGCTTGCCTTATCACTTTAAGCAGTTAGAAATTTTTTGGTAGCGCATTCGGTAAACCAACTATGCCTCCCTCGCTATGGACGCCTTTCCAAGCATAAAAAACGGGCCTGCATTCCCACGCAGCCCCGTTTTTTTACCACCTGATCAGATCAAAACGCCGGCAAAACCGCCCCTTTGTACTTCTCAAGAATAAAAGCCTTCACCTCCGGCGTATGCAGCGCTGCAACCAGCTTCTTCATCGCCTCACTGTCCTTATCATCCTCACGAGCCACCAGGATGTTCACATAAGGCGAGTCGTTACCTTCGATAACCAGCGCATCCTTGGAAGGATCAAGCTTGGCTTCCAGCGCATAGTTGGTATTGATCAACGCCAGGTCCACCTGGGTCAGCACCCGTGGAATGGTCGCCGCTTCCAGCTCACGGAATTTCAGATCCTTCGGGTTCTCGGTGATGTCCTTGGTAGTCGACAGGATGTTGTTCGAATCCTTCAGCTTGATCACCCCAGCCTTAGCCAGCAGCAACAGCGCACGGCCGCCGTTGGTGGCGTCGTTCGGGATCACCACGTTGCCACCACCTGGCAATTCGGCGAGTGTCTTGTACTTACTGGAATACGCGCCCAGTGGTTCCAGGTGCACACCGGCCACACTCACCAGGTTCGTGCCCTTGGCTTTGTTGAACTCATCCAGGTACGGCTGGTGTTGGAAGAAGTTGGCGTCCAGGCGCTTTTCGGCGACTTGTACGTTCGGCTGGATGTAGTCGGTGAAGACTTTGACCTTGAGGTCCACGCCTTCTTTGGCCAGTGCCGGTTTGACGAATTCGAGGATTTCCGCGTGCGGGACCGGGGTGGCCGCGACGGTCAGGGTGTCGGCGGCGTGGGCGGAAAACGCTGCGGCGGCAGCGAAGGCAACCAGTAGTTTTTTCATTCAGCTAACTCCTTTTGAGGCGCCTGCTCTCGGCGCCTGCCAGCGAATGGCCGGCTCATGTTTATTGGCGCGAGGCCTTATTTTCTAGAGAAATGCACAACCAACTTGTCGCCCACGGTTTGCAGGACCTGCACCAGCACCAGCAGCAACACCACCGTGACCACCATCACATCGGTCTGGAAGCGTTGGTAGCCGAAGCGGATCGCCAAGTCACCCAAACCACCGGCGCCGACCACACCGGCCATGGCCGTGTAGGACACCAGCGTAATCGCTGTCACCGTAATCGCTGCAAAAATGCCTGGGCGGGCTTCCGGCAGCAAGGCGTTGACGATGATCTGCCGCGTCGTTGCGCCCATGGCCTGGGTCGCTTCGATGATGCCGCGGTCGACTTCGCGCAGGGCGGTTTCCACCAGGCGGGCGAAGAATGGTGTGGCGCCGACCACCAGCGGTGGGATCGCGCCGGCCACGCCCAGGGAGGTGCCGGTGATCAATACCGTGAACGGGATCATCACGATCAACAGGATGATGAACGGCAGCGAACGCAGAATGTTGACGATCAGCGACAGCAGCGCATACACGCCGCGGGCTTCGAGCAGCTGGCGCGGGCTGCACAGGAACAACAGCACGCCCAGGGGCAAGCCGAGCAGGACGGTGAACAGCAGCGAACCGAACAGCATCAGGAAGGTGTCGCCCGTCGCCAGCCAGATTTCCAGCCAGTCGATGTTGGAGAAGAACGAACTCAACAGTTCCATTAGCGCAGCACCTCCATGTGGACATCGGCCGCGGTGAAGCGGGCAAACGCCGCCTCCATGTCACCGCCGGTGATGGCGAGGGTCAGTTGCCCGTAGGGGGTGTCTTTGATGCGGTCGATACGACCGGCCAGGATGCTGTAGTCCACGCCGGTTTCCCGGGCGATGGTGCCGAGCAATGGCGCGTAGGTCGCTTCGCCCTGGAACGTCAGACGCACGATACGCCCCGGTACGTGGGCAAAATCGTCGCGCTGTTCGCTTTCGTCAATCTGCTCGTCTTCCTGGACGAAACGTTTGGTGGTCGCGTGCTTGGGGTGCAGGAACACATCGGCCACCGGGCCTTGCTCGACGATCACGCCGGCGTCCATCACCGCCACTTGATCGCAGACTCGGCGGATCACGTCCATTTCATGGGTAATCAGCACGATGGTCAGCTTCAGTTCGCGGTTGATCTCCGCCAGCAATTGCAGCACCGAGGCGGTGGTCTGTGGGTCGAGGGCGCTGGTGGCCTCGTCGCACAGCAAAATCTTGGGTTTGGTCGCCAGGGCGCGGGCGATGCCGACACGTTGTTTCTGGCCGCCGGACAACTGCGCCGGGTATTTGCGAGCGTGGTCGGACAGCCCTACCCGCGCCAGCAACTCGGCGACGCGCTGGTCGATTGCGCTGCGGGACAACTCGCCCGCCAGCGTCAGTGGCAGCGCCACGTTGTCGGCCACGGTCTTGGACGCCAGTAGGTTGAAGTGCTGGAAGATCATCCCGACTTGCTGGCGGAAGCGGCGCAGGCCGCTGGCGTCCAGGGCAGTGACTTCCTCGCCGTCGACGATGATCTTGCCGCCCGTGGAATCTTCCAGGCGATTGATCAGGCGCAGCAGGGTACTTTTTCCCGCACCGGAATGGCCAATCAGGCCGAAGACCTGACCGTTCTCAATCGTCAGACTGGTCGGATGCAGGGCGGGGATATCCCTACCGGCGACTCGGTAGGTTTTATGGACGTCTTGAAACTCGATCACGTAGCGAACCTTGTGGGGCGCGTTGGAAAAGGATCAGCGGTTAGCCGGGCGCGCATTTTAGCCTGTCCGTATAGAGGTTCTTAGCATTTATTTGCGATCAGACCTGTCATTTGGCAATAACGCGATCAAAGGCCATAAAAAAGGAACACGGCCAAACGGCGTCGGTCACTCATTAAGCCACTTGAAATGCCGGGGTCATGCACCTGCGGCATTGAACTCAGATTCCTGGCCATGGCGAGGAACGCAAAGAGGAGTCATGCCTGATGAGTACCAAAAAGCCCACGGTCAACAAGAGCCAACTGGCCGGGACCGACACGCTGGATCGCGGCAACACCAACGCCAAGCTCGAGAGCCTGGAACAGTTTCGCTCCGACGCCACCGAACAGGCGTTGCGCACCAACCAGGGCGTGAAGATCGCCGATAACCAGAACACCCTGCGCGCCGGCCCCCGCGGCCCTTCGTTGCTGGAAGACTTCATCATGCGTGAAAAAATCACGCACTTTGACCATGAGCGCATCCCGGAACGCATCGTCCACGCCCGTGGGACCGGCGCCCATGGTTATTTTCAGAGCTATGACGCGCATTCGGCATTGACCAAGGCCGGTTTCCTACAAGATCCGAGCAAGAAAACCCCGGTGTTCGTGCGCTTTTCCACTGTGCAAGGCCCACGCGGCTCCGGCGACACCGTACGCGACGTGCGTGGCTTTGCGGTGAAGTTCTTCACCGACGAAGGCAACTTCGACCTGGTGGGCAACAACATGCCGGTGTTTTTCATTCAGGATGCGGTGAAATTTCCGGACTTCGTCCACGCGGTAAAACCCGAGCCCCATAACGAAATTCCTACAGGCGGCTCGGCCCACGACACGTTCTGGGATTTCGTCTCGCTGGTGCCGGAATCGGCCCACATGGTGATCTGGGCGATGTCTGACCGGGCCATTCCAAAAAGCCTACGCACGATGCAGGGTTTTGGTGTGCACACCTTCCGCATGATCAACGCCGAAGGCAAAAGCAGCTTCGTCAAATTCCACTGGCGACCCAAGGCTGGGACCTGTTCATTGGTGTGGGACGAAGCCCAGAAGCTGGCGGGTAAAGATACGGACTACCACCGTCGCGATCTCTGGGAATCGATCGAGATGGGCGACTACCCGGAATGGGAGTTCGGCGTGCAGATTGTTGCCGAGGAAGACGAGCACAAATTCGACTTCGACCTGCTCGACCCGACCAAGATCATCCCTGAAGAGCTGGTGCCCATCACGCCCTTGGGCAAGATAGTGTTGAACCGCAACCCGGACAATTTCTTCGCCGAGGTCGAGCAAGTTGCGTTCTGCCCCGGGCACATCGTGCCGGGCATCGACTTTTCCAATGACCCGTTGCTGCAAGGGCGGCTGTTTTCCTACACCGATACGCAGATCAGCCGACTCGGTGGGCCGAATTTTCATGAGCTGCCGATCAACCGGGCGATCACCCCGGTACACAACGGCCAGCGTGATGCGATGCACCGCACCACCATCGACAAAGGGCGTGCATCCTACGAGCCGAACTCCATCGACGGCGGCTGGCCGAAGGAAACCCCGCCCGGCCCGGAAGACGGCGGCTTTGAAAGTTATCCAGAGCGCATCGACGCCTACAAGATCCGCCAACGCAGCGATTCGTTCGGTGATCATTTCTCCCAGGCGCGGTTGTTCTACAAGAGCATGAGCCCTCATGAGCAGGAGCACATCATCGCTGCCTACAGCTTCGAGCTGGGCAAGGTGGAGCGTGAGTTCATCCGGGCGCGGCAGGTCAATGAGATCCTGGCCAATATCGACCTGGAACTGGCCGGGCGAGTGGCGAAAAACCTTGGGCTGCCGGCGCCTACCGCTGGCACCGTCGATGTGCCAACGCCATCGCTGGAGCAGTCTCCGGCCTTGAGCCAGGCGAACCTGCTGTCCGGCGACATCAAGACGCGAAAAGTGGCGGTGTTGGTGGCCAACGGTGTCGATGGCGCGATCATCGATGCGCTCAAGAAGGCCCTGACGGCCGAGGGCGCCCACGCCAAAGTGCTGGGGCCGACCTCCGCGCCGGTGACCACGGCCGATGGGAAAACGCTGGCGGTGGATGCGTCCATGGAAGGCTTGCCGTCGATTGCCTTCGACGCGGTGTTCGTGCCCGGTGGCGCGGAGTCGATCAAGGCCTTGAGTCGCGACGGCGTGGCGTTGCATTACGTGCTGGAGGCCTACAAGCATCTGAAGGCCATTGGGCTTCATGGTGAGGCCCGGCAGTTGTTGGTGGAGTTGAAGCTGGAGGTGGATGCGGGGTTGATCGAAGATGCGGATGCGAGCGGTTTTTCGCGGTTTTTCGCGGCGATTGCTCAGCATCGGGTTTGGGCGCGGGAGCCGAAGGCCAAGGCGGTTCCAGCCTAAAGAGATTTGTTGTCTGGTGGGGCGCTATCGCGGGCAAGCCTTGCTCCCACAGATCAGCTCTACAGGATCAACTCTCACAGGAGTCAACTTTCACAGAGGCAACTCTTAAAGGAGTCAACTTTCACAGAGGCAACTCTTAAAGGAGTCAACTTTCACAGAGGCAACTCTTACCAGGGAACAAATTGCCCTGTGGGAGTTGCCCTGTGGGAGCAAGGCTTGCCCGCGATGCTTTTAGGGTTTGCGAGGTGTCAGCACCATCTGCGCCGGCACACTGCGCAAAATCTGCTTCTGCAGCTTCAAATCAAACCCCGGGTCCAGTTTCTTGACCCGTTTGGTCAGCAACGTCGCCAACCACGGATAATCATCGGTGCGCGGTGCCTGGATGCTGACGTCACACTGATAATTCACCACGTCGGCGGCGATGGCGTCCAGTTGTCGACGCATTTGCTGGATATCGGCGAGGTTGAGCGCAACCGTGGTGCTGGGTGCGCTCGGGTCGATCACTTTGGCGACCGGTTTGGCTTCGGCGGCCTTGAGGTCGGCCTCGGCTTTATCCAGGTCGGCCTTGCGGGCTTCGGCAATGGCGCTGTTGACCTCGCCGGTGAGCGCTGGGGCCTTGGGCATCAAGGCTCGGGCACGGCTCAGGGCGGTGGCAGCGGCGTTGACGTCGCCTTTTTGCAGATCGATCTGGCTGCGGCGCAAATACGCCTCGGCCAGTTGCCGCTGGTAGGGTTCCAGCGAGCGGTCTTCGGGCGATTGGGCTTGCAAGGCGGCCAACTGGTCTTCGGCGGTGGCCAGCTCATTGCTGGCAAGGCTTTGCTCGAGCTGCGCGATGGCCGGGCCCCGCGTATCGGGGACCTGGGTGACCGGCGGCGTACTCTGGCAGGCGCCCAGTAGCAGGGAAAATGCGACAAGGAGCAGATAACGGGAGGCGAACGGCTTCATTCCTGCGACTCTCTATTTGCGCAAAAAGCGAGCAAGTCTACACCCCTCGACGAGGCAGGACAAAACTCAGCAGAAACAGCGCGGCGGCGCTGACCACGATCGACGGGCCGGCCGGGGTGTCCTTGAACCAGGAAAGTGCCAGGCCGCCACACACCGCGAGCATGCCCAGCAGGCTCGCGCCCAGGGCCATCTGCTCGGGTGAGCGAGCGTGCCGCTGCGCCGCCGCCGCCGGAATGATCAGCAATGAAGTGATCAGCAGCACCCCGACGATTTTCATCGCCACCGCGATGACCACCGCAATCAGCAGCATCAGCGCCAGGCGCAAGCCCAGCACGGGCAGGCCTTCGACCCGGGCCAGTTCCTCGTGCACGGTGACGGCCAGCAAGGGACGCCAGAGCGCCACCAGCAACAGCAGCACCGCCGCGCTACCGCCGAGGATCCACGACAGGTCCGTCGGACTGATCGCCAACAGATCGCCGAACAGATAGGCCATCAGGTCAATCCGCACGTCATGCATGAAGCTTAGTACCACCAGCCCGAGGGACAGGGTGCTCGGCGCCAAAATACCCAGCAGCGTGTCGGACGCCAGCGGCTGGCGGTGTTGCAAGGTCACCAGCACCACCGCCAGCAACAGGCAGCCAACGGTCACCGCCACCGCCGGGCTGACGTCCAGGAGAAACCCCAAGGCCACGCCGAGCAACGCTGCATGGGACAAGGTGTCGCCGAAATAGGCCATGCGCCGCCAGACCACGAACGAACCCAAGGGGCCGGCTACCAGGGCGAGTGCCAAGCCTGCGAGCAGGGCGTACAACAGAAAATCAGCCATGCTTGCAGCCATCTCCATGAACATGATTGGAAGCAGAAGGGGCGCTGACCACCGAACCATGCAGGTCATGGGCGTGGTCATGGTGATGGTGATAAATCGCCAGGCTTTGTGCGTTTTTTCCGAACAGCTCGACGAAGGCCGGATCGCCGCTGACTTGCTCGGGATGCCCGGAACAGCAGACATGACGGTTGAGGCAGACCACCTGGTCGGTGGTGCTCATCACCAGGTGCAAATCGTGGGAGACCATCAGCACGCCGCAGCCGTGGCGGTCGCGCAGGCGCGTGATCAGGCTGTACAGCTCGGCCTGCCCCGCCACATCGACCCCTTGCACCGGCTCGTCGAGCACCAGCAGCTCAGGCTCGCGCAGCAGGGCGCGAGCCAGCAATACGCGCTGCATCTCGCCCCCGGACACGCTTTGCACCGGGCTGTCGATCACCTGTTCGGCACCGACTTCTTTGAGCGCGGCCAAGGCGCGGGCGCGGTCCACGCCTGGCACCAGGCGCAGGAAGCGCAGCACCGACAGCGGCAGCGTCGGGTCGACGTGGAGTTTTTGCGGCATGTAGCCGACGCGCAACCTGGGCTTGCGCCAGACGCTGCCGCTGTCGGGCTTGAGCAAACCCAGCACAGCGCGCACCAGGGTGGTCTTGCCGGCGCCGTTGGGGCCGATCAAGGTCACGATCTGCCCCGGTTCGACGCTCAGGTGGATGTTGTCCAGCACGCTCTGCCCGGCGAACGTCACGGCCACCTGTTCGAGGCGGATCAACGCATTGCTCATCAGGCCCCCTGGCAGCCGGAGCAGAGACCGACCACTTCGACGGTCTGGGTTTCGACGACGAAGCCGACGTCCTTGGCGCTGGCGATGATGGCATCGCTGATGGACTTCTGTTCCAGCTCGATGGCGGCGTGGCATTCGCGGCAGATCAGGAACTGGCCTTGGTGGGCGTGCTCCGGATGGTTGCAGCCGACGAAGGCGTTCAGCGACGAAATGCGATGTACCAGGCCGTTTTCCAAGAGGAAATCCAGTGCCCGGTAGACCGTCGGCGGCGCGGCGCGACGGCCGTCCTGCTCGCTGAGCACGGCGAGGATGTCGTAGGCGCCCAGCGGCTTGTGGCTTTGCCAGACCAATTCCAGCACGCGCCGACGCAGGGCGGTCAGGCGCACCCCTTGGCGCGCGCAGATGGCGTCGGCCTCGGACAGCGCGCTGTGCACGCAGTGGGAGTGATCGTGAGGACGACTGGCAAGGGGGGTAATAGGCATGGGCAGCGACGAGTTTAGTGAGAGACGTTATTATGTTACCCGTTCTCGCCTCTACGAGTGGTCATCGTGTCCCGATTTTTTTCGCTCTTTGTCGCTTTTGTCGCAAGTTTTCTACTGATTGGCCCGGCCCAGGCCGACGTCAAGGTGCTCACCAGCATCAAGCCGCTGCAACTGATTGCCGCCGCCGTGCAGGACGGCGTGGCCGTTCCAGAGGTGTTGCTGCCGCCAGGGGCTTCACCGCATCACTATGCGTTGCGGCCATCGGATGTACGCAAGGTGCAGTCGGTGGACCTGCTGTATTGGATCGGCCCCGATATGGAAGGCTTTCTGCCGCGCGTGTTGAACGGTCGCACGCGGCCCTCCGTCGCCATCCAGGATCTGCCGGGGCTCAAGTTGCGTCACTTCGCCCAGGACAGCGCGTCCCACGAGGATGATGATCATGACGCCGATGAACACGATCACGACCATCGCCCCGGCACCGTGGATGCTCACCTGTGGCTCTCGCCGCTCAATGCGCGGGTGATCGCCGCCAAGATGGCGGCTGACCTGAGCGCGGCGGATCCGGCCAACGCGGCCCGCTACCAAAGCAACCTCAAGGGCTTCAACCAGCGTCTCGATGCCTTGGACACACGCCTCAAGGCGCGTCTGGCCGGGGTCGCGGGCAAGCCGTATTTCGTCTTTCACGAAGCGTTCGACTATTTCGAAGACAACTACGGCCTCAAGCACGCCGGGGTGTTCGCCGTGGCCGCCGAAGTCCAGCCCGGTGCCCAGCATGTGGCGGCAATGCGCACGCGCTTGCAAGCCGTGGGCAAGACCTGCGTCTTCAGCGAACCGCCCCTGCGCCCGCGCCTGGCCGAAACCCTGGTGGCCGGGTTGCCGGTGAAGCTGGCGGAGCTCGATGCACTGGGCGGCTATACCCCGGCGACGGCGCAGGGGTATGAGCAGTTGTTGGAGAAATTGGGGAATGATCTGGCGGGGTGTCTGGAGTCGCTATAGCCCTGTGGGAGCAAAGCTTGCTCGCGACATAGGCGACTCGATTTCTGAAAGATTTCATCGCCTTCATCGCGGGCAAGCCTTGCTCCCACAGGAACAGTCGCTTACTGCTGTGGGAGCAAGACTTGTTCGCGAAGCTGTTTAAAGGGCGAAAGGCAACACCGCGTGAACCGTCTGCCGCTGCGCCAAGCGCTGCTGGAACTCCATCGGATCGTGAATCAACACATCCTGCCCGGCAAAGGATTCAGCGGCGATCAACCGCGACAGCCAGAACCGCACGCACGCCACGCGCAGCATGGTCGGCCACAGTTGCGCCTCAGTGGCGGTAAACGGTCGCAGCGCCGCATAGGCACCCAGCAGCGCCCGCGCCCGGGGGCCATCGAGCACGCCGTCGTCGTCCGAGCACCAGTCGTTCAAGGCAATGGCCACGTCATACAGCATCGGCCCGGAGCAGGCGTTGTAGAAGTCGATCAGCCCGGTCAGGTGCGTGCCTTCGAACATCGCATTGTCGCGAAACAGATCGGCATGGATGTTGGCGCGCGGCAGCGCCAGGATGCCGACTTTCTGCAACGAGATTTCATCCAGCGCCGCCTCGAGCAGCCGACGCGGCTCGGCGTCGAGGTGCGAGAGCAGCTTGGCGCCCTCCTCCTGCATCCAGTCCAGGCCGCGATCAGTCTTGCGCTTGATCATGTTGTCGCGGGTTGCCAAGTGCAGATGCGCCAGCAACTCGCCGACCTGGGCGCAGTGCTGGGCGTTGGCCTGCTTGATGTGCTTGCCGGCCAGGCGCGGTTGCAGCAGCGCCGGCTTGCCCGCCAGTTCCCGCAGCGCCACGCCGTCGGTAGTGCGCAAGGCGTAAGGCACCGGCAGGTCGGCGTCATGCAGCACGTCCAGCAGTTCGATGAAGAACGGCATTTCCTGCACCGGACCGCGCTCGACCAGGGTCAGGACGAATTCGCCCTGCTCCAGGCTGATAAAGAAATTGGTGTTTTCGCTGCCGGCGGCGATCCCCTGGAAATCAAGCAGGCGGCCAAGCCCATAAGGGGCGAGAAAGGTTTCCAGCTCGGGCCGAGCCAGGGGCGTGAACACAGACATGGTTAAAACTGCCAGTACGGGCGCCCTTCAGCGGGCGCCGGTTGAAGTGCAGAGCGGTACTACCACTCAAAGATTTTCCACGACGGAATCAGCATATCCGGCTGGTCCGAGCGGATGAAGTTTGCATCAGTGCCGTCGGCACGCACCAGGAAATAAGGCTTGCCGTTCTTGGGCGTGACCTTGATCGCGTACAGAAAGCCGTTTTGCCGATACTCCTGAATGGTTCTGTCACCTTCGGTGCGGATGGTGACGTCCGGGTCCGCCGAAGGTGCGTCGTCCGCCGCCATGACGGCCAGCGGGGTGATTGCAAACAAGCCAGCCAGTAACAGGCGATTGAGTGTACGCATGATAACCTTGTCCCTTTGTCGTCAACGGTCCCGCTATTCTAGCCCCGGACCCGCCGAAAAGGTTGATCCTGCTCATGAGCCAAGCTCCCCTCGTCCTGGTGGACGGTTCTTCTTATCTGTACCGCGCCTTTCATGCGCTGCCACCGCTGACCACGTCCAAGGGCCTGCCGACCGGTGCGGTCAAGGGCGTGCTGAACATGCTCAAGAGCCTGCGCAAGCAGTATCCGGACAGTCCGTTCGCCGTGGTCTTCGACGCCAAGGGTGGGACGTTTCGCGATGAGCTGTACGCCGAATACAAGGCCAACCGCCCGAGCATGCCCGACGACATGCGCGTGCAGATCGAGCCGTTGCATGCCAGCGTCAAGGCCCTGGGCTTCCCGCTGCTGTGCGTGGACAACGTCGAAGCCGATGACGTGATCGGCACCCTGGCCCGCAGCAGCGCGGCGGCCGACCGCCCGGTGGTGATCTCCACCGGCGACAAGGACATGGCCCAGTTGGTCGACGGGCACATTACCTTGGTCAATACCATGACCGGTAGCGCCCTGGACGTGGCTGGCGTGAAGGAGAAGTTTGGCGTCGCTCCCGAGCAGATCATCGATTATCTGGCGTTGATGGGCGATTCTTCCGACAACATCCCAGGTGTTCCGGGGATCGGACCGAAGACCGCTTCCGGCCTGCTGGTAGGCGTCAATGGCGGCCTGACCGAGCTGTATGCGCAACTGGACATCGTCGCCACCTTGCCGATCCGTGGCGCCAAGACCCTGGCCGCCAAGCTCGAAGAGCACAAGGAAATGGCGTTGCTTTCCTACGAGTTGGCGACCATCAAGACCGACGTACCGTTGGATGTCGGCCTCGACGACCTGCAAATGGGCCAGCCGGATCACGAGAAACTCGCCGAGCTGTACACGCTGCTGGAGTTCAAGAGCTGGTTCGAAGAAAACCAGCGGGACGCCAAGCGTGCCGGCCAGGAGATCGTCGAAGTTGCCGAAGAACAGCCCGGCGCTGCCGAGGCCAAGTACGAGGTCATCCTCGATCAGGCGCGCTTCGACGCGTGGCTGGCCAAACTGGACAAAGCGCCGCTGTTTGCCTTCGTCACCGAAACCAACGGCGGCGATGCCCAGCACTCGCAACTCGTCGGCTTGTCGTTCGCCGTGGCCCCTTTCGAGGCGGCCTACATTCCGCTGACCCATTCCTACATGGGCGTGCCGGAGCAACTGGACCGCGACACGGTGCTCAAGGCGCTCAAGCCCCTGCTGGAAAACCCGAACAAGCTCAAGGTCGGCCAGCACGCCAAGTTCGAAACCAACATCCTGGCCAATTGCGCCATCGGTGGCGATCAGAACAACGGCATCCTGGTCCAGGGCATCGCCTTCGACACCATGCTCGAATCCTACGTGCTGGACTCCACCGCGACCCGCCACGACATGGACAGCCTGGCGCTCAAGTACCTGGGCCAGAGCAAGACCGATTTCCAGGACATCGCGGGCAAAGGGGTCAAGCAACTGACCTTCGACCAGATCTCCCTGGAACTGGCCGGCCCTTACGCCGCCGAAGACGCCGACGTGACCTTCCGCCTGCATCAGGCTTTGCAGGAAAAGCTGGCCGCCACGCCAAGCCTGGGCACGGTGCTCAACGACATCGAGATGCCGCTGATGCCGGTCCTGGCGCGCATCGAGCGCCAGGGTGCGCTGGTCGATGCCAACCTGCTGGGTGTGCAGAGTGTCGAGTTGGGCGAGAAACTGGTGGCGCTGGAGCGTGAGGCGTTTGCCATCGCCGGCGAGGAATTCAACCTGGGCTCGCCGAAGCAATTGGGCGTGATCCTGTATGAAAAGCTCGGCTTGCCGGTGCTCAGCAAAACCGCCAAGGGCCAGGCGTCCACCGCCGAAGCGGTGCTAGCCGAGCTGGCGGAGCAGGATTACCCGCTGCCCAAGGTGCTGATGCAGTACCGCTCGCTGAGCAAGCTCAAGAGCACCTACACCGATCGCCTGCCGGAACAGATCAACAGTCGCACGGGCCGTGTCCATACCAATTATCAACAGGCCGTCGCCGCGACCGGGCGCCTGTCGTCCATCGACCCGAACCTGCAGAACATTCCGATCCGCACGGCCGAAGGCCGACGCATCCGCCAGGCGTTCGTCGCGCCGAAAGGCTACAAGCTGCTGGCGGCGGACTACTCGCAGATCGAACTGCGGATCATGGCGCACCTGGCCAAGGACGAAGGCCTGCTCTATGCGTTTCGCCATAATCTGGATGTGCACCGGGCCACCGCTGCCGAGGTGTTCGGCGTTGAGCTGGAAGCCGTCACCCTGGACCAGCGCCGCAGCGCCAAGGCGATCAACTTCGGCTTGATCTACGGCATGAGTGCGTTTGGCCTGGCCAAGCAGATCGGCGTCGATCGCAAGCAGTCCCAGGCTTACATCGACCGCTACTTCGCCCGCTACCCGGGTGTGCTGGCGTACATGGAACGCACCCGCGCCCAGGCGGCCGAGCAAGGTTTTGTCGAAACCATTTTCGGTCGCCGGCTGTACCTGCCGGACATCAACGCGAAAAACCCGGCCCTGCGCAAAGGTGCCGAGCGCACCGCCATCAACGCGCCGATGCAGGGCACGGCGGCTGACATCATCAAGAAAGCCATGGTGGCTGTGGACCGCTGGCTGACGACATCCGGGCTGGATGCGAAGGTCATCCTGCAGGTACACGACGAACTGGTGCTGGAAGTGCGTGAAGACCTGGTCGACCAGGTACGCGAGGAAATCCGCCAGCACATGAGCGCCGCCGCCACCCTGGACGTGCCGCTGCTGGTGGAAGTGGGCGTGGGCAATAACTGGGACGAGGCGCACTGATCCCGAGCCCCGAGGTCAAGGGCTTCTGTGGCGAGGGGAGCTTGCTCCCGCTCGGCTGCGCCCTGTAGGAGTTGCCGAAGGCTGCGATCTTTTGATCTTGATCCTTCACTTGAGATTCAAGCGTCAGGGGAAAGATCGCAGCCTCGTTGCACTCGACAGCTCCTACGGGGCCGCTTCGAGTCTCAGCAGGAGCAAGCGCCCTCACCACATTGAGTCACCGAAAACCCAGGCGCAGCGTCATTAGCTCTGAAGATTCCTACAGTTATTTCCAAAAAAATCTGAACTAAACCCGTGAATTGCCACTCAGAGATTTTGAAAGGCTGGTGAAGCCCTTCAATGCTCCTATGTTGTGTTAAGTGTTGGCAGATATCTGGACCCCGCCCTAGCGGTCCGGAACTTGGACCCCGAACTTCCCCCTCCCCATAAGAAGTCCGGGGTTTTTTTTGCCTGCGATTTGGCTTATTCGGCCTCTTCGCTGCCCTTGTCCGCCAATTCCATCCAGTCGGCCAGCACCGTGTAGGCTTCTTCCAGGCCCATGCGCTTGGGCGCCGAGAACAGCTGGATGGTGATCGCATCGCCCCAGCCCTTGCGAATTTCCGACTGCACCTTGAGCAAGGTATTTTTGGCCGCGCCGTAGGTGAGCTTGTCGGCCTTGGTCAACAGGATGTGCATCGGCATGCCGCTGGCGACCGCCCAATCGAGCATCAACAGGTCGAAGTCGGTCATCGGATGGCGAATGTCCATCATCAGGATCAGGCCTTTCAAACTCTCGCGGCTGCCCAGGTAGGCTTCCAGGTGACGCTGCCAGTGTTGCTTGAGCGGGATCGGTACCTTGGCGTAGCCGTAGCCGGGCAGGTCGACCAAACGCCGTTCATCGTCTAGCTTGAAGAAGTTCAAGAGCTGCGTGCGACCCGGGGTTTTCGAGGTACGTGCCAGGCTTGCATGGGTCAAGGTGTTCAGCGCGCTGGATTTGCCGGCATTGGAACGCCCGGCAAAAGCCACTTCGAAGCCTTCGTCGTCTGGGCATTGATCGACTTTGGCGGCGCTGAGCATGAATGTGGACTGTTGGCACAGGCCGAGGATGGGGTTCTTCAGTTGCATGGGATTTCCGATGTGGGCGGCGTCGGGAATGGACGCGGCAAGCTGTGTCGTTTCCGTTTCAGTGACGCCAGTATATAATGCCGCAGATTTTGTGTGCGCTTTGTCCCAGCGTAGGATGAAGTTCACGGGAGCGACCGACCGAAATTGCGCATTAGAACGCAGCTCGTTCCCAACCCTGAAAAGGTCGTTTTATGACGAAATGGCTGCTAGCTGCCGGTGTCTTGATGCCGCTTTACAGCGCTCAGGCTACACAGGATCCGGAAGCTGTGTACAACCGTGTTTGTGGTGCCTGTCATTCCGGCCAACTCCCCATGGCGCCCCGCAAGGGCGATCAGGAAGCTTGGACGCCGAGGTTGGCGCAAGGTATGGAGACGCTGGTGCAACACGTGACCCAGGGTTTCAAGGCGATGCCGCCGCGTGGTTTGTGCATGGACTGCAGTGCCGAGGATTACCGAGCCATCATCCAGTGGATGAGCGAGTGAACCCGGTCCATAACTCTTTAACCCTTAGCCGTAGTTGGATTAGCTGATGAACAAACTGATCGTGAGTCTGCTGTTGACCTTGGGGATATCCGGCGTAGCCCACGCCGCTGGCGATGCCGCTGCCGGTCAGGCGAAAGCGGCCGTATGCGGGGCCTGCCACGGCCCGGATGGCAATAGCATGGCGCCCAACTTTCCGAAACTGGCGGGCCAGGGCGAGCGTTACCTGAACAAGCAACTGCACGACATCAAGTCCGGCAAGCGCACGGTATTGGAAATGACCGGCCTGCTGACTAACCTGAGCGATGAGGACCTGGCTGATATCTCCGCCTACTTCGCCAGCCAGAAAGGCAGCGTTGGCGCCGCCGATCCCAAGCTCGTGGCGCGCGGTGAAGCCCTGTTCCGTGGTGGTGACCTGGCCAAGGGCCTGCCATCCTGCACCGGCTGCCACTCGCCTGACGGCAAAGGCAACGCTGCCGCCGGCTTCCCGCACTTGGGCGGCCAGCATGCCCAGTACGTAGGCAAGCAACTGACCGACTTCCGCAAAGAGGACGGTGGCCGGACCAACGACGGCGATACCAAGCCGATGCAGAGCATTGCGAAAAAGCTGAGCGACGAAGATATCGCCGCGGTATCCAGCTACATCCAGGGCCTGCACTGAGGCCTTTGGCTGGCGTTGCGAGGGGCGTACATCCCTTGCAACGTTAACGCTCGATTAATCTGTCGATGCGAGCATCAAAAGGGTGGCTTTGGCCGCCCTTTTTTGTGGCCGCTGCCGTTACACTAGAGAACTTGAACCCGCCACGGTCTGTCTTAGAAACAGGTCCTGCGAGGCCCCCTCATTGTCCAGGAGTAAAGCATGCGTAATCTGATCATCAGCGCCGCGCTCGTCGCCGCCAGCCTGTTCGGCGTAACTGCCCAAGCCGCTGAAAAGCCCGCCGCACCCTATGTCGAATTGACCAACCCCGTTCCGGTGGCGGCACCTGGCAAGATCGAAGTCGTGGAGCTGTTCTGGTACGGCTGCCCGCATTGCTACGCTTTCGAGCCGGTCATCAACCCATGGGTCGAGAAGCTGCCGTCAGACGTTAACTTCGTACGCATCCCTGCCATGTTCGGCGGCCCATGGGACGCCCACGGCCAGATGTTCCTGACCCTCGAATCCATGGGCGTCGAGCACAAGGTTCACGCGGCGGTATTCAACGCGATCCAGAAAGAAGGCAAGAAGCTGGTCAAGAAGGAAGAGATGGCGGATTTCCTCGCCACCCAGGGTGTCGACAAGGACAAGTTCCTGGCGACCTTCGACTCCTTCGCCATCAAGGGCCAGATCAACAAGGCCAAGGAACTGGCGAAGAAATACGAAATCACTGGCGTACCGACCATGATCGTCAACGGCAAATACCGCTTTGACATCGGTTCTGCCGGTGGCGCAAATGAAGCGCTGCAACTGGCCGACCAACTGATCGCCAAAGAGCGAGCGGCCACCAAGGCTGCCGCCAACTAAGCGCGGCCCACGCCCATGGCCCGCTGGAGCACCGAACGCATCGTTGGCCTGCATGAACCGCGGGTCAACGAGCATCATGTCACGTCCACGGGCCTGCCTGGCGACAGCCGCTTGCGGCTGCTCAGCTTCAATATCCAGGTGGGCATCAGCACCGAACGCTACCGGCATTACCTGACTCGCGGCTGGCAACATTTGCTGCCGCACACCGGGCGTGCCGGTAACCTGCAGAAAATCGGCGACCTGCTCAAGGACTTCGATCTGGTGGCCCTGCAAGAGGCCGACGGCGGGAGCTTGCGCTCAGGCTACGTCAACCAGGTGGAGCACCTGGCCCAATTGGGCGCCTTTCCCTACTGGTACCAGCAACTCAATCGCAACCTCGGACGTCTCGGCCAGCACAGCAATGGTGTGTTGAGTCGCTTGCGCCCGTGGGCGATCGAAGACCATCCGTTGCCGGGGCCCAAGGGCCGCGGGGCGATCCTCGCGCGTTTTGGCGAAGGTCCCGAGGCGCTGGTCGTGGTCATGATGCACCTGGCGCTCGGAGCGCGTACCCGGACGATGCAGCTGGCGTACATTCGCGAGTTGATCGGTGGCTACAAGCACCAGGTGCTGATGGGCGACATGAACACCCATGCCACCGATTTGCTGCAGAGTTCGCCCCTGCGCGATCTCGGCCTGCTCGCCCCACAACTGGAAGCGACATTCCCCAGCTGGCGCCCCCAGCGCTGCCTGGACCATATCCTGTTGAGCCCGACCCTGACCCTCGAACGCGTCGAGGTGCTGGCCCAACCCATTTCCGATCACCTGCCGGTCGCGGTAGAAATTCGTTTGCCAGGTTCGCTCACGGCCGATGCATTCCCCGCGCTGAGTCCTGCCCCTCGCGGATCCGATGAATGAGCGACGACGCTGAACGCTGGAGAGAGAAGTACCTCAAGAGTATCGAACAGCAGGAAAAGCTTGAGCGCCGTTGGGAGGCTCGGCTCGACTTGCTGCGTCGTGGCCTGGTGCGCAGCACCCTGGCCGCCGAGGGCACTGACCGGGCGGTCGATCAATGCATGAAAGAGATGCGCGAGGTGGTGCGCACCGATGACATGGATGCCGGCCTCGCTGCCCTGCTGCCGCGCCTGGAGAAAGCCGTACTCGATTCCGAGCAGCGCCGCGAAACCCGGGTCGAGCAGACGAGCACCGCGTTGATCGCCCTGGTTGCCCAGTTGCAGAGCCTGCCGCTGCCCAAAGAAGTCAGCCGGTCACTGAAGAAGTTTGCCAAGCAACTGGAGGATCGGGCCGGCCAGGTCCGGGAGATTCCGCTGTTGCTCAGCGAATTGAGCGGTTTGCAAGGCAAGGCACTCAGTGCCCTGGATGCCCCTGTCGAACCGAGTCGCCCCGGCCTGCTGCAACGGCTGTTTGGTGGCCAAGGCCATGAGGACGCGACGCCCCGGCCCCACGAGCCTGCCCAGGCCAGCGTGGTACCTGCGTCGGAAACCGCCCTGCCCGTAGCCGTGGCGCCGGCCATGGCCGCAGAATCCGTCGCACCAGCACCAGCACCAGCACCAGCACCAGCACCAGCACCAGCACCAGCACCGCAGCCATCGGTGGCGGAGCAAGCGCCAGCGTTGGAGACGACGCCCGAACCGGTTGCCCTGACTGCGCCGCAGCTCGAGATCGCTCCAACACCCGCTCCAACACCTGCAGCCGAAGTGGTTCAGCCCGCCAGTGAACCGCACGACCAGGCGCCCGAGCCCGCGCCGCTGCCGACGCCGGTCGCCGAAGAACGCCCGGTTGTGGCGCCCGCACTCGAGAATCCCGACGAGCTGATGCCCGAAGAGCCTGTCCAGGCCCTGCCCGGCCCCTCGTTGCCGCCAGCGGAGCTCGACGAGCCCCTGGAAGCCGTCGATGTGGCTGACGCCCAATACGCCCTGCCCGACTCGCCGGAGCCGTCCTACAGCTCGGTCGCCAAGCATATCGAAGACACGCTGTTGGGCCTTCTGGGCGACCTGACCTTGCCCGAGCGTCATCGACCACAAGCCGAAGCCATGTGTGAGCGTCTGCGCAATGGCTTGAACTGGTATGAATTGCTGCCGATCCTCGATGATCTGGCCGTGCTGATGCTGGCCATCACGGACACCGGCCAACATGAATTCGAAGCGTACCTGCAGCGCCTCAATGATCGGCTCGAGTCATTCCAGAGCAGCCTGCAGGCCGCCAGCGAAGACCACGCCGAAAACCTGTCGGCCTCCAGGGAAATGGACACCCAGATTCGTGAGCAGGTGGACGGCCTGCAAAGCAGCGTGAAGGAAGCCGATGACCTGGAAAGCCTCAAGCAGGTGCTCGAGAATCACCTCGAAGGCTTGCTCGGTACGATGGACCACCACCGCCAGCAACGTGACCAACGCGAGCAGGAGGTCTCGACCCGCCTGAAAAGCCTGGCCGATCGCGTTGCGCTGATGGAGCAGGATGCCCAGGTCGTGCGGGAGAATCTCGAGGAACAGCGGCAAAAAGCCCTGATCGATCCGCTCACCGGGCTGCCCAACCGCGCCGCCTGGTCCGAGCGCCTGGAGCATGAAGTCGCCCAGTGGCAGCAACACGGCAACAGCTTGCTGCTGGCCATGCTCGATCTCGATCATTTCAAGCGCATCAATGACAACTACGGCCATCTGGCCGGGGATCGGGTGTTGAAGCTCATCGCCTCGGTCCTGCGTAAACGCCTGCGTGGCGGTGATTTCATTGCGCGTTTTGGTGGCGAGGAGTTTGTCCTGCTGGTGCCCGATACTCCCCTGGTGGCCGGCGCCAAGCTGGCCGAGGCGCTGCGCCTGGCCATCGAAGCCTGCCCGTTTCATTTCAAGGGCGAGCCGGTGACGGTGACGGTATCCATTGGCCTGACCGCCTTCAAACCTGGCGAACACAGCGATTCGGTGCTTAAAAGAGCCGATCAGGCGCTTTATCGGGCAAAAAATTCCGGGCGCAACCATGTGGAATTGGGCTAAGGGGCTAATTGTTCCAATTTGTTTAATATCGCCGCGCGCACCGGATCATCGCGAGGCAATACGTTACACTGTTGCATTACTCCTAGTGCGTATTGCCTTCCGCCATGAAATTTTTCTCGCTCATTGTTTCTTTATTTATCCTGGCCGGCTGCACCAGCGGCCCGCGGCTCGACACCAGTCACCCCTCCGTCAACCATGACAATCGCATCCAATTCGTGGTGGTGCATTACACCTCGGCTTCCCTGGAGCGCTCACTGGCCCTGCTGACCCATGGCGAAGTCAGTGCCCATTACCTGATCGGCGACGATAAACGCGCGACCATCTACAAGCTGGTGGATGAAGGCCGACGTGCCTGGCATGCCGGGGAAAGTGAATGGGAAGGCCGGACCTGGCTCAATTCCAGTTCCATCGGCATCGAGATCGTCAATCCGGGTTTTGTCGACACACCCACCGGTCGCCTCTGGTATCCCTACAGCGAAGCCCAGGTCCAGGCTTTGATCGTATTGCTCAAGGACATCATCCAGCGCAACGGCATCAACCCGCGCAGCATCATCGGCCACAGCGACATCGCGCCCCTGCGCAAACTCGATCCGGGGCCGCTGTTTCCCTGGAAGCGCCTGGCGCAAGCTGGTTTAGGAGTCTGGCCAGACGAACAGGCCGTCGCCCGCCAGCAGGCCGTCTTCGCGCCACAGCTGCCGCCCGCCAGTTGGTTCCAGGCCGAGCTGGCCCGCCTGGGTTACCCAACGCCGCAGACCGGCGAGTGGGACGTCGCCACCCACCATGTGCTGGCCGCCTTCCAGATGCACTACCGACCGACCCGCTTCGATGGCACGCCGGATGCGCAAAGCGCGGCGATCCTGCAGGTGCTCAACCAGACAAAATAATGACGCCCGTCTGACGAATCGGGCCAAATCCAAATCAGAAGCTATAACTCATTGGTAACTTTCGGATTACCCATGATGACGGCTGCCCGCGAAACCCTACACAGCTGGCTCCATCGCCCCGTTTTCCTGGCGATGGTGGCAACTGCCCTAAGTACCGTCCTGTTGCTGGCGGGGAGTCTGCTTGTGGTCGTGCAGCAGATCCAGCAGCGCGAAAGCGACCAGATGAATGCCCAGGGCGAGCGCTTCCTGCAGCGCCTGGAACAACTTTTCGGGCAACTGCGTGAAAGCCTCGACGACCTGCAAAACCAGCCGTTGCGCGGATGCAACGACGACATGATCGCTACATTGCAACAGGTCAGCTTCAACTACCGTTTTGTCTACGAGGCGGTGTATATCGATGGCAGCGGCGTCTGCTCCAATCGTCCACGCCAGAGCGGCTTGTCAGTGACCCGCCCACCTGACATCCGCGGGCCGACCTACAATTACTGGCTCAACACCACCACAGAGCCCGACGAAGACCGCGCCGCATTGATGCTGGGCCGCGGCAACTTTCGGGTGGCCACGTCCCGCGGGCATTTGACCGATGTGGTCGATTTACCACCGGGCAGCAGCCTGCTGGTGGTCCTGGATAACGGTAAACGGGCCATTCCCGTGCTCGGGACGGACCAACACTGGCCGCCGGTCGAGCCTTGGCCACCGACAAGCCACAATGCCTTGCAAGTGACGCAGAACCGGTTGATCTATCGGATGCCGACCGACAGCCCGGTCTATCAACTGGTGCTGATCGCCCAGCGCAACGGTTTTAAGGTTCCGGCCAATGCCTGGTGGATGCTGCCCATCAGCCTGATGCTGGGCCTGGGGATTGGTTTCCAGGTGTTTCTGCTGGCGCGCCAGCGCCAGTCCATGGACGCCGAACTGCATGGGGCTATTCGGCGTGGTGAATTGCAGGTGCTTTACCAGCCGATTTTTGACCTGAGCAGCCGCAACTGCGTCGGGGCTGAGGCCTTGCTGCGCTGGCGACGACCGGACGGCACCCTGACCAGCCCGGACCTGTTTATCCCGATGGCCGAGAACACCGGGCAGATCCGCCAGATCACCGATTTCGTGCTGCAGCGGCTGTTCGATCAATTGGGCCAGCTGTTGCGGGCCAATCCGCAGCTGTATATCTCGGTGAATCTGGCGGCCTGCGATGTGATGGTGCCGCGTATTGGCGAAGTGATCGCCCGCCTGCTGGCGCGGCATCGCGTGTCGGCGCACCAGATTGCCTTCGAAGTGACCGAGCGTGGGCTGGTCGATGTGTTGGTCGCCCGGGACAACCTGCAATCGCTGCGCGACGTCGGGCACCAGGTGTTGATCGACGATTTCGGCACCGGTTATTGCAGCCTGGCCTACCTGCAAACCCTGCCGGTGGACTGCCTGAAAATCGACAAGGCCTTCATCGACGCCTTGGGCCACGATGCCGCCAGCAGCGGCGTGGCCCCGCATATCATTCGCATGGCCCATGCACTGCAACTCAAGGTGATTGCCGAAGGCATCGAGCATGAAGCCCAGGCTTCCTATTTGAGCAGCGAAGGGGTGAGGTTCGGCCAGGGCTGGCTGTTCGCCCATGCCCTCAGCGCGGTGCAGCTCATTGAACTGATTACCCGTGGCCGGCGCCTGCGTGGCCGCCGTCTCGATGATGAAGCCTGAGTCTCTTCACGCGGTGAGCTCAGACCGCCAGCGCCATGTAGAACTGCGTGCCCTGCCCCGGCCTTGAATAAACGCCCATGCGCCCGCCGTGGAGCTGGACGATCTCCTTGCACAGTGCCAGGCCGAGGCCAGCACCACCCTTCTTGCGTCCGACCTGGACGAAAGGCTCGAAGATCCGTCCCTGCTGGCCGTAGGCAATGCCTTCACCGTTGTCTTCGACACTGATGATCACCCGCTCGCCATGACGCCGGGCCTGCAAGCGGATCTGGCCGTTTTCGGCGGTGTGGCGCATGGCGTTATCGATCAGGTTATCGAGCACGCGATCCAGTTGCGCAGCGTCGGCGTGCAGGCGCGGGAGCGGGCCCTGGATCGCCACGAGCAGCTCGATACCCTTGGTTTGGGCCTGCTCGGCAAACCGCAGCCGGGCCGCTTCCAGCAGATCGTCGATGGAACAAGGCGCCAGGGTCAGCTTCTGCAGGCCGTTCTGGTAGCGAGAGAAGTTCAGCAGGTCATTGATGAGCTGCATCAGCCGCTGCATTTCTTCGGTGACGGTGTTGAGCAGGTCGGCCTCGCGCGACTCCTCTGAAAAATGCAGGCGCTCCTGTAGCAGGCCGAAGGCCATGTGCATGCCCGTCACGGGCGTGCGCAGCTCATGGGAGGCTCGCAAGACGAACTCGCTGCGCACCCGTTCGAAGGCGCGCTGCTCGGTGACGTCATGCAGCACCATGACCGCGCCGAGAATGTGGCCCTGGGTATGGCTGACCGGGGTGAGGCTGTAGGTGAGCACCCGCGACTCGCCATCCACTTCGATGCTCAGGTCTTCCGGCGCGCGCTCCAGGCTTCCACCGCGCAGGACCAGGTGCAATTCTTCATCCAGTTCAAGGCGTCCCAGCGCCTCGCCCAGTCCTTGGCCCAGGCGCTCCTCATCCCAGCCCAATTGACGCTGGGCCACCGGGTTGAGGTGCTCCAGCCGGCCTTGGCGGTCGATCATCAGCAAGCCGTCGTCGATGCTGTCGAGCACCGCTTGCAAGCGTTGCTGGCCGGCGAGCAGCTCATCGACGTTGGTGGCCTGATGCTCACGTAGCGCCTCGGCCATGACCCCGAAACGACGGGTCAGGAGATTCAACTCAGCGGCCGAGGAAACGGGTAGCGTGACCTCGAAATTGCCTTGGCCGATGTCGTCCGCCGCTGCGGCCAGTGCCTCGATCGGCGCGCCGAAACGCCGGGCAATGCCATGGGCCGTGATAAACCCGATGATCAGCACCGCAAACCCCACCAACCCCAGTAGTCCGGAAATCCACATCGCGCGTTCACGGGCGCGGTCCTGGGTTTCACTGATGTTGGTCAGGGCCTGGCGATAGCCCTCGATCAGTCCATTGCGCAGCACGTTGAATTTTTCGGTGAGGTCCTTGATGCCCGTGAGCTGGCTCGGCTGCTGGCGAGACGCGGTGAAGGCTTCAAGAAACTCCATGTAGTCGGCCTTGGCCCGGCTGAAGCTGACCGCTGAATCGTCCAATTGCCGTTCGTGGGCGATGCCCTCGTCGATCAACGCCAGGTATTGCTGCTTGGAGGCCTCCAGCGCAGCCAGGTCGGGCTTGTCATCAAGCATGATCATCAACTGATCGCCGAGGGTCTGGCGCAGCTTGAGGCCCAGGTCCAGCAGGATGAAGTTGTCGCGTACCGATTGTTCCTGGGTATTGGCCATCTGCATCACGCTGACCAGGCCAAGCACCAATCCCAGCAAGGCCACGGTGATCAGGGCCGAGATGCTGAGAAACAGTCGTGTGCGCAGCTTCATCGCCAGTTTCATAAGGTGTCGCTCACAGGTTGTACTGCTTGCGTTTGCGGTACAGCGTGGAGGCATCGATACCCAGGGTCTTGGCCGCCTGGTCGAGGGTGTCGGCCGTGGCCAGCACCGCGCCGATGTGGGCTTTTTCCAATTCGTCGAGGCTCAGTGCGGCGCCGATGCGCGGCGCATTGTTGACCGGTTGCTCGGCCATGCCCAAATGACTGATTTCGACTTTTTCCTGAGGGCAGATGATGCTGGCGCGCTCGACCACGTTGCGCAATTCCCGGATGTTGCCCGGCCAGCGATAACCTAGCAGCGCTTCGCGCGCCTCGTCGCTGAAGCCCCGGGCCGGGCGCGCGTATTCCTTGACGAAGCGGGCCAGGAAGCGGTCGGCCAGGGTCAGGATGTCTTCGGCGCGCTCACGCAACGGCGGCAGGTGCAGGGTGATGACGTTCAGGCGATACAGCAGGTCTTCGCGAAAGCGTCCGTCGCGCACCATGTCTTCGAGGTTGAGGTTGGTCGCGGCGAGAATCCGCACATCGGCGCGACGGGTGACTGGGTCCCCTACCCGCTCATATTCCTTGTCCTGGATGAAACGCAATAGCTTGGGTTGCAACGTCAGGGGAAAATCGCCGATCTCGTCGAGAAACAGCGTGCCGCCGTCGGCCTGGTTGACCCGCCCCAACGTACTCTCGCTGGCCCCGGTGAAAGCCCCACGGCTATGGCCGAACAATTCGCTTTCCATCAGCTCAGCGGTCAGTGACGGGCAATTGATGGTGACGCAGGACTTTTTCGCGCGCTTGCTCCAGCCATGGATCGCCCGGGCCAACTCGCCTTTACCGGTGCCGGACTCGCCGAGGATCAGGATGTTGGCATCGGTACTGGCGACCTGGCGCGCGGTTTCCAGGACGACTTTCATCGCCGGGCTGTGGGAGTCCAGGCCGTCCTTGGGTTTACGCACTTCCCCTTCAAGGGCTTCGAGCCTTGCCGACAGCTGGCGTACTTCCAATTGCTTGGCGGTCGCCAGGCGCAATTGATCGGGGCTGCACGGCTTGACCAGGTAGTCGGCCGCCCCGGCCTGGATGGCATCGACCGCGGTATCGACTGCCGAGTGGGCGGTGACGATGACCACCCGCATCCAGGGTGCCTGGATACGCATTTGTGCCAGGACATCCAGGCCGTTGTCCTCCCCCAGGCGCAGGTCGAGAAAACACAGGTCGAACACCTGGCGTTGCAGCAGTGCGTCGGCCTGGGCGGCGCTGTTGGCGGTGGCGACGCTATAGCCTTCGTCTTCCAGGCAGTATCGGAATGTACGCAGGATGGCGGACTCGTCGTCTACCAGCAGAATGCGGCCTTGGTGCTCAGTGGCGGATTCCATTTTTCCTACGCTCCTTTAATGAATGATGTTGGTTAGTGTCAGAAAAATCGGGCAAGTTGCATGGTCGATTCTGAGGGGATATTACTCACCGAGAATGGCCCTGTGGACGTCTGACTCCTAAAAGCCTGATTTGAGTTCCTTTTTTTATGATTCGTCCGGGTCGGACGGTTCGCATCGCTGATTCCGACGGCTGTGTCTGACAGGAAATTCCAAAACCACCTTACGCCTTTTCTCCGGTATTCGTGCAATACGCACGACTGCCGCTTGCGCCATCGTGCAGGATGCGCTCCCTGCACGTTGCATCTATTTGTTAACCTATTGATTTTAAAGGTTTTTACCTAATAAAAAATCCTGGCACGGCGACTGCAATGCTCTGGTCAACGTGGCGTTAGCGCGCCTCAACCAGATCACCGCACTCGGGTGGGGAGGAATTTCAGGATGAATCGTCAAAGTGTCGCTCAGTTTGGCTCCGCCCACTTTAAAAGTGCTGCCCAATTGCGCCTCTCTTCCCTGCACATTCAGCAGGGCCTATGGGCTGCCCTGGCGCTGCTGGTCACCCTCGTAGCGGCCCAGCAATGGTTGCTCTGGCAGGAAAGCCAACAGCCCGAAGCGCCGCAGGTGTCGATTCACCGTGCCCCACAAACCCATTTCAGCGCCGTCAGCAGCCTTGAAGAAGCGTCCGCTTCAATGCGCATGATGGATGTCGACCAGGCTCAGCCATCGGGCGCCATGCCGCGTGAAGAGCGCTGGGTGTTTTAACCCGATGAACCGGTCGTCCATTGCGCCGGAACCATCACCGCAAGACCTTCACTAAATAGAAAAGCGTAAGGAGAATCACCATGTTGAGCTGGGCAATTACCTTCCTGATCATTGCCATCATCGCCGCTGTACTGGGCTTCGGTGGTATCGCAGGCACCGCCACGGGCATCGCCAAGATTCTCTTTGTTGTGTTCCTGGTGATGTTCATCGCTTCCTTCTTCTTTGGCCGTCGTGGCCGAGGCTGACCATGAGCGTTTCATTCAAAGGACTGGCCGCCGCCCTGTTGCTGGGCGGCAGTGCCATGGCAATGGCTGCCAATGACGGGCAGATGCGCGTCAACCAGTTGCTGGAGGCCGACCCGCAATACCGCGAGACTTGGCAGCACGTCGTGAAAAAAGAAGAACGCCTGCCCGAATGGGTGATGAACCTGTCGGGCGATTCGGACCAGATGAATGCTGTCGAGGAAGATGGCGACAAGTATTTGGTGGGGCCGTTGTGTGAAACCCAGGCAACGTGTCGCAGCAAGCGCCTGATCGTTGCCTTCAGTTTCGACAAGGACGAGGCCTATGCCATGTTGGTGGAAGTCCCTGCGGGGCTGCCGGCCGACAAGTCCCCGACGCGGCATGCCGACTACAGATTCCTCGGCAAGCCCGATGAAGGTATGCAGAAACTGTTAATGGAACAACTCAAGAAAGATCCGAACTGGTACTGATTCTGAAAATGGGAAAAGCAGCCCTGCTTTTCTCTGCTGCACAGCCCGAGGAGGGCCGGTGCATGACCAGGGGGCTGGGACGTTCTGACGGATGAGAGTCGGAGTGACCTACGGGCACAAGGGGTGCCTGCGAAAGGGCCGGGTCAGGTAAAAGCTGCGACGCAGGTTCGCAAAGCCACCCTGGCTTGGCGAACTTGCGTAGAGCTTTATGTCGCCAGATGTGTGCGCCAGAGCGGTTGGCTGACTGGGCGCCGCGAGCCGCCCAGCGATGCGGCATATTGTCTCCTCCCGCCGATTTATCCCCCTTTTCCTGACCGTATATCGGAGAATGCCGGCGCAATTTCTCCCATGGGCCGCGTCTCGATTCGCGGTCGTTTCATCGGTCCCCCACCGTTGCGAGAGAAAGCCCAGCTACGCTGAAATGGCCGGTTCACGGCACTTATGCCTGCATAAATGTCGTGTTCGAACTGCTTGGGAGGCGGGTTTCGTTTGCAAATTCTCATGCCGATTCGGCATAGGGTAGGCGTTTACGGCATTAGACGAGCCCCCCCTGCATCGCAATAGTTGCGCCTTTTTTCGCCTGCCAGTAAGCCGCTAACGCGCTCGGGGTGACCTTATAACGGGGGCAGTGGCGCGGATGTTTTTCGTCATCGACGATCCGTTCGCGCCGCTGTCCGAGTCCAACTGAAGTAAGGGTAACGATATGAAGAAGGCACGACTAAGCCTCGCCTGGCAGATCCTCATCGGTCTGGTGCTCGGGATTGCATTGGGCGCGCTGCTCAACCATTTCAGTGCCGAGAAGGCCTGGTGGATCAGCAATGTGCTGCAACCGGCGGGCGATATCTTTATCCGTCTGATCAAGATGATCGTGATCCCGATCGTGATTTCTTCGCTGATCGTCGGCATTGCCGGGGTGGGTGACGCCAAGAAGCTCGGGCGCATCGGTCTCAAGACCATCCTTTACTTCGAAATCGTCACCACCATCGCCATCGTCGTCGGCCTGCTGCTGGCCAACTTCTTCCAGCCGGGCAGCGGCATCGACATGAGCACCCTGGGCACTGTGGATATTTCCAAGTACCAGGCCACGGCCGCGGAAGTCCAGCATGAGCATGCGTTCATCCAGACCATCCTCAACCTGATCCCGTCGAACATCTTCGCCGCCGTTGCGCGTGGCGAGATGCTGCCGATCATTTTCTTCTCCGTATTGTTCGGCCTGGGCCTGTCCAGCCTGCAATCGGACCTGCGCGATCCGCTGGTGAAAATGTTCCAGGGCGTGTCGGAAAGCATGTTCAAGGTCACCCACATGATCATGCAATACGCCCCCATCGGCGTGTTCGCCCTGATCGCGGTGACGGTTGCCAACTTCGGCTTCGCGTCGCTGCTGCCGCTGGCGAAACTGGTGATCCTGGTTTACGTCGCCATCGCCTTCTTCGCCTTCGTGGTGCTGGGCCTGATCGCCCGCCTGTTCGGCTTCTCGGTGCTCAAGTTGATGCGCATCTTCAAGGATGAGCTGGTGCTGGCCTACTCCACCGCCAGTTCCGAAACCGTGCTGCCGCGCGTGATCGAGAAGATGGAAGCCTACGGCGCGCCGAAAGCCATCTGCAGTTTCGTGGTGCCCACTGGTTATTCGTTCAACCTCGACGGTTCGACCCTGTACCAGAGCATCGCGGCGATTTTCATCGCCCAGCTGTACGGCATCGACCTGTCCATCAGCCAGCAATTGCTGCTGGTGCTGACCCTGATGGTCACCTCCAAAGGCATCGCCGGCGTGCCGGGCGTGTCGTTCGTGGTGTTGCTGGCGACCTTGGGCAGCGTGGGCATTCCGCTGGAAGGCCTGGCCTTCATTGCCGGTGTCGACCGCATCATGGACATGGCCCGTACCGCCCTGAACGTCATCGGCAATGCCCTGGCCGTGCTGGTCATCGCCCGCTGGGAAGGCATGTACGACGATGCCAAGGGCCAGCGCTACTGGAACTCCCTGCCGCACTGGCGCAGCAAGGAGCCGCTGCCGGCGGGGGAAACTTCCAGTAATTGATGCCTGCCTTGAGGCCGCCATCGCGAGCAGGCTCGCTCCCACAATGACGAGTGTTCCCTGTGGGAGCGAGCCTGCTCGCGATGGCGGCGGCACATTCAACATCAGGCCAAGCAAACCCCGGAGAAATCCGGGGTTTGTCGTTTCTGCCAGCCCCGCTATCATTCGCGGCATCTTCCGGGGGATTTGACCGATGCTCAATGGCCTGTGGCTTGGCTTCTTTATCGTGGCTGCCGTGTCGGCGCTGGCGCAGTGGTTGATCGGCGGCAACGCCGGGATCTTCGCGGCCATGGTGGAAAGCATTTTCGCCATGGCCAAGCTGTCGGTGGAGGTGATGGTCCTGCTGTTCGGCACCTTGACCCTGTGGCTGGGCTTCCTGCGCATCGCCGAAAAGGCCGGCATCGTCGACTGGCTGGCCAAGGCCCTAGGGCCGCTGTTTTTGCGCTTGATGCCGGAGGTGCCTGCCGGCCACCCGGCCATTGGCCTGATCACGCTCAACTTCGCCGCCAATGGCCTGGGACTGGACAACGCGGCCACGCCCATCGGCCTCAAAGCCATGCGCGCCCTGCAAGACCTCAACCCCAGCCCGACCATCGCCAGCAATGCGCAGATTCTGTTCCTGGTGCTCAACGCCTCGTCGCTGACGCTGTTGCCGGTGACGATCTTCATGTACCGCGCGCAGCAAGGCGCGCCGGACCCGACCCTGGTGTTCCTGCCGATCCTGCTCGCCACCAGCGCCTCGACCCTGATGGGGCTGCTGTCGGTGGCGTTCATGCAGCGCCTGCGCTTGTGGGATCCGGTGGTGCTGGCTTATCTGATCCCGGGCGCGCTGGTGCTGGGCGGTTTCATGGCGCTGCTGGCAACGCTCTCGGCCACGGCGTTGGCGGGGTTGTCATCGATCCTGGGCAACCTGACGCTGTTTGGCCTGATCATTGTGTTCCTGGTGGTGGGTGCCCTGCGCAAGGTCAAGGTGTATGAAGCCTTCATCGAGGGCGCCAAGGAGGGCTTCGACGTCGCCAAGACGCTGCTGCCATACCTGGTGGCCATGCTTTGCGCGGTGGGCGTGCTGCGGGCTTCGGGGGCGCTGGATTTCGGCCTGGACGGCATCCGGCACCTGGTGCAGTGGGCCGGCTGGGACACGCGCTTCGTCGATGCCTTGCCGACCGCCATGGTCAAGCCGTTCTCCGGCAGCGCCGCCCGGGCGATGCTGATCGAGACCATGAAGACCTCCGGCGTCGACAGCTTCCCGGCCCTGGTGGCGGCGACCATCCAGGGTAGCACCGAGACCACGTTCTACGTGCTGGCGGTGTATTTCGGCGCCGTGGGCATCCAGCGGGCGCGCCATGCCGTGGGGTGTGCGCTGCTGGCCGAATTCTCCGGGGTCGTGGCAGCGATTGGGGTTTGCTACTGGTTCTTCGGCTGAGCCCCAATCGAGTCTTCAGTAAGGTGTCGGCGTTGCGAAACGCTGGCCTTGCTCCAATGTCCAGGCCACCACTTCGGCCGTCAACCGGTCACCGGCCCGGCCAAAGCCGTCCACCACAGCCGGCACTTTCACATCGCTCAACGGCTGGCGCACTTCAAAACGGCGACTGGCCAGGATGCGCTGGTCGAACCCGCGCACCAGCAGCGCGTCCAGGCGAATCACCACGCTGGCCGCAGTGCCCTGGTATTCGGTCTGGAACGCCTGCAATTGTCCGCCCAGCTCCAGGTCCGCTTGCAGGTTGCTGTCGGCGACGCTCAACAATCTGACGCGTCCATCCTGGGCGAAGCCATCGAGCAGGCGATTGCGCAACAACACCGGGGCCGGGTCGCTCCAGCGCGAGGCGGCGTAACTGCTGAACAGATTGCCCTGGGGGATCACCGCGATTTTCGGGCTGTTGAGCACTTCGCTGGCTTGCGGGCTGGCCAGGCGCAACGACCAGTTCACCGCCGTGCCCGCAGATGCCGGGGCCTGGGTGGCGGGCAAGCGATACACATCCGCAGGATCGGCCTTGGGCAAAATCGAGCAACCGCCCACCAGGACAAATCCTGCCAGCAGGAGAAGAGGGCGGATAAACCGGTTGGACGGCTTCATGGCGTGAACTCCTTGTCCTTGTCGTTGCCCAGCAAATAGCCGCTGGGGTTGGCATCCAGGCGCCGGGAGATCCCCCGCAGGGCGCTCAGGGTCTCGCGCAGCTCACGCACGGCGGGCGCCAGGGCATTGAGGCCCTGCATGCCGTTATTCAACGAATCGCGGTTGTCGTTCAGCAGCTTGTCGAGGGTCGCGGTGCTGCGCGCCAGGGACTGCATGGCCTGGCCGGCGTTGCCGAAGACCTGTTTGCCCTGGTCATTGAGCAAACCATTGGCGTTGCGCATCAACGCGGTGGTCTGTTCCAGCGTGGCGCTGGCCTGTTTGCCGATGGACGCCAGTTGCTGCATGGCCTGGCGAATATCGCCGCGCTGCTCGGCAATGACCCCGGTGGTTTGTTCCAGATGCTCGAGCGTCTTGCCCAGGCTCTGGACGTTGTCCGAGGAAAACACCTGATTGGCGTTGTGCAGCAGCAGGTTGATGCTGGTCATCAAGTCATCGCTGTTGTTGAGCAGGCGGGCGATGGGCGAGGGCGCGGCGATAATCACCGGCGGTTCGCCGTCGTGTCCCGTCAGCGCCGGGCTCTGGGGCGTGCCGCCACTGAGCTGGATAATCGATGTGCCGGTGATGCCGGTCAGTGCCAGCTTGGCCTGGGTGTCTTGCTTGATTGGCGTTTCCCCACTCAAGCGCACTCGCGCCAACACCCGACGCGGGTCGTTCGGGTCCAGGCGCAGGTTGACGACGTCGCCGACCTTGATCCCGCTGTACTCCACCGAGCTGCCCCGGGACAACCCGCTGACCGCCTCGTTGAACACCACTTCGTAATACTTGAATTCGCTGTCCACGTTGGACTTGGCCAGCCACAGGCCAAACAGCAGGGCGCCGGCCACCACAATGACGGTGAACAGGCCGATCAGCACATGATGGGCTCGGGTTTCCATGTCAAACCTCGTTGGATTGTGTAGCGGCCGATAACGCCGCGCGGCCGCGAGGGCCATGGAAGTATTCGTGAATCCAGGCGTCGTCGGTTTCCGACACCTTGTCGATGACGTCGGCCACCAGCACTTTTTTCTGCGCCAGCACCGCCACCCGGTCGGTGATGGTGTAGAGGGTGTCCAGGTCGTGGGTGACCAGGAATACGCTCAAGCCCAGGGCATCGCGCAGTGTCAGGATCAACTGGTCGAACGCCGCCGCACCGATGGGATCGAGGCCGGCGGTGGGTTCGTCGAGAAACAGGATGTCCGGGTCCAGGGCCAGCGCACGGGCCAGGGCGGCGCGCTTGATCATGCCACCGGACAGCGCGGCGGGATACTTGTCTGCGGCCGAGAGTGGCAGCCCGGCTAGCGCGAGCTTCACCGCCGCCAGATGCTCGGCGTCGGCCCGGCTGAGCCCGGCGTGCTCGATCAGCGGCAGGGCGACGTTTTCTGTCACGGTCAGTGACGAAAACAGCGCGCCTTTCTGGAACAGCACGCCAAAGCGCCGTTCCACCCGCGAACGTTGTTCCGGGGGCAGGCTCGGCAAGTCTTCGCCGAACACCCGCACGGAACCCTCGCTGGGCCGGTTCAGGCCGACGATGCTGCGCAGCAGCACCGATTTGCCGCTGCCGGAGCCGCCGACCACGGCAAGGATCTCGCCCTTGTACACGTCCAGGTCGAGGTTTTCATGCACGCTCTGGCGGCCAAAGCGATTGCACAGGCCGCGCACTTGAATCACTGCCTCGGAGGGCGCTCGCAAGGGTTGGCTCACCAGTTCATCTCCATGAAAAACAGCGCGGCCACGGCATCGAGCACAATCACCACGAAAATCGACTGCACCACGCTGGACGTGGTGTGAGCGCCGACCGATTCGGCACTGCCACTGACCTTGAAACCTTCCAGGCAGCCCACGGCGGCGATCAGGAAGGCAAAGATCGGCGCCTTGACCATCCCCACCAGGAAATGCTGCACGCCAATGTCCGACTGCAACAGCGTCAGGAACATGGCCGGGGAAATACCCAGCGACAAAGCGCAGACCACGCCGCCACCGATAATGCCCGAGAGCATGGCCAGGAAGGTCAGTATCGGCAGCGCCACCAACAGCGCCAGCACCCGTGGAATCACCAGCAACTCGACCGGATCGAGGCCCAGGGTGCGGATCGCGTCGATTTCTTCGTTGGCCTTCATCGAGCCGATCTGCGCGGTGAACGCGCTGGCGGTGCGGCCCGCTATGAGGATCGCCGTGAGCAACACGCCGAATTCACGCAGGAACGAGAACGCCACCAGGTCCACGGTAAAGATGCTGGCACCGAAATCGGCCAGCACTGTCGCGCCGAGAAAGGCCACCACCGCCCCCACCAGGAACGTCAGCAGGGCGACGATGGGAGCGGCGTCCAGGCCGGTCTGTTCGATGTGAACGACCATCGGTGTCATGCGCCAGCGCCTGGGGCGAAAAAGGTTGCGGGCCAGGGTTTCCAGAATCAGGCCGACGAAACCCAGCAGTTGCAGGGTGTCTTGCCAGACTTTTTCCACAGCGCGGCCGATACGCGTCAGCAGCTGTGTCAGCACGCTGACCTGCGGCTCTTTCACCGGCACACAGAAGTCCGTCAGCGAGCAATAGACTGTCTGCAACAGCGCCCGCTCGGCGGCCGGCAAGCTGCAATCCGGGTGCTCGGTGGTCTTGCCCAGCCGTTCGGAGCCCAGCAGTTCCACCAGCAACGAAGCCCCGGCGGTGTCGAGGGCGCCGAGGCCGTTGAGGTCGATCAGGGTGTGTTCGTCATATTGGCCGCGCAAGGATTCGCTCAAGCGCTTGAGCTGCGCGTAATGGGCCAGCGTCCAGTCGCCGCCGACCCAGAGCTGCGCCGGAGAGCGAGACGTGTCCAGCCGGGCAGTGCCAGTGTGGGATCCGGGGGTCATAAGCTCCATGCTCGTTCGACTTGAACAGCGCTACCTAATAGCACGACCGCCGTTATTTTGCCTCGGGTGCGTCAGCACTCACGTTGAAACGCAGCACGCCGATCATCTGGCCATTTTCCGTCAGCACCCGTACTTGCCATTTGCCCGTCGGGTCCTGCGGGAAGTTCTGCTTGTGGGTCCAGGCGCGATAGCCTTCCTTGCGTCCGCCGTGGATGTCCAGGGCGATGCGGTCGACTTCTTTACCGTTGAACTGCCAGACGTGATAAATCCGCTCATCAAGCCCGCGCGGCGCGTTGATGGCCGTGTAGGCGTATAGGCCGTTGCCACGGATCTGGGCCGCGCTGACTTCCTTGAGGCTGGCGCCCGGCGTGCGATCCTCCAGTTGGGTGCTGATTGCCACTTCGGTCATCCACAGCGTGGCCGGTGGCACCCAGGAGCGCAGCACCCAGCCGGCGGCGCCAATCCCCACCGTGATACACAGGATCGCCAAGGCGTTGCGCACGGTGCGGATCGGGAAGATCGAGGCCAGGCTGGGAAACGACAGCAGCATGGCAGTGCCCAGCGCCAGCTTGAAGCTCTGGTCGGTGGTCAGGTGCAGGATCACCGGCAGCGCGGTGAGCAGGGCGGCGAACAGCGTCAGCGTGTGCAACGCCAGGAACGCCCAGCGCCGGGGCGCCAGCCATTTGTAGTACAGCGGGTCGGTGATCGAAATCAGCGCCGCGATCGTCAGCAGGCCGGTGAAAATCAGCTGGCTGCTGTTCCAGGTGGTGGTGATGAAGAAAAACGGCAGGACGAAAAACAGGCTTTCCTGGTGAATCATCTGCGTGGCGTAGCGCAACAGCGGCTGGGGGATCTCCCGCTTGAAAATCCGCGCGAACAGCCGGGTCATGCTGTTTTCGACCATCAGCCAGAGCCAGCTCACCAGCATCATGATGGCGATCCACGTCGCCAGGCCCTGCTGGCGGTCCACCAGCATGAAACTGCCGACCCCGGAAATGAAACCACCGAGCGCGATGACCCCTGGATAGCGCTTCATCAGTTCAAGGATGCGCTGGATGTAGAGAGTCAGGTTTTGCATTCAGTGGTTTCACAGTAAGTCGTAGGAAATATCCCTGACAGAGTATCGTCAGGACATCGATGTGACGAGTGCTCTGTGGCGAGGGGATTCAGCAAAACTTGGCACCTCCCTGTAGGAGCTGCCGAAGGCTGCGATCTTTTGATCTTTCACTTGAGGCTCAAGCGCCAGGGAAAAGATCGCAGCCTCGTTGCACTCGTCAGCTCCTACGTCGGCGGCGTACCTGCCACATCACCATTCCGAGCAATAGCAACCCCAGCAAACCAGCCATCCCCCAAACCAGCTCATCATCACTGAGCAACGGCTTCTCGATGCGCAGGTAACCCGGGTCCTTGAGCAGTTCGCGCAGGGCCACGTTGGCCTGTTCCAGGCTCACCCCCTGCAGGCGCAGGGCCGGGTTGGCGAAACGGCTGTCTTCATAATCGCCCAGGGCGCCCCAGTAGTAATCGGCCAGTGCGCTGTTGCCTTGAACCGCCCAGGACTGATGGGCAATGGCCGCGCGCTTGATGCGCACGAAATCGGCGGGGTCCAGGCCATCCTTGAGCAATCTCTTGCGCAGTTCTTCCAGCGCCTGTTCGGCTTCGGGCAAGTCTTCGCGGGACAGATCCGCGTTCAGGCTGAAGAAGCCGACGCCGCCGAACACCTCGCGTTCGGTCCACGGTCCGTAGGACAAGCCACTGGCCAGGCGCAATCGGCGATAGAGCGCCCAGTCCAGGTAATCCTTGAGCAGGTCGAAGGTTTCGTCATGCTGCTCATCCAGCACCGGCTCCGGGAACAGCCAATGAAGCTTGGCGCTGTTGCCGACCAGGCCATGGATCAGGTTGCGCTTGGTGACCGCCTTGTAGCGGATCTGCGGCAGCGCCTCGTGTGCGCTGGGCTCCACCGGCTCGAGTTCCCCAAAAGCGCGCTCCAGGTAGGCCGGCAACAGTCGGTCGAGGTCGCCGACCACGATCAGGGTCATGTTGTTCGGTGCATACCAGTCCTTGCGCACTTGTTCGAGGCGGGCGAGGGTATGGCGCTCGACCTCGGCCCGTTCCGCGCAGCGCAGGCCCAACTCCACCGCCAGCTGGTTGCTGGCCTTGTGTCCCAGGTCCTGATGATCGAGCCAGCGTTGCAGGTGGGTGTAGTGGCCACCGTCCTCGCGTTCCACCACCCGCTTGGCCGCCTCCAGGGCTTTTTCATCGATGCGGGTGCGGGTCAACAGCGCCAGCAGCAGGTCCAGGACCTTGCGTTGATTGCGTGCCGGGGCCTCGATGACGAACGTGGTGTCGGCGTTGCTCGTGAAGGCATTCCACTCGCCACCCAAGGCCTGCATGCGCTCTTCCAGGCCGCCTTCACCGCTCTCATCGACGCCGCTGAACAGCAAGTGTTCGAGCAGATGCGGCAGTTCCTTGTCGGCGCAACTGAAGTCGTCCAGGCCCACGCCGACCACCAAGCGGATCGCCACATGCCCGCGCTCGCTGCCCGGCTTGAGCATCAACTGCATGCCGTTGGGCAACATATAGCCTTCGACCTGGAACCGGTCCAGGGCGACCACGGGCAGTGAGCCGAGCAAAAGAAAGGCGAACAACAGACAACGCATAAGGGCTTCCTGGCGGCTGAGTGGAGGTCCATGGTGCCGGGCAGGCCGTCATCGGCGGATCGTCGCCCGGAGTCGGCTCGCTCCCCCTATCGAATCTATGCGGTGTTCATGACAACGGGAGCGGGCGGGCCAGCGAACGGTTTCAGGCCCGAGCCATTGTTATTGACTGACATTGTTACTGACTGACCAATGCGCCAGTCGTTCACGGCGAATGGGTAATGTCGGAAATTTCATCCGCCGCCAGCGCGCCGATCTCGGCGGTCTCCAGGACCACATAGGCACTGCCGCAAAACAGCGAATTGAGGCGCCTCATGTCGGCGATCAGCTCCAGGTGCAGGGAACTGGTCTCCAGGCTTTGCACCACCTTGCGCTGCAGGCGGCTGACATGGGCATGGGCCATGCGCCGTTCCTGCGCCCGAAAGCGACGTTTCTCACGCAGCAACTGACGGGCGCTTTCCCGGTCGGCACTGAGGAATACCGACAGCCCCAGCCGCAGGTTGGCGATCAAATGGCTGTGCAGCCCCGCCAACTCCTCCAGGCCTACTTCGGAAAAGGACCGACGCTGGGAGGTCTTCTGTTGCTGGACCTTGCGCAACATGCGCTCGATCAGGTCGCTGGCCAGTTTCAGGTTGATCGCCAGTTCGATGATTTCCGCCCAGCGGCGGCTGTCCTGCTCACTGAGGTCCTCGCGGGGCATTTGCGCCATGTACAACTTGATGGCACTGCACAGCGCTTCGACGTCGTCATTCATGCGCCGCACTTCCTGGGTCACCGCCGTCTGCGTACCCCGCAGCACGTCCAGCATGGCTTCGAGCATGCTTTCGATCAGATCGCCGATGCGCAAGGTTTCCCGGGCCGCGTTTGCCAGCGCCAAGCTCGGGGTGACGAGGGCGGTAGGGTCCAGATGTCGCGGCTTGGCGGTGCCGTTGGTGTCCGGACGTTCCGGCAGCAGCCAGGCACAGAGCCTGGCCATCGGGGCGACGCTGGGCAGCAGCACCAGGCACCGCACGGTGTTATAGAGCAGATGGAAACCGATCACCGTTTCCTGGGGGCTGAAATCCAGGCTGTCCAGCCAGCCCACCAGCGGGTCGAGCACTGGAATGATCAACAACAGCCCGATCAGCTTGTACAGCAGGCTGCCCAGCGCCACCTGGCGCCCGGCGGTGTTCTGCATGCTGGTGCTGAGGAACGCCAGGATGCCGCTGCCGATGTTGGCGCCGATCACCAGGCCGATGGCCACCGGCAGGCTGATCACCGCGGCGCCGGCCAGTGTCGCGGTCAGCAGCACGGCGGCCAGGCTGGAATAGGAGATCATCGCGAACAGCGCGCCGACCAAGGCATCGAGCAGGATGTCGCCGGTCAGCGAGGCGAAGATCACTTTCACGCCTTGGGCGTGGGTGATGGGCGCTGCGGCTTCGACGATCAATTGCAGGGCCAGGATGATCAGGCCCAGGCCGATGCCGACCCGGCCCATTTGCCCGGCGCGGGTCTGTTTGCGCGAGAGGAAAAAAATCACCCCGAGGAAAATCAGCAGCGGCGACAGCCACGACAGGTCGAGGGTCAGCACCCGAGCCATCAGCGCGGTGCCGACATCGGCGCCGAGCATGGTCGCCAGGGCCGGGGTCAGCGCCATCAGGCCCTGGCCGACGAACGAGGTGACGAGCATGGCCGTGGCGTTGCTGCTCTGGACCATGGCCGTGACCATGATGCCCGCGATAAACGCCAGCCAGCGCTTGGACATGTTCTGGCCGATGACATGGCGCAGGTTCGAGCCATAGACCCGCAAGATGCCGGTACGCACGATGTGCGTGCCCCAGATCAGCAGGGCGACGGCGGAGAGCAAATTCAGCAGGGTCAGCATGAGAAGCCCCCTGTTAGCGTCCCAAAAGGACAAATTGACGATGCCACATTCTTCTTTCTTGTACTTAAGCTGTAGTTGGCGAACGGTTCGGGCGCCAGCATTGCACAGCTAAAGAATCGTTTGAAACAAATCCGTCATAAAAATACATTCCTCGAAAACGCCCAAACCCCTGTGGGAGCGAGCTTGCTCGCGATAGCGGCCTGGCAGCCAAAGAAGATGTTGGATGTCATGGCCTCATCGCGAGCAAGCTCGCTCCCACAGGTTTTGCATCCGGCCCCTTTTTCGCGGGCATGAAAAAGGGGCTCCAAGAGCCCCTTCGTTCATTGCCCTATACCGTTACTGACCCGGCATATCCTTGCGCAGTTTCACCGGATCCTGCTGCTTGCGCTTGCGCGCCATGGCTGTACGCATCTTGATGTTGAACGCTTCCACCGCCAGGGAGAACGCCATGGCGAAGTAGACGTAGCCTTTTGGCACATGCACGTCCAGCGACTCGGCGATCAGCACGGTACCGACCACCAGCAGGAACGATAGCGCCAGCATCTTCAGCGACGGGTGCTTGTCGATGAACGCGCTGATAGTGCCCGCCGCCAGCATCATCACCAGCACCGCCACGATAATCGCCGCCACCATGACCGGTACATGGGAGACCATGCCCACGGCGGTGATGACCGAATCCAGGGAGAACACGATGTCGATGATCGCGATCTGGACGATGGTGTAGATGAAGCTGCCGCCCTTGCCCGTAGGTGTCTCGCCGGTATCGTCTTCGCCTTCCAGCGCGTGGTACATCTCCTGGGAGCTTTTCCACAGCAGGAACAGGCCACCGAAGAACAGGATCAGGTCACGACCGGAGATGCCCTGGCCGAACACTTCGAACAAATCGGCGGTCAGGCGCATGACCCAGGTGATGGACAGCAGCAACAGGATCCGCGTGACCATGGCCAGCGCCAGGCCGAAGATCCGGGTGCGCGCCTGCATGTGCTTGGGCATGCGGCTGACCAGGATCGAGATCATGATGATGTTATCGATGCCCAGGACGATTTCCAGGGCGGTCAGGGTAAAGAAGGCAACCCAGATTTCCGGGTTGGTCAGCCATTCCATGTGAGTTCCTTTGAGCGAGTGTTAGGCCGCGCCGCCGAGACGACGCAGCGGGCATTGCTTTTATAGAGTGCTGAACAGCGGAAAAATCCCCATCAGCAAGGCGGCGAACATTATGCACAGGCAAACCAGTACTGCCCACTTCAAGGTGAAGCGCTGGTGATCGCCGAACTCGATCCCGGCCAAGGCTACCAGCAGGTAGGTCGACGGAACCAGTGGGCTCAGCAGGTGGACGGGCTGGCCGACGATGGAGGCTCGGGCCATTTCAACGGCGGTGATGCCGTAATGGCTGGCTGCCTCGGCGAGAACCGGTAACACCCCGTAATAAAACGCATCGTTAGACATGAAGAACGTGAACGGCATGCTCACCAGCGCGGTGATGACCGCCAGGTAAGGACCGAGGAACTCCGGAATGACCGCCAGCAGGCTCTTGGACATGGCGTCGACCATGCCGGTGCCGGACAGGATGCCGGTAAAGATACCGGCCGCGAAAATCAGCCCGACCACCGCCAACACGCTGCCGGCGTGGGCCGCAACGCGGTCTTTCTGCTGTTGCAGGCACGGGTAGTTGACGATCATCGCAATACTGAACGCCACCATGAACAGCACCGGCAGCGGCAACAGGCCGGCGATCAGGGTGCACATCAGGCCCAGGGTCAATGCGCCGTTGAACCAGATCAGCTTTGGACGACGAGCGTCCGGGAACTGGGAAACGCTGATTTCGCTGTGGTCGATTTCATCGCCGACCAGATGCAATTCACCCAGGCGCGCACGCTCGCGCTTACCGTACATGTAGGAAATCGCCAGGATCGCCACCACACCGGCCAACATCGCGGGAATCATCGGCACGAAAATGTCGGACGGGTCCACATGCAGGGCACTGGCCGCGCGGGCCGTCGGGCCGCCCCACGGGGTCATGTTCATCACGCCGCCGGCGAGGATGATCAGGCCAGCCATGATGCGTGGGCTCATGCCGATGCGGCTGTAGAGCGGCAGCATCGCGGCCACGCAGATCATGTAAGTGGTCGCGCCGTCACCATCAAGGGAAACGACGAGCGCCAGAACGGCGGTACCGACCGAAACTTTCAACGGGTCGCCCTTGACCAGCTTGAGGATCTTGCGCACGGCCGGGTCGAACAGGCCGGAGTCGATCATCAGGGCAAAATACAGAATCGCGAACATCAGCATCACCCCGGTCGGGGCGAGCTTGGTGATGCCTTCGAGCATCATCGGACCGATTTTCGGCGCAAAGCCACCGAACAGGGCGAACAGGATCGGGATGATGATCAAGGCGATCAGCGCGGACAGGCGCTTGGTCATGATCAGGAACATGAACGTGATGACCATGGCGAAGCCAAGGAAAGTCAGCATGGGAAATACTCCAGGCGTGGCGCGGCTATGAAATGCGAACCGGACAGGTCAGCGCAGGATGCAGAGCACGAGGGGAACGGATGGAGTGGGTGCAGCGGGACGAGTAGCAGCGGACATCAGAATCACCATTGTTGTTGTTAAAAGGGCCGAACGAGCCATGAAAACTCGCTTTGGCCGACCGGTCTGTTGCCGGTAGTGGGGGTGATCCTAATCGCGCTAGCTTTCAGCAAGCTTTCGTTGCAGACAATGGAGTTTTTCTGTGGGGCAAAGCTTATCTGTGGGAGCAAAATTTATTTGTGGGGCAAAGCTCACCTGTGGGAGCAAAGCTTATCTGTGGGGTAAAGCTCACCTGTGGGAGCAAAGCTTGCTCGCGATAAAGACACCGCGGCTCTCAAGTGGGAGTGTGTCTACTTCATCGCGAGCAAGCTTTGCTCCCACAGAAAATCGATGCGCCACCGGCCAATCAAAACACCGAAAGATCCAACGGCCGCACCGCCCCCATCCAGATCGCATGCTCGGTGTGGTCGATCAGGTCATCGCCGGTCTCCGGGTGCAGGAAAATCACCAGGCCCTTGCGATTGAGCGCCAGCCACGGCAAGACCACGCCGATGTACTGCGGGTCGAAGGCCAACTGACAGCTCCAGTCCGGATGCGGGCCGACCGGACGTTGGTGGACGCGGCCCATTTTCAGCGGGAACAGTTGCGCCGCTTCCTCGCACAGGGCCCGCGCCTGGTCGAGGGTGTGGGCGTCGAAATACACGTGGGCGTGGTAGCCCTTGATCCGCTGCATCTGTCACTCCTTGAAAAGAGGCCGAACCCTCGCCGTTTGCCGCGGGTCAGAGCCTTTACACGCGGGATAAAAAGGAAAGCAGCCATGAAAAACGCCGAAACCCCGGTCACCAAAGTGGTGCTTTATGGTGCCATGAGCAGCCTCGGCAGTGCGTTGATGGCTGAAATGCTGCGGCGCCAGCACGAAGTCATCGCCATTCTCGACGATCTTACTGCCCTGGCTCCACGCCCGGGCCTGCGGACCAAGACCGGTGATCTTTTCGATCCCGAGCGGGTCAAGCAGAGTGTTGCCGGTGCCAGCGCCGTGGTGTGTCTGCTCAACGCGCCGGGGTTGCCGATGAACAGCGAACAAGTGGAGCGCACATTGATTCCCGGCCCGGTGGAGCAAGTATTGGCCGTGGATGCCCTGATCGCTGGCATGCAGGCGGTGAATGTGCCCCGGCTGTTTCTGGTGGGCGACTTTGCGATGCTCGACGAGGAGCCGACGGACGACGATTTGCAGCGCCATGCCGCCGAAGAAGTCCTCGATGCCCTGAAAAACAGCACCTTGCAGTGGACCTTGATCAACGCACCCTATGCCGCGCCAGGCTTGGGTATCGAGCATTTCAGCCAGGTCAGCACCAGCCTCGAACCCGGCATGGCCGAATCCCTGGAGCGGCTCAACCGGGTGGCGGTCGGCATCGCCGATGAGCTGCGCCTGAACCTGCACGTGGGCGAGCACGTCAGTTTTGTCGCCGCTGAGTAGATGCATTAAACAGCAATGGAAGGCAGCGGCAGTCCCGTGAGCGATTCGGCACTGTTGGCCTGTTCTTCCATCAGCCAATCGACGAATTGCCTGATCAACACACCGCGGCGTTTACGCTGGGGCAAGACCACGTAATACCCCAGCCGCGACAGCACCGTTTCAGCGATCGGACGACACAGCAGGCCCTGGGCCAATAAGTTATCCACAAGGTGACGCCAGCCGATGGCAACGCCCTGGCCGCCAATCGCCGCTTGGATGAGCAAGGTGTAGTTGTCGAAGCGCAACTGCCCTGGGGCCGGCGGTGACGTGATGCCCAGCTCGCGAAAGACGCCGCTCCAGTCGAACCAGCTGCTGCTGTTGCCCGCGCGCAGGTGCAGCAATGGAAACTCCGCCAAGGCCTGGGCGGACAAGGGCAGGGGACGTTCCTTGAGCAGTAGCGGGCTGCACACCGGAAAGACTTCTTCGCTGAACAGCCAGCGACTTTCGCCTTGTTTGAAGCGACCGTCGCCGAACAGCACGGCAACGTCGATATCGGTGCGGAGCATGTTGTGGTTGCGTTCGCTGGTCACCAGGCTCACGTCCACCTGCGGGTTGGCCGCATGAAAGCGATGCAAGCGCGGCATCAGCCAGTAGGCGGCGAAGGCGAAGTCCGTGGCCACTTGCAACACCTCATGCTGGTGTTGGGCAGTGATCGCGCTCAGCCCGGCATCGATGCTTTGCAAGCCGGCCTGGACCTGCTCGAACAGGATCGTCCCGGCCTCGGTCAGTTCGATCCCGCGGTAGATGCGGTCGAACAACCGCGTACCCAGTTGCTCTTCCAGGCGCTTGATCTGCTGGCTGATGGCCGGTTGCGTGGTGCCCAGCTCAATCGCCGCCGCGGTAAAGCTTTGTTGGCGGGCGGCGGCTTCAAAGGCACGGAACAGTTCCAGGGACAGGTTACCCAGGGCGTCATACATAAGATGTGCTTATCCTAGTCATTATCCTGCATGGGCTTTACCCCAAAACCCGGGGGCTACATGCTCAATCGCAGCAATGTCGCATAACTGCCTACTATGGAATGCCGCGAATACATGAAGCGCAAGAACATTCTTTTCATCATGGCCGATCAAATGGCCGCGCCAATGTTGCCGATCTACGGTCCTTCGCCGATCAAGCTGCCGAACCTGTCGCGCCTGGCCGCCGAGGGCGTGGTGTTCGATGCCGCCTATTGCAACAGTCCGCTGTGCGCGCCGTCGCGTTTCACCCTGGTGAGCGGCCAGCTGCCGAGCAAGATCGGTGCGTACGACAACGCGGCGGATTTCCCGGCGGACGTGCCGACCTACGCCCATTACCTGCGCCGCCTCGGCTACCGCACGGCGTTGTCCGGCAAGATGCATTTTTGCGGGCCGGACCAATTGCACGGCTACGAAGAGCGCCTGACCAGTGACATTTACCCGGCCGATTACGGCTGGGCGGTGAACTGGGACGAGCCGGACGTGCGACCGAGTTGGTACCACAACATGTCGTCGGTATTGCAGGCCGGCCCGTGCGTGCGCACCAACCAGCTGGATTTCGATGAAGAAGTGGTGTTCAAGGCCCAGCAGTACCTGTTCGACCACATTCGCGAGGACGGTGACCAACCGTTCTGCCTGACGGTGTCGATGACTCACCCACACGATCCGTACACGATTCCCAAGGCATTCTGGGATTTGTATGACGACAACGACATCCCTTTGCCACAGACCCCGGCGCAAACGACGCTCGACCCACATTCCCAGCGGCTGCTGAAGGTCTATGACCTGTGGGACAAACCACTGCCTGTGGATAAGATTCGGGATGCCCGCCGCGCCTATTTCGGCGCGTGCAGCTACATTGACAGCAATGTCGGCAAGCTGCTGCAGACGCTGGAAGACACTGGGCTACTGGATGACACGATCATCGCATTCTCCGGCGATCACGGGGACATGCTCGGCGAAAAGGGCCTCTGGTACAAAATGCACTGGTTCGAAATGGCCGCCCGCGTACCGTTGCTCATCAGTGCGCCGGGGCAGTTCGCCAGCGGTCGGGTGAGCGCGGCTGTGTCCACCGCCGACTTGCTGCCGACCCTGGTGGAGCTGGCCGGCGGCACACTGGAACCGGGCTTGCCGCTGGATGGCCGTTCGCTGGTGTCGCATCTGCAAGGGCAGGGCGGGCATGACGAAGTCTTCGGTGAATACATGGCCGAAGGCACCATCAGCCCGTTGATGATGATCCGTCGCGGCCCGTGGAAATTCATCTACAGCGAAGATGACCCGTGCCTGCTGTTCGACGTGCGCAACGATCCCAAGGAGCTGGAAAATCTCAGCCAATCCCCTGAGCATCAAACCCTGTTCGCCGATTTTCTCGCCGAAGCGCGTGCCAAGTGGGACATCCCGGCTATTCATCAACAGGTGCTCGCCAGCCAGCGCCGCCGCCGTTTTGTCGCCCAGGCGCTGACCCTGGGCAAACTCAAGAGCTGGGATCACCAGCCGCTGGTGGACGCCAGCCAGCAGTACATGCGTAACCACATCGACCTCGACGATCTGGAGCGCAAGGCCCGTTATCCACAACCCTGCCAAAACCAATAACGTAAGGGGCAAGCCATGCAAAAGTTATCCACAGTACTGACCGCTGGGCTGTTGGCGTTGAGCAGTGTTTCGGCCTGGGCCGAGCAAAGTTGCGAAACGGTGAAGATGGCCGACCCGGGCTGGAGCGATATCGCCGCCACCAATGCCATCACTGGTTTCCTGCTGGACGGAATGGGCTACAAGGTCAAGGTCGATACCCTCGCGGTGCCGATCACCTTCGGTGGCCTCAAGGATGGCCAGGTGGATGTGTTCCTGGGTAACTGGATGCCGGCGCAGCAGGGTTTCTATGACAAGTTCGTGGCCACTGGCGACGTCACACAACTGGCCAAGAACCTGGACGGCACCGAATTCACCCTGGCGGTCCCGGACTACGTCTGGGACGCCGGTGTGCATAACTTTGCCGACCTGAACAAATTCGCCGACAAGTTCGACAAGAAGATTTACGGCATCGGCTCCGGCGCCCCGGCCAACCTCTCCCTGAAAGAAATCATCAAGACCAATGACTTCGGCATGGGCGAGTGGAAACTGGTGGAATCCAGCGAGCAGGCGATGCTGGCGGAAGTCTCCCGGGCGGTGAAGAAACAGAAATTCGTGACCTTCCTCGGCTGGACCCCGCACCCGATGAACGTGCAGTTGAAAATGCACTACCTCAAGGGCGGCGAGAAATACTTCGGCGACACGGGCAGTGTCTACACCCTGACCCGCAAAGGTTATGCACAGGCCTGCCCGAACGTGGGCAAGCTGCTGACCAACCTGAGCTTCACCCAGGAAATGGAAAACAGCATCATGGCCGAGGTGGTGAACAACAAGGTCAGCAACGCCGATGCGGCCAAGGCCTGGATCAAGGCCAACCCGGCGGTCCTGGATAAATGGCTGGACGGTGTGAAGACCGTGGATGGCAAGGATGCGCTGGCGGCGGTGAAGGCCAAGCTCTGACGAGCTCTTGTGGCGAGGGAGCTTGCTCCCGCTGGACTCTGTAGGAGCTGTGTAGGAGCCGTGTAGGAGCTGTCGAGTGCAACGAGGCTGCGATCTTTCCCCAGCCACTTGAATCTCAAGCGAAAGATCAAAAGATCAAAAGATCAAAAGATCGCAGCCTTCGGCAGCTCCTACAGTGAAGTCCAGCGGGAGCAAGCTCCCTCGCCACCTTGGTTCACCTGATACTCTTGCGCCAAACCCCATTTCTTGAGGCCCCATGGCAATCCCCACGCGCCATTCACTCTTTCCCTTCCTGAGCTGGCTGCCCCGGCAGACCCGCGCCAGTGTCGGCCGTGACCTGATCGTCGGCCTGAGCGGCGCGATTCTCGCGTTGCCGCAGTCCATTGCCTACGCCCTGATTGCCGGTTTGCCACCGGAATACGGTTTGTACGCGGCGATCGTGCCGGTGCTGATCGCCTGCCTGTGGGGTTCGTCGTGGCACCTGATCTGCGGGCCCACGGCGGCGATTTCCATCGTCTTGTACGCCACCGTCAGTCCGCTGGCCGTTCCCGCCAGCCAGGACTACATCACCTTGATCCTGCTGCTGACGGTATTGGCGGGCATTTTCCAATGGTTGCTGGGGTTGCTGCGTTTCGGTGCGCTGGTGAATTTCGTCTCGCATTCGGTGGTGCTGGGTTTCACCCTGGGCGCGGCGGTGGTCATCGCCCTGGGGCAGTTGCCGAACCTGCTGGGCCTCGACCTGCCGAACGAAGCCACGGCGTTGAGGGGGCTGCTGATGCTGGTCGAGCACATCGGGGCTGTGGATAAGCCGTCGCTGCTGCTGGGGTTGGGGACGCTGGTCCTGGGCGTGGTGCTCAAGCGCCTGCTGCCGCGCTGGCCGAGCCTGTTGATAACTTTGGTCATCAGCAGCCTGGTGGTCTGGTTGTGGCCGGCGATGTTCGGGCATGTGGCGCTGGTCAGTGCCTTTGCCGGGCGCCTGCCGCCGCTCACGCTGTTGCCGTTGGACCTGGAGCTGATCCTGCGCCTGCTGCCCGGGGCGGTCGCGGTGGGCATGCTCGGGCTGGTCACCAGCCTGTCCATCGCCCGCTCGCTGTCGGTACGTTCCGGGCAATTGCTCGATGCGAATCAGGAAGTGAGGGCGCAGGGGCTTTCCAACATCGTTGGCGGATTTTTCTCCGGATCATTGTCGGCCGGTTCCTTTACCCGTTCCGGCCTCAGCTATGAAGCCGGGGCCTGCTCGCCCCTGGCCGGGGTGTTCTCGGCCTTGTGGGTGGCGTTGTTTGCGGTCGCCGGGGCGAACCTGATCGCGCACATCCCGATTCCGGCCATGGCCGGCAGCATTTTGCTGATCGCCTGGGGGCTGGTGGACCACCGCGGTATCCGGGCGTTGTACCGCGTGAGCCGCGCCGAATTCATGGTGATGAGCCTGACCTGCCTGGCCACGTTGCTGCTGGAACTGCAAACCGCCATCTACGCCGGTGTACTGGCTTCGCTGTTCTTTTACCTCAAGCGCACCTCACAGCCGCGGGTGCAGCACTTTCGCGAAGGGGAGGCGGAGATCCTGCGGGTCGGCGGCTCGATCTTTTTCGGCGCCAGTCATTACCTGCAAGTACGCCTGCAACGGTTGCAGGCGCAGCGGGTGGTCATCGATGCCCAGCAGATCAACTTCATCGATTATTCCGGGGTGGAAATGCTCCACCAGGAAGCCCGGCGCCTGCGCAGCCAGGGGCGTAGCCTGACCTTGCGCATGGCCCGGCCCCAGGTGGTGGAGGAGTTGTTGAAGCTGGAGGGGGCGCAGAAGTGCCCGATTCACTTTGAGGATTGAACTGAATCAACCCCTGTAGGAGCTGCCGAAGGCTGCGATCTTTTGATTTTGATCTTTCGCTTGAGATTCAGGTGTCTGGGGAAAGATCGCAGCCTCGTTGCACTCGACAGCTCCTACACGGCTCCTACACAGCTCCTGCACAGCTCCTGCACAGAATTCCTACAGCGCCAATTGGCGGCGTAGTTCGGCCAGCACTGGCGCGGTGTCCGGGCGTACCCCGCGCCACAGGTAGAACGCTTCGCCCGCCTGTTCGGCGAGCATGCCCAGGCCATCCATTGCCACCGCCGCGCCGTGTTCCTTGGCCCAACGGCAGAACGAAGTCGGTTCCTTGCCATACATCATGTCGTAGCAAACCGTCTTGCCGGGCTCGATCAGGCTGGCGGCAATCGGCGGTACATCCCCCGACAGGCTCGCGGAGGTGGCATTGATGATCAGGTCGACCGGCTCTTGCAGCCAGTCGAACCCGCTGGCTGAGACCGGGCCCAGGTCGGCGAACAACTCGGCCAGCAACTCGGCCTTTTCCACCGTGCGATTGGCGATGATCACCGAGGCCGGCGCTTCGGCCAGCAGCGGTTCCAGGGCACCGCGCACCGCGCCGCCGGCCCCGAGCAACAGGATGCGCTTGCCCTTGAGGCTGAAGCCGGCATTGACGGTCAGGTCCCGGACCAGCCCGGCGCCGTCGGTGTTGTCACCCAGCAGGCGACCGTCGGCCAGTTTGCTCAACGTATTGACCGCCCCGGCCCGCTGGGCCCGCTCGGTCAGGCTGTCGGCCAGGCGGAAGGCGTCTTCCTTGAACGGCACCGTGACGTTTGCCCCACGTCCCTCGCGGAAAAATTCTCGGGCGCAACCGGCGAAATCCTCCAAGGGCGCCAGCAGCGTGCTGTAGTCCAGGATTTGCCCGGTCTGCTCGGCAAACAGGCGATGGATCAACGGCGACTTGCTGTGGCCGATCGGGTTACCCATTACAACGTAGCGGTCCATGGACAATCCTCGTTCAGGCCGTCGCCAGCCAATCGCGATCCTGCAGGAAGTACTCGGTCAGCCGCGCTTCTTCGCTGCCCGGTTCGGCTTTCCAGTCGTAGCCCCAGCGTACTTGCGGTGGCAGGGACATCAGGATCGATTCGGTACGTCCACCCGATTGCAGCCCGAACAGGGTGCCGCGGTCGTAGACCAGGTTGAACTCCACGTAGCGCCCGCGACGGTATTCCTGGAATTCCCGCTGCTGGGCGGTGAACGCGTCGTGCTTGCGGCGGCGCACGATCGGCAGGTAGGCATCGATGTAGGCGTCGCCGATGGCGCGGATGAAGGCGAAGCAGGTGTCGAAGTCCCACGCGTTCAGGTCGTCGAAAAACAGGCCGCCGATGCCCCGGGGCTCGTTGCGATGCTTGAGGTGGAAATAGCTGTCGCACCAGGCTTTGTAGCGCGGGTATACCTCGGGGCCGAACGGCGCGCAGGCCTGCTCGGCGACACGGTGCCAATGCACGCAATCTTCCTCGACGCCGTAGTAAGGCGTCAGGTCGAAGCCGCCGCCAAACCACCAGACCGGCTCTTCGCCTTCCTTTTCGGCGATGAAGAAGCGCACGTTGGCGTGGGAGGTTGGCACGTGGGGGTTGTGCGGATGGATTACCAACGACACGCCCAAGGCTTCGAAGCCGCGCCCGGCCAGTTCTGGCCGATGGGCACTGGCTGAGGGTGGGAGACCGCTGCCGAAGACGTGGGAAAAGTTGACGCCGCCCTTTTCGATCACCGTGCCGTTTTCGATCACCCGCGTGCGACCGCCACCACCGGCCGGCCGGGTCCAGGCATCTTCGACGAAGCGAGTGCCGCCGTCTTCGGTTTCCAGGGCGGTGCAGATACGGTCTTGCAGGTCGAGCAGGTAGGCTTTCACGGCCTCGGTGCGAGTGGACATGACATCACCTTGATCAGGGCTACGCTACGCGGCGTATGGCGGGCCGGTGGCAAATGGGCGCACAGGATACCACCGCACTTGCCCACACCACAGTTGACGACGGTCAAGCTTAGGAGTCCGATAGCAGGCTTGGTAAAAGTCCTGCGACAAGGAGAAAGTGAAGATGGCCAAACGTATCCAGTTCAGTTCCCACGGCGGTCCCGAAGTGCTCGAGTACGTCGATTACTCGCCTGCCGAGCCCGGCCCGCAGCAGGTGCGCGTCAGCAACAAGGCGATCGGCCTGAACTTCATCGACACCTACTACCGCAGCGGCCTTTATCCGCCACCGGCGTTGCCATCAGGCCTGGGTGCCGAAGGCGCGGGGGTGGTCGAGGCGATCGGCTCGGACGTCACGCGGTTCAAGGTCGGCGACCGGGTGGCGTATGGCAGCGGCCCGCTGGGGGCCTACAGCGATGTGCATGTGTTGCCTGAGGCCAACCTGGTTCATTTGCCCGAATCCATCAGTTTCGAACAAGCGGCGGGCGTGATGCTCAAGGGCCTGACCGTGCAGTACCTGTTGCGCCAGACCTATGAACTCAAGGGCGGCGAAACCATCCTGTTCCACGCCGCTGCCGGTGGCGTGGGTTCCCTGGCCTGCCAGTGGGCCAAGGCCTTGGGCGTGAAGCTGATCGGCACCGTCAGCTCGCCGGAAAAGGCCGCCATCGCCAAGTCCCATGGCGCTTGGGAAACCATCGACTACAGCAAGGAAAACGTCGCACAGCGGGTGCTGGAATTGACCGACGGCAAGAAGGTGCCGGTGGTGTACGACGGGGTTGGCAAGGACACTTGGTTGACCTCCCTGGACAGCGTCGCCCCCCGCGGCCTGGTGGTGAGCTTCGGCAATGCTTCAGGTGCGGTGGACGGTGTGAACCTGGGGATCCTCGCGGCCAAGGGCTCGCTCTACGTCACCCGCCCGACCCTGGCGACTTACGCCAACAACGCCGAAAACCTGCAGTGCATGGCCGACGAACTGTTCGCAATGATCGCCAGCGGCAAGCTCAAGGTGGACATCAACCAGCGCTATCCACTGGCGGAAGCGGCCAAGGCTCATACCGAGCTGTCGGCGCGGCGCACGATGGGGTCGACCGTTCTCCTGCCTTGAATTACAGGGTGTTTGTAATGGCCTCATCGCGGGCAAGCCTTGCTCCCACAGGGTATGTTCTGTGGAAGTAGGCCATGCTGCCACAGGGTATGTTCTGTGAAAGTAGGCCATGCTGCCACAGGGTATGTTCTGTGGAAGTAGGCCAGGCTGCCACAGGGTATGTTCTGTGGAAGTAGGCCATGCTGCCACAGGGTATGTTCTGTGAAAGTAGGCCATGCTCCCACAGGGTATGTTCTGTGGAAGTAGGCCAGGCTGCCACAGGGTATGTTCTGTGAAAGTAGGCCAGGCTGCCACAGGGTATGTTCTGTGAAAGTAGGCCATGCTCCCACAGGGTATGTTCTGTGGAAGTAGGCCATGCTGCCACAGGGTATGTTCTGTGAAAGTAGGCCAGGCTGCCACAGGGTATGTTCTGTGAAAGTAGGCCAGGCTGCCACAGGGTATGTTCTGTGAAAGTAGGCCATGCTGCCACAGGGTATGTTCTGTGAAAGTAGGCCATGCTGCCACAGGGTATGTTCTGTGAAAGTAGGCCATGCCCCACAGTCCATGTTCTGTGAAAGCAGGCCATGTTCCCACAGGCCATGCTCTGTGGAAGTAGATCTCCCACAGGCTATGTTCTGTGAAAGTAGGCCTCACTCCCACAGGTTTTACTCTGTGGGAGCAAGGCTTGCCCGCGATGAACGATGACGCGGTATCAGTCCGGCCGCACGACCTTGCCGGTAGCCAGGTCGCGAATCACGCTGGGGTTTCTGCGTCCGCCCAGGTTGCCGCCCAGCACCAGGTCGATCTGCCCGCGGAAATACTGCTCGACGCGAATCCGCGTGCGCGCCGCCGGGCGTCCTTGGGGGTTGGCCGAGGTGGACACCAGCGGCCCGACCAGCGAGCACAAGTCGCGTACGGTGGGATGATCGCTGACCCGCAGGGCGACGGTGTCATGCACCCCGGTGATCCATTCCGGCAGCAGGTTCTGGTGCGGCACCAGCCAGGTATTGGGCCCCGGCCAGGTGCTGGCCATACGGTCCATCCAGGTTTCGGGGAAGTCTTCGAACAGGAAGTCGAACTGGTGGATGTTGTCAGCCACCAGGATCAGGCCTTTGTCGGGCAGCCGCGACTTGATCGCCAGCAGGCGTTCCACCGCCTCCTCGTTCCACGGGTCACAACCCAGGCCCCAGACCGCTTCGGTTGGATAGGCAATCACCGCCCCGGCGCGAATTTCTCGCGCGGCTTGTTGCACACGCCAACTGTTGACCATGAAAGATTCTCCCGCAACGCAAATAAGGCTGTGGGCAGTTTACCGATCTTCCCCATAAAACCTAGCGCGCAAACCAGCGTCCGTTATCACAGGTGGCGCGTCCTTCCATCTCCAGTTCGGTCAACGCCGCCAGCACTTTGGGCAAGCCCCAGCCACTGGCGTCGGCCAGCGCCTCACTGCTCAGCGGCGCGGCATGCAGCAGGCGCAGCAGCGGATGGGTCACGGGCACGGGCTCCGAGGCCGGCGGCAACCGCTGCCAACCGCGCAGCGCTTCGAGGATGTGCTCGACGGTTTCCACCAGCGCCGCACCGTCGCGGATCAACTGATGGCAGCCCCGGGCCCCGGGGTGATGGATCGATCCAGGAATGGCATACACCTCGCGGCCCTGTTCCGCCGCCAGTCGCGCGGTGATCAGCGAACCGCTGGCGACACTGGCCTCCACCACCAGCACACCCAGGGACAAACCGCTAATGATCCGGTTGCGCCGTGGAAAGTTGCTGGCATGGGGCGGCGCGTCCAACGGGAATTCGGACAACACCGCGCTGCCCTGGGCAATCATCGCGTCCGCCAGTCGACGATTGCGCTGTGGATAAAAATTTTCCAGACCGGTGCCCAGCACGCCGACGGTGCGCCCGCCAACATCCAACGCCGCCTGATGGGCCGCCGTATCGATGCCCAGGGCCAGGCCGCTGGTGATGACAAAACCGGCCCCGGCCAGGCTGCGGGAAAACGCCGCCGCAGTGTCCATGCCCGGCCGCGATGCCCGCCGACTGCCGACCATCGCCAGTTGGGGTTTTTCCAGGATCGAGGTGTCGCCAGCGACGAATAGCAGCGGCGGCGCGTCGCTGATCTGCGCCAGCAGCGCCGGGTAGTCGGGTTGGTCCCACATCAGTAAATGCTGGCCCGCACGCTCCAGCCAGGCCAATGCATGGGCGGCGCCGTCACGCACATCCGGGTTGCGCCGCGCCTCGGCACAGGCCAGCGGCAAGCCCAGCGCACGCCAGGCGCTGGCCGGTGCACTGATGGCCTTGGAGGCCGAGCCGAAGGCCTCCATCAGCGTCATGAAACGTTTGGATCCCAGCTCCGGCAAGCGGTGAAGGCGTAGCCGGGCCTCCAGTTCCGCAGGGGAAACCGGCGTAGATTCAGGTAATGGCATGCGATCAATCCTTGATCGTTATGAGCCCCGTTCAAACGGGAACAAGCTGTGGATAACTCTGTTGGTAACTTGTGAGAACCGTTACGGATTACGGACCTTGTCGAGCACCGCCAACGAGCGCGATGCATACAGCACCAGGCCATAGCTGAGCTTGTCATAGGTGCGGAAAACCATCAGCAGGCCGGCGCGCTCATCTGGGATCTTCACCCGCTCGCCCGTGATGCGGTCGCGTACGGTTTCCCCGGTCTTCATCACCGCCAGCACATTGCCTTCGGCCAGCCCGTCGCGGCGGCCCTTGTTCAGGGTGACCACGTCCAGCGCGCCGATCTGGGTCACGCCCCGGGGCACGTCCAGGATCAACCCGTGGATGTCCGATTTCGGCGCGCTGGGCATGAAGGTCGAGTTGATCGAGCGCTCTTCGCCACTGAACAGGCGATCACCCAGGCGCACTTCCTGGGTGGTGCGTTGCAGGGCCAGGGTGGTGACATCGCCTTCGGTGGCGACCACCTCGCCGCCGCCGACGTCGTCGGCGTTGATGCCCAGGAATTCCTTGGTCTCGGGGTCGGTGTAGACCTTGCCCTGGCGAAAGATGCCGTACGCCGTCTGGTTCGCATCGAACGAGCCACGGGCAAAGACCCGATCCCCCATGCCGCTGAGCACCCGTTCGGCATTGCCGGCGACGACGTAGGGGGCCTTGTTGAAATCCTCAGGCGTGTCGACGATGCGGTTGCTCAGCAGGAAGCTGTTGATGGCTTGCAGTGGAATGCTCGGGATGGCGTCGGCCACTGGCGAACTGCGAATGCGCGGCGACAGCTTGATGGTGCCGCGTGAGGCACCGCGATTGAGGGTCAGGCGCGGCTGGCCGTTGACGTAGACCAGCGACAGGGTGTCGCCCGGATAGATCAGGTTGGGGTTTTCGATCTGCGGGTTGGCCTGCCAGAGCTCGGGCCATTTCCACGGCTCGCGCAGGTACTTGCCGGAAATGTCCCACAGTGTGTCCCCCGTCACCACCGTGTATTGCTGGGGAAAACCTTCCCGAAGTTGCACTTGCCCGTGCGCGATACCGACCGAGGCCAGGAGCAGCAGGGCGAGTAGTGATTTCCTCATGCGGTGAATCCCTTTATTATGTGCGTTCGCGTAAAACGCCAGAGCCCCCGTGGCTCGCTGCTTAAGGAGCTATTCTCCACAAGAGCAACGTTTTACAACGGTAGCCTGCATCCCAAGACACGCCAGGCCAGCCACCCGACTTTACCTCACACGTGCATTTATCAAGCTTATGGCCATTTTGAACATTCTCGAATTTCCGGACCCGCGCCTGCGCACTATCGCCAAACCAGTGGCCGTAGTGGACGACGAAGTGCGTCAGTTGGTCGATGACATGTTTGAAACAATGTATGAAGCGCCAGGCATCGGCCTCGCCGCGACCCAGGTCAACGTGCACAAGCGTATCGTCGTCATGGACCTCTCCGAAGACCGCAGCGAACCTCGGGTGTTCATCAACCCCGAGTTCGAAACCCTGACCGACGAGATGGACCAGTACCAGGAAGGCTGTCTTTCGGTGCCGGGCTTCTACGAAAACGTTGACCGTCCACAGAAGGTCAAGATCAATGCCCTGGACCGTGACGGCCAGCCTTATGAATTGATCGCCGAAGGCTTGCTGGCCGTGTGCATCCAGCACGAGTGTGACCACCTCAACGGCAAGTTGTTCGTGGATTACCTGTCTACCCTCAAGCGTGACCGCATCAAGAAAAAACTGGAAAAACTTCATCGCCAGAATGCTTGATGCCCCCCTTCAAAGGCTTGCCGCGGCAAGCCTTTTTCTTTTTGCGACTGCTTTGTAATTGAGAGCTACCCATGACTGAGCCCCTGCGCATCGTCTTTGCCGGCACTCCCGAATTTGCCGCCGAACACCTCAAGGCCCTGCTGGCCAGCCCCCACGAAATCGTCGCGGTCTACACCCAGCCTGACCGGCCGGCCGGTCGCGGGCAAAAACTGATGCCCAGCCCGGTCAAGCAACTGGCCCTGGAGCACGGCATCGAGGTGCTGCAGCCGCCGACCTTGCGCGATGCGCAAGCCCAGGCTGAACTGGCGGCGCTCAAGCCGGACTTGATGGTGGTGGTCGCCTACGGCCTGATCCTGCCGCAAGTGGTGCTGGATATCCCGCGCCTGGGTTGCATCAACAGCCACGCCTCGCTGCTGCCGCGCTGGCGCGGTGCCGCGCCGATCCAGCGCGCCGTGGAAGCGGGCGATGCCGAGAGCGGCGTGACCGTGATGCGCATGGAAGCCGGCCTGGACACCGGGCCGATGCTGCTCAAGGTCAGCACCCCCATCAGCGCCGAAGACACTGGTGGCAGCCTGCACGACCGCCTCGCGCTCATTGGCCCGCCAGCGGTGGTCCAGGCGATTGCCGGCCTGGCCGCTGGCACCTTGGAAGGCGAAGTGCAGGACGACAGCCTCGCCACCTACGCGCACAAACTGAACAAGGACGAAGCCCGCATCGACTGGAGCCGCCCAGCCGTCGAGCTGGAGCGCCTGGTGCGGGCCTTCAACCCTTGGCCGATCTGCCACAGCACCTTGAACGGCGAAGCCCTGAAAGTGCTGGCGGCCAGCTGCGCCGAAGGGAAGGGCGCACCGGGTGAGATCCTCAGCGCCAGCAAGGACGGCCTGGTCGTGGCCTGTGGTGAACAGGCGTTGTGCCTGACGCGCCTGCAACTGCCCGGTGGCAAGGCGCTGGGCTTCAGCGACCTGTTCAACAGCCGCCGTGAGAAATTTGCCGTCGGCACCGTCCTCGGCCAAGCGACGGACGCCTCATGAACCCGCGTCTGGCCGCCGCCAAGGCACTTGCCGCCGTACTCAGCGGGAAAGCCTCGCTGAACAGCTCCCTGCCGACCCAACTGGACAAGGTGGAAGACCGTGATCGCGGTTTCACCCAAGACCTGGCGTTTGGCACCGCCCGTTGGCAGCCGCGGCTGTCGGCCCTCGCGGCCAAGCTGTTGCAGAAGCCGTTCAAGGCCGCCGATGCCGACGTCGAGGCGCTGCTGCTGGTGGGGCTCTATCAACTGCTCTACACCCGCGTCCCGGCCCACGCCGCCATCGGCGAAACCGTGGGCTGCGCCGACAAGCTGAAGAAGCCCTGGGCCAAGGCCCTGATCAATGCCGTGTTGCGCCGCGCCCAGCGGGAAAGCGAAACCTTGTTGGCCGAGCTGGAGCACGACCCGGTGGTCCGCACCGCTCACCCGCGCTGGCTGCAGAAATCCCTGAAGGCGTTCTGGCCCGAGCAATGGGAAGCCATCTGCGCGGCCAACAATGCCCACCCGCCGATGATCCTGCGGGTCAACCGTCGCCACCATACCCGCGACGCCTACCTGGCGTTACTGGGCGAGGCGGGTATCCCGGCCATCCCGTGCCAGTACAGCCGCGACGGCATCGTCCTGGAAACCCCGGGCGATGTGCGCGCCTTGCCGGGCTTTGCCGAGGGTTGGATCAGCGTCCAGGACGAAGCCGCCCAACTGGCCGCCGACCTGCTGGAACTGGCGCCCGGTCAACGGGTGCTGGACGCCTGCTGCGCGCCGGGAGGCAAGACCTGTCACATCCTCGAGGCCGAGCCGAAGCTGGCCGGCGTGGTGGCGGTGGACCTGGAAGCCAAGCGCCTGGTGCGCGTGAAGGAAAACCTCGAGCGCCTGGGCCTGGAGGCCGAGCTGATCGCCGCCGATGGCCGCGACACCGCGACCTGGTGGGACGGCAAGCCGTTCCAGCGCATCCTCCTCGACGCCCCATGCTCGGCCACCGGCGTGATCCGCCGCCATCCGGACATCAAGCTCACCCGCCAGCCGGACGACATTGCCGCATTGGCCGTGTTGCAGGGCGAACTGCTCGATGCCCTGTGGCCGACCCTGGAAGTGGGTGGCATGCTGCTCTACGCCACCTGCTCGACCTTGCCGACCGAGAACACCGACGTGATCGACGCCTTCCTCGCCCGCACCCCAGGCGCCCGGGAGCTGGACATTGCCAGCCAGGCCGGCCTCAAGCAGCCTCACGGCCGGCAGTTGCTGGCCCAAGAGGGCGGACATGACGGGTTCTATTACGCCAAGCTGATCAAGATCGCCGCCGCACGCGGTTAAGACCGATTCGATAGGAGTGACTGGATGAAAATCATCATCCTCGGCGCAGGACAAGTCGGCGGTTCGCTGGCGGAACACCTGGCCAGCGAGGCCAACGACATCACCGTGGTCGACACCGACGGCGAACGCCTGCGCAACCTCGGCGACCGTCTCGACATCCGCACCGTACAAGGCCGCGGCTCGTTGCCGACGGTGCTGCGCCAGGCCGGCGCCGACGATGCCGACATGCTCGTGGCCGTGACCAACAGCGACGAAACCAACATGGTCGCCTGCCAGGTCGCCCACACGTTATTCCACACCCCGACCAAGATCGCCCGAGTGCGCGAGGCGTCCTACCTGACCCGCGCCGACCTGTTCGACAACGAAGCGATCCCGGTGGATGTGCTGATCAGCCCCGAGCAGGTGGTGACCAACTACATCAAGCGCCTGATCGAGCACCCCGGCGCCTTGCAGGTGATCGACTTTGCCGAAGGCAAGGCACAACTGGTGGCGGTCAAGGCCTACTACGGCGGGCCGCTGGTGGGCCAGCAACTGCGCCAGTTGCGCGAGCACATGCCGAATGTGGATACCCGGGTCGCAGCGATTTTCCGCCGTGACCGGCCGATCCTGCCCCAGGGCGACACGGTGATCGAAGCCGACGACGAGGTGTTTTTCATCGCCGCCAAGGCGAACATTCGCGCGGTCATGAGCGAAATGCGCCGCCTGGACGAGAACTACAAGCGCATCGTCATCGCTGGCGGCGGGCAGATCGGCGAGCGCCTGGCCGAAGCCATCGAAAGCCGCTACCAGGTCAAGATCATCGAGATGAACCCGGCGCGCTGCCGCTACCTCTCCGACACCCTCGACAGCACCGTGGTATTGCAAGGCAGTGCCTCGGACCGCGACCTGCTGCTGGAAGAAAACATCGCCGACGCCGACATCTTCCTGGCCCTGACCAACGACGACGAAGCCAACATCATGTCGTCGCTGTTGGCCAAGCGCCTGGGGGCGAGGAAGGTCATGACCATCATCAACAACCCGGCCTACGTCGACCTGATCCAGGGCGGCGACATCGACATCGCCATCAGCCCGCAACTGGCAACCATCGGCACCTTGCTGGCCCACGTGCGCCGCGGCGACATCGTCAGCGTCCACTCCCTGCGCCGCGGCGCGGCCGAGGCCATCGAGGCCATTGCCCACGGCGATGCCAAGTCCAGCAAAGTGATCGGCAAGGCCATCCGCGACATCGGCCTGCCGCCCGGCACCACCATCGGCGCGATCATCCGCGACGAAGAAGTGCTGATCGCCCACGACGACACCACCATCCAGACCGGCGACCATGTGATCCTGTTCCTGGTGGACAAGAAGCACATCCGCGATGTCGAGAAGCTGTTCCATGTGGGGTTGAGCTTCTTCTGACCCCACTGATCGTTCCCACGCTCCGCGTGGGAATGCCTTTACGGACGCTCTGCGTTCGGCTCTTGAGGGGACGCAGAGCGTCCCGGGCTGCATTCCCACGCAGAGCGTGGGAACGATCTTAGTCATGAGGAGTTTTTAAAATGCTCGACTCCCTGGAAAAAATGCTCGCCAAGGGCGTGGACAACGCCCTGCTGCGCTTCGGCCTGGGCAAGGGCTACCTCGACCTCGGCGAATTCCCCCGCGCCGCCGAACACCTCCAACGCTGCGTCGAATTCGACCCCAAATACTCAGCGGCCTGGAAACTCCTAGGCAAGGCCCACCAAGGCCAAGGCAACGCCGCTGCAGCCCGCCAAGCCTGGGAACAAGGCCTGGAAGCCGCCCGAGCCCACGGCGACAAACAAGCCGAAAAAGAAATGACCGTGTTCCTCAAAAAACTGGATCGCCATCCCTGAACGCCACGCACCTGTGGCGAGGGAGCTTGCTCCCGCTTGAGTGCGAAGCACTCACCCCCCAATCCACCGCCGATCCGCTAAAAGCTCAGCCGACGCAAAATCTGTGGGAGCAAAGCTTGCTCGCGATAGCGATAGACCAGCCAAACCCGTTGTCGACAAACCTGCCCCAATCGGGGGCTATGTCACCCCCGGATAAGGACTATCAGGCACCTGCTGTTACCGGGCTCGTGTGCCCCTGGGCAAAGCGAGTCGCCGATGTCTGCAGCAATAGGACAATGGACAAGGTAATCATCAGAAACGGTATCAGCCACGCGCTCTCGATCAATGCCAGCTGCAGGCTGAGGATTAACAGCAGGACCGGCGTTGCGAGGGCATTCGCCCGGCTAACACACGCACCAACGGCAGCCTCGCTGTAGCGGTAGGCAATGGCTGCTCGGATATGCACCCGCGCACCGCCAAAGGCCATGCCAAGGATCAGCAGGCTCAGCGCCTTGAGCAGCAGGGTATCTGGCACCATAAACCATACCGCTGCGGAAATGACGGCCAGCCCGATCAGTCCCGAGAGAAATACCGATAGATTGCGACCGGTATTACTCAGAATGATCAGCACTCCCACCAGCGCCATCCCCATGCCAAACACTGCATCCAGCACACCAAGCTCAAATAGCGCCCAGCCATGGCTCGACACATACACGGGAAGCATGAAGTTGAAGGCACCGAGGATTGGCCAGATCAGTACCATTGGCACAAACAGGGTGAGTGGAAGCTTGGCTGGCGCAACTGTCTCGCTAGCCTCTTGTGCCACCACCGAGAGACCATGGCGGATGTAACAAATCGCCGATACCAGCAGGAATCCTGCGCCCAGAAAAATGAAGAACCCCATACCCGGCAGGATCGGCATCAAGCCGGCTGCCAACAATGGCCCAATCATCAGGGCCGCTTGACCGGTTGCAGTGGTTGCACCACTGATTCGCCTGACAGAGGCTTCATCCATACCGCGCTGAACCTGGGTGAACCACATATCCAAGCTGGCTTCGAGCAGCATGAACACCAGCCAGACAAAGAGGTTGGCGGCTAGCAGAGCGATGGTGATGTCTCGGCTTGCCCCTACCACCAGGCTGAGACCGGCCAGACAAAACGTAAACCAGCTGCTCATTTTTCGCCCGTTCATTCGCGCCGACAGCCGCTTGATAATCACCGGCGTGATGAAGGCCGGAATGAAGGAGCAAAAAATCGCCAAGGCCAAAGGCAAATAACCACCTTCGTTCTGGTTGAGGATGGTCCACGTCAGGGAGACCACCAATGCCCCGGAACATAGGCGGTAAGCCGTTGAGCAGACTAAAAAAATGGCCAATTCTTTTGAAAAGTTCTTCATGAAGATTTCCCTATCGTGAGCGTTTCGGCATGACGGAAGTGAACGGCATCCTTGAGCGTTGTGAACGACCGCTTGGACCATGATCAATACTGGCCATAGCGTTTTTGTGCACGCTAAAACCCCGTTTTTAAGACACTTTGAAAGTTAAACTAACGAGCAAAAAATGCATTCCAGAATGACCAGTGGAACGCACTTTTTTTGGGCGGTTTGGCCGAAGCGGCATTGAAGTGGTGCATGCGTTCCCGCGGCCAATGTTATGTCATCTTTGTATGGCAGTCTTGTTAGACAACTGCTCAATGCTATGTCGTAGGTTGAACAAGATCACGCCGCAGAAAACCAAGCCTATCGATAGAATGACTGTTCCGTTTATCGGGTAGCTGAAAAACAGGTAGGAAATGATGATGGCGAAAAACGGAACCAGCAAACCAATGGGGGCCACGGTGGAGCCGGAATATTTTCTGATGTTGTAGTTCCATATCCAGTACCCCAGCAGAGTCGTCACGTAAGACTGTGAGATCAGCGACACTATGACTTTGTAGTTCATCGCATCCTTCAGACTATAGAATGACTCGGCACCTTCAAAGTACCAGGCAAGAACAAATAGAACTGGAAGGCTAAATAAGAAGCTCCAAACCATAAAGGGTAGCAGGTCTTTCGGCTTGTATTTTTGAATAATGAAAGTGCACAGGCTAAAGCAAAAAGCCGCGAGCAAGCAGATAGCAATACCCAACGGACCTGAACCCTGATTGTTATTAATTAGCATCAAGAAAAGACCAGAGAGTGATATCGCGAGGGCGATAATGCTGATGTTGGAAGCTCTTTCCTTAAAGGCAATCAAGCCAATGATAAATGTAATGAATGCGCTGAGCTGAATGATGAGGGATACAGTGCCGGGAGAGGTGCCTGTATAGATGGCAATGTTGGCGCACCCCCATATTCCGCCACCAAACAATATTCCATAGGCGGCGAGCACATAAGCTGGAATCTTAGGTCTTGGCATGAAAAATACAAACGGGAAGACGCAAAGCGAAAACCTGATGAAGGTCATCACGAAGGGTTTGATTTGTTCAAGCCCTACTTTAATCAAGGCGAAGTTTCCCCCCCAGATCAGCGCCACTAGCAATAAGAATGCGTAATCATGTGGGGCGATTTTTTTAAAACTGTTCATTGCTCAGAATCCACTTTTCAGCATGTCATCATAGACATTACGAAAAGGTGATATTTTGGTCATTTCCTGCAAGCACTCATCGAAAATCTGTTGTCCCATGGGCGTCAACACACCGTCCCGCTTGATCTGCGCTGCGGTCGCGAAAAATCTCTTCTCAGCCACCCGCCCTTTCTCAAGCGCTTCCTCTGCCAGTTTTCCAGGCGCTATTTTCCCCAAGCCAGCCATCGCCAGTGCAATTCTAGCCAGTACGAAAAGTGCGTGAAATATACCGAGCATGGGACGTGCGTCAGGCCTGAATGGCGCTGTGTATAATTCACTCTCTGGATTCAAAACAAACTTATCATCTGTGCTTTTTAAAAACAGTCTTAAATGGGCGGCCTCATGGACTACTTGTTGTGCGTAATAGATGGGGCTATGGACTTCATCGGCCCATATCAAAACCAGCCCTAATAAATTGTAACTGCTGGCCGATCTGACATGGTATTCATCACCTGGCCCCGTCAAGACTATTTCATCTATTAAGACCTCAGCTTCATTGTAGAGGTCTAACGATTGGGCCTTGAGAAGTTCTATGCCTGCTATTAATTTGGCTTTCTCTATCTCAGCAACATCAGCGCTGATGAAACCAATGCTGATTTTGCCAGACGCCTCTTCTCGTACTTCATCGGCAACCAAGTCGATTTCTTCTTTTCGGTTGTTTTCAGAGAAGCCAGAAACCCTGAATCCTTCTGATCCTTGTCTTTCGTTTTGCTTGGCTTCTTGAAAAAACTGTAAGCCTGAATCTGCATCGTTGGCTTGCAAGCTTTTGATGCACTTATTGTAGAATGCGAAAGACTTCCAAGACAGCTTGGTCACAGAGTCGGATTTTTGATAGTCATCATTAAACACGCTCGCCAAGTAGCTCATCGACTCTTTGTATTGATTGAGCAATGCGTAGGAATCTTGGCGATACTCTTCATTTGTGATTAAGATGCTCACTTGATTTCTCCTTGAAAGCGGACTCTCCATAAAAAGAAGGACCGCCATAGCGATATGGCAGTCCTTCTAATAAATCACCGTCGAAATTTATTCGCCGATAGATTTGTTTACGCTCGACAGCGCAACCATTGCAGTCAGGCTCAGTGCGGATTGAGATACGATCAGTTTGGACATATCGAGTTTCATAAAAAGCTCCATTTTTTTGAAAGATTATGCCGTTCGCATTTCATTGCAAGGCAGAGCGAAACTAACATAACCATTTTGATAAACGACACTATTATTTCTTTGCGTCATATACCCATTTGCTATATTGGATCCAATTTTCAAGAATATAGGTTGTCGCTTGGTCGTTGAAGGCAAAATGGCAACCTGACTGAGCCGTGTCTATAGTTTTTGGCGCCAAATCTATCGGAGGCTTGGACATGAGCCAGAGCATTTCGCCCGCCGCTTCAACTGCGCAAAAAACAGGCATGGTCGCCACGACCTTATGGGGCTCGGACAAAATCGCAGGTATCGCGGTCGATCCGGACGGTGCTATCTGGCTTGGTGCTTATAGTCGCCTGGGGCTGGGAGGCGAAGAGGATTCAGGCTTCACCGGCAGCCTGGTCCGGTTCAATGCCAACGGTAGCCTGGACCGCACCTTCAGTGGCGACGGTAGATCCCTGCTCCCTGTGTCGCTCGATATCGAGGACGGCGGCAATGCCGCCGTGCAGCCGGAAGGGGGCTACCTGGTGGCGCGCTACGTGAACGTAGACAACGTCTGGGTGTCGGGCATCAGTCGTAACTTGGCCGACGGCAGCCTCGATACGAGTTTCGGGAACGGCGGCACCGTGACAGTGCCTTTCTATTGGAATGAAGATCTAGGCCAGCAAGCGTCGTTCTCCGTGCAACGCGACGGCAGCTTCTTCGCAAGCGCTGGGTATCCGTCCGGGGAGATCTATATCGCCCGCTTCGACGCGACGGGGGCCTTGGTCTCGTCTTTTGGAGAGGCAGGGATCCTGCACCTACCCGCGTCCGTCGGCATTCACCCCAGTGGCACGTTCGACGTTTCGCTGCAGGGGGACGGGAAGGTATTGGTCACTGGGCAAGATACCCTGACCCGCCTCAACCCGGACGGTACGCTGGATAGCAGCTTTGCGAACGGCGGCAGCCTGGCCCTGGATGTTCACGCAGGCGCCCTCGTCATCCAGGATGACGGCAAAATCCTGCTGGCGGGCGCCTCGGGCGGCGTGGCGACCGTCGTCCGACTCAATGCCGACGGCTCGCTCGACACCGCTTTCGGCGATCAGGGGCGGGTCAGTTGGGGCTCGGAAAGCGCTCCTTTCGCAGTCGCCGACATGATCATGCTGGCCGACGGCAAATTATTGATTGGTGGAAGCCAAGGTACGAGCGCGGACGGCTATCTGGCCGCCTTGGTCCAGTTGACCCCCGACGGCCGCCTGGACCACAGCTTTGGCAATCCCGACGACGGCTATTACCACCTTGACGGTGGCGGCGATGCTGACTTCTTGCTCGGTACCGACTCGTTCGACGATGCGATCCTTGGCGGGGCCGGTAACGATCTGCTCGACGGCCAGCAAGGTCGTGACCTGCTGACGGGCGGTGCCGGGGCCGATACGTTCCGTTACCAGTCAGTCACAGACAGTTATCGAACCGCCACCGCGGCCCATAGCGACCGAATCACCGACTTCGACCCCAGCACCGATACGCTCGACCTCGCCTCCCTGGGCTTCCTCGGGCTGGGCAATGGACATGACGGAACGCTGGCGATACGCGTCAATGAAAGCGGGACGCGGACCTACCTCAAAAGCTTCGAGGCCAACGCCGATGGGGAACGCTTCGAAGTGGTCTTCGACGGTAACTTGGGCCAAGCGCTGAATGAAACCAACCTCCTGTTTCAGCAAGCCAGGTTGACGGGCACCGAAGGGGCCGATCGTTTACAAGGCAACGCTCGCGGCGAAATCATCGAAGGGTTGGCGGGCGATGATCGCCTTTATGGAGCGCTAGGCAATGATGTATTGGTTGGCGCAGAGGGCCGGGACCTATTGGCGGGTGGCGGTAACAACGATGTGTTCCGCTTCGACGGACTGAGCGACAGCTACCGTACCGCCACCGAAAACCACACTGATCGCCTGATTGACTATACCGTCGGTGAAGACACGATCGACTTGTCCGCCTTGGGCTTTACCCGGCTGGGAAATGGTTACAACGGCACGTTGGACGTGATTTTCAATGAAGCCAAGAACCTGACTTATTTGAAGAGTTATGAAGCTGACGCCTCTGGGGCTCGATTCGAGTTGAGCTTGGTGGGGGACCATTCCGGTTACGGTAATTTGAACATCATCTTCGCCGAGCCTGCGGAAGAGGAGGCTATTCAATTGATTGGATTGGTTAACGACGTCTGGGTGTAAAACGCAGACCTGGTGATTCCTTGCTCTTAGCCATTTGATCGTTCCCACGCTCCGCGTGGGAATGCAGCTAGGGACGCTCTGCGTCCCCCAAGAGCCGAACGCAGAGCGTCCGTGGAGGCATTCCCACGCAGAGCGTGGGAACGATCTCAAGAAAGCCGAATGCCGCTTGGTCTGCAAACGCCCCCACCGCTAGGTTCACACGGCCCAACCGATCTCTTAGCCACACGAGTCAACCCTCCTTTCCAGTGGAAAGGGGCGGATCTAACATTAGGAAAAATTTCGACTCATATAGAATGATAGTCGTGTATAGCGAAAACTAATAAATTCAGCTAGTTATAGCTATCTTTCAGTAGGCTTTGATATTTTTTGAAGTCGACATGGATCCCAGAAAATAAATCCGTCCCCTTATTTAGTCTGGCGGCGTCTGTAGGGGTGGGTGTGCGCGCGTATACCAATCAAATTCTACCCACCTACCATGCTGGCGACGTACTGGTCAGCATCGAGGCGCAGGTCAACGGCGGTATCGGCCCGCAACGCACCCTCTCGACATTGATCATCAAGGCCTGACCGGAGACGTATATGTCCGACATTACTCAATTGGTCATTGCCTTGGTGGTTTCCTTTCTGCTCGATCGATTCCTCAAACCCTATCTGCTACGCAAGTGGCTAGGCGTGGCGTTGGTGGCGGCGGGTGCGGTTGGCTGCTTTGTCGCAGGTCAGAACCGCTTGTTGGGGTTTGATCTGGGGTTGCTGTCGGTTTTTGCCGTGGTGATAGGGATGGGATTGTTCATGAAGCGGCGGCGGTTTGAGGAGGTTGGCTGAGCGGGAAAGGCGGATGGATTAATATCAGAAAATAAATCCGTCTTCTTAAGTGGTCCCCTTAAGTGAGCGAGCCCTTGTGTATGCGCATTGTAGTGCTAGCCCTGGTCCTCACGCTGTTCGGCTGCGCTACCGCGTCGGACCCGCCGAGGGGCGAGGGTGGCGATTGGCGGTCCTTCTATGTGGTGAATCATGGCCTGCATACCGGGTTGGTAATTGCGCGCACCGATCTGCTTCAGGTGCTTCCCGCACTGGCCGAAGAATTTAGCGACGGCGACTTCGTTGAGTTCGGCTGGGGTGACGAGGGTTTTTACCGAGCCCCACAGGCCACCTTGAGCCTGGCCCTGCGAGCCTTGTTCGGGTCGACGGCAACCGTGCTGCATGCGGTCAAGATTGACGGTGACCCCAGGCAGCGTTTCGCCGCAAGCGAGGTCATCGAGGTGCGGGTGACGGAGGACAGCTACCGACGACTGCTCGCGTTCGTGGCCGGGACCTTCACCCACTCAGCGACGGGCACCTTGGTGGTGCTCGGGCCTGGCCTGTATGGAGAGAGCCGGTTCTACCAGGCCGAGGGTAGCTATTCGCTGTTTTATACCTGCAATACCTGGGTCGCAGAGGCGCTGGCCGCGAGCAACTGCCCAATGTCGCCTGCAGCGGTGATTACGGCGGGGAACGTCATGTCACAGTTACGCCGGGCGACAGCGGTCGGTGGATCCTGCCTGGCTACCCGCTAACCCGTGCCTGAGGGCGGGTGTGTATTTCAGTGATGCTGACATCCGGTTCCAGTGAATGTGACCCACCCAAATGCATCCCGCGTGACCATCCGTATTCGTTCCTATCGACCAGCCAATTGCATGGGTGCTGACCACAGTTTGCATTAGGCATTGACCAATATCCGCCGAAGAGGCGACCGGCAGAGAACGGCCAGAAGCTGACGTTCGAATTGGCGTTGTTTTTTAACCGACAGCCATAGAGAAATTCTAGGTGGTTCCGGGTGAAAGCAGGGAGTACGCCCTGCTCTCAAAGGCAGTTGAACTACACAACGGCGTGTGTCGGACCTTCTGGACGGCAACACTTAGCTGTTGTCGCGCATGATCCCGATTGTGGCGTAGCAATTGCCATCACTAAGCCTGCTACTATTCCCGCAAAAGCACTACGCGTAGGTGCTTGGTGCCTGGGATACAGAAGATGGATCACTTCAACGATCTACCGACACGTCACAGTAATCATGTAACGGAAGACAGAGCGGAAGCGGCTTTTCGGAGTTTGATATCAGCCTCCGAAGTCTTTGTGCTGCAGGCCTCCGACCGAAAGGATTATGGAACCGACAGCCAGATCGAAGTTATTGATGGCGAAAGTGCTACGAACGTCAGAATCCACGTCCAATTAAAAGGCACAGAAGGTAATGAAAATGCAGACGGGTCGGTCAGTATCGATATACGGCGATCCAATTTAAATTACTTACTGGTACAGCCTCATTCAATTTTCGTCTGCTACCACGTTCCTACCGATACGCTGCGATTTTGCTCCGCCGACGCCGTAATGCGGCGGTACGAACATAGCGGGCAAAATTGGGCGCAGCAGCGAACACTCACCGTTAACTTCTCGGAAATTCTTACCAATGCCCGCCTAAAGTCCTTGGCAGCGTTGGCGAAGTTCGGCGCCTGGTCATCACGAAATGCACGGGTCGCGCAAACAACCGCTCGTACCGAAAATCTGTTCAAAACCATAAAAACGGTCTGCTCAGATCTGCATGTTCCAGTAGATGAAGGGCAGGCTGCAGCGATGCTTGCAAACCTCTATGACAGAGGCGCGGATGCCGTAATCAGCGCCGCGTTTGAGAAGTTCGCATCAGTCTTATCTTTAGACCATGAGGCGATGATTTTCTGCTATATGGCGGAGATCAATCTCGGCATGGGTGGGTGTGGCGACAACGCTGCTCGCATCACGGATGGAATTGCCTATCTCGCGTCTAGACTCGACAACGGGCGTATTGACGTGGGAAGCCTCCACTACTCAATTGGCAACGGGTTTTCAGCGCTAGGACGCGAAGATGAAGCCTCAAAGGCATATGAGGCGGCTCTTCACCACCTGACTGGCACCCACGGTTTTACGCTGCTTGCGGAGTGCAATAAGAACCTCGGTTCCAGCTACGACAAGTTAGGCAATGCGAATAAGGCTGCTGAATTTTATCGTGAAGCGTTGCGTCATAATCCTCAGCTTCCCGAAGCGCACTATGCCTTAGGTCTCTATTGTCACCGGAAAGGAGAGTACGAAGAGGCACTCGAACATTTTGATCAAGTGGTTTTCGCCGAACGTGAGTTGGGAAAGCAATCTTCGGTTTCGGGGTGGCGAATAAACGTTTTCTTCAGTCTCGGCGACGGGAAAGCTGCGTTTCGCGAGATAAATACGCTGCTAAGTGATGCTGCGAGCTATCACTGGATCTGGCCCTGGTGTGGTCAGCAAGTCGCTTGCTTCGGACGCACTTCACCAGAAAATGCGAGGCTTAGCATCCCATTCTGGGATCGATATCTGAAGGCACATCCGAACTGTCCCAATGGCGTGAGAGAACGTCTGCTGAATAGGCTGTACTTGCGCTCGGAAGGCTTGTTCGTGGATATGACTTATCCCGCATTCAAAAGTGAATTCGAGGCGAATATCCAGTTTTTGAGTGACGAGCCAGCAGCTGATCTCTGGGATCGCCTAGGGCACTGGGCGCAGGATGAAGACAAATGGGAGGAAGCGGAGCTCTGCTTTCGGGCCGCGTATGATCTTGCTGGCGGGCACTATGGTTATTGCCTCGGTACCGCACTGAACTTCCTCAATCGACCTGAGGAGAGTTTGCCGATTTTGCTATTACAAGCTAAAGAGATTCAGGTGGATGATATGAGCTGGTTTCAGGTCGCAGTGGCCTACGAGAAACTGGGACAGGTTCGCGAGTCGATCAGCGCTTATAAGAGTGCCATTGCGCTTAATTCCGACTATGAGCTAGCGTGGTTCAATATGGGGGGTGTGCATTGGAACGCAGGAGAAGTTGAGGATGCGATCCGTGTGTGGAAGGCCGCAATAGACAAGTTTCCAGATCACGAGCTGACCGAACTGCTACGCCGCGACCTTCCTATTGTCCTTCGATAGGAAAAAAGCGTTCGATTAGAATCAAAAGTTTATAACTGACGCACCTCGTTTTTTTAAGTTTTTCATGGAGGACAAGCCTTGCGTTTAATAGCCAATCAAACCATCGATATGACTGAGCCGCTGTGGCGATACTTTAAGACGGAGCGTATTGTCAATTTTTTGGAAACGGGAAATTTATACTTCTCGTCAGCTAGGCAGTTTCAGGATCCGTTTGAAGGGGCTGTGGCTGTTCTTCCGCCAGGATTTCCAGTTGATCCCCGATATACCGAACCCAATGGTGACGATAGAGCATTCGAGCAGCTGCGCCGGCTAACTAAAATAAGTTGTTGGCATCGCGCCTCGTACGAAAGTGATGCGATGTGGCAGCTTTACGCAGAAGATTGGAAGGGTGTGGCAATTAGAACGACTCTTGAGCGGATTATAGCGGCAGTGAAACCCTTCCGCCTAAAGCCTGAGTATGCACAGGAGGAGCTTTGGGGTGGAAATGTTACGTATGTTGACCTTCTCAAACGGCGACTTAACCTAAGCATGATGGAACGGTTTTGGTACAAACACATGGCGTTCTCGTGGGAGCGTGAATTTCGTTTAGCGGTATCCGTTAGGATGGCAGAAGAGTTCGGTGTCGCGGTACCTGAACTTGGAGTGTTTATCGAATTCGATCTTGATGTACTAGTTGATAGGATTTACTTAGGTCCTTCTCTAGTCGAATCCGATATTGAGGCAGTACGCGCCGCGGCAGCACACCGTGGGTTTGGTGATCGGGTTCGAGTTTCGAGTCTTCTTGGGAGTCCCCGTTACAGATAACGGTTAGACATTAGTATGGTGAGGGAGGTGAAAGCCCCCCAAATAAAATCACTAGATTGTTATGAAAAAAATGCTGCTGATTAATTTCGCTTTGCCCGCTGTAAATTTCGGAGTGGTAACTGTCTATCCAGATAAGCGATCATAACCAAAAGACAGTTATTCAACTATATCGTTGAAACCCGGTGCGCCTCAGTTGTTCGAAGCTCACATGGGTGAATGGCCATTCAAGTAATTGTCATGTGAAGGACTCTCAGCTCTTGGTTAACATTGAACGTATTAACGATCACGCCCAGCAACATGAAACCCACAAAGATCAATTGGGAGTATTGAAAGAGTGCCAGCGGGATATTTATAGAGTTTTAAAAACAATTGACCTCAAAGCTGCTGGGGAATATAAGTTTATCTCCAAGGTCGCATGCTATGTAATGGCTGAAAATATCGATGACATAAATCATGGAATGCTTCAAAGCTTAGAGATTAATTGCTATTCAGCAGTTGAGTCTTTGGCGCGAGTTTCCATCGAAAACTCAATAAATTTAATGTATGTCATAAAGGATAGGGATTCTCTCAAACCTCGCTCACTTATTAAATCGTACCTTACGTCTTCCAGTAAGCGAGCAGTTCATTGGTTGAATTACGCAAAAACAATAGACGACGCCAAATATCTAGAGCGTGCGAAAATCTTTTCTGATCATATGGAAAATATTTCAGGTATATTCAAGGATATAAACAATAGCGATGCTTTTCCTCATTGGCCTGACGCTCGCAGTCGCTTTAGATCCGTGGGGTTAGAAGCTTTTTATCACATTCTATTCGCGCCGACTTCTGATTCTGTTCACGGCTTTTCAGAGGATATTTTTAATAGTCTTTTAATTGACCTGTCTCCTAATGAAATAGATGTCAAGCACGCGCTATTAAAAGCTCAGAAGGCTGAAAAATTATCCTTGGCTTACTACCTTGCAACTAATGCGGTACTATTTTTTTGTGATGCTGCTCATAGAATTTGTTGCCGCTCGGAGTGCGAGGCAGAGGCAGCGGAGTTGGATAAAGTTGCGATAAAACTAAATAGTGTCATCGCTGTTCACGAAAGTCTGATGGATAGATATTATGAAGATCGTGTTTAGCTAAAAACGTAATGCGTTACTGATTTACCAATTATAGTTGCTTATGAACTCCAGCAAATAATCTCGCGAACTCTTGATGTCTAAAAAAACCTCGACGGATAATAGTAAACCGGTAGGAGGTTTTGATTGGAACGTTTCATAAGCTCGCCGGGAGCAGCGCATGCTCGAACGTCTGTTTATGGCCGTTTGCAGCCTATCGCTAGGAAGGACCGTGGAGGGATCTGCGGGAAAAGGAATTTGAGAATATTTACAGCTTATTCGTCCGCTTCTGCAGATAGAAGAACCAAAACCCGACGCAAAACGTCGGGTTTTTTCATTGGAGAAAAAGTACTACTGCCGCGGCTCCACGTTATCCAACACCCGATTCGCCAACAACGAACTCAGCTCAATCAACTGCTGAATCCCCTGTGCCACATGACGCCTCGATCCATCCAGATCAAACGCCAAATCACTCACCATCGCATCAGCCGAAGCCAGGGTTTCGCTGAGGTTGGCGAGCAGGCATTCGTTATCGAGGCCTTTCACGACGGTGTATAGCTGGCCCGGTTTGGGGGCGTCTTGGGATTTATCCGGTTTTGGTAGCAAGTAGTGATCGAGCACGCGTTTGGTGGTTTCGTCTTGCTGCTTGGCTTTGGATTTTGCGGATTGTGGGGTGGAACCTGTTTCCGGTGGATTCGGAGTTATTTTGTACATCGGTGTGACCCTCATAGTAGGCCGCACCATCTCGCTACTAAACGGAAGGGTGGCGGCTGTGCGCAAGTTAGTAGACCGGTGATCACACCAAACCCGGCGCGCCCGAGGGCGCCATGCACACAGCCACCATCAAGAACAGGCAGGTACCTGACTGATAGAGCTTGTACAACCGAGATGTGAACCGGGCTACTAAACCCGACCACTGATGGGCAGTGGCAGGAAAGACAATAGAACCCGGGGACAATGCGCACAAGCGGGCGGATTCTGGCGTAGTTGTAGGCAAAGGCGCAAGGATGCGTAGCTTGATAGAGGGGTGTAGGTCGGGGCTGTAGGAGGGAGACTTTTTGGTGATACGGGCGGGTTGTTTGGCTCTGGGACCGTGTCGTTTTCATCGCGAGCAGGCTCGCTCCCACAGGGGGATTGGGGCTGTTGCAGATACTGTGTTCACCGCCGCCCAGTGTGTGCGAGCTTGCTCGCGAAGAGGGTGGCACATTCAATATTGATGCAAGCTGACCCGCCGCTTTCGCGAGCAAGCCCGCTCCCACAGTGGGTGGCGTTGGGCTGGATATTCGGTTCGACACTAACCCCTGTGGCGAGGGAGCTTGCTCCCGCTGGCCTGAGTAGCAGGCCCCTGCATGTTTCCAGGCAAGCTGCATTGTCTGGTTTTGCGGCTGCTGCGCAGCCGAGCGGGAGCAAGCTCCCTCGCCAAGGGGGTGTCTGGGCGGGCGTCATCGCGAGCAGGCTCGCTCCCGCAGGGGGATTGGGGGTGTTGTAGATATTGTGTTCACCACCGTCCGGGGTGGGAGGGGGCTTGCTCGCGATAGCTATCTAGCGCGGAAATGACGGTGTTCCTGAAACAACTGGATTGGTAGGAGGTGGTAGGGGCTGGTAGGAGCTGTGTAGGAGCTGTGTAGGAGCTGTCGAGTGAAACGAGGCTGCGATCTTGCCCCAGACAATTGAGTCATGAGTGAAAGATCAAAATCAAAAGATCGCAGCCTCGTTTCACTCGACAGCTCCTACACAGCTCTTCACAGCTTCTACAGGTGGAGCGAGTCCCCGCTCCGTTATTTACGCTTGAGCATCTCCGGCAACTGCGCCACCAGCTTTTGATTATTCAGTGGCGCGCGAATGAACCCACGCTGGGTGCCGTCCGGGCCGATGACGGCGAGGTTGCCGCTGTGATCAACCGTGTAGTTGGGTTTGCTGGTATCCGCCGGGATGAACGGAATGCTCACCGCATTCGCCAGTTTCTGCAGGTCTTCCACTGAGGCGGCGGTCAGCCCGATGAACTGCGGGTCGAAGTAGCCCAGGTACTGCTTGAGTTGCTTGGGCGTGTCGCGGTTGGGGTCGACGCTGACCAGTACGATCTGCAACTTATCCACAGCCTCGGGCGGCAGTTCGCTTTTGATCTGGCGCAGTTGGGCGAGGGTGGTCGGGCAGATGTCCGGGCAGAAGGTGTAGCCGAAGAACAGCAGGCTCCATTTGCCTTTCAACCCGTCCATCGCCACGGGCTGGCCGTCCTGGTCGGTCATTTTCACGTCCGGCAGGTTGCGGCTCTGGGGCAGCAGGATGATGCCGGCGTCGATCAGCGCGGTCGGGTCGCCCTGGCCTTTGCCGGACAGCACCTTGTTGATGGTCAGGCCGAGGATCACTGCGATCACGGCCGCGAGGATGAAGACGGTTTTCTGGGTTCGAGTCATAGGCTCAACAGTAAGTAGTGATCTACAAGCAGGGCGATGAACAGCAGGAACAAGTACCAGATAGAGTACTTGAAGGTGTTGATCGCCGCGTGCGGCCGACTGCCACGGTACAACACCACGGCCCATTGCAGGAACCTGCCGCCCAGTACCAGGGCACAAATCAGGTACAGCATCCCGCTCATCTGGATCACGAACGGCATCAGGCTCACCGCCAGCAGCACCAGGGTGTACAGCAGGATATGGATCTTGGTGTAGTGCTCGCCGTGGGTCACCGGCAGCATCGGGATGTCAGCCTTGGCGTATTCCTCCTTGCGGTGAATCGCCAGGGCCCAGAAATGCGGCGGGGTCCAGGCGAAGATGATCAGCACCAGCAGCAGCGGTTCGGCGCTGACATGACCGGTGGCCGCGACCCAGCCCAGCAGCGGTGGTGCCGCGCCAGCCAGGCCGCCGATGACGATGTTCTGCGGCGTCGCCCGTTTCAGGAAACCGGTATAGATCACCGCATACCCCAGCAACGAGGCCAGGGTCAGCCAGGCCGTCAGCGGGTTGGTGAACGCCAGCAGCATGGCCTGGCCGGCCACGGCCAGTGCCACGGCGAAGGTCAGTGCGGCGGTGGGTGAGATTCGCCCTTCGGCCAATGGCCGTTTGTGGGTGCGGGCCATCACGGCGTCGATGCGCCGGTCCACCACATGGTTGACCGCCGCCGCGCCGCCGGCACACAGGGCGATGCCCAGGTTGCCGAACACCAGGACGGTCCACGGCACCCCGGCGCGGGTGGCGAGGAACATGCCGACCAGCGAGGTGATCAGCATCAGCACCACCACTTTGGGCTTGGTCAGCTCCAGGTAATCGCGCCAGATCGCTTGGCTGTGGCGTTCACCGGTCAAGGTTGCCATGGCATCTCTCCTTTTATTGTTATGGGGCTGGCGCCGTGTTTAGGCGGGTTGAACCGCCAGCGCAGCGGGACTTGATGCTTGACCCGGACCAGGCTGGTCCGGGCGTGATAGTTGACCAGCACCAGGGTCAGCAGCAGTGCGGCGCCCCCGGCGTTGTGGGCGACGGCCACCGGCAACGGCAGATGGAACAGCACGTTGCTGATGCCCAGGGTGATCTGCGCCGCCAGCGCGGCCAGCACCAGGCCGGCCAAGCGGGTCATGCCGACGGTTTTCAGTTGCCAGGCCAGGCCCAGCAGCACCACGGTCACCAGCAAGGCGCCGATGCGGTGGGTCAGGTGGATGGCGGTGCGGGCGTCGCTGTCCAGTTGCCCGCCCAGGTAGTTCGGGCCGATGTGCTGGGTCAGGTGGAAGCCGTTGGCAAAATCGGCCGGTGGCAACCATTGGCCGTGGCAGGTGGGGAAATCGATGCAGGCCACCGCCGCGTAATTGGAGCTGACCCAGCCGCCGAGGGCGATCTGGCCGATCACCAGCAGCAGCCCGGCCGTGGCCCAATGTTGCAGGCGCTTGGGCACGGTCAGCGCCGGCAACACCCCGGACAAGCGCAAGGTGAGCAGGAACAGCAGGCTCAACGTCGCGAAGCCGCCGAGCAAATGCCCGGTGACCACCTGCGGCCAGAGCTTCAGCGTGACGGTCCACATGCCGAACGCCGCTTGCGCGAAGACCACGGCCAGCAGGAACAGCGGCAACTTCACAGGCTGGCCGGGGCGGCGACGGTTCATCCAGGCCCGGGCGGCCAGCACTGTAATCATCAGCCCCAGGGCCCCGGCGAAATAACGATGGACCATCTCGTTCCAGCCTTTATGGGCCTCCACCGGAGTGTCGGGGAAATGCAACTCGGCATGGGCCAGTTGGGCTTCGCTCTTGGGCACGCTGATGAACCCGTAGCAACCGGGCCAGTCCGGGCAGCCGAGGCCGGCGTGGGTCAGCCGGGTGTAGGCGCCCAACAATACGACGATCAGTGCCAGCAACGTGGCAAACAGCGCGAGGCGAAATCCAGGTTTGGCCATGTCGATGCCCTCATCCGATGTTCGACAGTTTCAGCAGGTGGCGCAGGTCGTTGAGCAAGTCCTTGCCCTTGACCCGGGCGTCGTAGCGCAGCACCAGGTTGCTGTGGGGGTCGATGATCCACAGTTGGGCGCCGCCGGAGCCCTGGGCGCCTTTCTGATAGGCCGGCAGGTCCAGTGGGTAGCGTTGCAGTTGTGGGTATTCACGCTGCAGTTGGGCGTCGTACTCGGCATCGAGCGGTTGTGCGATCGCCAGGGCATGACTGGCGCGGCCGGCTTCACGGCCGAGGCCGATCTGCACCTGCCGGGCCAGGTACACCAGTTGCCGGCAATCCACCGAGCATTCCTGCGGTGCGGTGACGAGGATCTGCCAGCGCTGTTCATCGGCCTGCACGCCAATCTCGGCGCGGGTCTGGCCGGTGCCGATCAGTTCGCCGTGGTAGCTGCGGCTGTCGGGCACCCAGAACTGGAATTTGTACATGCCGGTGGCCAGGATCATCGGGCCGACCACCCCGAGCACGATCAGCAGCAGTTGCAGGCGGCCCTTGCGACGGTTGTGCGCCACGGGCGCCTCAGACGTGTTGGTTGGATTCATGGTGCTTCCCATGGTGTCTCCCTGCGTTGTGCCATCCGAGATAAAGGAACAGGCCGAACAGTGCCGCCGCCATGGCGAACCACTGCACGGCATAGCCGAGGTGTTTTTCCGGGCCCATGGCGACTACCGGCCAATCGGTCCGGTAGGCGCCGGGGCCGCTTTGTTGGCGTAATTGATAGGCGAAGCCGTTGCGGCCGAGATCAGACCAGAGCTTGTCCGGCTCAATGGTGGTGACCAGTCGCGGCCAGGGCGCATCGGCCGGGTCGGCGTGGAGCTGGAAGGTGGCGCCGGGTGCGACGTAGACCCAGGCCTGGAGGCTCACCGGTTGCTCCGGCGTGTTGAAGGCCGGCGGGGTGCGCCGGTCCGGCCAGGGTAGCCAGCCGCGATTGACCAGCAGCCACAGCCCGGTGCGGTGGTCGAGGAACGGTTGCAGCAACTCGACGCCGACCTTGCCGTCGTGTTGGCGGTTATCCAGCAGGATGCTGTGCTCGGCGTCGAACTGGCCCTGCAGCGTGACCGGGCGAAAGGCCGGATCGGCGGTGTGCGCCAGCTCAGTGCTGTCCATCGGCGGTGCCACGCGGCGCTCGGCGTAAGTGTCCATGAGCACGCGCTTCTGTTCGCCCCGGCTCAATTGCCAGAACCCCAGGCACACCATCACCGGCACCAGCACGGCCACCACCAATGACGGCACGAGGCCTGGCCGGAAGCCTTTCATGGCGCCGTCCGAAAGCCGTCGAACGGGATAGCTATACTCACGTGCATCGCGTCCCCCCGGAGTGTCCCTAATGCTCAAAGCAGCCATCGTCCTGATGCTGATTGCCACGATTGCCAGCCTGTTCAGCGGCCTGTTTTTTCTGGTCAAGGACGACAGCAGTTCCAATCGCCTGGTCATCGCCCTGGCGATCCGAGTCAGCCTGGCCGCCGCCACCGTCGGCTTGATTGCCTGGGGTTTCTTCAGCGGCCAGTTGGTGTCGCATGCTCCTTGGTAAAGAGCCGCCCTGATAACGGTTGCGTCAGAGGATGTAGACGAAGACGAACAAGCCGATCCACACCACATCGACGAAGTGCCAGTACCAGCTCGCCGCCTCGAAGCCGAACTGATGCTCGTTGTCGAAGTGCCCACGCATGATGCGCATCAGCATCACGAACAGGATGATCGTGCCCATGGTGACGTGGGCGCCGTGGAACCCGGTGAGCATGAAGAAGGTTGCCCCATAGATCCCCGAGCCCAGCGTCAGGCCTAGCTCTTTATAGGCGTGGATGTATTCCTCGGCCTGGAAGCCCAGGAAGGCGCAACCCAGTAGTACGGTGATCGCCAGCCAGATTTTCAGCGCGCCGCGATGGCCTTTTTTCAGGGCATGGTGGGCGATGGTCACTGTGACGCTGGAACTGACCAGCAGGATGGTATTGAGCAGCGGTAAGCCCCAGGGGCTGATGACGTCTTTGGGCGGCGGGAAGAGTTTAGGATCGGGGTTGTTCAGCAACGGCCAGACATATTCGAAGTTCGGCCATAGCATCTCCGACAGGCCCTTGGTGCCTTCCCCCGCCAGGCCTGGCGCCGAAATCACGCGCACATAGAACAGGGCCCCGAAGAAGGCGATGAAGAACATCACTTCGGAAAAGATGAACCAGCTCATGCCCCAGCGGAACGAGCGGTCGAGCTGCGCGCTGTACAACCCGGCGCGGCTTTCCTTGATCACCGCGCCGAACCAGCCGAACAGCATGTAGGCCAGCAGAAGCCCGCCGACGAAAAAGATCAGCGGGCCGTGGGAATCCGGGCGCGCCGCCTTCATGTCGTTGAACCAGGTTGCCAGGCCATACACCGTGACGAACATCCCGACCGTGGCGATGATCGGCCATTTGCTCTGGGCCGGAACGTAATAGTGTTCGTGAGTTGCCATTTATTGTTCTCCTTATCGGGCACGCTATCGGTCAGTGTTTAGAGCCACCGGTGGATGACGAGCGGTGATGTCGAACAGCGTGTAGGACAGCGTCAGGTGCTTCACTTCCTTGGGCATGTCCCGGTCGACGATGAAGCGCATGGGCATTTCGATGCGTTCGCCGGGTTGCAGCACTTGCTGGGTAAAACAAAAACATTCGGTCTTGTGGAAATACGCCGCCGCGTTGCTCGGCGAGATACTTGGCACCGCCTGGGCGCTCATCGGCCGGTCGGTGGGGTTGTGGGCGACGAACACCATCTCGTTCACCGCTCCCGGCTTGACCACCAGCTCATCGCCCTTGGGGTAGAAGTCCCAGACCATGTCCACCGAATTGGTCGACAGGAACTGCACGCGCACCTGCCGTGATTCATCGACGGTCTGTTCGCCTTCGTACTGCCCGCCGGTCTTGCCGTTGATGCCGAAGGCCTTGCACATCACGTCGTAGATCGGCACCAGGGCAAACCCGAAGATGAACATGGCCACCACCACCAGCAGCAGGCGGGTGACCAGTTTCTTCATCGAAATCGAATCAGCCATGGTTCCTGCTCCGTGCACCGAGCCCTGTGGGAGCGAGCCTGCTCGCGATGCAGGCGACGCGGTGTGCCTGGTCTACCGCTATCGCGAGCAGGCTCGCTCCCACAGAAGCTTGCGTGTTCATTTCACTTCCGGCGGCGTAGTGAAGGTGTGATACGGCGCCGGCGACGGCACGCTCCACTCCAACCCTTCGGCGCCATCCCACGGCTTGGCCGGTGCCGGCTCGCCGCCACGGATGGTCTTGATCACGATGAACAGGAAGAAGATTTGCGTGGTGCCGAACATGAACGCGCCGATGGACGAGACCATGTTGAAGTCGGCGAACTGCAGGTTGTAGTCGGGGATCCGCCGGGGCATGCCCGCCAGGCCGACGAAGTGCATCGGGAAGAACGCCAGGTTCATCCCCACGAACGACAGCCAGAAGTGCAGCTTGCCGAGGGTTTCGTCGTACATGTGGCCGGTCCATTTCGGCAGCCAGTAGTAGGCCGAGGCGAAGATCCCGAAGATCGCGCCAGGCACCAGCACGTAGTGGAAGTGCGCGACCACGAAGTAGGTGTCCTGGTACTGGAAGTCCGCCGGGGCGATGGCCAGCATCAGCCCGGAGAAACCACCGATGGAAAACAGGATCACGAACGCCACGGCAAACAGCATCGGCGTCTCGAAGGTCAGCGAGCCTTGCCACATGGTGCTGGCCCAGTTGAACACCTTCACCCCGGTGGGCACGGCGATCAGCAGGGTCGCGTACATGAAGAACAGCTCGCCCACCAGCGGAATGCCGACCACGAACATGTGGTGCGCCCAGACGATGAACGACAGGAACGCAATGGCGGCCGTGGCATAGACCATCGAGGTGTAGCCGAACAACGGCTTGCGCGAGAACGCCGGGATGATCGAGCTGACGGCGCCGAAGGCCGGCAGGATCATGATGTACACCTCGGGGTGGCCGAAGAACCAGAACACGTGCTGGAACAGCACCGGGTCACCGCCACCGGCGGCACTGAAGAAGCTGGTGCCGAAGTGGATGTCCATCAGCATCATCGTCACGCAGCCGGCCAGCACCGGCATCACCGCGATCAGCAGGAACGCGGTGATCAGCCAGGTCCAGACGAACAGCGGCATTTTCATCAGGGTCATGCCGGGGGCGCGCAGGTTGAGGATGGTGGCGATCACGTTGATCGCACCCATGATCGAGCTGATGCCCATCAGGTGGATGGCAAAGATGAAGAACGTCACGCTTTCCGGCGCATAGGTGGTGGATAGCGGCGCGTAGAAGGTCCAACCGAAGTTAGGCCCGCCACCGGCTGTGAACAACGTCGAGACCAACATCAGGAACGCCGCCGGCAACAGCCAGAAGCTGAAGTTGTTCATGCGCGGCAGGGCCATGTCCGGTGCGCCGATCATCAGCGGGATCATCCAGTTGGCGAGGCCGACGAACGCCGGCATCACCGCGCCGAAGACCATCACCAGGCCATGCATGGTGGTCATCTGGTTGAAGAATTCCGGCTGCACGATCTGCAGGCCGGGCTGGAACAGCTCGGCGCGGATCACCATGGCGAACGAGCCGCCCAACAGGAACATGGAGAAGGCGAACCACAGGTACAGCGTGCCGATATCCTTGTGGTTGGTGGTCAGTACCCAGCGCATCAGGCCCTTGGCGGGGCCGTGGGCGTGGTCGGCATGACCGTGGTCATCGATCACAGCACTCATGTCCTGTCTCCTTCGAACGAGTGGGCTGGGCGGCCCGGGGCGGTGAGCCCCGAGCGGTTGCGGGAACAAACGTCAGGCCGGCTCATTTGCTTTCCGCCTGTTTGAGTTCCAGCACTTCTTTAGGCGTAACCATGTCGCCCTTGTTGTTGCCCCAGGCGTTGCGTTCATAGGTCACGACCGCGGCGATATCGACTTCCGACAACTGTTTGCCGAACGCGGCCATGGAGGTGCCGGGTTTGCCGTGGAAGACAAGGCTCAGGTGGTCAGCCTTGGGCCCGGTGGCGATTTTCGAACCCTTGAGTGCCGGGAACATTGGCGGCAAGCCTTGGCCTTCGGCCTGGTGACAGGCCACGCACGTGGTGTGGTAGACCTTGTCGCCACGCTCGATGAGTTCTTCGCGCGTCCATTCCTTGCTGGTCAGTTCCTTGAGCTGCGCGGCTTCGGCCTTGCGTTCGCCCAGCCATTTTTCGTAGTCGGGCTTGCTCTTGACCTCCACCACGATCGGCATGAAGCCGTGGTCCTTGCCGCACAGCTCGGCGCATTGGCCGCGGTACAGGCCGGGCTTGTCGACACGGGTCCAGGCTTCGTTGACGAAGCCTGGGATCGCGTCGCGCTTGACCGCGAAGGCCGGCACCCACCAGGAGTGGATCACGTCGGCGGAGGTCACCAGAAAGCGCACCTTGGCGTCGACCGGCAGCACCAGCGGCTTGTCGACCTCCAGCAGGTAGTGCTCGCCCTTGGCGCTCTGGTTATGGATTTGTTCGGCAGGGGTCGCCAGGTTGCTGAAGAACTCGACGTCCTGGCCCAGGTACTTGTAGTGCCACTTCCATTGATAGCCAGTGACCTGGATATCGATGTCCGATTCGCTGGAGTCGTACATCTTGATCAGGGTGGCGGTGGCAGGAATCGCCATCAACACCAGGATCAGGAAGGGCACGATGGTCCAGAGGATTTCGACGCGGGTGTTTTCGTGGAAATGCGCGGCATTCTGGCCGGTTGACCGGCGGTGCATGATCATCGACCAGAACATGGCGCCGAAGACGATGATGCCGATGACCACACAGATCCAGAAAATGGTCATGTGCAGGTCGAACACTGCGTTGCTGATCTGTGTCGCTCCAGGCGCCATATTCACAGTCCAGGCCGCTTGTGCCTGGCTGAAAATCGACCACAACAGGAGGCCCATCCATACGTGTGGATGTCGCGTCATTGCGGGTTCCCCTTATCGTTCTTGTTATCCCGTAGGCGTAAAGCCTGCGGCAAGGGATCGGCTATTCAGACTGCTTAATTGACTCGCCGCGCCTTGCTGCACATGCAATCGGGTGTCATCAGCTAACTCCATTCCAACCCGAGTATAGACAGCACCTGCAACCTCGCAACGCGATGGCGTAAATCGTTTGAAACAGCCGGGGCTTGCGCTAGAGCCCACGAATGGAGAAGGATGCGAACCTGAGTGATGGCAAACCGATATAACTGTGACGCAGCAAGGAAGGGGCGGTTATGAAAAATAGGTCTTAGGAGTGTTTTTGCGCCAGCTAAGTTATGTCTTCCCTATTTCATTGCCTTTGTTTCCTGGAGTTGTCATGAACACCGCCGCATTGCGCGAGCAGATCCAAAAAGCCCAACAACACGAGGCCGAGACCGGCCAGTTGACCCGTCAGCTGGAGGCTCAGCTACCGCACCTGCATGCCGCGATCCAATTGCCAGACATCGACGCGAAGGGCGTCATGACCCGTTTTGTCACCGCTTACATCGAACAAGTGCCAGACCTGCTGGACGCCGCCAACGAGGTGGCCCGCGAAGCCGGTATCGAATCGCAGATCAAGCCGGTACTGAAAATCGCCGAACAGTTTTTCCTCCAGCCACCGAAGTTGATGGAGGGCCACGTTGGCCTGGACAGCCTGCTGGACGAAGCCTACCTGGCCCATCGGCTGGTAGAGGAGGTCAACGACCTGTACATCAAGCATTTCAGCCAACCGCTGATCCCGCTGGACATGACAGTCGCCAACCTGATCGCTCACCATTTGATCGGCGAACCCTTCGCCAACCAGTTGGACGAAGCCGTGCATCACGCCGTGGACGAAATGCTCGACGAAGACAGCTTTGCGCTGGAGTCGGTGGAGTCTTACCGGGAGAAACTCGGCAGCCCGGACACGGGCGCTGCCTGGAAGCGCTGGCCTTGCCTGTCGCGCCAGCTGGGCGTTGGGCTGGAGCTGGATCAGCCAGCGGCTTGATCCAGCAGCAAAACACAACCCCTGTGGGTGTTCACAATCATTGTGCTCACCGCAAAATCCTGTGGGAGCGAGCCTGCTCGCGATAGCGGTTGGAGATTCAACATTTATGTCGATTGATCCACCGCAATCGCGAGCAGGCTCGCTCCCACAGGGGCAGGGTTAACCGGTCGCTGCGCCAACCCCTACGGTGGTACGCAACCGCCCTTCCAACCGGCGCTTGAGCCCGCGGGATTCGATCAGCAGCTTCGAACCCTTGCTGGCATTCGCCCGGCCCCATTCTTCCAGTAGCTCCAGGCACGAGTGATCGATGTAGCTCAGGTTATTGAGCGGCACATGCACGGTCGCGCCTGTCGGTATGCTGCCCAGCACCTGGGTCAGCGCCGGAACCTTGAGGAAGGTGGCCGCGCCGACCAGGCGCAGTTCCATCTCGCCTTCCTGGGGCAGGTCGATCAGGCTGATTTTCAGTCGCGAGGCTTTCCAGGCCAGTTTCGCCAGGGTCAGGCCGAAGCCGATCAGCACACCGGTCAGCAGGTCGGTGAAGATGATCGCCAGCGCCGTTGCGGCATAGGTGAACATCGGCATCCGGCCATAGCGACCCAGGCTGCGAAACGCCTTGAGGTCCACCAGTTTGAAACCGGTGTACACCAACACCCCCGCCAGGCTCGCCACCGGAATGCTTTGCAGCACGCTGGACAGCAACAGCACGAAGAGCAACAACCACAGGCCGTGGAAAATCGTCGACATCCGCGTGGTGGCCCCGGCCTGGACGTTGGCCGAGCTGCGCACGATCACCCCGGTCATCGGCAGGGCGCCGAGCAGGCCGCAGAGCATGTTACCGATACCTTGCGCCGACAGTTCGCGGTCGAAGTCCGCACGGTCACCGCTGTGCATGCGGTCCACGGCGGCTGCCGACAGCAGGGTTTCGGCGCTGGCGATGAAGGCGACAGCGAAGGCGGCGATCAGCAGCGTCGGGTCGGCCAGGTTCAGCAGGTCCGCCGGGCGCAGCCAATCAATGGCTTCGGCGAGGTTCTCCGGGACTTCCACGCGTTTGACCTGCAAGGCCAGCAGCAGGCTGGCGACGGTCGCCAGGCCAACACCGAGCAAGGCGCCGGGAACGAAGCGCAGGCTGTGGGGACGAAACTTCTCCCACAGCCACATCACCGCAATCGTCGACAAACCAAGCAGGCCAGCCTGCCAGCCGAAGGACGGCAAGGCCTGGGCCACCGCCGCCGGGAACGCCGCCAGGTTATCCAGCCCTGACGGCTTGGGCGCCGCGTCGAGCATCACATGGACCTGGGACAACACGATCAGCACGCCGATACCCGCGAGCATTCCGTACACCACCGCAGGCGCGGTGACCCGGAACCAGCAGCCGAGGCGAAAGCGTCCGGCCAACAATTGCAACAGACCGGCCAGCAGCAGGATCGGCCCGAGCATGGCCACGCCATGCTGGCGCACCAATTCGAAGACCAACACCGCCAACCCGGCGGCCGGGCCGCTGACTTGCAGCTTGGAACCGGCCAGGAAACCCACCACCAGACCACCGATGATGCCGGTGATCAGGCCTTTGGCCGGTGGCAGGCCGGAGGCGATGGCAATGCCCATGCACAAGGGCAGCGCCACCAGGAACACCACCACCGAAGCCAACAGCTCCCGTGGCAGAACAGCTTTTAATTGAGCACGCATGGCGACTCTCCCGAAGTTTTCTTCAGGCATGGCGAGGCCCTACCGCGCAAATAGCGGTAAGGCTGAACCACACAAGGATGTTTAGGAGTGGTTAGAAGCGCGCTTTGGGCGTCGCCACCGGTATCGGATGGCTGCCATCGAGCGGCAGGAAACGTCCCTGGTCCGCGTCATAGGCTTTGATCTCGCTGGTCTCGATGTTGTACACCCAGCCATGGATGAACAACTGACCATTGGCCATGCGCGATGCGACCGACGGATGCGTTCGCAAATGCTGCAACTGCGCGATCACGTTCTCTTCGGTGAGGATCGGCATGATCTGTTTTTCGTCGCCACACGGACAGTTGTCATGGACCATGGTCTTGGCCACTTCGGCGTGGCGCAGCCAGGCCTTGACCGTGGGCATTTTTTCCAGGGTATCGGGGTTGAGCACCGCACGCATGGCGCCGCAATCGGAATGGCCGCAGACAATGATGTGCTGCACGCCGAGGGCCAGTACGGCGTATTCGATGGCGGTGGAGACGCCGCCGTTCATTTGCCCATAAGGTGGCACGACGTTGCCGACGTTGCGGGTCACGAACAGGTCGCCGGGGGAGCTATGGGTGATCAACTCGGGCACGATGCGCGAATCGGCGCAGGTGATGAACATCGCCCGGGGTTTCTGGGCGGTGGCGAGTTTCTTGAAGAGCTCTTCCTGTTGCGGAAAGATCTCGTGATGGAAATGCAAAAAGCCGTCAACAATGTGCTGCAGCGCTGCATCGGCGGTTTCCGCCTCGGGTTGGGCTGAAGCCGACGCAGCCAACGGCTGTTTATCCTTGTCACTCATGATTCATCCTCTTTGACGTTGACGCCAGTGGCTGGTTAAAAAACATCCAGGTCGAGGTGTTCGACCCGTCAGTCACTCGCTGAACAAGGTAGCGGCCGAAACTTAACTCAAACTGAAATCCAAGGCTCTAGGACAACGATTCCAGGGGTGGCAAAACACTGGCGCAGATCATGTCCAGCAGCCGTTCCAAGGTCAACTTTAATCAAATCAAAGACATCTGTCGGCCCGGCGGACAGAAGGCATCGCAATCCAGATGGTATCCGTCGCGACGCTCAAGCCCCAAGCGCTTGAGTGCCTTGGCGAAACGCTGGGCCAGCAGGTCGGCGAACGGGCCTTCGCCACGCATCCGCGCACCGAAGCGGCTGTCATACAGTTCACCGCCACGGCTCTGGCGGACCAGGCTCAGCACATGGGCGGCGCGTTGCGGGTAGTGCGCCTGCAACCACTCCTCGAACAGCGGCGCGACTTCCAGCGGCAGGCGCAGCATGACGTAGGCGGCATTCTGCGCACCGGCGGCGTGGGCTTCGGCCAGCAGGCTTTCGATCTCGCTGTCGTTGATCATCGGGATCATCGGCGCACACAGCACCCCCACGGCAATGCCCGCCTCGCGCATGACCTTGATCGCCCGCAACCGCGCCTTGGGCGCCGCCGCACGGGGTTCGAGAATACGCTTGAGCTCATCGTCCAGGGTGGTGAGGCTGATCATCACGTGCACCAGGCGTTGTTGCGCCAGCTCGGTCAGCAGGTCCAGGTCGCGCAGGATCAGCGAACCCTTGGTGACGATGGTCACCGGATGCCGATAGCGCAGCAGCACCTCGAGAATCCGCCGGGTTATCCGTTGTTCGCGTTCGATAGGCTGATAGGGATCGGTGTTGGACCCCAGCGCGATTGGCGCACATTGATAGCCGCGCCGGGACAATTGCTCTTCCAGCACATCGGCGGCATTGGTCTTGGCGATCAGCTTCGTTTCGAAATCCAGCCCCGGCGACATGTCCCAGTAGGCATGGCTGGGCCGCGCATAGCAGTAGATGCAGCCGTGTTCGCAGCCTCGGTACGGGTTGATCGAGCGGTCGAAGGGGATATCGGACGAGGTGTTGCGGGTAATGATGGTCTTGGCCATTTCGATGCGCACTTCGGTGCCCTGGGTCGGCGGGACTTCCTGATACCAGCCGTCATCTTCGGCCACCGAGCGACTCGGGGCGAAGCGGTTGTGCGGGTTGGTCGCGGTGCCGCGGCCGCGAGGCGGAAGTGAAGCTGACATGGGAGTACTCCGAAAAGCTGTATGTGCATACAGTATTCGTTGCATTCGATTAAGACCAGTGCCATTCAGCAGCCCGAATACCCGATCATCGTTCACAACGCTTTGACGTTCTCCTCACAGGCTTTTAACCGCAGCGAGCCGAAACTGTTGATCTCGCATTCCTTCGTTTTCGGTCGTCCGTGCATGCTCAAGCTCTGTTCCCGTTCACTGCTGTGCCTGGCCTTGCTCGTCGGACTGGCCGAGATCCCCGCCCAAGCGGCCGATTCCCCTGACGCAAGGCCCGCTGAATGGGCGCAGCCGGTGGAAAAGGCCTACAACCTCTACCAGATGTCTCCGACGCTTTACCGCAGCTCCCTGCCGGATGGCGCAGCGCTGCCCTTGCTGAGCAAACTCAGGATCGGCACGGTTATTACCTTCCTGCCGGAGTCGGACAAGCGTTGGCTGTCCACCCCCGGCATCGAGCAAGTGCAGTTGCCCTATCGCACCAATCATGTCGATGACAGCGACATCCTCAGGGCTTTGCGCGCCGTCCAGGCGGCCGAAGCCAAGGGACCGGTGCTGATGCACTGCAAGCACGGCTCGGACCGCACTGGCCTGGTCGCCGCCATGTACCGGGTGGTGGTGCAGGGCTGGAGCAAAGAGGACGCCTTGAACGAAATGACCGAAGGGGGCTTCGGTGACAGTCATCACTTCAAGGACGGGGTGCGCTACATGATGCAGGCCGATGTCGACAAACTCCGCGTGGCGCTGGCGAATGGCGATTGCAGCACCAGCGTCTTTGCCCTTTGTTCCCTGGAAAGCTGGGTCAACTCAACCACGACGACGCGTCACCTCGACCCTCAGGTTGTGCTTCCCGAGCGATGATCGCTACGTGCCCAGAAACACCGTGATCGACTCAGACAACGGTCGCGAATCGCCCGGCCCGAAAATCGTCTCGCGCAACGCCTGCCCGGTTTCCCGGTTGAACAGCCCGTCGCGCTTGAATCTCTGGAAAACGGTTTTCGCCAATTCCCTCGACCAGGCATAGGCATAGAGGCCGGCACCATAGCCGGTCACCATGTAGTCCAGGCCATTGGGCCAGCGCTCGGTTGCAGACACCGGCAGATGCCCGACCTGTGCGCTGACCTGATCGAATACTTGTTGGGCGGTGCGTCCGTCGCCGTGGCTGCGGTGCAATTCCATGTCGAACAGCGCATCACGCAAGAACGAGGCGCTGTCCCAACTGGTCTGGGTATGGAGGTAGGCCAGCCATTGATCGGCGAGGGTGTCCGGCAAGGGCGCCCCGGTTTGGTGATGTTTCGATACACGCATCAGGCAGGGTTTGGCGAAGCACCATTGCTCGAACAACACCCCGGCGAATTCGGCCGTACCCCGGGACAGTTCCGAGATGCCCGAAATTTCGTGGTATTCAGCCCGGGTCAAGACGTGATGCAAGCAATGGCCGAACTCATGAAAGAGGATGCGCAGCTGCCGATGATCCAGCAACACCGGGTTTGCGCCTGAGCCACGCGGCAACCAGCCATGCAAGACCGCGATGGGGAGCCGAGGCCGGCCTTCGGCGGTGACGCGGCGATTGCGCAGGGTGGTGGTATTGGGAAAACCGTCCTGGTTCGCCTCTGCAAACGGGTCGAAATAGAGGTAGCCCACGGTCTCGTCCCCCTCGCGGACTTCAAAAAGGCGCACGTCCGGATGCCAGGTCGCCACGTCCTGGCGTTCAACGATGTTCACGCCGAACAGGTCCCTGGCGATCAGCAACAGCTGTGCAAAAGTCGACTCCAGTTCAAACCAGGCACAGGTGGCCTGCTCCGAAACCCCAGTCGTTTGCCGCCGAAGCTTTTCGGCCAGGTATTGATGATCCCAAGGCTGGAGGCCGCTGAAGCCTTGCGTTGCGGCAAATTTTTCCAGTTGCTCGGTGTCCCGGGCAAATACGCTGCGCTGCTGGGCGAGCCGTTCCTGCAAGAACGACAGGACCTGTTCCGGCGACTCGGCCTGCTCTGGTTCGAGCGCCATTTGAGCGTAATTCGAATAGCCCAGTAACGTGGCGTGCTCATGGCGATCCCTGAGCAACTGCGCGAGGACTTCGCCGTTGTCGAACACGCCGGCATGGGGCCCCTGATCCGATGCACGCGTACTGAAGGCGACGTACATTTGCTTGCGCAAAGCGTGATCGTCAGCGTAACGGGTGACGATACGAAACGACTCCTCGTTGAGCGTCAGCAACCAGCCCTTGCGTCCAGCCATCCGCGCCTGGTCGGTCATGCGTTGTTTGAAGGACGACGGCAGACCGCTCAACCGGGCCTCGTCGTCAAACGTTCGGCTCCAGGCTTTATTGGCCTCGTGCAAGTGTTCCAGGAACAAGTCCCGGGCGCCTTGGATACGCAGTTGCAGGTCTTTCAAGTCGGCCTGTGCGGTGTGCGCCAAGCCGTTCTGGCGAAACTGCCGGAGGACCTTTGCCAGGGTTCTTTTTCTCGCCGGCGTGAAATGTCGGGCTATCGGGCTGTTCGCCAAGCGCTGATAAAGCTGAAACAGGTCGGGATGGTGTTTGAGCGACCGCTGGAAGTCCTGTAGCCGTTCGCTGCAGTCCAGCCAGGCCTGGACCCAGGCGTCGCCTATTCTGTTCCAGCTCAGTCGCTCCAGCACATAGCCGAAGCTCTTCAAACGGGCGTGGATCTCGTCCATCGCCAGCACGAGGTCGTCCCAGGTGGGGAAGGGTGTCTGGGTCTTGATGATTTCGGCGACTTGAGCGCGGCTCTCGGCAAGAATCCGGTCAAGGGCCGGTGAAAAGTGTTCGGCTTGGATCAGCGAAAAAGGGGGCAGGTCATAGGCCTGCAACAGCGGATTGGCATCGTCGGGCATGGCAGCCTTCCTCTCAGTCTGGACGTGATGAACAGTCTGCAAAGGAAGGTGTGGTGGCGGGCGGTATATATGTATCGCTTCCGGGCCGTGGGGCCCGGAAGGTGATACCGGATCATTCAGTCGGTTTTTTCTTCAACTTGGGGTTGGGGAAAAACTGCACCGCCTGGACCTTGGCGTCCGGAGCCTTGAGCGCCGAGGTATTGACCCGGGTGCCCAATTCCTTGGGCACCGACAGGCCTTGCTCGTTGAGTGTGTCGCAATAACCGCAGGCCACACATTCACGGTGCGGCACGCCGTCTTCGTTCCACATCATCAACTTGTCCGGCTCGCTGCAGGCCGGGCAGACCGCCCCGGCGATAAAGCGTCGCTTGGTAATCACAGGTCCCTCGCTCATGCTGCCGCGTCCTCGGTCAGGCCGCTGTGGCGCAAGAGTGCGTCAATCGACGGCTCACGGCCACGGAAGTCGACGAACAGCACCATCGGCTCCTGCGAGCCGCCACGGGCCAGGATCGCCTCACGGAAGGCACGCCCGGTGTCGGCGTTGAGCACGCCGTCCTCTTCGAACTTGGAGAATGCGTCGGCCGACAACACTTCCGCCCATTTGTAGCTGTAGTAGCCCGCCGCATAACCGCCGGCGAAGATGTGGGCGAAGCTGTTGGGGAAGCGGTTGTAGGCTGGTGGACGCATGACCGACACTTCGTCGCGTACGCCTTCGAGCACTTGCAGCACGCTGCGGCCATCGCCGTGGGTGGCGTGCAGCTCGAAGTCGAACAGCGAGAACTCCAACTGGCGGACCATCATCAGGCCGGACTGGAAGTTTTTCGCCGCGAGCATTTTCTCCAGCAGGTCCTGGGGCAGTGGCTCGCCGGTTTCGTAGTGGCCGGAAATCAGCGCCAGGCCTTCAGGCTCCCAGCACCAGTTTTCCATGAACTGGCTTGGCAGCTCCACGGCATCCCAGGCCACACCGTTGATGCCGGACACGCCGGCGTGTTCGACGCGGGTCAGCAGGTGGTGCAGGCCATGGCCGAATTCGTGGAACAGGGTGGTGACTTCATCGTGGGTCAGCAGCGCCGGCTTGCCGCTGTCAGCCGGGGTGAAGTTGCACACCAGGTTGGCGACCGGGCTTTGCAGGACGCCCTCGAAGGTGCGACGACGGTCGCGGGCGCCATCCATCCAGGCCCCGCCACGCTTGTTGGCGCGGGCGTAGAGGTCGAAGAAGAAGCGGCCGACGTGCTGGCCGTTTTCCTTGATTTCGAACAGGCGCACGTCCGGGTGCCAGGTGTCGAAGCCTTTCAGTTCGGCGATCTCGATGCCGTAGAGGCGTTGCACGATGGCGAACAGGCCGCCCAGTACCTTGTCGATCGGGAAGTACGCACGCAGGGCTTCCTGGGCCACGCTGTAACGCTGCTGGCGCAGTTTTTCACCGTAGAAACCGCTGTCCCAGCTTTGCAGGTCGGGGCAGCCCTGTTCGGCGGCGAAGGCTTTGAGCTGTTCCAGGTCCAGGGCGGCGAACGGCTTGCTGCGCTTGGCCAGGTCCCGCAGGAAACTGAGCACCTGATCGCTGGATTCGGCCATCTTGGTCGCCAGGCTCAACTCGGCGAAGTTGGCGAAACCGAGCAATTGGGCCAGTTCCTGACGCAGGTCGAGGATCTGTTCCATCACCGGGCCGTTATCGTTCTGGCCGGCATTCGGGCCCTGGTCCGAGGCGCGGGTGCAGTAGGCGGCGTAGACTTCTTCACGCAGGGCGCGGTCTTCGGCGTAGGTCATCACCGCGTAATAGCTGGGAAATTCCAGGTTGATCAGCCAGCCGTCCAGCTCTTTGGCCTGGGCGGCCGCGGCCATTTGCGCCTTGGCCGAGTCGGTCAGGCCGGCGAGGGCGGCTTCGTCGGTGACGTGCTTGGTCCAGGCCTGGGTCGCGTCCAGCAGTTGATTGGAGAAGCGGCTGCCCAGTTCGGACAGTTTGCTCTGCACTTCGGCGTAGCGCTTCTGCTGCTCCGGCGGCAGGTCGATACCCGACAGGCGGAAGTCACGCAGGGAATGTTCCAGGATGGTTTTCTGCGCCACGTCGAAACCGGCGGCTTCAGGGCTGCTCGCCAGGGCTTCGAAGGCCTGGAACAGCTCGCGGTTCTGGCCCAGCTCGGTGGAGTAGGCACTCAGCGCCGGCAGGCAGGCCTCGTAGGCTTCGCGCAGTTCAGGGCTGTTGCGCACCGCGTTCAAATGACTGACCGGGCTCCAGGCCGCGCCCAGGCGATCATTGAGCTCGTCCATCGCCAATACCAGGCCGGCCCAGGTAGGCTGCTGGACTTGGGTCTTGAGGAGCTCGGCGATGGCGGCACGGTTGTCAGCCAGGATCTGCTCGATGGCCGGTTGCACGTGCTCGGCACGGATCGCCGAGAATGGCGGCAGGTCATAGGGCTGCAAAAGAGGGTTGTTCACGCTCACGGTCGACACCTTGGCTGGAAGAAACATGGGCCCATCTTAATTACAATCGACGCTCACCGCAGCTAGCAGCGCCTATCACCGGATAAGAGAGAGCCTATCGTGACCCTTCGCACGTACCAGAACCACAGCCCACGGCTAGCCCGTGGCGCTTTTGTCGACAGCACCGCGGTGGTGATCGGCGACGTCGAAATCGGCGAAGACAGCTCCGTCTGGCCGCTGACGGTCATTCGCGGCGACATGCACCGCATCCGTATCGGTGCGCGTACCAGCGTCCAGGATGGTTGCGTGCTGCACATCACCCACGCCGGGCCGTTCAATCCCGAGGGTTTCCCGTTGCTGATCGGCGACGACGTGACCATCGCCCACAAGGTCATGCTCCATGGTTGCTCCGTGGGCAGCCGGGTCCTGATCGGCATGGGCAGCATCGTCATGGACGGCGCGGTGGTCGAAGATGATGTGATCATCGGTGCCGGCAGCCTGGTACCGCCGGGCAAACGCCTGGAAAGCGGCTTTTTATATGTGGGCAGCCCGGTGAAGCAGGCCCGGCCGCTGACGGACAAGGAGCGCGCCTTCTTCACCTACAGCGCGGCGAACTACGTGAAGCTCAAGGACCTGCACCTGGCCGAAGGCTACGACCAGCCTTGATGAGGTTCATCGTGGCGAGGGAGCTTGCTCCCGCTTGAGTGCGAAGCACTCACAATTCAGTGATATTCCCCAGGAACAGCCATGCACTACCAGACTGTACTCTTCGACCTCGACGGCACCCTCACCGACCCCCGCGAGGGCATCACCCGTTCGATCCAGTTCGCCTTGAGCAAACTGGGCATCGACGAACCCGACCTGACCCGCCTCGAGCATTTCATCGGCCCGCCGCTGTTGCAGGCCTTCATGCAGTTTTACGACTTCGACGAAGCGAAGGCCTGGGAGGCGGTGAATTTCTATCGCGAGCGGTTCAAGGTCACCGGGCTGTACGAAAACCGCGTCTTCGACGGCGTGATGCCTCTGCTGGAAACCTTGGGCGGCCAGGGGCGCCAGTTGTACATCGCCACTTCCAAACCCTGGGTGTTCGCCCGGGAAATCGCCCGCCACTTCGACTTCGCCCGGCACTTCAAGGTGATCTACGGCAGCGAACTGGACGGCACCCGCACCAACAAGGTCGAGTTGATTGCCCACCTGCTGGCCGAAGAAGGCCTCGACCCAGCGACCACCCTGATGATCGGCGACCGCAAGCACGACCTGATCGGCGCCCGCAGCAACGGCCTGGATGCAGCGGCGGTGGGGTATGGATTCGGCAGCCATGAAGAACTCAGCGCCGAGGGCCCGGCGTATCACTTCGAGACGGTGGATGAGTTGCATCAGGCGTTTTTGCGGGGTTAGTCATATTGCCATCGCGGGCAAGCCTTGCTCCCACAGGGCAGCGCCTTGAATGCTATGGGGGCAAGGCTTGCTCCGCCAAAAAGCAGCATCTGGAGTACCTGCGGGAGTAAGGCTTCCCCACAAAAGCAGCATCTGGAATGCCTGGGGGAGCAGGCTTGCTCCCCCCAAAAAGCAGCATTTGGAATACCTGTGGGAGCAAGGCTTGCCCGCGATGAGGCCATTATGAACGCAGCCTAAATCGAATCAGACCCATATCGCGTCCCACAATGGGTAGTCCCCAATTTTCTTAACTAAACCGGCTCGCAGCGGGTTTGCCACGACATATCGAGCGACTGTTTGCAGATCTTCCTCCTTGCGAATGGCTCGGTCATGAAATCCCTCCTGCCAAAGCGATCCTTCCCGCTGCGTCAATCGATTGAAGACAACCGTGGTCCGAGACTTTGTTCGCGCAATCAGCTTGGAGAGTTCTATACCCTGCAATTCGATCAGCCAGTGAAAATGGTCTGGCATCACCACCCAGGCCAACGAATGGGCAAATTGTTCTTCCTGAGCCTTTCGGAAGGCGTCAACCACCAAGCGTCCTGTCTCGAAGCGGCCAAAAAACGGCTCGCGGTCGCGCGTATTCACGGTCAGTAAATAGATTTGTCCAGACTGCGAATAACGTCCGAAACGCAACTGTTGGGAATGAGGCAGTGTTGTCACAAGTGATCCTCCTTGATCTGTCCTTTATTTCAAGGCTAGGACAGCAGAAGCGGATCCGACTTGGAATGTTGGAGCAGGATGTGTCTGGGCTGACGCCATCGCGGGCAAGCCTTGTTCCCACGGGGAATCAGGCCCTGAACTGGCTTGGCGCCACGCCGCTCCAGCGCACGAAGGCATGGCGGAAGCTGGCGGTTTCGCTGAAGCCCAGTCGTTCAGCGATTCGATAGATCGGCAATTGGTCCTCGCAGAGCATCTGCTTGGCTCGTTCGAAGCGCAGTTCGTCCAGCAGTTCCTGATAGCTGCAGCCCAGGTCCTTGAGGTGGCGCCGCAAGGTGCGCGCCGAGCAGTTCATCTGTTCGGCCAGGCCTTCCAGCCCGGGGGCGGCGTTCAGTTGGGCGTCGAGCAACTGGCGGATCCGCCCCAGCCAGGCCTGGCGTCCGGTGAACTCGGTGTTCTGCCGGCGGCAACGTTCGGCCATGGCGTGATGGGTGATGGGGTCGGCCAGGGGCAAGGGTTGGTCGAGCCAGTGGCGCTCGAAGGCGAACGCGTTATCGACGCTGTCGAAGCGCACCGGGCAATCGAAGAGCGCTGCGTAGCGCGCCTGGTAATCGGGCGCCGGATGGTCGAAGCGTGCCGCACGCAAGGGCAGTGCATGACCAAGGAGGTCGTTACAGATGACCCTCAGTGAAACCATGCAGAACTCGGCATTGAACACCGCCAGGGCCGGGTTCTCCCGATAATCGCTGGCGCTGAACCAGATGTACTGGCCGTCATCATCCAGGTTCAGCTCGAAGAGTGTTCCCAATAGCGCCGGATAGCGCAGCGCCAGGCGCAAGGCGTCACCTAAGGTGGCACTGGTGAGCAGCGCATAGCCGAGCATGCCGTAGGACGAAACGTGCATGCGCAGGCCCAGCTCCAGGCCGATGTCGCGCTTGAGGGCCACGGCGTTGGCGCAGACCTGCATCTCCTGGTTGGTGGTGATGCGCGTATCGGCCCGGCTCAGGTCCGCCGCGCTGATGCCGCTGCCGGCCAGCAATGCCTCACTGGACAGCCCTTGGTTCTTGAAGGTGCTCAGCACCAGGGAGACGGCGTTGAGGGTGGTGAGGTGGGAATGAAGCATGCCCGTTTCCTGCCTGGGGAAGGCTGGAGATGGAGCAAGTTATATGCCGGGCGAAAATCGAAGGTTCAACACAACCTCTAATGTGGGAGTAAACCTGTGGGAGCAAAGCTTGCTCGCGAAGAACGATGACGCGACCTTACAGTTGATCCGTGTCGCCTGCATCGCGAGCAAGCTTTGCTCCCACAGGCTCGCTCCCACAGGTTGTGCAGTGTGTCAGCTCAGCTCGCCACACAGGTCCAGCTCTACCAGCCGCCGAACCTCTTCCACCGGCAGCCCCGCGCCAATCAAGGCCTGTAGCTTGCCGAACGCGGCCTCGCGGGTCATACCGCCGCCGGACAGCACGCCGACGCCGCGCAAGCGGCTGCCAGCCTCATACACGTCCAGCTCGACGCCACCTTCATGGCATTGGGTCACCGCCACGACTACCACGCCGCTGTCCCGCGCCCGCTCGAGGCTGGCGAGGAAGGCCGGGTTGTCGCTTGGCCCGGTGCCGCTGCCGTAGCATTCCAGCACCAGGCCCTGGATGCCGCTGCCCAGCAGGCCATCGAGGACCTGCGCGCTGATGCCGGGAAACAGCGGCAACACCGCGATGTTCGCCAGTTGCTTGGGCTGGTTGTAATTCAACTGCGCCGGCAGCGAGGAGGCTTTGACGCCGCCGCCCTGGCGTTCGAGGCGCTTGAACGGGTGGCGCCCGAAGCTGCGCACTTTCGCGCAACGGGTTGGCGCCAGCAGCTCACCGTGGAAGTACAGGTGCACGCCTGGCGCCAGACCCTGGCCAAGCGCGACCAGCGCGCCGCTGAGGTTTTCCCAGGCGTCGCTGTCGGTCACGCCGGCGGGCAGCATGGAACCGGTGAAGCAGACCCGCGCATGCAGGCCCAGCAGTTGGAAGCTCATCGCCGCGGCGCTGTAGGCCAGGGTGTCGGTGCCATGCAGGATCAGCACGCTGTCGCAGCCCTGCACATCCACGGCATCGACCACCGCTTCGCGCAGTTGCTGCCAGTAGGCCGGGGTCATGTTGGCGCTGTCGATCAGCGGCGACATTTCCCGGAAGCGCCATTGCGGCACGACGAGTTCGGGTTGGCTGTGCAGGTAGTCGCGCATACGCGCTTCGAAGCCGGATGCCGGGGCCAGGCCGTGGGCGCTGGCCTGCATGCCGATGGTGCCACCGGTGTAGAGCACCATGACGTGCTGGGCGGCAGGGTAGGTCGAGCCATTCATGGGGTTGTTCTCCGAGGACGAAAAGGCAGCCTGGGTTAGCCGCCACAACATAAGGTCGAGCATGACGCCGACCTTAGGCTGTGTCACGCCGGACGCAGGGGATGCGTCCGGTTTTTACAAACAGCTTTTACCGATCAGCGTTGCGCTGCGGTCGCGCCAGCAACAGCGGTGTCAGGTTTGGCAGCCGACGCCGATGGGTTGGCCGGCCAAGCCTTGCGGTCCAGATCCAGGTCCGGGAACTTGCTGGAATCGAAGACTGGGGTCTTGATGCCGGCCGAACGTTGGTCATCGTAGTCACGCAGGATGCGCATGCCGACCTTGAACAGCAGGAACAGCGCGATCAGGTTCACGAACGCCAGCAGGGTCATGGTGATGTCGGCGAAGGCGAACACGGTGCTGAGGTTTTCGACGGCGCCCCAGAAAATCAGGACCAGGACCAGCGTGCGGTAGGCAATCAGCGCCTTGCGGTTCTCACCCAGCATGAAGCGCAGGTTGTTCTCGCCCAGGTAGTAGTTGTAGAGGATCGAGGTGAACACGAACAAGGATAGGGCCACGGAGATGAAGATCCGGCCCCAGTCACCCACGACGGCCGCCAGGGAGTTCTGGGTCAGGGCAATGCCGTCGCCTTCGAAGCCCGGGGTGTAGAAGCCCGACAGCAGGATCAGCAGCGCGGTGCAGGTGCAGATCACGAAGGTGTCCAGGAACACGCTGAACGCCTGTACCACGCCCTGGGCTACCGGGTGCTCGACCGACGCGACGGCGGCTACGTTAGGCGCACTGCCCAGGCCGGCTTCGTTGGCGAACACGCCACGCTTGACGCCCATGACGATGGCGCTGCCGATCAGGCCGCCAAAGGCCTGGTCCAGACCGAAGGCGCTCTTGACGATGGTCGCCAGCATGCCCGGTACATGTTCGAACTGCAGCACGATCACGTAGATGGTCACGGCGATGTACGCCAGGGTCTTGACCGGTACCAGCAGGTCGGCGACCTTGGCGATGCGCTTGATCCCGCCAATGAACACCAGGCCCAGCAGCACCGCCAGGCCCAGGCCGGTGTAGGTGGTGTCGAAGCCGAAGGCGTTGTTCAGGGAGTGAGTGACTGCGTGGGCTTGCAGGCCGTTGAAGGCGAAGCCGAAGGTGACCAGCAGCAGGACCGCCATGATCATGCCCAACCAGCGCTTCTGCAGGCCGTGCTGGATGTAGTAGGACGGGCCGCCACGGAACTGGCCTTCGGAGTCGCAGCGCTTGTAGAGCTGACCGAGGGAGCATTCGAAGAAGCTGCTGGACATGCCGACCAGCGCGGTCACCCACATCCAGAACACCGCACCAGGACCGCCAAGGGTCACGGCGATACCGACACCGGCGATGTTGCCCGCGCCGACACGACCGGCCAGGCTGAGCATCAGGGCCTGGAAGGAACTGAGCTGGTCAGTGCTGCTTTTCAGGCTGTCACGGAACACCGCGAACATGTGAAAGAAATGACGGAACTGGACGAAACGCGAGCGGATCGTGAAGTAGCTCCCGAGCCCGACAATGAGCACGATCAGCACTTTCCCTGAGAGGAAGTCGTTGATGACTTCAAGCATGAGTATTCCTCGCTGTTTTTTGTTTAAGCAAATGCTGGCCATTTGGAAATATCGCGTTACATCGGTCGGCGCGCGGCCCAACAGGTGAGGCGATGTTTCGTCCCGGTCCATTTTCGCGGGTTGTTATTAGTTCGGTTTTCGCATGTTTAAGGGTCTCGCTGCAGACGACCACTCACGCGAAGAGGGGCGGCACTATACCTATCAGTGCGGTGCCCGTCTGCACAGTTGTGGTGCGTCCGACGAAACGAACCCTTTGAAACACCTGGCCCTTCGGTCAGGTTCTTGTGGGGGCGAGCCTGCTCGCGTTGGCTGGCGACGCGGTTTACAACGGGCAGCGCGTCGTCGTTTATCGCGAGCAGGTTCCTTCCCACAGGTTCAGTCATCCTTTGCTGCTATCAATTAAAAAAAGGGCTTGGGGAAGATCCCCAAGCCCTCAAAAGGTGAGAGGTGTCTAGTCCCTCGACCTGGTGAGCGGTGGTCGTGTCGATCACGCTTTGAGCGGGACCAGACGCGGAGCAATCATGTTTTCCGGGCGCAGGATGTCGTCGAGCATGGCGTCGTCGAGCAAGCCTTCTTCGCGCACCAGTTCCAGCACGCCGCGGCCACTTTCCAGGGCAACACGGGCGATGCGGGTGGCGTTTTCATAGCCGATGTACGGGTTCAGGGCGGTGACCAGGCCGATCGAGTGCTCGACCAGTTCGCGGCAGCGCGCTTCGTTGGCGGTGATGCCGACGATGCAGTGCTCGCGCAGCATGTCCATGGCCCGTTGCAGCAGGCGGATCGAGTCGAAGATCTTGAAGGCGATCAGCGGTTCCATCACGTTCAGTTGCAGTTGGCCGCCTTCGGCCGCGATGGTCAGGGCCAGGTCGTTGCCGATGATCTGGAATGCCACCTGGTTGACCGCCTCCGGGATCACCGGGTTGACCTTGCCGGGCATGATCGAGCTGCCTGGCTGGCGGGCCGGCAGGTTGATTTCGTTGATGCCGGTGCGCGGGCCGCTGGACAGCAGGCGCAGGTCGTTGCAGATCTTCGACAGCTTGACCGCAGTGCGCTTGAGCATGCCGGAGAACAGCACGAAGGCGCCCATGTCGGAGGTGGCTTCGATCAGGTCGGCGGCCGGAACCAGCGGCTGGCCGCTGATGGTCGCCAGGCGCTGTACGGCCAGGGCCTGGTAGCGCGGGTCGGCGTTGATGCCGGTGCCGATGGCGGTGCCGCCCAGGTTCACTTCAGTGAGCAGTTCAGGCGCCAGGGTTTTCAGGCGCGCCAGGTCTTCGCTCAGGGTGGTGGCGAAGGCGCGGAATTCCTGGCCGAGGGTCATCGGCACGGCGTCTTGCAGCTGGGTGCGGCCCATTTTCAGGACGTGGCTGAATTCTTCACCTTTGGCCGCGAACGCCTGGATCAGGCTGTCGAGGCTGGCCAGCAACGCGTCGTGGCCCAGCAGCAGACCCAGGCGGATCGCGGTCGGGTAGGCGTCGTTGGTGGACTGCGCCATGTTCACGTCGTTGTTGGGGTGCAGGTACTGGTACTCGCCTTTCTGGTGGCCCATGGCCTCCAGTGCGATGTTGGCGATGACTTCGTTGGCATTCATGTTGGTCGACGTGCCGGCGCCGCCCTGGATCATGTCCACCACGAATTCTTCGTGGAAATCGCCGCGGATCAATCGTGCACAGGCTTCACTGATGGCTGCATGCTTGGCTTCGCTGAGCTGGCCCAGTTCGCGGTTGGCGTCAGCGGCGGCCTGTTTGACCATTGCCAGACCGACCACCAGCTTAGGGTAATGCGAGATCGGGACGCCTGAGAGACGGAAGTTGTTTACCGCTCGTAGGGTCTGGATGCCGTAATACGCTTGCGCTGGTACTTCGAGTACGCCAAGCAGGTCTTTTTCTGTGCGGAATGATGCAGCGGAGGACATGATGGAAATCATCTCGATAAGGACCCGGTCTGAGCCGGAACGCTGCGAATCCTAGGCTCTCAAAAAAAATAGGGCCAATGCTGTTAAGCACTGGCCTATGCATATTCGGCATAATGTCGGTGTGACGTCGGCGGTGCGACGAACGTGTGACCTGTTTTGGTGCGTGTAAGGGAGGACGTGATGAATCTTGAAAGCAAATGGCTTGAGGACTTCAGTGCCCTGGCCGCGACTCGCAGTTTCTCCCAGGCGGCCGAACGGCGCTTCGTGACGCAACCGGCCTTCAGCCGGCGAATCCGCAGCCTCGAGGCGGCGCTGGGACTGACCCTGGTCAACCGTTCGCGCACGCCCGTCGAGCTGACGGCGGCGGGGCAGTTGTTCCTGGTGACGGCGCGCACGGTGGTCGAGCAACTGGGTGAAGTGTTGCGCCATTTGCATCACCTGGAGGGCGGGCAGGGCGAAGTCATACAAGTGGCCGCTGCCCACTCCCTGGCGCTGGGCTTTTTCCCGCGCTGGATTGCGCAACTGCGCAACGAGGGAATGAACATCGCCACGCGGCTGGTGGCGACCAACGTCGGCGACGCCGTCCACGCCTTGCGTGAAGGGGGCTGCGACCTGATGTTGGCCTTCTACGATCCGGACTCGGCCATGCAGATGGACCCGGAGATCTTCCCATCGCTGCACCTGGGCCAGACCGAGATGCTTCCGGTGTGCGCCGCCGATGCCGATGGCAAGCCGCTGTTCGACCTTGAAGGAGAGGCCAGCGTGCCACTGCTGGCCTACAGCGCCGGGGCGTTCCTCGGGCGTTCGGTCAACCAGTTGTTGCGCCAGCGGGCGCTGCGGTTCACCACGATCTACGAAACGGCCATGGCCGACAGCCTGAAAAGCATGGCCCTGGAAGGCCTGGGCATCGCCTGGGTGCCGCACCTGAGCGTACGCGCCGAACTGGCCCGGGGCGAACTGGTGATCTGCGGCGGCCCGCAATGGCACGTACCGTTGGAGATTCGCCTGTACCGCTGCGCCTTGGTGCGCAAGGCCAATGTGCGGTTGTTGTGGCGCAAGCTCGAAGGCGGCGTGGCGCAGGGTGCCGCGGGATCTTGATAGCACTGCAAACCCTGTGGGAGCGAGCCTGCTCGCGATAGCTGACTTGCAGTCAATATTTGCATTGACTGATACGCCGCTATCGCGAGCAGGCTCGCTCCCACAAGGAATTTGCGTTGCCTCAAGACTGACTTTGAGGTCAATAAAACCGCCACTTCACCGCAAATGACAGATGGTCGGCGAAAGTGCGTTTAACGCACCATTTTCGGTATACTGCCCGGCCTTCGGTCGGCTTGCCCGGCCATAATTCGTACAACAAGCCACGCCGGTTTCCTGCGTGGCTTGTTGTTTTTTGACGCGCCTGCGGGCGCCCAGAGAGAAGAGGCACGACGATGAGTGCACTGGTTGGCGTGATCATGGGCTCCAAGTCCGATTGGTCCACCCTTAGCCACACCGCCGATATGCTGGAAAAGCTCGGCATCCCTTACGAGGTGAAAGTGGTCTCCGCCCACCGTACCCCGGACTTGCTGTTCCAGTACGCCGAAGAGGCCGAGGCGCGTGGCATCGAGGTGATCATCGCCGGTGCCGGTGGCGCCGCCCATTTGCCAGGCATGTGTGCGGCCAAGACCCACCTGCCGGTGCTGGGCGTGCCGGTCCAGTCTTCGATGCTCTCGGGCGTCGATTCGTTGCTGTCGATCGTGCAGATGCCAGCCGGCATCCCGGTCGCGACCCTGGCCATCGGCAAGGCTGGCGCGATCAACGCGGCCCTGCTGTCGGCGAGCATCCTGGGCGCCAAGCATCCACAATTTCATACCGTGCTGAAAAAATTCCGCGCTGAGCAGACAGACAGCGTCCTGGACAATCCAGACCCACGCATTGCCTGAGGTTGTTGACGAATGAAGATCGGTGTAATCGGTGGCGGCCAGTTGGGTCGCATGTTGGCCCTGGCAGGTACGCCGCTGGGGATGAACTTCGCTTTCCTGGACCCGGCGCCGGACGCCTGTGCCGCTGCGTTGGGTGAACACCTGCGGGCCGACTACGGCGACCAGGATCACCTGCGTCAATTGGCCGATGAAGTCGACCTGGTGACCTTCGAATTCGAAAGCGTCCCGGCCGAAACCGTGGCTTTCCTGTCCCAGTTCGTTCCGGTCTACCCGAGCGCCGAAGCCTTGCGGATTGCCCGTGACCGCTGGTTCGAAAAAAACATGTTCAAGGACCTGGGCATCCCTACGCCGGCTTTTGCCGACATTCAGTCCCAGGCCGACCTGGACGCCGCCGTCGCTGCGATCGGCCTGCCCGCCGTGCTCAAGACCCGTACCCTGGGTTACGACGGCAAGGGCCAGAAAGTCCTGCGCAAGCCTGAAGACGTGGTCGGTACGTTCGCCGAACTCGGCAGCGTGGGCTGCCTGCTGGAAGGCTTCGTGCCGTTCACCGGGGAAGTCTCGCTGATTGCCGTGCGTGCCCGTGACGGTGAAATCCGTTTCTACCCGCTGGTGCACAACACTCACAAGGACGGCATCCTCAAGCTGTCCGTTGCCAGCACCGATCATCCGTTGCAGGCCCTGGCCGAAGACTATTCCAGCCGGGTGCTCAAGCAGCTCGATTATGTCGGCGTGATGGCGTTCGAGTTCTTTGAAGTGGACGGCGGCCTCAAGGCCAACGAAATCGCACCTCGGGTACACAACTCCGGGCACTGGACCACCGAAGGCGCCGAGTGCAGCCAGTTCGAAAACCACCTGCGGGCGGTGGCCGGGCTGCCGCTGGGGTCGACCGCCAAGATCGGCGAGAGCGCGATGCTCAACTTCATCGGCAAGGTGCCGGACAGCGAGAAAGTCCTGTCGATCGCTGACTGCCATTTGCATCACTATGGCAAGGCATTCAAGGCCGGGCGCAAGGTCGGCCACGCCAACCTGCGCTGCGCGGACCGGGCGACGTTGGCCCAGCAGATCATCAAGGTCGAGACGCTGATCGCCGAGCAATAATCCGCAACATCGGTGGAACCATTCGTCGGCTAACCTCTCTCATGGCTAAGTGCCAAAGCCTGATCGGGCTTTGGCATCGCTATCCAACCAGAGGGCAATGCCATGGGAATCATCGGAACCATTTTTATCGGCTTGATCGTTGGCCTGCTGGCACGCTTCCTGAAACCGGGCGATGACAGCATGGGCTGGATCATGACCATCCTGCTCGGTATCGGCGGTTCGTTGGCAGCCACTTACGGCGGCCAGGCCCTGGGCATCTACCAGGCCGGCCAAGGTGCTGGTTTCATCGGTGCCCTGGTGGGCGCGGTGGTATTGCTGGTGATCTACGGCCTGATCAAAAGAAACTGATTCAAATGCGATAAAGCCCTCTCTGCCTGGCGCGCAGAGGGGGCTAGAATGCTCGGCGTTGCACTTTCCACTCATTGCCGAGCCCTTTCATGCGCCGTCTAGTGTTGACCCTTCTTCTGCTGGGCAGTGGCCTGGCCCATGCTGCCGAACTGCCGGAAACCGACTGGCTCGAACTGATGCCCAAGTCGGACCAGAAAGCCCTCGAGGCCATGCCTGAAATTGACCACAACTCCCCCGAAGCCAGCGGCACCTTCACCGAAAAAGGTGGCCTGAAGCAAAGCAAAGGCTTGCCGGCGGTGATGTATTCGACCAAGACCGTGGCGGCGATGAACGACAAGCACATCCGCATCGGTGGTTACCCGGTGCCGCTGGAAACCGACGCCAAGGGCCGCAGCACGCTGTTTTTCCTGGTGCCTTACCCCGGCGCCTGCATCCACGTCCCGCCACCGCCGCCTAACCAACTGGTGCTGGTGCGTTATCCCAAAGGCCTGAAGCTGGATGACATCTATACACCGCTGTGGGTGACCGGCACGCTGAAGATCGAAAAGGTCGACAACGATCTGGCGAGTGCGGCGTATGCGCTGGAGGCGCAGAAGGTGCGGGTGGTGCAGGAAGCGGATTTGTAATAGGCCGGTTGGCCTGACACAAACCCCAATGTGGGAGCGAGCAAGCTCCCACATTGGGGTTTGTGCTGTAGCTTAGAGCGGCTTGCTGCCGATGCTCACGCCCAGGGTATGGCTGGCCTGCGGCAACAGCGTCACCACATCGTCCATCACGTTCGCCGTCTCGATGCACAGCATGCGCTGCCAGCCGTCGTCGGCCATGTCGCTGAAGGCCTTGGCGCGTTCGGTCCAGGGGTTCCAGATCACCGCCGAGCGCGAACCACTGCTGGTCAGCTCGATCCGGCGTTCCCACTGCGGGTCAATGATGCTCAGCTTTGGCGGGGTATCGAGGTAGATGCGGTCGGTCTCGCCAGCAAAGTGCAGGTTGCCGGCCTGGGTAACGGTTTTCCAGTCGTCCAGGGTCTCGATGTAGCTCAAGCCATCGACCCCTTCGACCTGCACGTTGCGCACGTCGCTCACGGCAAAGTAGCTGTGCAGCGCCTGGCTGAGGCTGACGGTTTCGCTGCCACGGTTATGGCTGGTGAGGCGGATATGCAGTTGCTCGTCCATCACGATGGCCAGCGTCAGGTCGACCTGGTGAGGCCAGCCCGCAAGGCCATTCTCGGGGTAGGGCAGCACGAATTCCACCTTGAGGCTTTCACCTTCGGCTTCGATGCCCTTCAACGTCCAATCCATCGCCCGCACCAGGCCGTGGGCGGTGGCCGGGTCGTTGCTCACGCGCATGGCCTGTACGCTGTCGGGGTTGCGCGTCAGGTTGCCGAACCACGGCCAGCAAACCGGCACGCCCGCGCGGATGCTCTTGCCGGCCTTGAACGTGGCCTGGTCGTTGAGCCAGATCAGCGGCGGCTGGCCGTCCACTTGATAGCTGAGGATATGCGCGCCTTGTTGGGCCACCAGCAACTCGGCCTGACCGTGGCGGATGCGCCAGGCGTTCAGTTCATCCAGTTTGACGGCTTCGACGTTGGGCGTAGGCATGTTGCAAATCTCGCTCGGGAACAGGGACTGCAATGGACCGCAAAACGGCCGCCGTGTTTAACGGGCGCGCGGCGGAACCGAGCGGGTGCGACCGCTGCCGTCGATGGCGACGAAGACAAATACCGCCTCGGTCACCTTGCGCCATTCACTGGACAGCGGGTCGTCGCTCCAGACTTCGACCATCATCTGGATCGAGCTGCGGCCGATCTCCAGCGCCTGGGTATAAAAGGAAAGCTGCGCCCCCACTGCCACCGGCACGAGGAACGCCATGCGATCGATCGCCACGGTGGCCACGCGTCCGCCCGCCACTTTGCTGGCCATGGCGGTGCCGGCCAGGTCCATCTGGGACACCAGCCAGCCGCCGAAAATATCGCCGAAGCCGTTGGTCTCGCGAGGGAGCGCGGTGATTTGCAGGGCCAGGTCGCCTTGCGGGATTGGATCTTCTTGTTCGAGCTCTATCATGCCGGGGGTGCCTCTGACCCGTAACGCTGTCTTGTACTTCAGGTGAATAGCCGTCTTTGTAAAAAACGATTCAGCCCGAACATACTGCGTTCGTCACGTTTTTCGTAAAGGCGTGCCAAAGGGAAACTCTGCGAAACCGGCTGGTTCTGGTACTACACCACCAACGACGTTTTCGCACAGCAACCCCTTACAGAGTACTGCAAGGTTGCGAGTATATCGGGCGATAGACGTCGAGACGACCACCCGGTTCTGATTTTGACTATCAAATACGCACCTCTATGTGCTTTTTCGAACAATTTGCTATCGTGCCGGACCTGCCCAGGCCCCCAACCCGTGTTAACAGGGTTGCAGAACCAACTATAAGAGAAGTCCTTGCCATGACCACTGCGCCTTCGAGCACGGCGACGCCCGCACAACCCGCACGTCCATTGACCCGCAACGATTACAAGACCCTGTCGCTTTCTGCCTTGGGCGGTGCGCTGGAGTTCTACGATTTCATCATTTTCGTGTTCTTTGCCACCGTGGTCGGCAAATTGTTCTTCCCTGCCGAAATGCCCGAGTGGCTGCGCTTGATGCAGACCTTCGGCATTTTTGCCGCCGGTTACCTGGCCCGGCCGCTGGGCGGGATCGTCATGGCCCACTTCGGCGACCTGCTGGGGCGCAAGAAGATGTTCACCCTGAGCATTTTCATGATGGCCGTGCCGACCCTGATCATGGGCCTGCTGCCCACTTATGCACAGATCGGCATGTGGGCGCCCATCCTGCTGTTGCTGATGCGGGTGATCCAGGGCGCGGCCATCGGCGGGGAAGTGCCGGGTGCCTGGGTATTCGTTTCCGAACACGTTCCGGCGCGCCACATCGGCTATGCCTGCGGCACGCTGACCTGCGGGCTGACCGCGGGGATTTTGTTGGGTTCGCTGGTCGCCACGGCGATCAACAGCATCTATACACCGGTGGAAGTGGCCGATTACGCCTGGCGGATCCCGTTCCTGCTGGGTGGCGTGTTCGGGCTGTTTTCGGTGTACCTGCGTCGCTGGTTGCACGAAACCCCGGTGTTCGCCGAGCTGCAACTGCGCAAGGCCCTGGCCGAGGAAGTGCCGCTGCGGGCCGTGCTGCGTGATCATCGCGGCGCCATCGTCATTTCCATGCTGTTGACCTGGCTGCTGTCGGCCGGCGTCATTGTGGTCATCCTGATGACACCGACCGTGCTGCAGACGGTGTACCACTTCAGTCCGACCACCGCGTTGCAGGCCAACAGCCTGGCGATCGTGTTCCTGAGTTTCGGTTGCATCGGTGCGGGTGTGCTGGCCGACCGTTTTGGTGCTGGCCGGGTGTTTGTCTTCGGTAGCGGTTTGCTGCTGATCACCTTCTGGACCTTCTACCACTGCCTGTTCGACCACCCCGAATGGCTGTTCCCGCTGTATGCCCTGAGTGGCTTGCTGGTAGGTACCATCGGCGCAGTGCCTTACGTCATGGTCAATGCCTTCCCGGCCGTGGTGCGCTTCAGCGGCTTGTCGTTCTCCTACAACCTGGCCTATGCAATCTTCGGCGGGTTGACGCCGATGATCGTCACCCTGCTGTTGAAAGAGAGCTCGATGGGGCCGGCGTATTACGTGGCGGCCATCTGCGGGATCGGGATTGTGGTGGGCGGGTATCTCTGGAAGAAGGGGCGCTAGGCCCGAATCTTTCACTGACTGCACTGGCCTCATCGCGAGCAAGCTCGCTCCCACAAGGGTTCTGCGTTCACCGCAAAGCCCCTGTGGGAGCGAGCTTGCTCGCGATTGGGGCTGCATGAATCATCTTGTAAAACTCGATACTGGCCTTTCATCCAATTGTCATATTTCAGCCATAGAGTGTTCACACGGCTTACCGATACTTGGCCGACTTAACACACCCTATCTGCTAGGAGTAAGGCATGAAACTGAAGCGTTTGATGGCGGCAATGACTTTTGTCGCTGCTGGCGTTGCGACTGCCAGCGCGGTTGCCGCTGGTGTTGACCCGGCAATCCCGTCTTACACCAAGACCACTGGTGTATCGGGCAACCTGTCCAGCGTCGGCTCCGATACCCTGGCTAACCTGATGACCTTGTGGGCCGAGAACTACAAGAAAGAATATCCGAACGTAAACATCCAGATTCAGGCTGCCGGTTCCTCCACCGCACCACCTGCGCTCACCGAAGGCACCTCCAACCTGGGCCCGATGAGCCGCAAGATGAAGGATAACGAGCTGCAGGCTTTCGAAACCAAATACGGTTACAAGCCTACCGCCATCCCGGTTGCCGTGGACGCCCTGGCGGTATTCGTGCACAAGGACAACCCGATCAAAGGCCTGACCATGGCTCAGGTTGATGCGATTTTCTCCTCCACTCGTCTGTGCGGCGCCAAGGCCGACGTCAAGACCTGGGGCGACCTGGGCGTGACCGGTGACCTGGCCAACAAGCCAGTCCAGTTGTTCGGTCGCAACTCGGTGTCCGGCACCTACGGCTACTTCAAAGAAGAAGCCCTGTGCAAAGGCGACTACAAGTCCAACGTCAATGAACAGCCTGGCTCGGCCTCGGTTGTACAGTCGATCAGCAGCTCGCTCAACGGCGTTGGCTACTCGGGTATCGGCTACAAGACCGCCAGCGTGAAAACCGTTGCCCTGGCCAAGAAAGAAGGCGGCGAGTTCATCGAAGACAGCGAAGAAAACGCCCTGAACGGCAAGTACCCGCTGTCGCGCTTCCTCTACGTTTACGTCAACAAGGCACCGAACAAGCCTCTGGCCCCGCTGGAAGCCGAGTTCGTGAAGCTGATCCTGTCCAAGCAAGGCCAGGAAGTCGTGGTCAAGGACGGCTACATCCCGTTGCCAGCCAAAGTGGCCGCCAAGGCACTGGCTGACCTGGGTCTGCAAGAAGGCGGCAGCGTCGCCAAGAAGTAATACCTGAGCCCGGGCCAACGCCCGGACTCCTGTGGGAGCGGGCTTGCTCGCGAAGAGGTCAGTGCATTCAACAGGGATGTTGACTGACTTCGCGAGCAAACCCTCCCACACCCCAAATTCCTGTCCGCTGCCGGTTCCCTCGGCGGCGGATTTGTTGCGTCACTGCATTGTCATCTTTCTGTCATACAGGATCGCTAGGGTGTGCGAATGAATGATCTGGCCAATTCCACAATGACTACGACTTCCCCTCCCAAGCGCATTGACTTCAATACGCCTGAGCTGCAACGCAAGCGCCGTATTCGCGCGCTCAAGGATCGCCTGACCCGCTGGTACGTGCTGGTCGGCGGCCTCGCTGTCCTCGCTGCCATTACGTTGATCTTCTTTTTCCTGGCCTACGTGGTTCTACCCTTGTTCCAAGGTGCGGACCTGACGGCCAAGGATTCGATTACCCCGGCCTGGATGCAAGACGCCGGCAAACCGCTGATGATCGCCATCGAAGAACAGAACCAAGTGGCCATGCGGGTTTCCGACAAGGGCCAGGCGCTGTTCTACGACCTCGACAGCGGTGTCGAACTGCGCCGCGTCGACCTGCCGATTCCGGCTGGCGCCAGCGTGACCGCCATTGGCGAAGATCAGCCCGGCAGCCCATTGGTGGCAATCGGTCTGTCCAACGGCCAAGCCCTGGTGTTCCGTCACACCTATAAGGTCAGCTACCCAGACGGCAAGAAAACCATTTCGCCTGCCGTCGAATACCCTTACGGCGAGACGCCGATCGCGTTGAACGAACAAGGCGCGGCTCTGGAACATGTCAGCCTCAATGCCACCGATTCGACCCTGTTGCTGGCCGGTTCCAGCGGTGCCCAGCTGCAAGTGCTGTCGCTCACCAGCGAAGAAAACATGATGACCGGTGAGATCACCAGCGAGCAGACGCGCATCGACCTGCCGCAGATGACTGAGTCGGTGAAGAACATTTTCGTCGACCCGCGCCAGCAATGGCTGTATGTGGTCAACGGGCGGGCCCAGGCCGACGTGTTCAGCCTGCGGGACAAGAGCCTCAACGGTCGCTACAAACTGCTCGAGGACGCCGACGCCCAAGTCACCGCCGCCACCCAGCTGGTGGGCGGGATCTCGCTGATCATCGGCGACTCCAAGGGCGGCCTGGCCCAGTGGTTCATGGCCCGTGATCCCGACGGCGAGCTGCGCTTCAAACAGATTCGTACGTTCCAGATGGGCAGCACACCGATCGTTGAGATCAGCGCCGAAGAGCGTCGCAAGGGCTTCGTTGCGCTCGACGCGGCCGGCAAGCTCGGCGTATTCCACAGCACCGCCCACCGCACCTTGTTGGTGGACCAGGTGGTCGATGGCCAAGGCCTGTTCGGCATGTCGCCACGGGCCAACCGCTTGATCGTGGAGCAGGGCGGCAAGCTGCAACCGCTGACGCTGGACAACCCGCACCCGGAAGTCTCGTGGAGCGCGTTGTGGAGCAAGGTCTGGTACGAAAACTACGACGAACCTAAATACGTCTGGCAATCGACCGCCGCCAACACTGACTTCGAACCCAAGCTGAGCCTCTCGCCGCTGACCTTCGGTACCCTGAAAGCAGCGTTCTACGCGATGCTGCTGGCTGCGCCGCTGGCGGTTGCCGCGGCGATCTACACCGCCTACTTCATGGCTCCGGGCATGCGCCGCAAGGTCAAGCCGGTAATTGAGCTGATGGAGGCGATGCCAACGGTGATTCTCGGTTTCTTCGCCGGCCTGTTCCTGGCGCCCTATGTTGAAGGGCATTTGCCGGGCATCTTCAGCCTGCTGATGTTGCTGCCGATTGGCATCCTGGTGGCCGGTTTCGTCTTCAGCCGCCTGCCGGAATCCATCCGCCTGAGGGTTCCAGAAGGCTGGGAAAGCGCGATGCTGATCCCGGTGATCCTGTTCGTCGGCTGGCTCTCGCTGTACATGAGCCCGTACATGGAAGCCTGGTTCTTCGGCGGCGACATGCGTATGTGGATCTCCCATGACCTGGGTATCACCTACGACCAGCGCAACGCCCTGGTAGTCGGCCTGGCAATGGGTTTCGCGGTGATCCCGAACATCTACTCCATTGCCGAAGACGCCGTGTTCAGCGTGCCGCGCGGCCTGACCCTGGGCTCCCTGGCCCTTGGTGCCACGCCGTGGCAGACCATGACCCGCGTGGTCATCCTCACCGCCAGCCCCGGCATCTTCTCGGCGCTGATGATCGGCATGGGCCGTGCGGTGGGCGAGACCATGATCGTGCTGATGGCCACCGGTAACACGCCGGTCATGGAAATGAACCTGTTCGAAGGCCTGCGCACCCTGGCGGCCAACGTGGCGGTGGAGATGCCCGAGTCGGAAGTCGGCGGCAGCCATTACCGCGTGCTGTTCCTGTCGGCACTGGTGCTGCTGTTGTTCACCTTCGTCATGAACACCCTCGCCGAGCTGATCCGTCAGCGTCTGCGCAAGAAATATTCGTCGCTTTAAGAAAGGTAGAAGTCTGTGAAACAGAACTCCCTGAAAGGATGGTTCAAGAGCGGCGCCCCCGGCGTCTGGATCAGCGGCGGCGCGGTGTCCATCGCGGTCATCATGACCATTGGCCTGCTGGCGGTGATCGCCGTGCGGGGCCTGGGTCACTTCTGGCCGGCGGACCTGGTCCACGCCAGCTACAACGTGCCGGGAATGCCTGCGCACCTGGTGGTCGGCGAAGTCGTGCAGAAGGAAGAAGTGCCTCGTGAGCGCCTGAAAAGCGCTGGCCTGCCGGTGCCGGACGAAGGCCCCGAGTTCATGACCCGCGAACTGATCAAGGTGGGTAACCGGGACCTGAACGGCACCGACTTTACCTGGATCGTCGGCGACTGGCTGATCAACCAGACCACGCCGCCGGAGCTGATGGCCATCGAGCGTCGTGAGTGGGGCAACTTCTACGGCTACCTGGTCAACGTCAAGGAAGGCGGCAAGGTCATCGCCGAAGGCGAGGCCGCCTGGCCGCAACTGCAGGCTCGCGTCCAGCGGGTCAACCAGTTGGCCGCCGAGCTCAAGACCCTGGAAAAAGTCGACATCGGCGCAATCAACGCCGGCCTGGAGCGTATCCGCCTGCACGGTCGCAAACTGGAGCTGGACGGCAAGCTCGATGCCGCCGCCCAAGCCGACCTGGAAAGCGAGCGCGCCGAACTCAATGCCCGTTACAAGGACATCGAAGCGCGCCTGGCTGACCTGCATGCACAGTTCAACCGCGATAGCCTGACCGCCCGCGATGCCAACGGCAAGGAAGTGGAGATCGAAATCGGCAAAGTGGTGCACGCTTACCAGCCAAACGGCATGGGCACGTTCACCAAGATAGGTTTCTACTTCAGCAAGGTCTGGGAATTCCTCAGCGACGACCCGCGTGAAGCCAACACCGAAGGTGGCATCTTCCCGGCGATTTTCGGCACCGTGATGATGACCCTGATCATGGCGATGATCGTGACGCCGTTCGGCGTGCTGGCGGCGGTCTACCTGCGTGAATATGCCCGCCAAGGCCCGATGACCCGCTTGATCCGTATCGCGGTGAACAACCTCGCCGGCGTTCCAGCCATCGTCTACGGTGTGTTTGGCCTGGGCTTCTTCGTCTACGTGCTGGGTGGTTCGGTCGACCGGCTGTTCTTCCCCGAGGCCTTGCCGGCGCCGACCTTCGGCACCCCGGGCCTGCTCTGGGCATCCCTGACCCTGGCGCTGCTGGCGGTACCGGTGGTGATCGTGGCCACCGAGGAAGGCCTGGCGCGGATTCCACGTACCGTGCGCGAAGGCTCCCTGGCCCTCGGCGCGACCAAGGCCGAGACCCTGTGGAAAATCGTCCTGCCCATGGCGAGCCCGGCGATGATGACCGGGATGATCCTCGCCGTGGCCCGTGCCGCCGGTGAAGTGGCGCCGTTGATGCTGGTGGGCGTGGTGAAACTGGCGCCGTCGCTGCCGCTGGACGGCAACTACCCGTACCTGCACCTGGACCAGAAGATCATGCACCTGGGCTTCCATATCTATGACGTGGGCTTCCAGAGCCCGAACGTCGAAGCGGCGCGACCGCTGGTGTACGCCACGGCGCTGCTGCTGGTGCTGGTGATCGCCACGCTCAACCTGTCGGCGGTGTGGATCCGTAACCACCTGCGCGAGAAGTACAAGGCACTGGATAGCTGATTACACATTGATTTTCTGTGGGAGCGAGCCTGCTCGCGATGGCATCACCTCGGTTCAAAGCCAGACCGAGTCGCCTGAATCGCGAGCAGGCTCGCTCCCACACAGACACATACACAGATTGGCATGGCCGCTCAGTGGCCAACCGAACCGAATTTGTTAGCACAGGGAGCCTCCCATGCAACACGAAGCACATACACACGGTATCAACATGTCGGCCCTGGGCCGCGACAAGCAGAGCCTGGACCTGGCCCAGGAAACCGTCGCCATCGAAGTGCCCGGCCTGAACCTGTTCTACGGCGACAAGCAGGCGCTGTATGACGTCAGCCTGAACATCCCGAAACAGCGCGTCACCGCGTTCATCGGCCCGTCGGGCTGCGGCAAGTCAACCTTGCTGCGTACCTTCAACCGCATGAACGACCTGGTGGACGGCTGCCGTGTCGAAGGGGAAATCAACCTCTACGGCAACAACATCTACCGCAAGGGCGAAGATGTGGCCGAGCTGCGTCGTCGCGTGGGCATGGTGTTCCAGAAGCCCAACCCGTTCCCGAAAACCATTTACGAGAACGTGGTCTACGGCTTGCGCATCCAGGGCATCAACAAGAAGCGCATCCTCGACGAAGCCGTGGAATGGGCCCTCAAGGGCGCGGCGCTGTGGGATGAGGTCAAGGACCGCCTGCATGAGTCGGCCCTGGGCCTGTCCGGCGGTCAACAGCAGCGTCTGGTGATCGCCCGCACCATCGCCGTGGAGCCGGAAGTGCTGCTGCTCGACGAACCGTGCTCGGCCCTGGATCCGATCTCGACGCTGAAAGTCGAAGAATTGATCTACGAGCTCAAGTCCAAGTTCACCATCGTCATCGTGACCCACAACATGCAACAGGCGGCGCGGGTTTCCGACTACACGGCGTTCATGTACATGGGCAAACTGGTGGAATTCGGCGATACCGATACCCTGTTCACCAATCCGGCCAAGAAACAGACCGAGGACTACATCACCGGTCGTTACGGCTAGTCGAGGCTGCTGCATAGCCGCACTGCGCTATCAGGATCAACATTTAACTGCTTGAAGCTTGCAGCTTGAAGCTTGCAACTTTCGCGGAGCGAACAAGATGATTTCGAAGGAAGGCCTTACTCACCACATTTCCGCACAGTTCAACGCTGAGCTTGAGGAAGTGCGCAGTCACTTGCTGGCCATGGGCGGGCTGGTGGAAAAGCAGGTCAACGATGCGGTGACCGCGCTGATCGAGGCCGACTCCGGCCTCGCCCAGCAGGTGCGCGAAATCGATGACCAGATCAACCAGATGGAGCGCAACATTGACGAGGAGTGCCTGCGTATCCTGGCCCGTCGTCAGCCGGCGGCTTCGGATCTGCGCCTGATCATCAGCATCTCCAAGTCGGTGATCGATCTTGAGCGGATCGGCGACGAAGCCACCAAGATCGCCCGTCGTGCCATTCAGTTGTGCGAAGAAGGCGAGGCGCCGCGCGGTTACGTCGAGGTTCGCCACATTGGCGACCAGGTGCGCAACATGGTTCGCGATGCACTGGACGCCTTTGCCCGCTTCGACGCCGACCTGGCGTTGTCGGTGGCCCAGTACGACAAGATCATCGACCGCGAATACAAGACCGCCCTGCGCGAGCTGGCGACTTACATGATGGAAGACCCGCGCTCCATCTCCCGAGTGTTGAGCATCATCTGGGTGCTGCGTTCCCTGGAGCGTATCGGCGATCATGCGCGCAACATCTCGGAACTTGTCATCTACCTGGTGCGCGGCACCGATGTGCGGCATCTGGGGCTCAAGCGCATGAAGGAAGAAGTTGAGGGCACCCCGTCCGAAACTGCTAATGTTCCGGGCGAAGCTGACGATAAGTAAGATTGCCAGGAAAAGTGCCCGGCCTTCTGGTCGGGCTTTTTTTTGGATTTTTTTTAATCGAAAGCAGCACCCCGCGAACGAAAAGTCCCGGCGTGACTGACGGTTTTTGGCAATGTGCCATCAGTAAAAGCGGTATGCTTGCCGGGATTTTTTAGAGGTGTATCTGGATGAGTAAGGTCAGTGTGTTGGTCGTGGACGATGCTTCGTTCATTCGTGACCTGGTGAAGAAGTGCCTGCGCAACTACTTCCCGGGCGTGCGCATCGAAGACGCGGTGAACGGCAAGAAAGCCCAAGCCCTGCTGGCTCGCGAAGCGTTCGACCTGGTGTTGTGCGATTGGGAAATGCCGGAAATGTCCGGCCTGGAACTGCTGACCTGGTGCCGCCAGCAGGACAACCTCAAGGGTATGCCGTTCGTGATGGTCACCAGCCGCGGCGACAAGGAAAACGTGGTCCAGGCGATCCAGGCCGGCGTTTCCGGCTACGTCAGCAAGCCGTTCACCAACGAGCAGCTACTGACCAAGGTCAAGCAGGCCCTGCATAAGGTCGGCAAGCTCGACACGCTGATGAACAGTGCCCCGACCAAGATGAACTCGGCGTTCGGCAATGACTCCCTAAGCGCCCTGACGGGCGGCAAGGCTCCGATAGCCGCTGTTGCTTCGGCCCCTGCCGCCGCACCAGCCGCCGCTCCGGCGCGTGGCTTGCTCAACAACCCACCGGTCAAGGCACCAGCCGCCGCTTCGACGACCAACCGCGGCCAAGGCCAGTTGCGCCTGTCCAGCGGCACCCAGCAATGCGTGATCAAGGCCCTGAGCCTCAAGGAAGCGCTGCTGGTGGTCAAACGCTCCGACACCCTGCCGCAAGTACTCGAAGGCGCAGTGCTGGACATGGAGCAAGGCGATAACGCCGAGACCGCTCGTCTGAACGGCTACCTGCACGCCATCGTCGCCCATGAGCAGACGCCCGACAGCGAATGGCTGCAACTGACGTTCCGCTTCGTCGACAAGGACCCGCAGAAACTCGACTACATCTCCCGCCTGATCGCTCGCGGCACCGCCCAGAAGCACTTCGTACCTGGCGCCTGATTCGGCCATGCGGATCGTTCCCATGCTCCGCGTGGGAACGCCTCTACGGACGCTCTGCGTTCGGCTCTTGAGGGGACGCGGAGCGTCCCTGGCTGCATTCCCACGCAGAGCGTGGGAACGATCACCAACACCGATCGCTGATCCAATTTTGAAACATCCGTCGACTACGCTGGTCCATCCCAGCTGCTAGGCTGCTGTGCAGGCCTTCATTTTTCGACAGAACCCTTACCCATGCTCGCTCCCCTGCTGTTTGCCTGTGGTCTTGTCCTGGCCTCCACCTCGGCCGTGGCCATGACGATCTACAAATCCACCGATGCCAATGGCGTGGTGTCCTATAGCGACCGCCCCAGCAAGGGCGCCCAGGTGTTCGTGTTCCGCGACCGCATGGTCGAGCGCCTGGAGCGACAGGTATTCCTCGATATCAAGAAACAGAACGGCGCGGATGCGGTGTTCGTGCGCAACGACCTGTATGCGCCGGTGGAGATCGAGTTGAGTTTCGCCGGGCTGCGCAATGTGAGCGGGGCACCGAGCCGGCCGATTCGGCGGGTGCTACCGGCGCGCAGCAACCTGCGCCTGGCGCTGCTCACGGCCACGCAGCCGGGCAGGCCGCTGGTGTATACCCCAAGGTTCGAATACTCCCTGGGCGACCCCGCAGGCGCGGCACAGGCCTATCAGTACCCGTTACCTTGGCGTGGCGGGCCGTTCCGGCTGAGCCAGGGTGCCAACGGCCAGTACAGCCATTACGGCCCGAAGAACCGCTACGCCATGGACATTGCCATGCCCGTCGGTACGCCGATCATCGCGGCGCGGGGCGGCGTGGTCATCAAGACCGAAAACGAGCAGACCGGCCGTGGGGACGACCCTTCGGGCAACTTCGTGCGGGTGCTGCACGATGATGGGACCATGGGCGTCTACCTGCACTTGCAGAAAGGTTCGGTGAGCGTACGGGAAGGGCAGCGGGTCGGGGTGGGCGCGCCGTTGGCGTTGTCGGGCAATACCGGCAACAGCTCCGGCCCGCACCTGCATTTCGTGGTGCAGCGCAATACCGGCCTGGGGCTGGTGTCGATTCCCTACCAGTTCAATCAACCGGTGGGCGACCTGCCCAACTTTGCGTTGGGCAAGCAATAGCATCTGCAGATGCGAAGGCGTTTCGTGGCGGGGGATTTATCTGTGGGAGCAAGGCTTGCCCGCGACTAAGGCGACGTGGTCTTTCTGCTCTCTTTTGATCTTTCGCTCCAGACTCAATTGGCAGTGAAAAGATCGCAGCCTCGCTTCGCTCGTCAGCTCCTACAGACTCAATCGAGCATCAACACCTTCGCCAGAATGATCTTCGGCCCTTTCATCTTCTTGATGATGATCCGCAGGCCTTCGACTTCCAGCACTTCTTCCTCTTCCGGTACGCGCTTGAGGGTTTCATAGACCAACCCAGCCAGGGTTTCGGCTTCGATGTGGTCCAGGTCGATCCCCAGCAGGCGCTCGACCTTGAACAGCGGCGTATCACCCCGTACCAGCAGCTTGCCCGGCTGGTAGGCCAGGATGCCGCGTTCGGCCTTGCGGTGTTCGTCCTGGATGTCACCCACCAGCACTTCCAGCACGTCTTCCATGGTCAGGTAGCCGATGATGTTGCCGTCGGCTTCCTCGACCAGGGCGAAGTGCGAGCCGCCCTTGCGGAACTGCTCCAGCAATTGCGACAGCGGCATGTGCCGCGACACGCGCTCCAGCGGCCGGGTCAGTTCGGCCAGGTTGAACGATTCGGGGATGTGATCCAGGGCCGCCAATTCCAGCAGCAGGTCCTTGATGTGCAGCAGGCCGACGAACTCCTGGCGCTCGCTGTCATACACCGGATAACGGCTGAACTTGTGGCGACGGAACATCGCCAGGATTTCCTTGAGCGGCGCGTTGAACTCCAGCGTCACCAGGTCTTCCCGGGAGTTGGCCCAGTCCACTACTTCCAGCTCGCCCATTTCCACGGCCGAGGCCAGCACGCGCATGCCTTGGTCGCTCGGGTCCTGACCACGGCTGGAGTGCAGGATCAGTTTCAGTTCTTCGCGGCTGTAATGGTGTTCGTGATGCGGGCCGGGCTCGCCTTGGCCGGCGATGCGCAAAATGGCGTTGGCGCTGGCGTTGAGCAGGTAGATCGCCGGGTACATGGCCCAGTAGAACAGGTACAACGGCACGGCGGTCCACAGCGACAGCAGTTCGGGTTTGCGAATGGCCCAGGATTTGGGCGCCAGTTCACCGACCACGATGTGCAGGTACGAAATGATGAAGAACGCGGTGAAGAACGACACGCCCTTGATCACTTCCGGCGACTGTACGCCGACAGCGCCCAGCAGCGGCTCGAGGATGTGGGCGAACGCCGGCTCACCGACCCAGCCCAGGCCCAGGGACGCCAGGGTAATACCCAGCTGGCACGCCGACAGGTAAGCGTCGAGCTGGCTGTGGACGGTGCGCAGGATGTGTCCGCGCCAGCCGTTCTGCTCGGCAATGGCCTCGACCCGGGTCGAACGCAGCTTGACCATGGCGAATTCGGCCGCAACGAAAAAGCCGTTGAGCAAAACCAGGATCAGCGCAAAAAGAATCATGCCGAATTCGGCGAAAAGTGTGACGAGGGACAAGCCAGGGGAAGGGTCCATGATGGGGTTTTGCGGTTTCCGTAAAGTCGTAGGAATTAAAAATGAGCGCCTGAAAAGGCAGGCGCAAGTCAGCCAATGTAGCGGCTGACTCGGCGATTGCCTAGGGGGTGCGTTTAATCAGCGGGGCGTGCGAGGCGTGCGCGAACCACCTGGGCCGGGGCGAAATGGCAGGTAAAGGTGCTGCCATGGCCGGGTACGCTGCTGATTTCCATGCGGGCGCGGTGGCGCAGCAGGACGTGTTTGACGATGGCCAGGCCCAGCCCGGTGCCGCCGGTATTGGAGTTGCGGCTGGAGTCGACACGGTAGAAACGTTCGGTCAGGCGCGGCAGGTGCTTGCTGTCGATGCCAATGCCTGAATCGCGCACGCTCAGGTGCGCGCCTTGCTCATCGCCCCACCAGCGCACATGGATCCGGCCTTGCTCGGGCGTGTACTTGACCGCGTTGAACACCAGGTTGGAAAACGCACTGCGCAGTTCCGCCTCGCTGCCTTTGAGCTGCACGGCCGGGTCGGCTTCCAGGGTGATGGTCTGCTGCTTGGCACCGGACAGTTCCTGCGCATCTTCGACAATGATTTGCAGCAGGTCGTCGATGGGCACTGGCTGGTTGTCCGACGGGTAGTCGGTGGCTTCCAGCTTCGCCAGCAGCAACAAGTCGTTGAGCAGGGTCTGCATGCGCCCGCTTTGCTGGTGCATCTGCTGCAAGGCCCGGCTCCAGCGCGGGTTCACCTCCTCGACGTTGTCGAGCAGGGTTTCCAGATAACCACAGATCACCGTCAACGGCGTGCGCAGTTCGTGGGAAACGTTGGCGATGAAGTCCTTGCGCATCTGTTCCAACTGATGGATACGCGTGACGTCGCGCACCAGCATCAAGTGCTCATTGTTGCCATAGCGCGTGATGTACAGCTGGATGCGTAGACGATCATTGGTGGGCGAAGGGATCTCCAGCGGCTCGGCGTAATTGGCCTGTTCGAAATATTCCTTGAAGCGCGGATGACGCACCAGGTTGGTCACCGGCTGGCCGCTGTCCTGTGGCGTCTTGAGGCCCAGCAGGGTCTCGGCGGCGCGGTTCCACCACTCCAGGTTGCCGTCGCTGTCGAGCATGATCACCGCGTCTTTCAGCGCGGCGGTGGACTCCTGGACCCGGTCGATCACCGCCTGCAGGCGCCCGCGAACGCGCTGGTCGCGCCGTTGCAGGTGGTAGATGCTGTCGAACACCTCACCCCACAGGCCATAGCCGTCGGGCGGTGCTTCGTCGGGTTGGTGCAGGCGCAGCCATTCATGCAGGCGCAGCAATTGCTTGAGTGTCCAGGCCAGGTAAAGCCCCAGGCCCGCGGCCAGGCTCCAACCGTAATAACCACTGATCAGGCCGATCAGCAAACAGCCGGTCACCAGCAACAACATGTGGCGAATCAGGGTGCCATGCCAGTTTTGATTCACGGAAAATCCTTGGGAGAAAAGCAGCTCCAAGCTTCAAGCGGCAAGCTAAGCGCTACGCGGCTTTAACTTGCCGCTAGTAGCTGAAAGCTTGCAGCTGCTCTCAAGCCTTTGTCGAAAAACGATATCCGGTGCCGCGCACGGTTTGTACCAGATTTTCATAGGCATCGCCGAGGGCCTTGCGCAGGCGCCGGATGTGCACGTCCACGGTGCGCTCCTCGACATAGACGTTGCCGCCCCAGACCTGGTCCAGCAGTTGGCCGCGGGTGTAGGCACGTTCCTGGTGAGTCATGAAGAATTGCAGCAGGCGGTATTCGGTCGGGCCCATCTCGGCGGGTTTGCCGTCGATGGTCACGCGGTGGCTGATCGGGTCGAGCAGCAGGCCACCGACTTCGATGGGGGCTTCGCCATCCGTCGGTCCGGCGCGTCGCAGCACGGCTTTCAGACGCGCCACCAGCTCCCGTGGCGAAAACGGCTTGGTGATGTAGTCGTCGGCGCCGACTTCCAGGCCCTGGATCTTGTTGTCCTCTTCGCCCTTGGCCGTGAGCATGATGATCGGAATATCACCGGTCAGCTCGTCGCGCTTGAGACGCCTTGCCAGTTCGATGCCAGACGTGCCGGGCAGCATCCAGTCCAGCAGGATCAGGTCGGGTTTGCGGTCGACGATGATGGCGTGGGCCTGTTGAGAGTTTTCTGCTTCCATGCAGTCATAGCCGGCCATCTCCAACGCAACGGCGATCATCTCGCGGATGGGCGCTTCGTCGTCGACGATCAGAATGCTCCTGCCAACCATGGGGTAATCCTCTTGTCATTTAACTGTCTTGCGCCGCATTAGATAACGGAATTATTGCAGTCGTGTGACAGTTATTTCGTCGTGCGGCGGTGAAAGGGATCCTGGACTACGCTTTTCAGTCCGAATCCTGACAACTACAAAGGAAGGTTTCCATGAATTACTTCACCCGATCCATCCAGGCGCTGGCGGTAACGGCTGCCCTGGCGCTGCCGGCATTGGCGTTCGCGGCTGAACCGGCGATGAAAGAAGGGGGCATGTGGACAGATCATCAGAGCATGACGTTGTACACGTTTGCCAACGACCAAGACGGCAAGTCAATGTGCAACGACAAATGCGCGGCCAACTGGCCGCCGCTCAAGGCTGAAGACGGTGACAAGTCCATGGGCAAATGGAGCGTGATCACCCGTGATGATGGTACGAAGCAATGGGCCTACGATGGCAAGCCGTTGTACACCTTTGTGAGGGATACAAAAGCTGGAGACATGACGGGTGATGGCTTGATGAATGGTGCCTGGAAAGTCGCCAAACCCTGACTGAAATATTTCCACCAAGGTAACGACAGATCATCTGTGGCGAGGGGATTTATGTGGGAGCAAGGCTTGCCCGCGATGAAGGCGCTGCGGTCTCTTAGAAATCGAGGTGCCTGTTTCGCGAGCAAGCTTTGCTCCCACAGCAAACGGGGATAAATCCCCTCGCCACGGGGGGAATCACCTCAGGGCGTAATCCAGCACGATCCCCACGAAAATCGCCAACCCGGCCCAATGGTTGTGCAGGAATGCCTGGAAGCAGCGCATCCGATCCCGGCCCCGGGTGTACCAGAACTCCCAGGCGAAGCACGCGGCAGCGGCCACCAGCCCCAGGTGGAACCAGCCGCCGAGTTGGAATTTCGACCCGGCCAACAGCAGGCAGCCCAAGGCCAGGCCTTGCAGCGTCAGGATGATCACCCGGTCGGCATCGCCAAACAGGATCGCCGTGGACTTCACGCCAATGCGCAGGTCATCGTCCCGGTCGGTCATCGCGTAATAGGTGTCGTAGCCCACCGTCCACAGCAGGTTGGCGATGTACAGCAACCAGGCGGCGGCCGGCAGATGACCGGTTTCGGCGGTGAACGCCATCGGCATGCCCCAGGAGAACGCCGCGCCCAGGACCACTTGCGGGTAGTAGGTATAGCGCTTCATGAACGGGTAGCTGAACGCCAGCGCCAGGCCACCGAGGGAGAGCAGGATGGTCGGGGCGTTGGTGCACAGCACCAGCAGGAAACTCACGCTCATCAGCACCGCGAAGAACACCAGCGCCTCTTTCGAACTGATCTTGCCGCTCACCAGTGGGCGCTGCTCGGTGCGCTTGACGTGGCCGTCGACCTTGCGGTCGGCCCAGTCATTGATCACACAGCCGCCGGCGCGGGTCAGCACCACGCCGAGGACGAAAATCACCACGTTGGCGATGGACGGTGAGCCTTCACCGGCAATCCACAACGCCCACAACGTCGGCCACAGCAGCAGGTAGATGCCGATGGGCTTGTCCATGCGGGTCAGTTGCACGAAGTCCCAGGCCCGCGGGTTCAGGCGGTTCAAGGATTTGAGCAGTTGCACATACATCAGCAATTCTCCGAATAGGCGCGGGCGACGGTCCACAGGCGCGGCAGGAAAATTTCCGCCACCAGCACGCTCAACGCACCGCGATCGAAACGTGAACGGCGACCCCACAGCCCGCTGGCGCGCACTTCTTCCGGCAACCCGGCGTCGGGGTAATGGCAAACTTCGATGGCTCGGCGCTGGAACGCCTGGTCGCAAAACAGCAGCTCCCCCAGGGAACGGCTGCCCAGTTCGTCCATCTGCAAGCCGTCGCCCTGCAAGGCGCTGCGCGCCGCCACACTGCGGGCGAACACCCACGGCTGGTCATGGCCGCGCAGATACACCTCGCGTACCCAGCCCTCGCTGCCCTCGGCCAGGTCCAGGGCGGCGCATTCGTCGGCGCGCAATGGCTTCCAGCCTTCGAACAACGGCGTCACACTGAAATGGCCGTCTGACAGGCGCGTGAGGCGCCGGGTCAGGGAGCCTTCGTCAAACAGCCAGTCGAGGACACCCTCATCGGGGCGAGGCGACAGCAGGGGCTGGGGCAACCATTGGAGTGTTGGAAATATCGAATTTGTATGCGGCACAGAGGTCTTGAATGGCAGCAAATGAGGGCGCGAGCTTACCATGTCGGTCGCTGATTTTGACTGGCCCGGCCGGCTGACCTGCTGATCGTGCTTGCATCTGTCGCAACCGATCAGTACAAAACGGCCCTGAGCTGGAAAATACCGGCCAAGGCCTGACATCTTGAGGAAGTATTGGAATGAAGAAGTGGCAATGTATCGTCTGCGGCCTGATCTACAACGAAGCTGACGGCTGGCCTGGCGATGGCATCGCGCCCGGCACTCGCTGGGAGGACGTACCGGCAGACTGGCTGTGCCCGGACTGCGGCGTCGGCAAAATGGATTTCGAAATGATCGAAATCAACTGATCGTTTCATCAAATGGAGAGCAACATGAGTGCACCTGTCGTTATCGTCGGTACTGGGCTGGCCGGTTACAACCTGGCCCGGGAGTTTCGCAAGCTCGATAGCGAAACCCCGCTGCTGCTGATCACCGCGGACGACGGTCGCTCGTACTCCAAGCCGATGCTCTCCACAGGCTTTGGTAAAAACAAGGATGCCGACGGCCTGAGCATGGCCGAACCGGGGGCCATGGCCGAGCAACTCAAGGCCGAAGTTCGCACCCACACCCGTATCAGCGGCATCGATCCGGGCCACAAACGGCTGTGGATCGGCGAAGAGGCGGTGAACTACCGCGATCTGATCCTGGCCTGGGGCGCCGAAACCGTGCGCGTGCCGGTGCAGGGCGATGCGGCGGAGCTGATCTTCCCGATCAACGACCTGGAAGACTACGCACGCTTCAGGGCCGCGGCCGCCGGCAAGCGCCGGGTGTTGTTGCTTGGCGCCGGCCTGATTGGTTGCGAGTTCGCCAACGACCTGAGCCTGGGCGGCTACGAAGTGCAACTGGTGGCGCCGTGCGAGCAAGTCATGCCGACGCTGTTGCACCCGGCCGCTGCCGCAGCGGTCCAGGCCGGGCTGGAAAGCCTTGGCGCGCGTTTCCACCTGGGCCCGGTACTCAACCGCTTGCAGAAGGTCGCCGACGGGCTGGAGGCGCACCTGTCCGACGGCCAGGTGATTGCCTGTGACCTGGTGGTCTCGGCCATCGGTCTGCGCCCACGCATCGACCTGGCAGCCGCGGCGGGCCTGGTGGTCAACCGCGGCGTCGTGGTCGACCGTCATCTGAAAACCTCCCACGCCAACATCTATGCCCTGGGTGACTGCGCCGAGGTCGATGGCTTGAACCTGCTGTATGTCATGCCGCTGATGAGCTGCGCCCGGGCCCTGGCCCAGACGCTGGTCGGCAACCCGACGACCGTCAGCTACGGCGCCATGCCGATTACGGTAAAAACCCCGGTGTGCCCACTGGTGGTGTCGCCACCACCGCGAGGCAGTGAGGGCGTGTGGAGCGTCGAAGGGCAGGGCGCGGACATCAAGGCGCTATGCCGCGACGCTCAAGGCAACCTGCTGGGCTACGCCCTGACAGGCACGGCGGTGATGGAGAAACTGGCACTGAACAAGGAACTTCCACCCCTGCTGGCGTAAATACTGGTCGTTCTGTCGCAAAAACCCTACTTTTGGTCCCACAAAGGTCGCCCGGCCACTGGCGCCGTTTTCGGCAGCGTGCCATCCTCACTCCCGTCTGCCGCAGAGTAGAGCCTGCGGCGCCTTAGGGGCCGTTCCAAAGAGAACGGCACGGACATAACAACAAAAAAACCGTCAAAGGGGCTTCATTCATGCGTAAACCAGAACTCGCCGCCGCTATCGCGGAAAAAGCAGACCTCACCAAAGAACAAGCCAACCGCGTCCTCAACGCCGTCCTCGAAGAAATCACCGGCGCCCTGCACCGCAAGGACAGCGTCACCCTGGTGGGCTTCGGCACTTTCCTGCAACGCCACCGCGGCGCCCGCACTGGCAAGAACCCACAGACCGGTGAGCCGGTGAAGATCAAGGCCAGCAACACCGTTGCCTTCAAACCAGGCAAGTCCTTGAAGGACAGCGTCAACCCGTAATTGCGGCGAGTACCTCGGCCAGGGGGAAGAAAGCAGCAATCAAAAAGGGCATACCGATGACTCGGTATGCCCTTTTTTGTATTGCCTTGTGCAGGAGCTGCCGAAGGCTGCGATCTTTTGATCTTTCGCTTAAGGCTCAAGCGTCAGGGAAAAGATCGCAGCCTCGCTTCGCTCGGCAGCTCCTACACGCGGTAACGTCCGCCTAATCCGCAGAAGTCTTCGGCGCTGCCAACGCCTTCAAAGCTGCCTTGCGCTCGTCGATCGGCAATTTGCCGAGCTTTTCCACCGCCGCGTAAAACCCGACCCAGTCCCCGCCCTCGCGCCTGAACAGCGCCGCAAACGCCGGCACCCACTGGTCATACAGCCCGAACGGCAGCAACCGCGCATTGTTCAGTGGGGCATAGACCCAGGCGTCGTAGCGTTTGTCACCGGCCCATTGAGTGTCGCGCAACTGCTCATAGTCGGTGCGCAGGCGTTCGAATGCCTGTGCCTTGCGTTGGCGCATCTGTTCGGCCGGCAGGGGTTGGGTGTAGAGCTTTTCCAGGCGCTGGCGGGTGTCGAGGATCAATTGAATGAATTGGTCGCGCTGGCGCATCTGCTTGCCGTTATCCGGCGCCAACCCACGACTGGCTCGCCATTGCCGGCTGCCTTCCTGCTCGACGAAGGTGGCGAAGGACTCATTGAATTCGGTGTCGTCCTTTACATAAAAGCGCTGGTGCGCCAGCTCATGGAAGATCAGCGTCGCCAGGCGCTCGTCACCCCAATGCATCATCGAACTCAGGATCGGATCGTTGAACCAGCCCAGCGTCGAGTAGGCCTCTACACCACCGATCGACACGTCCATGCCCTGCAAGCGCTGCAATGCGGCCTCGCCACGGGCGGCTCCCTGGCTGTAGTAACCGCGATAAGCCACGCAACCGGCAATGGGGAAACAATGATTCTGCGGCGCCAGGGAAAATTCTGGCGTGGCGAAGACATTCCAGACGACGAATGGCCGGCCAATGTCCGCATACAGGCGATAGCTTTGATTGTCCGGCAAGTGCAGGTGAGCGCTGGCGAACGCCCGTGCCTCACGCGCCTGGGTCAGGTGCGCCTTCAGTTGGGCATCGCGAGCAGGGTCGGCAATGACCTGGTCGACAGGCTCCCGGGCCTGCAACAACCGCAGTTGCCCACCGACGAGCTGGCTGTAATAACCGGCGCTTGTGCAACCGTTCAGTAACAAAAGCAGGAGGCCTGGAAACAAAATCCGGAAAACACGGTCGAGTAACCGATGGCTTGAACGCGGCCTGATCAATTGGAATCACCCTGGGAAGTCTGTCCACAAGACTATCTCGCTTGCCTGGAGCTTCGCTATGCGCGTGTTGATGCTGACGAGCGGCCTGTTGCTGCTGACCGGTTGCGCCGGTTTGCCTGATCCTGATCCATCCCAAGCGTGGATCGACTTGGGAAACCAGCAGGACACCGCGCTGCAAGCGCTAAAAGTCGATGACAAGACGTCCATCGACCGACGCTATTTCGAAGTGCAGCCCGGTAGCCATGAACTGACGGTGCGTTATCAATTTGCTGTCGAGCCCGGCAACATCGGCCCGGATGCCGAGCCGCTGTGGCGTGATTGCCGGTTGAACGTGAAATTCAAGGACTTCAACGCGGGCCAACGTTACCAGTTGCAGGCCGGCAGCATCGGTTTCCGGCCATGGGCCAAGCTTTACGATCAGCAACGTAAAGTGGTGGGGCAAGGTACGCCGGCGGGCTGCCAACAAACTTGATTAGCGCTATGCTCAATACCTGATTTTCAGGAAACTCACCATGCGCTTACCTCTGCTGTTACTGGCCTTGGTCTCCATGAGCGGTTGTGCAACGAGCCCGCTGCCCCAGGTCGACCCGAACATGGCGTGGATCGATTTCGCTACCCCCATGCCGGGCGGCAAAATGCTGATGGCTGAGAGCCTGGATGGCCAGCGATTGCGAGACGGACGGTTCTTTCAGGTTTCGCCGGGCAGCCACGAACTGAAAGTACGCTTCGACTTCGAGGTGTTTAGCGGTGGTGGGTTGGGTATGCAAGCCGAACCGCAGGAGCGGTTGTGCTACATGCTCGTGCGTTATGACCATTTCGAAGCCGGCCAACGCTATCGACTGGAGGCTCGCAACCTGGCGTTCACGCCCAGCGCCCGGCTCTATGACGCCAAGCGTCAAATCGTGGCCGAAGAGCGACAAATCAATTGCGTTCCGTAGAGCGTCCTAGCGGTCGTTCTTCTGGTAGATGATTTTCTTCGTACCGTTTTCGCAAGTGCCCACGACCATGTTCTGGTCGTGGACTTCGTCGTTGGTGACGATTTCCAACGTGTAGGACGACACTTTATTGGCCTGGATCTTCGCTTCGATTTCCGCTTTCAGCTCTTCGCAGGATTTGGGGGCTGCAAGGGCTGATGCAGCGAATGCGCAACCAATGACCACCAGGGCTGATCGTTTCATGTTCGAATTCCTCATGGCAGCGCGCACTGCCTTTGTGCGCTGAAACTGCAGGCTTCATTCGATCATAATTGCGCCAGGGTAAACAGCTCGACCGTATTCAAGAAATCGCAGCCTTCGGCAGCACCTGCGAAGGCTGCGACCCTTTCATTCGTCAGCTCAACAGTGTCGCATCCAGGGTGATCTGGGCGTTCAGTACCTTGGACACCGGGCACCCTTCCTTGGCCTTCTTGCTCAGTTCGTCGAATTGCGCCTGGCTGGCACCGGGGATTTTCGCCTTGAGTACCAACTTGACTGCCGTGATCGCGAAACCGCCATCGACCTGGTCGAGGGTCACTTCAGCGTTGGTGTCGATGCTGTCGGCCTTGAGCCCGGCATCGCCGAGGATCATCGAAAAGGCCATGGAAAAGCAGCCGGCATGGGCCGCGCCTATCAATTCCTCCGGGTTGGTGCCCTTGCCGCCTTCAAAGCGCGCCTTGAAGCCGTAGGGCGCTTCGCGCAGCACACCGGTTTCCGTGGAAATGGAGCCGATACCGGTTTTCAGGTCACCTTCCCAATGAGCCGATGCTTTCTTGATGATAGCCATGTCTGCCTCCTGAAGATCCGGCGCGAGAGACGCGCCTGGGTGTTTTTTTAACTGTCTGGGTTGTGAGGATAGACCGCCCGGAAAAGTTCACCTTGTCGATTAACCGACGAATTTAGTAGGAAAATTCTTCGCAGCTATTGAAACTCGGGTATATGCCCACATTGCATGGAACACACCTTTAGAAACGGCAGGCTTTTGCCCGTAGGAAAAGCCCGGAACGCCGTTGGAGATCCCGGCCCATGAAACAGCTGTCCGAAGTGAAATTCTCAACCCTCGACCTGGTGCCTGTCCGAGCCGATGGTAATGCCGCCCAGTCCTTGCGCAACTCGCTGGACCTGGCGCAGCACGTGGAAAAATATGGCTACACCCGCTTCTGGGTGGCCGAGCACCACAACATGGACGGTATCGCCAGCTCCGCGACGGCGGTGCTGCTGGGGTATCTGGCGGGGGGCACTTCGACCATTCGTGTCGGCTCCGGCGGCGTCATGTTGCCCAATCATGCGCCGTTGATCATCGCCGAACAGTTCGGCACGCTGGAAAGCCTCTACCCGGGTCGAATCGACCTGGGGTTGGGGCGTGCGCCAGGTTCCGACCAGATGACCGCCCGAGCCCTGCGTCGCGAGCGCTCCGGCAGCGCGGACGATTTCCCCGAGGACGTGGCCGAGCTGATGCGCTATCTGGGCCCACGCACCCCGGACCAACGCATCATCGCCATGCCCGGCACCGGGACCAACGTGCCGGTGTGGCTGCTGGGGTCGAGCCTGTTCAGTGCGCAATTGGCCGGTGAGCGCGGTTTGCCCTACGCGTTCGCCTCTCATTTCGCACCGCGCTACATGCACGAGGCAATTCGCATCTACCGCAACCACTTCAAGCCGTCGGCGGTGCTCGACAAGCCTTATGTGATGCTCGGCGTGCCGCTGGTGGCGGCGGACACGGATGAACAGGCCGATTACCTGGCGACGTCGGTGTACCAGCGAATCCTGGCGCTGATGCGCGGTCAGAGCCTGGTGCAGCGTCCGCCGGTCGAAACAATGAACGGCCTCTGGTTGCCCCATGAGAAAGAAGCGGTTGGCGATTTCCTGGGACTGGCCATGGTCGGCAGCCCGCAGAAGATTCGCGCCAAGCTGGAGGTGCTGATCGAGCAAACCCAGGCCGATGAACTGATTTTTACCAGCGACCTGTATGAGCACGCCGATCGCTTGCACTCATACGAGTTGCTGGCGCAGGTCATGAAAGGCTGAATGACGCACATAAAAAAGCCGACGCACTGCGCCGGCTTTGACGTTCGAAAGGAATCACTTTTTATAGACGATTTCTTTCGTACCGCCCTCACAGGTGCCTACAACTTTTCCGTCGGTCGCTGCGCCTTTGTCGACGATTTCCAGCGAATAACCTGACACGCCCTTGGCATCCAACTTCGCTGCGATCTCGTTTTTCAGCTCTTCGCAGGGCTTGCCGGCCGCAAACGCGCCACCGGCAAGGCTCAGCAAACCCAGGGCTACCATCAACTTTTTCATCGCTCGCACTCCTTGGTCGGATCAAATAGGGCAGGTATTGGAAAAACAGAATGCGCATACCATAGCGCATCGCCATTCCCTATGGCACTCCGCCAGCGTGCAAGTTCATCGCTCCTCAGCTATTCACAATCCGGAACCCGACTTTGAGGGTGACCTGAAAGTGCGCGGCGCGGCCGTTTTCGATGTGTCCGCGGGTTTCCGTGACTTCGAACCACTCCAGATGCTTGAGGCTTTTGCTGGCCTCGGCCAGGGCATTATTAATGGCGTCTTCAATGCTGGTGGGAGACGAGCCGACCAGCTCGACTTTTTTGTAAGTGTGATGATCACTCATGAGATTCTCCTTGGTTGTTTTTAACAGCCTAGCAGCGATTTTTCGTCATACGTGTGTCGCCGTTTGCGCGCTGAAGTTCAGATTTACTGCACTTTCAGAAACGGCCGCAGTCCCAATTCACACACGCCACTCAACCACTGCAGGAGAGAGCCACCATGGCCAGCAATTCGTTACGCAAAGCCTCGTTGCAAAGCATGGAAGCGGAGATCGAGAGTCTGCTCAAGTCGTTGGAAAGCCTGAAGGACGACGCTTCGGACGAGTCGCGTAAGACCCTCAAGTCGCTCAAGGCCAATGCCGAGAACGCCTTGAAACATTCTCGCCATCTGCTCAGCGACGCGTATGAAGAGGTCAAGGTGAAAACCCGTGAAACCGGGATCGCCACACGCGACTACGCGCAGGAACACCCTTGGACCACCGCGGGTGTCGCGGTCGGTGCGCTTGGTTTGCTGGCTGCTTACTTGCTGTGCAAACGCGGAGACTGAGTCGGTTGGCTCAGCTCATGCCTGAGCCACTGGGCCAATTGCCGAGCGCGCCCATCTGCGGCGCGCTTGGGTAGCCACAACGCCAGTCGCGCCGCCGTTTCATCGAAACCCCACGGCGCGACCAGGCGACCGGCGCGCACGTCCTCAGCCACCAGCGGCTCGGGCGCGATCGCCACGCCAAGCCCCGCTACAGCGGCCTCCAGCAAATAATACAGATGCTCGAATCCTTGCCCGAATTTCAATGCCCGGGGATCAAGGTCGTTTTGCTGTGCCCAGGTCGGCCAGGCCTGTGGACGGGAGGTAGTGTGCAGCAACGGCTCGTCCAGCAGCGCGCTGGCCGGTGCGGCCTGCAGGCGGGCGAACCCGGCGTAGTGCGGGCTCATCACGGGGCCGATCCGCTCGCTCACCAGTTCATACACCTGCATGTCGGCCGGCCAGGGTGGTTCGGCGAATACCAGCAAGGCGTCCAGTCCTGGTCGCCTGGGGTCCAGGTCGCCCTCGCCAGCGGACAGGTGCAGGCGCAAATCCGGCAGGTCGGCATTGAGCCTGCCCAGGCGGGGAATAAACCAGCGTGCCAGCAAGCTTCCCGAGCAGCCCAGGACGAACGGGGCATCGGCCGTGCTTTGCGTCAGCTCCGCACAAACACCACGCAGTCGCTCGAACGCGTCAGTGCTGGCATCGCGCAGGCGCATGCCGGCATCTGTGAGTTTCAAGCCGCGCCCATCCTTGATGAACAGGCTGACACCTAAATGTTCTTCCAGCACCTTCAGCTGTCGACTTACAGCGCCATGGGTGACGTGCAGCTGTTCGGCCGCCTGGCTTACGCTGTTCAGGCGGGCGGTGGCCTCGAAGGCGCGCAAGGCGTTGAGGGGGGGAAGGTCGTGGCTCATGTTATCTGTGAGTTTTTCTGACAGGTCGTGGCGATCTTATCGGTTTTCAGTGGCGGATGTCAGGGGTAGAGTGAACCTCATTGTCTTTCAACGCATTTGCTTGGAGCGCCCGATGACCCAGTCCACGACCCCTTTCAACCTGCGCAGCGGTCCCGATGCCAACGGCCTGTTCGGTGCGTTCGGTGGCCGCTATGTGGCCGAAACCCTGATGCCGCTGATCCTGGATCTGGCCCGCGAATACGAAGTGGCGAAGGAAGATCCGGCGTTCCTGGAGGAATTGGCCTACTTCCAGCGTGATTACGTCGGACGTCCGAGCCCGCTCTACTTCGCCGAGCGCCTGACCGAATACTGCGGCGGCGCCAAGATCTATCTCAAGCGTGAAGAGCTGAACCACACCGGCGCGCACAAGATCAACAACTGCATCGGCCAGATCCTGCTGGCGCGGCGCATGGGCAAAAAACGCATCATCGCCGAAACCGGCGCCGGCATGCACGGTGTGGCCACCGCCACCGTGGCCGCGCGTTTTGGCCTCGATTGCGTGATCTACATGGGTACCACCGACATCGAGCGCCAGCAGGCCAACGTGTTCCGCATGAAGCTGCTGGGCGCTGAAGTGATCCCGGTGGTCGCTGGCACCGGTACCCTGAAAGATGCAATGAACGAGGCCCTGCGCGACTGGGTCACCAACGTCGACAGCACGTTCTACCTGATCGGTACCGTGGCTGGCCCGCATCCATATCCGGCGATGGTGCGTGACTTCCAGGCCGTGATCGGCAAGGAAACCCGCGAGCAGCTGCAAGCCCAGGAAGGTCGCCTGCCGGACAGCCTGGTGGCGTGCATCGGCGGCGGTTCCAACGCCATGGGCCTGTTCCACCCGTTCCTGGACGACAAGAGCGTCGAGATCATCGGCGTCGAAGCCGCCGGTTATGGCATCGAGACCGGTAAGCATGCGGCGAGCCTGAACGGCGGCGTCCCAGGTGTACTGCACGGCAATCGCACCTTCCTGTTGCAGGACGACGACGGTCAGATCATCGACGCCCATTCGATTTCCGCCGGTCTCGACTACCCCGGCATCGGTCCGGAACACGCCTGGTTGCACGACATTGGCCGCGTCCAGTACACCTCGGTGACCGACGCCGAAGCCTTGGAAGCCTTTCACAAATGCTGCCGCCTGGAAGGGATCATTCCTGCATTGGAAAGCGCCCATGCCCTGGCGGAAGTGTTCAAACGCGCACCCAACCTGCCGAAAGATCACCTGATGGTGGTCAACCTGTCCGGCCGTGGCGACAAAGACATGCAAACCGTGATGCACCACATGGAACAGTCCCAGCAGGAGAAACACTGATGAGCCGCCTGCAAACCCGTTTTGCCGAACTCAAGGAACAGAACCGCGCCGCCCTGGTGACTTTCGTCACGGCTGGCGACCCGGACTACGACACCTCGCTGGCAATCCTCAAGGGCCTGCCAGCGGCCGGTGCCGATGTCATCGAGCTGGGCATGCCGTTCACCGACCCGATGGCCGACGGCCCGGCGATCCAATTGGCGAATATTCGTGCCTTGGGTGCCCAGCAGAACCTGGCGAAAACCTTGCAGATGGTTCGTGAGTTCCGCAAAGAAAACAGCGAGACACCGCTGGTGCTGATGGGCTACTTCAACCCGATCCACCGTTATGGCGTGCAGCGTTTCATTGGCGAGGCGCTGGAATCTGGCGTGGATGGCCTGATCGTTGTGGACATGCCGCCCGAGCACAACAGCGAACTGTGCGAGCCGGCCCAGGCAGCTGGCCTGGACTTCATCCGCCTGACCACGCCAACCACCGACGACGTGCGTTTGCCAACGGTGCTCAATGGCAGTTCCGGCTTTGTATATTACGTGTCGGTGGCGGGTGTGACCGGTGCCGGTGCCGCGACGCTGGAGCATGTGGAAGAAGCCGTGGCGCGCCTGCGTCGCCACACCGATTTGCCGATCAGCATTGGTTTCGGTATTCGTACGCCGGAGCAGGCGGCAGCCATCGCACGATTGGCTGATGGGGTGGTGGTTGGCTCGGCGCTGATCGACCATATCGCCAACGCCGATACGCCGGAACAGGCGATTGATGGCGTGTTGAGCTTGTGTGCCGCCCTGGCTGAGGGTGTGCGCAAGGCGCGTCTGGGCTGAATCCTGGTTCGGCTCTGTAGGAGCTGGCGAAGGCTCGGGCCGCGTTCGGACGATCTTTTGATCTTCCGCTCCAGACTCAATGGGCAGTGAAAAGATCGCAGCCTCGCTTCGCTCGTCAGCTCCTACAGACCCAGCGGGAGCAAGCGCCCTCGCCACAATGGGATCAGGGCAACTCCAACCCGCCTCCGGCCTTGTGCAGTTTGCGCAAATGCTCGCCGATCGCTTTCACATTGGCCTCGCTGGCAGCAATTTCAGCGGCGCGACTCGGCTCAAGCAATGCCCGGACTTCCTTGTCCAGGTCGCCTGTCAGCGTTTGAAGCTGTTTCTGACGCAAGCTGCTTTCCGATTCCAAGCGTTGCCACTCGCTGGGTTGCGGCAAGCCGTAGCCGCTACTGCCCAGCAGTTCGGCCGGACGGCTCAGGAAGCCGCTGTTGGCGAGGATCTGCTGCAGCGTTGCATTAGCCCTTTCCATGCCGCCATTCTGCAATTCACGGGCTCCGAGATAACGCTGTTTGACTTCATCCTGGGCCAACAACAGTTGCCGACGATAACTGGCCTGTTCCAGCAGTAACAGCGCCGCGCTGGTGCGCAGGTCGGCCTGTTCGAACCAGACGCGGCGTTCGACGGCATCCAGGGCCAGCCAGTCTTCCACCGTTTGCTGCTTGATCGGCAGATACTTCTTCAGCACATCGAACATCGCCTGGTATCGCTCGCGGAATGAGTCGAAGCGGTAGCCCAGGCGCAAGGCTTCCTTGGGATCATCCAGCACGCTGGTGTCCGCCAGGCCCCGGCCCTTGAGGACTTCCAGCAAACCGTTGGGCATGATGCTGTCCAGGCCGTTGAGCTGCGCGTTATTGCTGCCGCTGCGCAGCAGCTTCAAGCTTTCCACGGCGCAGTTATTGGACAGGAAGTAATAGTTGCCGTCGTAGCTCCAATGCATTTCGGCGGCGTGCTCGACCGTTTCCTCGATCTCGGTGCGCGACAGGTTCAGCGGCACCGACGCCAGGCTGCGCAGTTCGGTCTTGGTGTATTCATCGATCACCTGGGCCAACGGCAATACGAAAAGGCGCGACGGATATTTTCCGACCAGCCCGTCCCAGCTCGATAGCTGCACATCGCCGACGAAGGCGCGGTACGACAGCACCAGGTGTTGGTCCAGGTCCAGTCGGCAGTCCGGGCCACGTGGGCGACCCGGTGCACAGATCACCAGCCGGAGCATGCTGTGCCCCCAGCGGCTCACCCAGTTCTGGTTGGCTTCGGCCAGCAGGTAATCAATGGCATAGACTCGCTCTGGATCGACCTTGCCCAGTGGCGTCTTGGCGAAGTCGTTGCCGGCGTTGAGGAAGGCGAACGATTTGGCGCAGGTGTCCTTGGCGGCGGGTGCCCAGCCGAAGTGTTCCTGGTAATAGCGATACAGGGCGGGGCGTCGGCAGGCGTAGCTCGGGTCGAGGAGAAAGTACTCCATGTTGACCGCGACGAACTCCTTGGGGCTGCTCGTTTCATAGAGATCCGGGCTGCGGGCGACCTGGCGATTGTGCTGTTCCCGCTCACCGCGTCGGCCGACGTATTGTGGCCAGCCGGCGAGGTCCAGCAACCGAGGATCATCGCTGAGGGTGAAGCGGCGGTCGTTCTGGCCCCGGCACTCATCGGGGAGGCCGATTAACCCGGCGCTGCTGTTGCGTCGAGTGCAACGCTGGATCAGCGTACGCTCGGCATCTGGCCAGAGACGCGAGCGGTCATAAATGTGGGTCAGTTCGTGCAGGACCGTGGCGAGCATTTCCCGTCGCACGGTGCCGTGGGGGCGATGGGTCTTTTGCGTCGCGGCACTGCCGTCGACAAGGCTGTCGAGCAGGTTGCTATTGAGGTCCAGTTGCGACACCAGCGAGGCCTGGCCGTAGGCGTTGGCCGGCATCTGGTCGGTCCAGCCGACATCGATGCGCCGGTCCAGCCGCTCGATGAAGCGCGGCGGCAGCGCCTGCATGGCTTCATCGAGCAGCGCCTGGCTGGCCTGCTGTTGGGCCGGGCTCAGTCCTTCGACGTTGAGGTGCAGTCGCAGGCCGGCCTGGGCCATGCTGCCCGTGAGCAGCAAGACCCCGGCCGCCAGCCAGGCGGCGAACCGCCTCACAATGCGAGGATGGCTTCGGCGAGAACCTGGTCACTGGCGTCGCGGGCTTCCGGCACGCGGGTGCGCAAGGTGTCGAAGGCGGCCTCGAGGTGAGCGCCACGAATTTCACCATTGCTGGCGACAAAACTGGCCGCATCGTCATGGGCTTCGCGGACGATTTTCGAATCACGGATGGAGGTGGTGGTGTCGGAAGTGAAATCAATCGTGCGCTGGGAAGCGCGAACGATGATGTTACTGGTGGCTACCAGGGTATGTGCCTGGGCCACATCGGCCAACACCAGCAGGCCTAGGGCGGCAGCAATCAGCGGGCTACGCATGGAACGACTCCGGAGAAATAAGGATAACTATTGGACGAGAATTGCCTGTGCCAGTTCAAGGTCGCTGACGTGAAGTTTTGGCTGGGTCCGGCGCAGGTAATCCAGGGCCGATTCCAGTTGTGCACCTCGCAACTGTCCGTCACTGGCAATGAAGGCCGCAGCGTCATCGTGAGCGGCGATGATCAGTTTATGGTCGAAGGGCGCAGAGGTCACCATGCTCGTGGCATAGCCGCTGACCACCACTTGCTGGGTGGACACATCGAAGGCATGGGCCGGAACAGACCAGCAAAAAACTACGAAGAAAGACGCGATGAACAGATCTGAGTAAAAGCGCATGGGACTCGACGGTTGATGGCGAGCCTGAAGGCTAGCGCAAACCTGCGGGCCAGAGCCAGCGCTGAAACATCGGAACACCATTGGGTGCCCGATGTTTCATGTTGCATCAGATCACCAGGATGGCCTGGGCCAGCTGTGCATCGGTGGCGTTGAGCTGTGGTGCCTGCTGGCGGATGTAATCCAGGGCACTTTCCAGTTTCACGCCACGGATGGCGCCTTCGCTGGCCACGAAGCTGGCGGCGTCATCACGGGCGGCTTGAACGATCTTGTTGTCCCGCAGTGATGAGGTTGCATCAGAGGTCACGTCGGACGTGGCCTTGAGTGCGCCGACGATGGAGTCAGTGGTAACGATAAAGCTGCTGGCGTTGGAGTGGGCGGCTACGGCCAGCAGGGCAACTGCGCTGAGCAGGCGAAGACGGATCATGAGGAAACTCCTTGAAGGATGAGGTGATGCCGGTGCGTGTAGCTGGAAGAAGAGACGCATGCTCGACTCGCTTCGCCACGTTCGCATCGATATTAGGACAGAACGCGTTGGCTGGCAGCCCTTTGCGACAGTCATCGGCAGCATGATGCCCGCATTGGGCGCTACGGCTCAAGATAAACTGTACTGGTATGTTTTTAATTCTCAGGTAACTGTTATATCTCTCCGGTCTTCCATAAAAGCGGGCCCGGAAACGACAAGACCCGTCGCGGTTTCCCGCGACGGGTCTTGTTTATTCAATTCGGTGCTGGCGGTGGACCCGGTGGGTCAGGGCCAGCGACGCTGAGTTAGCGCCAGAACGGCTTGCTCAGCTCTTCGTAACGTTGTGCTTCGCTGATACCGGCGTCAGCCAGCAGGCGCGAATCCAGACGAGCCAGTTGGTGGCGGCTGGCGATGCGGCGCTGCCACAACATCAGGTTAGCGATAACGCGAAGAGGCAGGGAAGCCTGGTTTTTTTCAGCTTTGTCTTCGAAAAACAGCTCGGAACTGAGTGTACGTTCCATGGTTGACATCCTTCCGCTTGTGGCGGGATTAGGTAGTGGTTTAACTGGTGCCCATGATCCTCTCGTTTGGCCAGTCTCTCTAGATACAGTTCACCTGTATTGTGAGAGACCAGTTAACTGTTAAAGAGCGGTGTACTGGTCAATATTGAGGCAACTGTACCTATCTGCACTGTAATGGTGCGTTTTAGGCGGTTGACAGAAGTTTTGTGGGAAAAGACTGTAAGAAAACACCGGTACAGCAGTACAGTTTTTGTCGCGCAAGGCTCGAGTGGCGGCCTTCAATCAAAACTGTATTTGCGATAGCTGTAATCCAGCTGTATCAGACGGCCAACATGCGCCCGGTCTCTTCGAGGTTGACGTGCCAACTCAGTGCATCGCGCAGGATGTGCGGGGTATGCCCACCCAGGGCGCAGGCTGCTTCGAAATAATCATTCAGAGCTTGGCGGTAGGACGGATGCACGCAGTTGTCGATGACCACCCGTGCCCGCTCCCTTGGCGCCAGGCCGCGCAGGTCGGCCAGGCCGATCTCGGTCACCAGGATGTCGACATCGTGCTCGGTATGGTCCACGTGGCTGACCATCGGCACGACACTGGAAATGGCACCGCCCTTGGCAATCGACTTGGTAACGAAAATCGCCAAGTGGGCGTTGCGGGCGAAATCCCCCGAACCGCCAATGCCATTCATCATCCGAGTGCCGCAGATATGGGTGGAGTTGACGTTGCCGTACAGGTCGAACTCCAACGCGGTGTTGATACCGATGATGCCCAGGCGGCGTACGACCTCGGGATGGTTGGAGATCTCCTGTGGGCGCAGGACCAGTTTGTCCTTATACCTTTCCAGATTTCCGAATACATCGGCGTTGCGTCGGCTCGACAGCGTGATAGAGCTGCCGGAGGCGAAGCTCAGCTTGCCAGCGTCGATCAAGTCAAATGTCGAGTCCTGCAGGACCTCGGAATACATGGTCAGGTCTTCGAACGGGGAATCGATCAGCCCGCACATTACGGCGTTGGCGATGTTGCCAATCCCGGCCTGCAACGGCCCGAGCTTGTTGGTCATGCGCCCGGCTGCAACTTCCTGCTTGAAGAAGTCGATCAGATGATCGGCGATGGCCTGGGTGTCGCTGTCCGGTGGCGCGACGGTCGAAGGCGAGTCCCCTTGGTTGGTGATGACAATGGCGGCAATTTTTTCCGGCGGGATCGGTATAGCGGGGCTGCCAATACGGTCGTCGACTTTCACCAGGGGGATTGGGGTGCGGGTCGGGCGATAAGTCGGGATATAAATGTCGTGCAGCCCTTCCAGGTTCGGGTTGTGGGCCATGTTGATCTCGATGATCACTTGCCGGGCGAAGATGGCGAAACTGGCCGAGTTACCCACCGATGTGGTCGGTACGATATGCCCTTGCTCGGTGATGGCCACCGCTTCGATCACGGCAATGTCGGGCAGCTTGAGCTGGCCGTTGCGCAGTTGCTCAACAGTTTCCGAGAGATGCTGGTCGATGAACATCACCTCGCCTGCGTTGATCGCCTTGCGCAACGTGCTGTCGACCTGGAATGGCATACGCCGTGCCAGCACGCCGGCCTCGGTGAGCTCCTTGTCGAGGTCATTACCCAGGCTCGCACCGGTCATCAGGCTGATTTTCAACGGAGTGACCTTGGCGCGCTCAGCCAGGGCGTGGGGCACTGCTTTCGCTTCTCCGGCGCGGGTAAAGCCGCTCATGCCGACGGTCATGCCGTCCTGAATCAACAAGGCTGCTTCGGCAGCGCTCATCACTTTATTCAATAACGAAGGCAAGCGGATGCGATCACGGTACATAGGTTGTTATCTCGGGCTGGAAAGCAAGATGCGCAGTCTAGTGAATTCGCGCGGTGCCCGACCCGCTACAAAGGTCGCATTTAAGGCCTCTATTACGGGTGTTTCAGGCAAAACATTATTACCGGATCGGTAACGTTCGGCCTTGATACAAATCAAAACGCCCCGACAAGTCGGGGCGTTGATGGTGAAGCCGTTAGCGTTATTCCACCGCTTTGACCATGTCTTCGATGACCTTCTTGGCGTCACCGAACACCATCATGGTCTTGTCGAGATAGAACAGCTCGTTGTCCAGGCCCGCGTAGCCGCTGGCCATCGAGCGCTTGTTGACGATGATGGTCTTGGCCTTGAAGGCTTCGAGGATCGGCATGCCGGCGATCGGCGACTTCGGATCGTTCTTCGCCGCCGGGTTGACCACGTCGTTGGCGCCCAGTACCAGCACCACATCGGCCTGGCCGAACTCGGAGTTGATGTCTTCCATCTCGAACACCTGGTCGTAAGGCACTTCGGCCTCGGCCAGCAATACGTTCATGTGCCCAGGCATGCGACCGGCCACCGGGTGGATCGCGTACTTAACGGTCACGCCGTGGTGGGTCAGCTTCTCGGTCAGCTCTTTCAGCGCGTGCTGAGCCCGTGCCACCGCCAGGCCATAGCCTGGGACGATGATCACCGTGTCGGCGTTGGTCAACAGGAAGGTCGCGTCGTCAGCCGAGCCGGATTTCACTGGGCGGGCTTCTTTGGAGCCTGCAGGGCCAGCAGCATCTGCTGTGTTGCCGAAGCCGCCGAGCAGCACGTTGAAGAACGAACGGTTCATCGCCTTGCACATGATGTACGACAGGATCGCACCGCTCGAACCTACCAACGAACCGGCAATGATCAGCATCGAGTTGTTCAGCGAGAAACCGATACCTGCTGCGGCCCAACCGGAATAACTGTTGAGCATCGAGACCACCACCGGCATGTCCGCGCCGCCGATCGGGATGATGATCAGCACGCCCAGGACAAACGCCAGGGCCAGCATCAAGGCGAACGCGCCGAGGTTGCCGGTGAACATGAAGGTCAGGCCCAGGCCCAGCGTTGCCAGGCCCAGGATCAGGTTGAGCTTGTGCTGGCCACCAAACTGTACCGGTGCGCCCTGGAACAGACGGAACTTGTACTTGCCCGAGAGCTTGCCGAAAGCGATCACCGAGCCGGAGAAGGTGATTGCACCAATGGCGGCGCCGAGGAACAGCTCCAGGCGGTTACCGGCCGGAATCGAATCGCCCAGTTGCTTGACGATGCCCAGCGATTGCGGCTCGACGACCGCTGCGATGGCAATGAACACCGCCGCCAGGCCGATCATGCTGTGCATGAACGCTACCAGCTCCGGCATCTTGGTCATCTCGACGCGCTTGGCCATGATCGAACCGGCGGTGCCGCCGATCAGCAGGCCGACGATGACGTAGCCGATGCCGGCTGTCGCTAGCTCAGCGCCCAGCTTATAGATGAGGCCCACAGTGGTGAGCACTGCCAGCGCCATGCCGAGCATGCCGAACAGATTGCCACGACGAGAGGTGGTGGGGTGCGACAGGCCTTTGAGGGCCTGGATGAAGCAGATCGACGCGATCAGGTAGAGCGTCGTTACCAGGTTCATGCTCATTACTTGGGCGCCTCTTCTTTTACGGCTTTCGGGGCTTTTTTCTTGAACATCTCAAGCATGCGGCGCGTCACCAGGAAGCCACCGAATACGTTGACCGCGGCGAGGGCCACGGCGAGGGTGCCCATGGTCTTGCCCAGAGGCGTTACGGTCAGCGCGGCAGCGAGCATGGCGCCGACGATCACGATCGCCGAAATGGCGTTGGTTACCGCCATCAACGGCGTGTGCAGCGCGGGTGTTACGTTCCAGACCACGTGATAACCGACATAAATCGCCAGCACGAAGATGATCAGGTTGTAGATACCGGGGGAGATAAGCTCTTCCATTGTCTGAATCCCTGCTTAGGCGTTTTTGCGGATGACTTGGCCGTCGCGGCACATCAGGCACGCGGCAACGATGTCGTCTTCCAGGTTCACGTCGAACTGACCTTCCTTGGTGAAGACCAGCTTCAGGAAGTCCAGCAGGTTGCGGGCGTACAGCGCCGAAGCGTCAGCCGCGACTTCACCGGCCAGGTTGGTCGGACCGCAAATGGTCACGCCATTCTCGACAACCACCTGATCGGCCACGGTCAGCGGGCAGTTACCGCCCTGGGCTGCCGCGAGGTCGATGACCACCGAGCCGGGTTTCATCTGCGCGACGGTTTCGGCACTCAGCAGTGTCGGTGCCTTGCGGCCCGGAATCAGAGCGGTGGTGATGACGATGTCCGCCTGCTTGGCGCGCTCGTGCACCGCTTGGGCCTGGCGCTGCATCCAGCTGGCCGGCATCGGCCGGGCGTAACCACCGACGCCGACGGCGCATTCACGCTCTTCGTCGGTCTCGTAAGGCACGTCGACGAACTTGGCGCCGAGGGATTCGATTTGTTCCTTGACCGCCGGACGCACATCCGAGGCTTCGATCACCGCGCCCAGGCGCTTGGCCGTGGCAATCGCCTGCAACCCGGCCACGCCCGCGCCGAGAATGAGCACGCGCGCCGCTTTCACGGTGCCTGCGGCGGTCATCAGCATCGGCATGAAGCGCGGGTAGTGGTGGGCGGCCAGCAGCACGGCTTTATAGCCGGCAATGTTCGCTTGAGACGACAGCACATCCAGGCTTTGGGCACGGGAGGTACGTGGCGCGGCCTCGAGGGCGAAAGCGGTGATGCCGCATTCGGCCAGCTTGGCGATGGTTTCGTTGTTGAACGGATTGAGCATGCCCACCAGAACGGTGCCGCTCTTGATCAGCGTCAGTTCGCTGTCGCTGGGGGCAACCACCTTGAGAATCAGCTCGGCTCCGAATGCATCACTGGCACTGCCAATGGTTGCGCCCGCCGCCTCATAGGCACTGTCGATAACGCTGGCCTTGATGCCGGCGCCGCTTTGAACAGTGACTTTATGGCCTTGGCCGATCAGCTTCTTGATGGTTTCCGGGGTAGCAGCAACCCGTGTTTCACCCGTTTGGGTTTCGAGGGGAACACCAATGTGCACGTCAAATCTCCTGCGTGATCTTATTGAGTAAACCCAGGCACTTCGGATGGTGCGGCTGGGGCGGCCGATCAGCACGATCCCGCCAAACCAGGCGGGGCGCGGCATTTTGCAGGCGAAAATTCAGCCCTTCAAGGGATTATGACGGGTGACGGAAAATTAACTACAAGTCACCCTGTGACCGAATGTCGCAATTATCGATCGGCATCCCTTGTAGGCCGTGCTTTCCAAGGATTCAGGTTCAAATTGACAACTTTTCCCATCGGCCAGATGAATAGGCCCTGATGCGCTGCGCAATATGGCTCAAAGCCATGTATTTAAACGCTTTGGAGACTACTGCACGGACTTCATAACAGATTGACTGAATGCGACATAAACTTATATCTGTAGCGTCTTCTGTTAGTTTACTACCTAAGTCTGTTTTAAGTTTTTCTTTATTAATCAAGGTGATAGTTGCTTGCTTGCTTCACGAGCCAATCGCGAAAAGCTCGAAGAGAGGCGGATTCGACCTTTCGCTCTGGAATCATCAGGTAGTAGGCCTTGATGCTCGATAGCGCGCTACGGTTGGCCACGACCAGTCGTTTCTCTGCCAGCTCGCGCTGGATCAAGAAGGGCGGAATCAGCGCAATGCCCATGTCGTGCATGGCCGCTTGGGCAAGCATGGAGAATAGTTCATAACGCGGGCCTGTCAGGTCTCGTGCAATGTTCAGGTTCTGGGCGTTGAACCACTGGCGCCAGGCATAGGGGCGAGTGGTCTGCTGGAGCAAGGGCAATTCGGCGATGGCCTCTGGTGTCAGGCTCGTCCGGTCTCCCAGTAACGTAGGGCTGCATACCGGCATCGGATTTTCGCCCATCAGTTTGTGGGATTCGGTACCGGACCAGTCCGCATCACCAAAATAGATGGCGGCATCAAACTCTGTGTCCGCGAAGAGAAAGGGCCGTGTGCGGTTGGTCAGGTTGACGGTGACTTCCGGATGTTGCTGCTGGAAATCCTTGAGGCGTGGTAGCAGCCATTGAGTGCCGAAGGTTGGAACCACGGCCAGTTCGATCACGTTCGCACCGGTGTGCCCCATCACTGAAAGAGCGTCGCGCTCGACGGCATCCAGTTGGGTGGCCACTCGACGGCTGTAGGAAAGGCCCGCTTCGGTCAGTTTGACACCTCGGCGTGAGCGTCGGAAAAGCTCCACGCTGAGGAAGTCTTCCAGGCTGGCGATCTGTCGGCAGATCGCGCCTTGCGTAAGAGAAAGCTCGTGCGCCGCCTTGGTGAAGCTCTCATGACGTGCGGCAGCCTCGAAACTGATCAGGGCGGTGGTGCTGGGGATTTTACGGCGCATGTACGCAAGCCTCACTCGATATCGACATAAACGGGGTTTATGGCGTTTACGGAGTGAGAAATTAGCACAAGATAGTGCGCAATCCTCGTTTGCCCTTGTAGGAAAGCGCGCCTAGGATCAATCCACGATTTTCATTTAATTGGCGAGGACTCTTTCATGGCCGGTAAAGCGAGCTTCAACTGGATCGATCCATTGTTGCTGGATCAGCAGCTCACCGAAGAAGAACGCATGATCCGCGACACTGCCGAGCAGTTCGCCCAGCAGAAGCTCGCGCCGCGGGTGCTGGAAGCGTTCCGCCATGAGAAGACCGACCCAGAGATTTTCCGCGAGATGGGTGAGGTGGGCCTGCTGGGGGCAACCATCCCAGAGCAGTACGGCGGCAGTGGGCTGAACTACGTCAGCTATGGCCTGATCGCTCGTGAAGTCGAGCGCGTCGATTCCGGTTATCGCTCGATGATGAGCGTGCAGTCTTCGCTGGTCATGGTGCCGATCAATGAATTCGGTACCGAGGCGCAAAAACAGAAGTATCTGCCGAAGCTGGCGTCTGGTGAATGGATCGGTTGCTTTGGTCTGACCGAGCCGAACCATGGCTCCGACCCGGGCGCGATGATTACTCGTGCGCGCAAAGTGGAAGGCGGCTACAGCCTGACGGGTAGCAAAATGTGGATTACCAACAGTCCGATCGCCGACGTCTTTGTCGTCTGGGGTAAGGATGACGCCGGCGATATCCGCGGCTTCGTCCTCGAGAAAGGCTGGAAGGGCCTGAGTGCGCCGGCGATTCATGGCAAGGTCGGGTTGCGCGCCTCGATCACTGGCGAAATCGTGATGGACAACGTATTCGTTCCGGAAGAGAACATCTTCCCGGATGTCCGTGGCCTGAAGGGCCCGTTTACCTGCCTGAACTCGGCGCGCTACGGCATCTCCTGGGGCGCCTTGGGGGCCGCTGAGTTCTGCTGGCATACCGCTCGCCAGTACACACTGGACCGCCAGCAGTTTGGGCGTCCGCTGGCTGCCAATCAGTTGATCCAGAAGAAGCTGGCCGACATGCAGACCGAGATCACGTTGGCCCTGCAGGGATGCCTGCGTCTGGGGCGTATGAAAGATGAAGGTACCGCGGCGGTCGAGATCACCTCGATCATGAAGCGCAACTCCTGCGGCAAATCCCTGGATATCGCTCGCATGGCGAGGGACATGCTGGGCGGCAACGGTATTTCCGATGAGTTCGGCATCGCTCGTCATCTCGTGAACCTGGAGGTCGTAAACACCTACGAAGGCACCCACGACGTTCATGCGCTGATCCTGGGGCGTGCACAAACCGGTATCCAGGCGTTCTATTAATAGGGGAACGTTCATGGGCGCGCTTTCGCATCTGCGGGTATTGGATTTATCGAGGGTCCTGGCCGGGCCGTGGGCGGGACAGATCCTGGCGGACCTGGGGGCTGATGTCATCAAGGTCGAGCGCCCCGGCAACGGTGACGACACCCGCGCTTGGGGGCCGCCTTTCCTGAAGGATGCCCGAGGCGAGAACACGACCGAGGCTGCTTATTATCTGTCGGCCAATCGCAACAAGCAGTCGGTGACCATCGATTTCACGCGTCCGGAGGGGCAGCGGCTGGTGCGAGAGCTGGCGGCCAAGTCCGATATCCTGATCGAAAACTTCAAGGTTGGCGGGCTTGCGGCTTATGGTTTGGACTATGACTCGCTAAAGGCGATCAATCCGCAATTGATCTATTGCTCGATCACCGGGTTTGGTCAGACCGGCCCTTATGCCAAGCGCGCCGGGTATGACTTCATGATTCAGGGGTTGGGGGGCTTGATGAGCCTGACCGGCCGCCCCGAGGGCGATGAGGGGGCGGGGCCGGTGAAGGTGGGGGTTGCGCTGACGGATATCCTCACGGGGCTGTATTCGACTGCTGCTATTTTGGCGGCGCTGGCGCATCGTGATCATGCTGGCGGCGGGCAGCACATCGATATGGCCTTGCTGGATGTTCAAGTGGCTTGCCTGGCCAATCAGGCGATGAACTACCTGACCACGGGCAACGCGCCGAAACGGCTGGGCAATGCACATCCGAACATCGTGCCTTATCAGGATTTTCCTACGGCTGATGGCGATTTCATCCTTACGGTGGGTAATGACGGCCAGTTCCGAAAATTCGCTGAGGTTGCCGGTCAACCGCAGTGGGCTGATGACCCGCGTTTTGCCACAAACAAGCTGCGGGTGGCGAATCGGGCGGTGTTGATTCCGTTGATTCGCCAGGCGACGGTGTTCAAGACCACCGCCGAGTGGGTGACTCAATTGGAGCAGGCGGGCGTGCCGTGTGGGCCAATCAACGATCTTGCCCAGGTGTTTGCCGATCCTCAGGTACAGGCGCGTGGATTGGCGATGGAATTACCTCACGTACTGGCTGGTAGCGTGCCCCAGGTGGCCAGTCCGATTCGACTCTCCGAGACGCCGGTGGAATATCGCAATGCGCCGCCTTTATTAGGGGAGCATACGCTGGAGGTGTTGCAGCGAGTGTTGGGGCTGGACGAAGCTGCGGTGACGGCATTCAGGGAGGCGGGGGTTCTTTGAGTCTTCTCTTCTATATAGAGGGAGGTTCTTAAGGGCAAAGCAGCGGGTTTGCCTGTGTTGCGCAACTTATTGATAGAAAAGCGAAATTAAGGGTTGACGGCAGATTCTGGAAGTCTATAATTCGCCCCACTTCCGGCGCAGTCGAAACGGAAAACTCCTTGAGATTCAATGAGTTAAGTAAGTTTCGAAGGTGTTGGGCTTCAGTTCATCGAAGCCCGGAAGGAGCAGATAGAGYGGTGTTGTTTGGCTCTGTCGGCGGTTCGATCTTCTCGGTCGAAAGCGGTGAAGAAGAGGTGTTGACAGCAGCGAGTAACGCTGTAGAATTCGCCTCCCGCTAACGANGTTGACGGCAGATTCTGGAAGTCTATAATTCGCCCCACTTCCGGCGCAGTCGAAACGGAAAACTCCTTGAGATTCAATGAGTTAAGTAAGTTTCGAAGGTGTTGGGCTTCAGTTCATCGAAGCCCGGAAGGAGCAGATAGAGCGGTGTTGTTTGGCTCTATTGGCGGTTCGATCTTCTCGGTCGAAAGCGGTGAAAAAGAGGTGTTGACAGCAGCGAGTAACGCTGTAGAATTCGCCTCCCGCTAACGAGAGATCGGAAGCGCAAGTGGTTGAAGTTGCAAAGGAAACTTTGAAAACYTCTTAAAATAACCGCTTGACARATACACGGGGCGCTGTAGAATGCGCGCCTCGGTTG